>JASMBC010000009.1 GCA_030754035.1 Arenicellales bacterium | reverse complement strand
GTGATCTCGATGGGTCAGTGGAATCCCGGCATAAGAAGCACAGCCTGCTGCAGCGGTAATGCCTGGAATGACCTGGAAAGGAATATCATGTGTCACCAGGTCCTCGATTTCCTCACCGCCACGCCCGAAGATAAACGGGTCACCACCTTTGAGGCGCAGCACGCGTTTGCCCTGGCGGGCTAGCGTCAGCAGTAGCTGATTGATATCCGGTTGCGCCACTGCGTGATTGGATTTTTCCTTGCCGACGTAGATCCGCTCGGCATCGCGACGCACCAGGTCGACAATAGCCGGGGCCACCAGTCGGTCATACAGCACCACGTCGGCACGCTGCATTAGCCGTAAGGCTCTGAATGTCAGCAGGTCTGGGTCTCCTGGGCCGGCGCCAACGAGGTAGACCTCGCCGCGGCTGTATTCACTGTCAGAGGTAACGCTGATCATGCGCGCTAACTCTTTTTTTGCTTGGTGGTCTTTGCCTGCAAACACCAGTTCGGCCACGCGACCCTGGAAGACCTCCTCCCAGAAGGCGCGCCGAGCGCCGGTTTTGGCTAGTGCCGTTTTGACGCTATCGCGAAACTGTCCAGCGAGGCCTGCCAGGCGCCCATAAGCGGTGGGGATCAGGGTTTCCAGGCGTGCCTTGAGTAGTCGGGCAAGAACCGGTGAGGCGCCGCTGGTGCCAATTGCAATAATGACCGGTGAGCGATCGACGATAGAGGGCACGGTAAATGTGCAAAGGTCCGGCTGATCGACTACGTTGACCGGGATTTGTTTTGCCTGCGCAGCCTGTGATACCGCTTGGTTAACAGTGCGATCGTCCGTGGCGGCAATGACAATCCGGGCATTTTCAAGTTGTGCCGGATCAAAGCGTGTTGGAATCCATGTCAGCGTGCCGGCTGCGAAGTATGCTTGTAGCGTGGTTTCCAGTTGTGGAGCCACAACCGTTACCCGAGCTCGTGCGCGCAGCAGCAGGTCTATCTTGCGCTCGGCGACCCTTCCCCCACCCACAACCAGGCAGGGTATGTCGCGCAGTTTGAGAAAGACTGGAAGGGCGTCCATGAATCAGAGTTTATTACGGGGCAGTGGTCATTGTGCGTGCCAGCACTGGCTGGGTGCTATATCCAGATGGCAATACAAGCAAATTCCGCATCAGCGCCGGCATTTGCTTGGGCATTGTTTCCCCTCGTGCTGATATAGACTTTCGCTCCAGGCACCAGCGAAAATAAGGTTTGGTGTAATGCGTCCAGCGCTCTGGCTGGTTATAGGGTGCCGGTCAGGTCCCATGGGGAGAGCGCATCCGGCTAAATTGACAGCAGCTAGAATCCGGCCTTGGCGTAAAGCGCCTGCGCTCGCACTGGGTCGCGTTCGATCCCACGACCCTGCTCAAGCATCTGTGCCAGCGCTACCATCGCCCCTTCGAGACCTTGAGTTACCCCAGCCTCAAACCAGTGCACTGCCCGGGCGTCATCTTGCTCAACGCAGTCGCCACTCATATACATGAAGCCAAGGCCATGCTGGGCAAGGCCATGCTCCTGGGCAGCCGCACGCTGCATCCACTTGTAGGCAAGCTGTTCGTTACGGACAAGACCAAGACCATTCTGGTACATAATGGCCAGGCGATATTGGGCCTCGGCGCTGTCATTTTCAGCGAGTCCCGATAGTAGCTGCATTGCCCGGGAAAAATGCTTGGCTTCAAAGGCGGCAATGCCGCTGGCCAGTTGCAGTGCGGTATCTTCAGGTTTATTCATGGTCAGGTGTATGGTTTTTCTGTTGCAGGTCTGTTGTTGGGCCCAAATACTGAGACCCAGTCTACAAAGCGTAGCAGTACACTTGGCAAACGACACTATCCAATTGGATATGGAAGCCTGCCCGGCTCACACCCTAGACTATCGGCTTCTAGGTGACTAAGCGGTATGGGATTACTCCCGTCCAGATAACGCAACAGCCTGCAAGATGCGCCAATACCTTCAAAAAATTGCCACCGGACCAGAACTCAGTAAGGATCTGTCCCGTGATGAGGCTCGTGCAGCAATGACCGAAATTCTGTCCGGTGGGGCCGACCCGGTCCAGGCGGCTATTTTTCTGATTGCACTGCGGATGAAGCGCGAAACCATGGCTGAAAACCAGGGAGTGCTCGATGCCTTGTTGGCCCATGCCAATCAGGCGAGCGCTAAAGTGGATGACGTGCTTGACCTGTCAGACCCTTTTGATGGATTTACCCGGAGCATGCCAGCGGCACCTTTTCTGCCCGCAGTGCTCGCGGCTTGCGGCATTGCAACGGTCAGCAATGGTGCTGAATCGATTGGTCCGAAATTTGGTGCCACCCATCGCAAAGTCTTGCGTAGCGCGGGTATCGACGTCGACCTGAGTCCGGATCAGGCAGCTGAGCAACTCGCAGATCCAGCTGTCGGTTGGGCCTACGTCGACCAGCGGTTTTCTTGCCCATCATTACATGAACTTGCCGAACTGCGTACCCGTATTGTCAAGCGACCGTGTCTTACCACGCTGGAAGTGCTGTTGGGTCCGGTGCGTGGTCGCAGCCGGACCCATTTGTTGACCGGTTATGTGCACAAACCCTATCCGCCCGTTTACACGGCACTTGCTCGTGAGTCAGGTTATGCCTCGGCGATGATTGTGCGCGGGGTCGAAGGTGGAGTGATTCCGTCGCTTAATCAGCCGTCGAAACTTTTTGTTTACCAAGGGGATGAGTTGGACAACGAAGTGCGGCTAGACCCGTCGGATTACGGAATAAGCGCGACGGTACGCAGTGTGCCTCTGCCAAAGATAATCCCGGCCGGTGACGCTGGTGATGAAATCATGACAGCGCTGGGTCCGGATGCCTTGGCAGCTTCTTCAGCGGAGGCTGGGTTGCAGGGATTAGCGGGGGCCGATGGGCCGGTCAGGGATAGCCTGGTCTACGGCGCCGCGCTGTGCCTATGCCAACTTGGCCTGGAGTCAGATACGATCGGCGCATCAGAGAAAGTCCGTTCAGTACTGGACAGCGGTGCGGCCATGCGGCGATTCGAGGCGGCGATTCAGTAATCCATGCGCCGCGCGCTACGCTCCAATCCTCTCTGGTTCTCCATCATCGTATCGGCGATCGGCGACAGGATGATTTCCATCGCCAGGCCCATCTTGCCGCCGGGCACCACAATGGTGTTTCGCCGTGAAATAAAAGAGTCATGAAGCATGGACAGCAGATAGGGAAAGTCCACCCCGAACTTGTTCGGATCACGAAAACGGATCACGACGAAGCTTTCATCAGGCGTTGGGATGTCTCGGGCGATAAAGGGGTTTGAAGTGTCAACCGTCGGCACGCGCTGGAAGTTGATATCAGTACGGGAAAACTGGGGTGCGATGTAGTGCACATAGTCATGCATGCGCCGCAGAATGGTTTCAGTCACGGCTTCCGGTTCATAGCCGCGACTTGCTGTGTCTCGGTGGATTTTTTGAATCCACTCAAGATTCACAATAGGGACCACCCCCACCAGTAGGTCGACGTGTTGGGCGATATTGACCTTGTCGTTCACTACGCCGCCATGCAGGCCTTCATAGAAAAGCATGTCGGTGTCATCGCCGATATCTTCCCAAGGCGTAAAAGTTCCTGGCTTTTGCTTATAAGGCGCCGACTCTTCATCGTTATGCAGGTAATAGCGTATTTTTCCGGTGCCAGTCTCACCGTAATCACGGAAAAGGCTCTCCAGCTTCTCAAAGTGATTTCCGTCTGGACCGAAGTGGCTCAGGTTCTCGCCACAGGCCTGCGCTTTGGCAACCTGGTCACGCATCTGGTAACGATCGTATTTGTGAAAACTATCGCCCTCGACAATACATGCCTTAAGGCTTTCGCGAAGGAAAATATGCTCCAGCGCAGTCTTGACGGTACTGGTACCGGCGCCTGATGAGCCGGTCACGGCAATCACGGGGTGTCTAGTGGACATGAGTTTTCTCCCCTGCGCCGGGTAGAGAACTGCCAGGCAACAGGTGTAACCGATTTAATAATTGTGACTATACGGGATAGGTATCATCAGAATAAGCAAATTTATTTTATTTCATAAATAAGTTTATACTTATCCTCGGACTGGCCTGTTATTTCCTAGGTACAGCCGCAGGTCAGGGAGAGTCTATGCATATAACGATTCGGCAATTACAGGTATTTGAGGCGGTCGCCCGGCACCTGAGTTATACCCGTGCCGCAGAGGAACTGTATTTGACGCAGCCCGCAGTCTCTATGCAGATTAAGCAACTGGAAGGCTCGACTGGGTTACCGCTGTTCGAGCAGATCGGCAAGAAGATTTACCTGACTCAGGCCGGTGAAACCATGTTGGTGCATGCTCGAACCATTATGCAGCACCTGGCCGTAGCCGGTGAGGAGATGAACGAACTTCTGGGCGTGGACTCTGGGCGTCTGCGGATCGCTATTGCTTCTACCGTGAATTATTTTGCTACCCGACTGCTTGCGACTTTCGCTCGTGAGCATCCTGCGGTGGAAATCTCTTTGGATGTGGCCAACCGAGAATCGCTTCTGGCCCGCCTTGACGATAACGTACCTGACCTCGTGCTGATGGGTCAGCCGCCAAAGGATATGGATCTGGTATCTGAGTCATTCATGGATAATCCGCTGATTGTGATCAGTGCCCTGAATCACCCGCTGGCTGGGCGTCGCAAAATTCTTTTGAGCGACCTGGCCCAGGAGAAATTCCTGGTTCGTGAGCCAGGGTCAGGAACGCGGATTGCCATGGAGCGATGTTTTGCTGAAAACGATTTTCATTACCAAAAAGGGATAGAACTGACGGGTAACGAGGCGATTAAGCAGAGCGTCGAGGCAGGCCTGGGTCTGGCGATTGTGTCGGCCCATACGGTTGAGTTAGAACTCACCCTCAAGCGTCTCATTCAGTTGAATGTGCAGGGGTTTCCGATCATGCGCCGCTGGTATGTGGCACACCGACGCGGCAAGCGCCTGTCACCAACAGCCGAGGCTTTTCGCAGGTTTGTCCTTGAGGCTGGTGCCAAGGTCAGCTAAGAGCTACGCCTAGCGTTGACAAAGCATATAACCACTTTCTACAGGCAGATAAAGAAACGCAATCCCGCTTTGCGCTGCGCTAAAGGATAATCAACGATCTTAAGGTTTGATTGACAGTACTCCCACGGAGGTTATCCATGTTTAAGTTTGTTTTGAAAGCTGGCTTGGTAGCGGGCAACTTTGCACTTCTGGCCAGTTTCGCAGTAACAGCCCATGCCGCACCAGTCATGATGTCAAGCGAGTGGGGCAGCGCAGTGTGCGCTGCCTGGAACCAGGATCCGGTATTGACCGATGAGCTCGCAAGCTCGGGCTGGGTTGATAACAATGCGGGTCGTCCATCCAAGGTCATGCACGTTTATCGTAGCGATTGTGGAGATGAGCCGACCGCGGAGATCCGAATTGCACCCGTCGATGGTAAAGCGCAGTGCGTGTACGGGGGTGCGGTTGAGACCACAACCCTGAACAAGAAAGTGGATTACCGGATGCATGCCAAGACCGCGCGCTGGGTTGAAATGGGCTCTGGCGAATACGGACCGATGAAAGCCATGTCCTTTATGCGCCTGAAATTTTCAGGTCCGAAATGGGAAGCCATGAAAAACATGGGCCCGTTTTCCAGTTTTTTGCTGCTAGTAGGCGTTGTTTCGAGCGATACCGCCACCTGCCCCTGATAGAACGCACTGGCCTGGCCACCTGAGCCGGGCCGGGTGGTTCACTTCCTCACCGACGCGCCGACAGCGGTTGGTGATGGACTGCTATGTCAGTTCTTTTCTCGCCCGGTCGGAGCGAGCGTTGGCTTTTTGCCAGATCTGTTTTTGATAGCAGCAAGCTAGGTGTGTCAATTTGTGCCCGGAAGCCATAAAATAAACTTATTAAAGGCTGCAAACTCCTAATGGAGTCTGGTCACGCATTTTCGGGATGCACACATATCGGGCCCAGCCCGCGGCAAGGTGAACACAAGATGGCTGATCGACGACTACAGGTTTTTACAACGGTGGCACGGGTACTCAGTTTTACCAAGGCAGCTGAGGCATTGCATATGACGCAGCCCGCAGTGACCTTCCAGATTCGCCAGCTGGAGGATTACTTCAATACTCGTCTGTTTGATAGAACGCATAATCGCATCAGCCTGACCACGGCTGGGGAGCTCGTCAAATCTTATGCCGATCGGGTGATCGCGCTATACAACGAGATGGATAACGAGGTCCGCAAATTGACCGGCGATGTGCTGGGGCCCCTGGTGCTTGGGGCGAGCACGACCATCGGTGAATATGTTATTCCCAGCATTCTCGGTGAATATAAGGCGAAATTTCCTGACGTGTTAGTCCGCCTGCATGTGGCTAACACGGAAGGTGTTATCCACATGGTCGAAAGCAACGAGATCGACATTGGTATTGTCGAGGGGCCAGTGAGTAACAAGAACCTGGTAGCCAAGATATGTTGGAATGATGAATTGGTCGTCGTCATGCCGCCTGGGCACCCGCTGGCAAAGTCATCATCAGTGGCTATCGAAGCAATCCTGGAGTACCCCTGTATCAGCCGCGAAGAAGGATCGGGTACCCGTAATGTTATTGCGGACTATATGCGCGGCAGGGGCCATGAATTTTCTGACCTCAACCTGACCATGGAGTTTGGTAGCCCTGAATCAATCAAGAGTGCTGTTGTTGCCGGCCTGGGTATCTCAATTCTGTCTGTTGCCACACTGAACAAAGAACTACAGCTTGACATGTTGGCCAAGGCTAGCCTTGATCCACCCCTGACTCGACCCTTTTCAATTGTTTATCAGAAGCAGAAGTTCCGATTGCGGGCGATGGATGAGTTTCTGGATTTTACCCAGGCACATTGCGTTACCAAGCAATCGGTCCAGTGAATCAATTTGACGGCCAGGCGATCAGCCTGAGTGCGGTACGTGATGGCTGATCCCGACCGTAAGCATTGGCAGGCTCTATTTGATAGATTGACAGCGGAGCACCGGCAAAGTCTGCTGAATTTTGCCCAATACCTGCTATCGTGCCAACCGGACTCGGTCTCGGCAGAGCTTGAAGTTGCTGATATTCCCCGCCCGCGAAGCGAAAGTGTAATTGGGGCAATCCGTCGCCTGTCTGAAACTTATCCCATGCTTGATCGGGCTAAACTTTTTAACGAAGCTTCGTCCCTGATGACCCAGCATGTGCTTCAGGGCTCAGAGGCAGATGTGACTATTGACCAACTGGAGGCTCTCTTTAGTGGCCGTTACGAAGATTCGCTGAAAAAAAAGGAACATTAATCGACCTGAAACGAGTCAATTTGCATTGCTGGGCGGCATCCTTTAGTTGTTCAGTATTGCCTGAATGACAAAAAACATGAAAGAATCGGTGTTGCTAACTAGGTAACGGATTCGGACCACAGTTTCATGTCAGATGACACACATAATGTTTCTGATGCCGACGGCTATAGGCCCAATGTCGGCATTGTGTTGTTCAACAACCTCGGGCAGGTGTTGTGGGCGCGGCGTACGCGCCATGATGGTTGGCAGTTTCCTCAAGGCGGCGTCGAGCAAGGAGAGACAATTGAGCAGGCGGCCTACAGGGAGCTTTTCGAAGAGGTTGGACTGCGTCCACAGAATGTGCAACTGGTCGGCCGAACTCGCCAATGGTTGCGTTACGATGTGCCGGGCAAGTTACGGTCCCGCAGAACCACCTTTCGTGGGCAGAAACAGATGTGGTTCCTGATGCGCATGCTTGCGGCAGACGACAAAATCTGCCTGGACCATAGCGCTGTACCCGAGTTCGATTATTGGCAGTGGGTGGATTACTGGTTGCCAGTCAAACAGGTAGTGGCATTCAAGCGTACGGTGTACGAGACGGCACTGTCTGAGTTGGAGCCTCTATTACAGCGGATCTAGATCGCACCGCTAGGCTCGCTGTGATCAGGCCGGTGCTTCAGCTACGTTTTGGATCACGCAGTCGGTGAATCAATTCAGTGGTTGAACGTTGGTAGCGAAAAGGCAAACTGTGGACGGCGCCGCCGGCTGCCTGCACGATATCAGCCCCGACAATTTCCTCCTGACTCCAGTCACCACCTTTGATCAGATGGTCCGGTTTGATTTGGCGGATAAGCTCCAGCGGGGTCGCCTCATCAAACGCAGTAACGAGACTGACACACTCAAGCGCAGCGACGAGTGCCATGCGGTCTTCCAGCGGGTTGACCGGCCGTCCGGCGCCCTTATCCAGTTGGCGTACCGAGTCATCGGTATTCAGGGCCACTAGCAGCGTGGCTCCCAGCCCAGCTGCTTCCTCAAGGTAGGTGATGTGGCCACGATGAAGAATATCGAAACAGCCGTTGGTAAAAACCAGTGGCCGCTGGGCGGAGTCGACCCGCCGCTTCAGCGCTTTTGGGTCGAGGATGATTTTACGGGCGCTGTTCACCCCAGAATGACACCGGCTGATACTCAGATGTACTCAAATACTTTGATCACACGTACGACGCCTGGCACAGATCGGGTCACTTTGACAGCGGCTTCAGCCTCGGCGCGGGTCACCAGCCCCATCAGATAAACATTCGCCCGTTCGGTTACCACCTTGACCCGGGTAGGGTCCAGTGCTCCCGACGTTGCCATCGCTGTTTTGACTCGGGTGGTGATCCAGCCATCGTTGGCACGGCTGGTGTGACTCGATTTGCCCGCAAGCTCCAGTCGATTGATAACTTGCTGTGAACCTTTATGCGCCTTGGTCAGATCGAGAATCTTGTCGATATCTCTTTGGTCGGGCACTTCACCGGTCAGCAGAACAATTCCATTAAATACTGTGACGCTGACATTCTCATTCTGGATCTCTTTTTGGTCACTGATTGAACCGCGAATATCGAACTCGATTTTGTTGTCGTCCCAGTAGACGCTCGCACCGCGGCGGTCGCGGGCAACGTCGACGGCGATCACTACAGCGGTGGTGGCCACGACAATACCGCAGCCGCTGACCGTAACAGCGGCCAGCAGCGCTAACAAGGTATGCCTGAAGGGTCTTTTCGGAATGGCGTAATGAAACTGGATCATGAAGATTATCCGCAGAAGTGTTTATCGATCAGTCGACATAGGCAGTGGATGATTATAGCGTGAGCTTCCTGGATTCGCGCAGTGTTGTCGGACGGTACGCGTAGCTCGATATCGGTATCACGCAGCAGATTGCCGAGCTGACCACCCTCACGCCCGGTGAATGCCGTGATAGTAAGATCTGTGATGTCCTGGGCCGTGCGTACCGCCGCGAGGATATTCGGCGAGTTACCCGATGTCGTGATAGCGATCAGGTGATCACCTGATCGACCCAGAGCCTCGACCTGTCGTGAAAAGATCTGGGTGAAATCGTAATCGTTGCCGGTTGCGGTCAAGGCGGCGGTATCGGCAACCAGTGCAATAGCCGGCAAGGCTTGACGTTCTTTTTCATAACGCGCCAGCAGTTCGCCGCTGAAATGTAATGCATCACTGGCGGAGCCACCGTTACCGCAAAGCAGCACCTTGCCGCCACCGTCTAGTGTTTCAATAATGGCTCGCCCAGCCCGGGCAATAGGGCCCGCCAGCCGGTCAGCGCTGGCGAGTGCGATCTGTGCACTGGCGCCGAACTGGTCGCGAATATCCTGCTCCATGGGTTGCATCTCTTACCTTTCCCGATCTATGGGTAACGGTCGTTCCAGGGGCAGACGGTAGCGTGAGTGGCCCCCTGGCGCAACCGGTCTACTGGCAATGACCCTGGCGCTGTTCAGTTCTTTATGGCCGGCACTTTGAGATGGCCGGTCAGAAGGCATCGTTAATCCATCGGCAGGTATTGTCAACATCGTTGCCAGTCACAGCAAAGATATCGAATCGACACGGCTGTGAGCGAAATTCAACATACTGCTGCAGAAAGTGGCCCGCCGCCAGGCGCAATCTGGCGCGTTTACTTCGGTTCACTGTTTCCTCAGGTCGACCATAAGCGGTATTTGTTCTTTGGCGCACTTCGACGAATACCAGTTCATTACCGTCTCGCATGACCAGATCAATTTCACCCCGACGGGTCCAGTAGTTGCGGCAAACCAGTTTCAGTCCGCTGGCAAGCAGTTGCTCCAGGGCTAGATCTTCTGACCAGTGGCGGCTCACAGCCTGATCATCTGTCAGTGTGCTTCTGGCAGGTCACATCAGCCCTTTCCTGTGCTCAGCGATGGCTCCCACGCCTGGGGTAGTCCATCAGTGAACCTGACCCAGTCTGAGGTCCTGTGGACCCGTCCATCCCAGCCTACCGATAGCAAGCCACTGGCCCCGGCATAAATCTGCCGGGGGTCGGCGCGCATGCATGTGGCAAAGCGGTTCAGTACGTATGCATCCATACCCAGAGCGAACAGTCGGTCGGTGACGGAATACCGGTAAGGCGTATTCAGCGCAAACGGCAGGGTAGTTCGATTAAAACGTCCGCCGGTGCGCACGAGCCAGGGCATATCAGAAAACACAATACCTTCAAGATCGAGATCATTGACCAGGTTGGGTTTGCCGCTAAAGATGGTATTCATCGAGTACACCGGTACCGAACTGGCGCGATGAAAATCTATTTGTGGCTTTAACATCCGCGCGGTCGACTGATCGCTGAGAAGAAAAATAACGTCAAAGTCCTGCCGTCGGCGAGGCACGGTGTAAAGGCGGGTGCTGTTGCCCAGCAGTGCCTGCAACATCTCGCCGCGCCGTGCGCTGTCAGCAAGGCCTAAAAGCTTAGCGAGAGTAGTGGAGTAATCATCAACCCCCTTGGGAATCTTTGCTGTTCCCGCAATGATTCCACCCTGGTGCGCCCAGGCAGTTGCCACCGCATTGGCGGATGCTGCGCTTCGCTGATCAGAGCCGTGCAGGATCAAGGCACGGCGTAGCCCGCGCCCCCGGGCGTGGTTTACCAAAGCGCGCGCTTCATTTTGTGGTGACAAGTCCAGGGAAAAGCCACCCGGACGCAAGCCCGACCCAGTTGATCCCAACAGCAGGGTTGGAACCGGGAAACTTTGCCATTGGGCCAGCGCCGTGACGGCGCGACGCCCCAGGGGGCCGACCACCTGACTTGCGCCGCCTTTGAGTGCTTGCTGGTAATAGTTCGGCACCAACTCGATCTGGTCGCCAAAGTCATAAACCTTTATGGTCGGTTTGGCCGGATCGCTATCAGCTTCGTGCAGGCTGAAAAAGCCATCTCGAAACGCACTGGCGGCTTCTCGGTAAGAGGAACTCAACGGTAGCAGCAGGGCGACCTGGGCGCCGTCAGTGCTCGTGCAGTCAGGAGGTGCAAGCGTAGTCAGTACGCTGTTCGTCGCCGGATGTTGCTGGTGTTGAGTTGCCCATTTAGAAAAAGCATTTCGCAGGCCAAAAAGATTCCATCCATCGCGGGCGTAAAGACTTGCCAGGGTGATCCAGGCTCGATCCTGTGCAGTTAGCGCGGGGTCTGCGTCAAGCTCTGCCAGGGTTTTGCTGCTTAAGCGGGCCAACTGCGAGAAGGCCAGTCGGTACAAAGGATTGATTCCTTCTGGTACAGGTCGCTCTGCTGACCCTGTCCTCATGAGGATCAGGGCCTGGCGGATCTCACCGGTCGCAAAGAATGCGCGCAACTGGAGTTCCATCATCAGCAGATGCTGGCGTGAATCCATTGCGTCAGGGCTCAGGCGCTCGACCAGCTGTAATGTACCTTCGGGTTTCTGATTAGCCAGTGCCAGAGCCCCGCGCAGCAATTGGCGCTGGTTATCTGGCCAACTGCCTGGATCGTTACTCGTCACATTGTCCAGGGCGCTGCTGGCTGGAGAGGTAAAACCGGATTCTAGGAATCTTTGGGCCGCACCGAGGAAGTTGGCGTCCGCTTTTGGTCCGGTGGCGTTAAGGGCGCGCTTTAGAAAGGTCCAGCCGGAGGTGCCAGGTTCTTTTTGGGCCAAACTGCGTTCCGCAGGCACGAGTTTGCCTGGGGTCGGGGATTGGGCTGGCACGCTTGGCGCGGTTTTGTTGCTGATATCGGGTGCGGCACTGACTCCAGCTGGATTATTTATCCTGACGCAGCCGCTGATCAGCATCACAAAAAGCGCCAAAAGCACGATGAGTGCCGGCCGGACGGCAGGATGCACACGCATGGGCTCAGTATAGCGGAGCACCTCTATTTCCTGTACGGTGATAGCCGCCGGACGATATTCAAGCGAGCGAATTAAGTGATCAAAAGTGAAACGCAGGCGCCGCAAGGGGGCACCTTGTACGTGGTGGCGACACCGATCGGCAACCTTGGGGACATTTCCATCCGAGCCACAAAGATCCTTTCTTGTGTTCAGGTGATCGCAGCTGAGGATACGCGCCATACCCGGATTCTGTTGAACCACTTGGGCATTCACCAGCCGCGAATGATCGCGCTGCACGAACATAACGAGGCTCGCCAGGTATTGAGGGTGTTGCGCTTACTGCAAAGTGGCGAGGAGGTTGCACTGGTTAGTGATGCAGGGACACCCCTGATCAGCGATCCAGGCTATCGTCTTGTCCGCGAAACTCGACGGCACAACCTGCCGGTGAGCGTAATCCCCGGACCGAGCGCTGTGACTGCCGCTCTGTCGGTGTCGGGTTTGGGGACAGACCGCTTTGTTTTTGAAGGATTCCTTCCCGCACGAGCTGCTGCGCGTCGCAGCCGTCTTCAGGCGTTGTCGAGTGAAACCCGGACCCAGGTTTTTTTTGAATCCCCCCGACGTATCTGCAACACAATCGACGACATGGTATCGATCTTTGGGCCTGAGCGACCGCTTGCACTGTGCCGGGAATTGACCAAACGTTTCGAGACGGTTCTACGCGGGTCAGCTGCCGAGATTTCGACAATTTTGCTGAATGATTCCGACCAGTGTCGGGGCGAGATGGTCCTGGTAGTCGGCGGGGCAGACCAAGCGGCTGTCAGGACCCACATTGATGAGGAAAGGCTGCTCGATCTGCTTGCGGGGGTCCTCGCGCCGCGTGTCGCTAGTGAGGTTGCGGCCCGCCTGACCGGGGGACGCAAGAACGATTACTACGCGAGGATGCTGCAGCGTACCCGCACTATTACAGACAGTGAGTGATCAGCACTTGCATTAGCCGCACACTGCGATTAAGTTGCGCCCGGGAGTCGGCCGGACAACCGCGGTCCCGGTGTCTGCCGCTAGCCCCTCCGGGGCAGCAGGTGGTACGGGGCGGAGGAAAGTCCGGGCTCCACAGGGCAAGGTGCCAGATAACATCTGGGCGGCGCGAGCCGACGGAAAGTGCCACAGAAAACATACCGCCTGCGGGCTGGCCTTTGGGCCTTTCGCCGGTAAGGGTGAAAAGGTGCGGTAAGAGCGCACCGCGTTTGCGGTAACGTGAACGGCAGGGTAAACCCCACCTGGAGCAAGACCAAATAGGGATCCTTTGGCGCGGCCCGCGTCGGATCCGGGTAGGTCGCCAGAGGCGTGCGGTGACGCACGTCCCAGATGAATGGTTGTCCTCGACAGAACCCGGCTTATAGGCTGACTCCTATTTCTCAATTAAATTATATGCTTATTACAGTTATACATATATTCCATTAAGTTTGTAGATTTGCCGCGCCAATTCCAGGCAGCCGTTGATAGCTAGTCTCGGCTGTTTTGAACCATCCCTGGCCGCAAAAAAATTCCAGAAAACTCAGTCTTTTCAGACAATTGAGGGTTGACAGCCTCTCTGTTTCGTCCCTATAGTGTTGTTTAGTGGTAATTTGTGGGAAAAGATGTAATTTAAGGTTAGAAAATGTGAATAAAAGAAGTCGACCAACAGCATTTTCCCAAATGATCATCGCAATGACGATGAGAACTTTTCTGATGCCGTGGGTGGCGGCTAATCCACCTCAATCCTCATCCTCCTTTGGTAATTGCCCGGCCCCTTGCGGGGCCGGGATTTTTTTCCAGAAGATGGGGTAGTGAGGGTGTCGAATTTTGAGCTGGGCCTTGGCGTAGAACCGGTGACGACAGGCAAGTTGGCTGAAGGAGACGCGGAACGGCATGTTTAGAGGCGCTAATACGCTCAATCTTGATACCAAGGGTCGTTTCGCCGTGCCCACGGTACATCGCGAACCGTTGGTGCAGCGATGTGGTGGGCGACTGGTACTCACTGTCAACAATACCCGGGAAAGGTGTCTTTGGGTTTACCCGCAGGACGAGTGGGAGCGCGTCGAGCAGAAAGTAGTCGATTTGCCAAGCTTCGATCCTGCTGCCCAGGCGCTTAAGCGTTTTCTCATTGGTTATGCCACTGATTGTGAACTGGACAGTGTTAGTCGCATACGGATACCGACGCCGTTGCGCGAGTTTGCCGCGCTGGAGAAGCACATCGTTCTGATCGGTCAGGGCAACAAGTTTGAGATTTGGGATGAATCCCGATGGAAGGCGAGATGCGATGAATGGCTTGCGGCACAGACCGGTGATGAACGCCTGTCTGTAGAACTCGAATCGCTTTCGTTGTAAGGAAAACCGGAACGTGTTGGCTGCAGCCCACGCCCCGGTCATGACAGCGGAGGTCGTGGAGGCACTGAACCCCAAGCCCGATGGCATCTTCGTAGACGCGACCTTCGGTCGTGGTGGCCACACCCGCGCTATTCTCGACCGTCTGGACCGCCAGGGCCGTGTAGTCGCCATTGATCGTGACCCGGCTGCCTGCGCCATCGCCAGGGAGTGGGCCACGAGTGAATCTCGCCTGACCGTAATCCAGGCGCCTTTTTCTGAACTGTCCTTCGCATTAAGCAATGCCGGAGTTGCGTGCCGGGTGACCGGAATCGTTTTGGATCTGGGTGTGTCTTCACCGCAACTGGATGATGCAGAGCGTGGCTTCAGTTTTATGCGAAATGGTCCGTTGGATATGCGGATGGACCCATCAGTTGGCATCTCTGCCCAGGAGTGGCTGTCCGATGTTGGGGAAAACGACCTCGCGAGAATTCTGCGCACCTTGGGAGAGGAGCGCTATGCCCGGCGTATCGCCCACGGGCTTATCACCGCCCGGGAAAGCCACCCACTCACCACTACCGCTGAACTGGCTCAGTTGGTGAGCGACTGTGTGCCGACCCGCGAGCCAGGCAAACATCCGGCTACGCGTACCTTCCAGGCGGTACGGATGCATATCAATCAGGAACTTGAACAGTTGGATGCGGTATTGCCCCAGGCCCTTGATATGCTCGAGCCGACCGGTCGACTGGTAGTCATCAGTTTTCATTCATTGGAGGATCGTCGAGTCAAGCATTTCCTGCGTGAGGCCGCGCAGGGCGACCCTTTTCCGCCAGATCTACCAGTGACTCACGATAGGTTGCACCCCACACTGGCCCGGTTGTGTAAGCCCACGCGCCCATCAGCACACGAGATCGAGGTTAATCCTAGAGCGCGTAGTGCGATCCTGCGTTGCGCCGAAAAATCCCAAGGGACTGTGCTGCAATGAGGTGGATAGCCTTTCTCAGTCTGCTTACCTTCGTTTCAGCACTGGCGGTGGTCGTGGTTCGCCATCAGAACCGGCTTGAGTTTCGAGAGGTTCGCGCAGCCGAAAAGTTGCGTGACCGGCTGAACGATGAATGGGGTCGCCTGCAACTGGAACAGGCTACCTGGTCACGGCATAACCTGGTGGAGCAGTCCGCAAGACAGGAGTTGGGTATGGTCACTCCGGGGCCAACCGATATCGTTGTGGTGCAGTTGGAGGCAGCACAGTGATTGCGTTCCGCCTTCCAGTCGGTGTTGCTAATTTCTCCCGTGGACGCCAGTGGTTTGTTGTGGGTATCTTGAGTCTGGGTATGGCAGTGCTGCTGGGCCGAACCTTCCAGGTCCAGATCCTCGACAGTCCGCGGCTCCAGGCTGAAGGTGCAGCACGGCAATTACGTAGCATTGCCGTCAAGCCGGCCAGGGGGCGAATTGTTGATCGCAATGGCGATGTCCTGGCGGTAAGCACACCGCTCGATGCGGTTTGGGCACATCCACCGACGCTGGTTCAGTCCGTCGCTGACCGGTCGCGTCTCGCTGACGCGCTTGGTATGAGTGTTAATCAGATAGACAGCCTGCTGGATCGTTATCAGGATCGTGAGTTTGTGTATTTGCGCCGCCACTTGCCCCCGGCTGAGGCGACCCGCATTGAAAGCTTGGGTATTGCGGGTGTATCGTCTCTACGCGAATATGGCCGTTATTACCCGGCTGGGCCAATTACCAGCCATGTCCTCGGGTTCACCGACGTCGACGATCGGGGGCAAGAAGGTATCGAGCGGGCCTTTGATAATCACCTTGCCGGTATCGAGGGTCGCAAGCGGGTATTGCGCGACCGTAAGGGTCGTGTGGTGGAGGATATCGAGAGCATCCGCCCGGTGTACCACGGTCGTGACCTGCAGTTGAGTTTAGACCTGCGTATCCAGGTTTCCGCCCAGCGACATCTGGCCCAGGCAGCACACGAGCACCACGCTGCTGGCGCTTCAGCGGTAATGCTTGACGTGCAGACCGGGGAAGTATTGGCAATGGCCAATGTTCCTGACTTTAATCCCAATAAGCGTAGCGATATTTCGGGGGAAAGATTTCGCAATCGATCAGTGACGGATGTTTTCGAGCCCGGATCGACGGTCAAGCCGTTTACCTTATCGATGGCGCTGGCGAGTGGACGTTTCTCGCTGGATACATCGGTCTCTACCAGCCCCGGCATCCATTATGTGGGCGGTTGGCCAATCAGGGATGTGCACGACTATGGTGAACTGACCCTTTCGGGGGTGCTGATCAAGTCGAGCAATATTGGTACCGCGAAAATTGCCATGGAGCTCGCACCCGAAAAACTATATGACATTCTGACGAAGGTCGGCTTCGGTCAGCCGACCGGAGTCGAGCTCCCGGGAGAGCAAGGCGGCAGCTTACTCAAACGTGAGCGCTGGCGTCCCAGTGAGCATGCGACCCTGTCTTATGGTTATGGTTTATCTTCTACGCCAGTGCAACTGGCACGTGCCTACAGTGTGTTGGCGTCTGGCGGCATCCTGC
This sequence comes from Arenicellales bacterium, assembly GCA_030754035.1. GTDB lineage: Bacteria > Pseudomonadota > Gammaproteobacteria > Arenicellales > UBA868 > UBA12578. Next base: position 19,913 of record JASMBC010000009.1, on the reverse strand, counting down.
GCCCGGTCACACTGCAGCGTCAACACCGTCCGGTGGCAGGACAGCGGGTGTTATCTGCCCACATTACCCGGCAGATCAATTTCCTGTTGGAAAAGGTAGTCAGCCCACAGGGTACCGCTCGGCGGGCCGCTGTTCCCGCGTATCGCGTGGCAGGCAAGACCGGTACGGTACACAAACCTAGCCCCACAGGCGGTTACGAAGAAGATCGTTACCAGTCTCTTTTCGTCGGCTTCGCGCCGGCATCTGCTCCGCGCTTTGTGCTGGCAGTCATGGTTGATGAGCCCCAAGGCAAGCATTACGGCGGCGAAGTGGCTGCGCCGGCATTCGCCCGAATCATGGCTGATGCTTTGCGCATGTACGGGATCCGGCCTGATGCCGGAGTGGATTCGGGAGTCACCATCGTTTCCCATACTGTAGGCAAAGAGACTGGCGCATGATGCAATCAGTGCAGCATGCGCCGCGACTGCTTGGCCAACTGGTCAAGGGGATCGTAGAAGTCGAGCCGCAGCAAGAGAGCCTGCCCATTTCAGAACTGACCCTGGACAGTCGAGAGGTTCGTCCCGGCAGTCTGTTCTTTGGCGTACCCGGGCAGGCCCACGATGGCCGTGTGTTTATTGACCAGGCGCTGGAGTCGGGAGCCGCAGTCGCGTTATATGAGCGTCAGGATTCAGTCCCGATAGATTCCGCGCGGTGTTATCCGGTAGATGATCTAAGAAAATGGGTGGGGCGGATTGCCAGTCGTTTTTTTGGTCTACCTTCCAGTGCTTTGTGCGTCATTGGTGTGACAGGTACGAATGGTAAAACGACCTGTGCATCCCTGCTGGCACAGGCACTCAGTGCGCTGGGTCGGCGCAGCGGTTTTATCGGTACGCCCGGTTGGGGTTTTCCCGGTGCTTTGCAAAGCACCGACCTGACTACGCCCGACGCCATCACTTTGCAGGCACAACTTGCCGAACTGGCGACCCAGGGGGCTGACAGCGTTTGCCTGGAGGTGTCGTCTCATGCGCTGGAACAGGGTCGTGTCGAAGGCGTTGAGTTCAATGCAGCACTTTTTACCAATCTCAGTCGCGACCATCTTGATTATCACGCGAGCATGGATCGTTATGCCCAGACTAAATTATTGCTGTTTCAGCGCTATGAACTGGAAAGTGTGATTATCAACGTGGCAGACCCCTTCGGTGAACGCTTTGCAGCTTCCGGGCTTTCGGCGCAACTGTGGACATTTGGAGAAGATGCCAAGGCCGATGTATATCCCCGCGCTATAGATGTTCATCGAAGTGGGATCACGCTGCACCTCGCAAGCCCCAGTGGGGAGATCGCTTTTGAATCGATTTTACGTGGGCGTTTCAATGCAGCCAATCTGATGGCAGTGGCAACCACGCTGCTGGCACTGGGTTATTCGCCCGAAGATATCAGTCAGGTGATGACAGACCTGGTGCCGGTACCGGGCCGCCTGGAATTCTGCTCCGGCTCAGGCGGTTCCAGGCCGACGGTAGTCGTGGATTATGCGCATTCGCCCGAAGCCTTGTCCCAGGCGCTGACGGCACTGCGTCCATATACGGACGGGCGGTTGTGGTGTGTCTTCGGATGCGGCGGTGAACGTGATCGCGGCAAGCGGGCATTAATGGGCGAGCGTGCATCATACCTGGCTGATCGAGTGGTGCTGACCAATGACAACCCGCGGAACGAAGACCCGATGCAGATTCTTTGTGACATTGGTCAAGGCATGAATGTGCCTGCCCAAGCGACCATTCCCGAGCGACATCTGGCGATCGCGTATGCCATTGGGCACGCGATTCCAGGAGACCTGATATTGATAGCCGGCAAGGGTCACGAGACTAGCCAGATCGTAGCCGGCCAGACCATTCCCTTCAAGGATCAAACTGTTGCCGAGCACATACTGGGAGATATGCCATGTTGAGTCTGAAAGAGATCGCCACTGTTATCGACGGGCAACTGACAGGCGAGGATGCTGACTTTAGCTCGGTATCGACCGATAGCCGAACGCTTCAGTCGGGAGCCCTTTTTGTCGCACTCGATGGTGATAATTTCAAGGGCCATGACTTTGTCGAGCAAGCGCGCGGCGCTGGGGCAGTAGCCATTATCTCTAGCCGTCCCACGCTTCGAGGGCTGCCGGGTCTGGTTGTAAAGGATACGACCGTAGCGCTAGGTCAACTCGCTGGATTCTGGCGCAATCGATTCGATATTCCTGTGATCGGTGTGACCGGGAGTAACGGCAAGACCACAGTTAAAGAAATGATCTCCTCGATTCTGGGGCAACTGGGCCCAGTACATGCCAGCCCAGGTAGTTTCAATAACCACATCGGCCTACCGTTGACTCTGTTGGGCCTACGACCTGAACACCGGTTCGCAGTTATTGAAATGGGCATGAATCACCCAGGGGAAATTGATTATCTGTCGCGAATCGCACGACCGACCGTATCGTTGATTACCAATGCTGCATCGGCACACCTGGAAGGACTCGGTGATCTTGCGGGTGTGGCTCGAGCCAAGGCTGAGATCTTTCACGGCATGACCCATGGCGCCGCCGCCATTATCAACGCCGATGATCGTTTTGCGGCTTACTGGGCTGCCCGAAGCCAAGCCTTTCAGACTATTACCTTTGGTGTCGACAACCGGGCCCGGATTTCAGCTGAAGTGACTGGAGAAGGTGACACCCAGCTTATCGAAATACATCTGCCGGACGAATCTTTCGAGGTACGGCTTAACCTGCTGGGCAGACATAATGCATTGAACGCGCTAGCCGCGGCTAGTACTGCCTGGGCCTGCGGCGCTGGCCAATCAGAAATTCGCACTGGCCTGGAATCGGTCAAGGCTCAGCCGGGGAGACTGCAAGTGCGCGCGGGCGCTCGCGGCGCATGCCTGATTGATGACACCTACAACGCTAATCCCGCATCGCTCAAAGCAGCCATCCGCGCGTTGGCGAATCGGCCTGGCCGGACTGTACTGGTCTTGGGAGATATGGCAGAACTGGGGCCGCGGGCCGAGGATTTCCATGCCGCGGCCGGCCGCCAGGCGCGTGATGCCGGGATTGACCATCTGCTGACCTGCGGTATGTTGGCAGGCCTGACAGCCGAGGCATTCGGTAAGAACGCCTGCCATTTCGATTCATCCCAAGCGCTGATCGATGGCGCTTGCCAGCTGCTCAGCCCGGGTCTGACGGTCTTGGTGAAAGGCTCACGCAGCGCACAGATGGAAGTAGTCGCGGATGCGCTTATCTGTGTGACCCATGATGGAGCCATTGCGTGCTGAAAAGCCTTTTTGAGCAGCTGGCGCTGGATTACAGTTTCTTCAATGTATTCCGCTATCTGACGTTCCGGGCAATTTGTGGCGTGTTGACCGCGCTCATCTTCAGTTTTATTGCGGGCCCGGTATTGATCCGACGCTTGGAGCGGATCGGCGCAGGCCAACCGATCCGAGACGATGGCCCGCAGACCCACTTGGACAAAGCCGGTACCCCGACCATGGGTGGCGTACTGATTCTTGCGGCGGTGACTCTTTCTACTTTGTTGTGGGCCGATCTTGGTAATCGTTTTGTCTGGATCACCCTGCTGACCTGCATCGCCTTTGGCGTCATTGGCTGGGTTGATGATTACGAGAAGCTCGCGCGCAAGAATTCACGGGGTATCGGTTCACGCCAGAAGTTTTTCTGGCAGAGCCTGGCGGCTTTTATCGCTGCGTTGGCGCTTTATCTGACGGCTGAGTCGCCCGCCGAGACAACACTGATCGTACCGTTATTTAAGGACGTGGCATTGGACCTGGGTTTTGGTTTTGTAGTGCTGGCCTGGTTTGTAATCACTGGAAGCAGCAATGCTGTGAATCTGACCGATGGCCTGGATGGTTTGGCAATACTGCCAAGCGTCCTGGTGGCTGGTGGATTGGGCGTGTTTGCTTATCTCACCGGCCACGCTCTTTTTTCGGGCTATCTTGGCATTCCGTTTATACCCGGAGTCGGTGAAATTCTGGTTTTCTGTGCCGCATTGGTTGGCGCGGGTTTAGGGTTTCTCTGGTTTAACACCTATCCAGCGCAGGTATTCATGGGGGACATTGGTGCGCTGGCTCTGGGTGCTGCGCTTGGTACGGTCGCGGTGGTGGTACGCCAGGAGATTGTGCTTGCGATCATGGGCGGCCTTTTTGTCATGGAAACAGTATCGGTCGTGCTGCAGGTAGCGTCCTTCCGGTTGCTGGGTCGACGGATTTTTCGCATGGCGCCATTACATCACCACTTTGAACAAAAAGGCTGGAAAGAGCCTCAGGTCACCGTGCGCTTTTGGATTATCAGCCTGATCCTGGTATTGGTTGGGCTTGCAACGCTGAAGATCAGGTAAACCATTCGTGGAGATAGCCTTGGCGATCAAAGCAAATGCACCTCCCTGGCGAAGGGCCACAGTATTTGGACTGGGTGCGTCGGGCTATTCGAGTGCCTGTTACCTGGCCCAACTCGGTGTAGCAGTTTCTGTTCAGGATAGCCGAGAACGGCCGCCGTATCGTGTGGCACTCGGTCGTGAATGGCCTGATGTGCCGGTGTCTTGCGGCGAGTTCAATCTATCCTCCCTGGAAGAAGAGGATCTGGTTGTTGTCAGTCCTGGTATTGCGTTATCCCAACCAGTGTTGCAAGCAGCAGCCGAGCGTGGGTTGGAAATTGTGGGCGATATCGAACTCTTTGCCCGTGCGTGCACGATACCGGTAGTCAGTATTACCGGCTCCAACGGCAAGACCACGGTAACCACGCTGGTAGGGGAGTTGCTGAAGGCCCGCGGCCTTGATGTCAAAGTCGGTGGCAACATCGGTTGTCCCGCCCTGGAACTGTTGGCAGGGCCCGAGCCCGATCTATATGTGTTGGAGTTGTCGAGCTTTCAACTTGAGACTACAAGCTCACTCCACAGTGCCGTCGCTGCTATTCTCAATATCTCGCCTGATCACCTGGATCGATACGGGACAATGGAGTCCTATGTCGATGCAAAGTTACGGATCGCTCCAGGGGCGCGCAGTCTCGTTCTGGGGAGGGATGATCCGGCGCTAGCCGGGGCACAGGCCCGAGGCGACTTTGCAACAGTGACCTTTGGTCTAAATCCGCCCCAGAGCAACTCTGATTACGGAATTGTCTTAGATAGCGGGAGTGAGTGGATTGTCCGCGGCAGCGAACGACTGGTGCCGGTTGCGACACTATCGCTAACGGGCCGCCACAACCTGGCAAATACGCTTGCGGCCATTGCCGTGGTTGAGCTGGCCGGTTACCCGCTGGATGAGTCCGGCGTGAAGGCGTTGTCTGATTTCAGGGATCTACCGCACCGCTGCGAGCAGGTGCTGGAGCGCAACGGGATTGCCTGGGTCAATGATTCCAAGAGTACCAACCCGGGTGCTACCGTTGCGGCACTGGCTGGGATGGGGCGTCCGGTGGTGTTAATCGCTGGTGGACAGTCCAAGGATGCCGAGTTCACCGCGCTGGCCGAAGCCGTACAGCTATACGCCCGTCAGGTTCTACTGATTGGCGAAGACCGGCTATTGCTGGCTGGCGCGATTGGTGATCGGGTGCCGGTCACTCTGGCCGATGATCTCGCCCATGCGATAACTCTTGCATCGCGCTGGGCTCAACCCGGTGATGTCGTTCTATTGTCTCCAGGGTGCGCCAGTTTTGACATGTTTGATAATTTTGAACACCGCGGCGAGATCTTTTGCCGTCTGACTCGGGAGATGATTTCGTGACTATCCCCGCAGTCACCACATGGCAAGGGTCGCGCGCTAGCAGCCCTTTCGATCCCTTGCTTGTTCTGCCAGTGTTGGCCCTGCTTGCCTTTAGCGCCATTATGGTGTTCTCTGCCGCGATTGGAACTCGCGGTGGTATTTCTGGCGGCTTGGCCGTCTTGCTAAAACACCTTTTTAGTATTGCCCTGGGGTTGTGCCTTGGGTTTGCTGCGGCCAGCACGCCACTCGACTGGTGGCGCAAGTCCAGCCGGATATTGCTGGCGTTCGGTACGGTGCTGCTGGTACTGCTGCTGTTGCCGGGCCTGGGGCATGAGGTCAACGGCAGTACCCGTTGGTTCCCGTTGGGGCCACTGCGTTTTCAGCCCTCGGAACTGGTGAAGGTGCTGAGCGTACTGTATCTGGCGGATCATTTTGTCCGCAATGCCTCGGCGGTAACATCCTTTCGCGTCAGTATTGTCGAACCTGCTTTTGTTGTCGGAGTGCTGGGTGTGCTGTTGTTGCTGGAACCCGATCTCGGTTGCACGGCAGTGATCATGATGGTTGCTCTCGGCATGATGTTTCTGGCAGGCACCCCATTACGCTACATCGGTGGTGCTATTGCGGTAGCGGTTTGTACAGTGGCCGTGTTGATCATGATTGCTCCCTACCGCCTTGAGCGGGTGATGGGCTTTCTCGATCCATTCGCTGATCCCTATGGTTCCGGTTTTCAACTCGTGCAGGCACTGATCGCGCTTGGCAGTGGCGAGTGGTTGGGCGTAGGTCTTGGAGCGAGTGTGCAAAAACTTTTCTATCTGCCCCATGCGAGCAATGATTTTCTGCTTGCTGTGGTGGGTGAAGAGTTGGGCCTTGTAGGTGTTGCGATGCTCCTTTGCCTGTATTCACTGTTTCTATGGCGGGCTTTTCGACTGGCGAATCGCGCGGCCCGTGCTGGCGAATTATTTGGTGCTCGTGTGGCCCAAGGCATTGGGTTGCTCCTGGCGCTTCAGATGATGTTCCATTTTGCTGTCAATCTGGGTTTGGTGCCGACCAAAGGTCTCACGTTACCGCTGATGAGTTATGGCGGCAGCAGTATGCTGATGAGTTGTCTGGCTATCGGATTACTGCTGTCCGTGGACCGTAGCCTGCCGCCCAGTCGCGTGGGGGCGCGTTGACTACCGTGCTGATCATGGCTGGTGGCACCGGTGGGCATGTATACCCGGCATTGGCCGTGGCCGGTGCGTTACGCGAACGAGGCGTACGAGTGGTATGGCTGGGTACCCGTTCCGGGCTTGAAGCTCGGGTTGTACCGGCTACGGGAATCGAAATTGAATGGCTTGATATCAAAGGCTTTATTGGCACGTCACTGCGTCGCAAATTGGTTATGCCCGGGATGCTCATACGAGCTTTGTTTCAGGCGCTGGCAGTGATCCGCCGGCGTGTGCCGGATCTGGTGCTGGGCATGGGCGGTTTCGCTGCCGGCCCAGGCGGTGTTGCGGCCTGGCTGACCCGTCGGCCACTGATTATTCACGAAGCCAACGCCGTATGCGGATTCACCAATCGGCTGTTGGCGCCGCTTGCACGGCAGGTACTGAGCGGTTTTGAGGGTACCGCGCATTTGGGCCGCGGTGCACTGTGGACTGGTAACCCAGTGCGGCCGAGGATCAGTGCGCTGGCACCACCGGTTGAGCGAGGCCTCGGGCAAGGCGTTCGTTTACGACTGCTGGTGTTGGGAGGCAGCCAGGGCGCGCACGCACTCAATGAGGTCTTGCCGGGCGCGCTAAGTCAGGTGACACATGAGCCATTGCCTGAGATCGTGCACCAGTGTGGCGCCGGCCAGGCTGATGAGGTGTACAAGGCCTATTGCGAACGTGGGATTGACGCCGCTGTGGTCGACTTTATTGAAGATATGAGCGCAGCCTACGCCAGTGCCGATTTAGCCATCGCCCGCGCAGGCGCGATGACGGTTAGCGAACTGTGCGTTGCTGGCCTGCCCGCCATCCTGCTGCCTTATCCATATGCGGCCGGTGATCACCAACGTGCCAATGCTGCGTTGCTCGCCAGATGTGGCGGCGCTGTAGTGGTTGAGGCAGCAAGCATGAATGAAGCTCATATGGCTGCCCAGATTGACCGACTTATGCGGGACCGGTCGCAACTGCTGCAGATGGCAAACAATGCCCGGCGTCTTGCGCAGCCCGATGCAACCGCAAAAGTTGTTGAGCAATGCCTGGAGAATTCCCGTGCGTGAGTTTGTCCGGAAAATTCATTTCGTCGGGATTGGTGGAGCCGGTATGAGCGGTATTGCGTCGGTACTGCTGGATCAGGGCTACACCGTAACAGGCTCAGACCAGGTAGCGTCGGCCAATACCCAAGCGCTGGCCGACAAGGGCGCCCAGATCTGGCTGGGTCACGATGCAGGCTATGTTCGAGGCACCGATGTGGTGGTCGCGTCCAACGCGATCGCCACCGATAACCCAGAGATCGTCATCGCCGGTGAACTGGGTATTCCCGTGGTGCCGCGGGCGCAAATGCTGGGTGAGCTCATGCGTTTTCGAAATGGTATAGCGGTGGGCGGAACCCATGGCAAAACGACAACCACTAGCCTCGTGGCTGCCATATTCGCGGCCGCTGGTCTGGATCCGACATTCCTTGTCGGTGGGTTGGTCAAGAGCGTAGCCGGAAATGCGCGATTGGGTAATGGTCAATGGCTGGTCGCTGAGGCAGACGAGAGCGATGCATCCTTTTTACACCTGCAGCCCCACATCGCCGTGATCACCAATATTGATGCCGATCATTTGGATGCTTACAGCGGTGATTTTGATCAGCTAATTGAGACTTTTCTGCGCTTTGCTCATAACCTGCCATTCTATGGGCTTGCGGTACTGTGTGCCGATGATCCGGTCACCCGGGCATTTCGCCCCCGGGTGAGACGGCCGGTGGTGAGTTACGGGATCGACAAGGGGGCTGACTATCGTGCCATCAATATCCGACAGGAAGAGGCGAGGATGCACTTTGATGTGGGTATTGCTGAGGGAAAGAGTATTGCAATAGATCTCTCGTTGCCCGGGGTGCATAACGTGCAGAACGCCCTGGCTGCAATTGCGGTTGCTGACAAGGTAGGTATCGACTCACAGGCAATATGTGAAGGCCTTTCTACTTTTTCCGGCATAGGCCGACGCTTTGAAATACTGGGCGAACTCCCGCTAGAGGCAGGTTCGGCACTGCTGGTGGATGATTATGCGCACCATCCCCGCGAGATCGAAGCAACATTGGAGGCTGCCCTTGGTTGCTGGCCAGATAAGCGTATTGTCGTAGTGTTTCAACCGCATCGTTTTTCCCGGACGCAGAATCTACTCGATGACTTCAGCGCACTGCTGTGTACCGTGCAATGTCTGGTCATTACCGAAGTCTACGCTGCGGGCGAAAAACCACTGGCCGGCGCTGATGGACGCGCGCTGTGTCGGTCGGTGCGCGCCCGCGGTGGAATCGACCCAGTGTTTGTTGATCGCCTCGAGGGCTTGCCAGATTCTTTGCTGCCGTTGTTGCGTAACGACGACATTGTGTTGACCCTGGGTGCAGGTGATATAGGTCGCGCTGCGCGCGAACTGCTCGGGTCAGCTCAACTCAAAGAAGGCACCCACGGGTGATTAGTGCCATGACTCGTCAGAGCGTGCCCGGATTCGAAACGGTTCGCGGCGTTGTGCATGCTAATGAGCCCATGTCCCGGCACACCAGCTGGCGGGTTGGTGGGCCAGCACGCTACTTTTTTATACCTGCAGGCCGGGAAGATCTGGCAAGGTTTCTTCAGAGTTTAGAAACTGATACGCCAATATTATGGGTGGGCCTGGGCAGTAACCTGCTGGTCCGCGACGGAGGTTTTGACGGTGCTGTGATCGCTACTCATCGGGGACTTTCCAAGATTGAGCGTTATGGCGAGCGTGAAGTCTTTGCCCAGGCCGGCGTACCCTGTGCTCGTTTGGCCCGTTTTACTAATCGCCATGGGCTTTGTGGAGTTGAGTTTATGGCGGGCATACCAGGAACCGTTGGCGGCGCTCTGGCGATGAATGCGGGTGCCTTTGGCGGCGAAACCTGGCAATCGGTTACACAGGTTGAATTAGTTAACCGCCGTGGGGAATTCACTCACCCCCCGGTGGAATCGTTTGCCGTGGCCTACCGCGAAGTGACTGTAGCGGATGACCATTGGTTCACCAGCGCACGTTTCACCCTGTCATGCGGTGATCCGGATGTTGGACAGGCGAGGATTCGCTCTTTGCTCACCGAGCGGGGAAGTCGCCAACCAGTTCAGCGCGCGAGTGCGGGCTCAGTCTTTCGTAATCCTCCAGATGACCATGCCGCCCGATTGATCGAAGCCGCGGGTCTCAAGGGCCTGCGTCATGGTGGTGCCGCAGTGTCCTCACAGCACGCGAACTTCATCATCAACGAAGGGACTGCGAGCGCGCGGGATATCGAGACCCTGATTGAAATGATTCGTGAGCGGGTTATGGACCTTCTAGGGGTGATGCTTGATCCAGAAGTACGTTTTTCGGGGGTGGATCGATGAGTGTCGCCGAACTCAGTTTCCCGGAACTTCGGCCTTTGCAGACGCCGGATCAACCCCCCGCGCAGGCGCCGCTAGAGCACCGCCTGCGCCGGCGCACTGTGTTATTCGCCTCGATTCTGGTCGTAGCCCTAGTGGCAGCGTTATGTGTCGATCAGATCCTACGCTCGGGTTATTTCACCATTGAGCAGGTGCGGGTCGACACAGCGTTACAACGGGTTGATCAGGGACTGGTCGAGCGCTCAACCTGGCGAAATATCAATGGCAACTATCTGACTGTAGATCTGGGAGGCATCGAGCAGGCGCTGGAGAATCTGCCTGGGGTCTACCAGGCAGTGATCCGCCGCGTTTGGCCTCAGGCACTTGCGGTCTCAGTGACAGAGACCGGCGCTATGGCGCAATTCGTACCTTTGGGCAAGTCGGGAACAGCACGGGACCACGAGTTCATCAACCTGGCCCCATCAAACCAGTTACCGACCGTACCGGTGTTGCGTGCCCAGCCAGCCGACCGCCAGATGCTTATCGATGTTTTCAAACAGATCTTACCCGCATTACAGGACGTCGAGCTCGAGCCACTGGCGCTGTCTGTAAGCCCAGCGGGCCGCTGGGAATTGGAGTTGCAGATTGGTGTCGATACACCGGTTAACCGATTCGTACTGCTGGCTGGGCGCGGTCCAGTAAAGGAGAAAGTGATCCGGTTCGCCTCTAGTTACGCCATGGCGCTGCGCTCGCGCGGCGACATGATCGCCAAGGTAGATATGCGTTATGTCAATGGTTTCGCGGTGCGTTGGCGTGATGACTCTGCTGTTAACCAGGTCCAGTTGGCGGGCCTAACCGGGAGTGGGGGTTAATCCGATCACAATGAACAGAAAACCGGTTAGCGAACTGATTGTCGGCCTCGATATCGGTACTTCGAAAGTACTTGCGGTAGTAGCTGAAGTCAGCGAAAACGATGAAATCGAGATACTGGGGGTTGGACAGCAGCCCTCACGTGGGCTGCGCAAGGGTGTGGTTGCCAATATTGAATCAACCGTGCAGTCCATCCAGCAAGCCATCGAAGAAGCAGAGTTAACTGCCGAGTGTCGGATCAGTTCTGTCTATGCCGGTATTGCCGGCGGGCATATCAATAGTATGAATTCCCATGGTGTGGTTGCTATCAGGGATCGCGAGGAAGTCAGCCGCGGTGACATAGAGCGGGTACTGGACGCAGCGCAGGCGCAGGCGATACCCAATGACCAGCGCGTTCTCCATATTCTGCCACAGGATTTCATCATTGACGGCCAGGAAGGCATTCGCGAACCGATCGGTATGAGCGGTGTACGACTTGAGGCTAAGGTACATATCATTACCGGCGCGGTCAGCGCCGCGCAAAACATCGTCAAGTGCATCACCCGTTGCGGCTTGCAGGTAGAGGACATAGTACTGGAACAGATTGCTTCCAGTTACGCGGTGCTCGAGGAGGATGAAAAAGAACTCGGCGTGTGTATGGTGGATATTGGCGGCGGCACTACTGATATCGCCGTATTCACCGACGGCGCTATTCGCCACACCGCAGTTCTACCGATTGCCGGTGACCAAATTACCAACGATATCGCCGTAGCATTGCGTACGCCGACTCAGGCTGCAGAAGAATTGAAAAAGAAGTTCGGCAGCGCCTTGGTGCAGTTGGCCCCCGAAGGTGAAATGATCGATACCCCTAGTGTGGGTGAGCGAGCGCCTCGGAAACTGGCGCGCACCACATTGGCCGACGTGATAGAGCCGCGTGTTGAGGAGTTGTTCTTGCTGGTACAGGCTGAATTGCGGCGCAGCGGTTATGAGGAATTACTTGGAACAGGCATCGTGCTGACAGGCGGCACTGCCCGGATGGCGGGTATGGCCGAGCTGGCTGAGGAGATCTTTCATATGCCGGTCCGCCTCGGAGTGCCCCAGTACGTCGGCAGCTTGAGTGATGTGGTACGTAATCCTTCTTATTCCACTGCTGTCGGGCTGGTGTTGTTTGGTTACCGCCACCAAGAGGAGCGGGAATCCCGTACGGGTCGCATCTCAGCCCCGGCGCCCGGTGAGCTGGCCAACCGGATCAAGCAATGGTTTTCAAGTCATTTCAAAAAGGATTAACGGTGGAGTACACAGCAACAAAGGATTCAGTTTCGGGTAAGCAATTTTCAGTTTGTCCAGGTGGCAAAAAATTTAATTTTCAACCTAAGTATCAGGAGAGACGATATGTTTGAACTGATGGAAATCTCGGGCCAGCAAGCGGTAATCAAGGTATTGGGCATTGGCGGCGGCGGCGGCAACGCGGTCGATCATATGCTGTCTGCCAATCTAGAGGGGGTTGAGTTCATCAATGCGAATACTGATTCACAGGCGCTGCATCGCTCTGGCGTGTCCAAGGTGATGCAACTGGGCGAAGGACTCACCAAGGGGCTCGGTGCTGGGGCGAACCCGGATGTTGGCCGCCAGGCGGCGACTGAGGATCGCGACAAAATCGCAGCTGCATTGGATGGTACCGATATGATCTTTCTTACTGCGGGAATGGGTGGGGGAACCGGAACCGGCGCGGCACCGGTAGTGGCCCACTTGGCCCGCGAGAAAGGAATCCTGACCGTGGCGGTCGTGACACGCCCGTTTAACTTCGAAGGGAAAAAGCGCATTGCGGCGGCAGATCAGGGAATCAAAGAATTGGGTGAGCTGGTTGACTCTCTGATTGTGATTCCGAACGAGCGGATCCTGGAAGTGATGGGAGGCAAGATAACGTTGTTGGAGGCCTTCAGCAAGGCTAACGAGGTCTTGCTCAACGCGGTGCAGGGAATCTCAGAGCTGATCACCCGTCCTGGGTTAATCAACGTGGACTTTGCCGATGTCCGCACGGTGATGTCTGAAATGGGAATGGCTATGATGGGCTCGGCAACGGCGACAGGCCCGGATCGGTCAATCGAGGCGGCGCGGGGCGCGGTATGCAGCCCGCTGCTGGAAGAGGTGGATATTCATGGCGCTAAGGGCCTGTTAGTCAATGTATCCGCAGGTCCAGATATGGAGTTGGCAGAGTTTGCCCAGGTGGGCGAGATTGTTAACGAATACGCCTCGGAAGATGGCACCGTGGTGATCGGCACTGTGCTAGACCCGGAAATGGAAGGCGAACTACGGGTAACGATGGTAGCGACAGGAATTCGCAACCGCACACACACTCCCCAAATCACCCTGGTTAAGGATGGAGAGGTCGAAGACGCCGTAGAAACCGAGGTTGATTACGACCAGCCTACGGTTATCCGCAGGCGCCCCCGGACTGCCGGGGACCTGGACACCAACGGTAACGCAGCAGTCGACATGGATTATCTTGATGTTCCAGCTTTTCTGCGCCGCCAGGCGGATTAACTCATAAAAAACAAAAGGTTATATTTTATATTGTCATTAATGAGGAGAATTATGCAAAAAAAGTGGTAAAAATATTTCAAAACAAGTACGATTTGCTGAGTTTCTTGTGTAGAATTGATTTTGCTGGGCGCGTGGGACGCTACCATCCGCTTGGTGTAATCAGAAAAACCAGCAAAGAAGGGAAGGATGATCCGACAGCGAACTCTCAAGAACGTGATCGGTGCGACAGGCGTAGGTCTGCATACTGGAAAGAAAGTCTACCTGACCCTGCGTCCGGCACCAGTGGGAACGGGTATCGTCTTTCGCCGCGTTGACCTTGACCCGGTTGCAGAGATAGCGGCGAGCCTGGAACGGGTCAGTGACACCCGGCTTTCGACCACCCTTGAGCACAACGGCGTGCGGGTCTCTACCGTAGAACACCTGATGTCCGCTTTCGCTGGCTTGCACATCGACAACGCCATTGTCGAACTTGATTCTGATGAAGTACCTATCATGGACGGCAGCGCTGCCGTTTTTGTTTTTCTGATTCAATCCGCTGGTATCGAGACACAGACAGCGGCCAAGCGTTTTATCCGGATCAAGGATCCGGTGGAAATCAGGGAAGGGGACAAGTGGGCACGCTTTGAACCCTTTGAGGGGTTCAAGGTTAGTTTCAGTATCGATTTCAATCACCCAACTATGCAATCCTCCGGTCAGCAAGCGACGGTTGATTTGTCCGAGGTTTCTTTTGCCAAAGAGGTCAGTCGGGCGCGTACATTCGGTTTTCTACAAGACGTTGAAGCCTTGCAGGAAGTTGGTCTTGCCCGCGGCGGCAGTTTGGATAACGCAATCGTCATGGACGATTATCGGGTGATCAACGACGATGGCCTGCGCTATGGCAACGAATTTGTTAAGCACAAAATTCTTGATGCGATCGGTGACCTCTACCTTTTGGGGTGTCCGCTGATCGGCGCTTTCTCTGCCCACAAGTCGGGGCATGGCCTCAATAACCGTCTTTTGCGCACATTGGCGCAGCAGCGCGCGTCCTGGGAGGCTGTCTCCTATGACAGTGCTGAGACAGATGCGGCGCCGGCATTTCTTCATCCCGCCTTTACTTGATCTTCGGCCGGGTTCCGGCCTCTAGATTCTCCTGGGGTTATCCCGATTCTTTCCATCGGGTGAGCGCTTAGGTACGTTGTGCGGCAGTCAAAGGTCGCATACAGACCGTACGGCCCGACAGATATCCGGTGAAATTACGCTCACGGTAATGCATTAAAGCAGTGAGCCATCCAGCCGATGGGCAATGCGTAGCCGACCTTGTTCAGAGTCGATTAACGCAACGGCCTTTGGAGATTAAACAGGATGCAGACCATCAAAACTTTTGGTGTCATCGGTACGGGGATTATCGGCGCGGGCTGGGCCGCTCGTGCATTGGCCCGGGGTTTGAACGTATTGGCTTTCGACCCAGGCGTGGATGCACAAGACCGCTTACGCGATAACCTGACTCAGGTCTGGCCGGTATTGGAGCGTACCGGCCTTTTCCCTGGCGCATCGGTAGACCGACTAAGATTCTGCGATTCCCTGGAAGAGGTAGCTCTTGGAGCGCAGTTCATTCAGGAAAGCGCACCAGAACGGATAGAACTTAAAACCACCCTGCATGCCGAGATCGATGCCGCGGCCCCGGCAGATGTACTGATCGCCTCGAGCACCTCGGGCCTGCTGCCAAGTGAGTTTCAGTCGCACTGTGCTCATCCGGGCCGGGTAATGGTGGGGCATCCTTTTAACCCGGTTTATTTGTTACCGTTGGTTGAAGTGCTGGGTGGTGAGCAGACTGACGCCGACAATATCGAACGCGCAGTAGCGCTGTACCGGGATCTCGGCATGTATCCACTGAAAGTACGCTCCGAGGTGCCGGGGTTTTTGTCTGATCGACTCCAAGAAGCATTGTGGCGGGAAATCTTGCACCTGGTTAACGATGATGTCGCGACGCCGGAAGAGCTCGATGCGGCCATTTGCTATGGCCCCGGCCTGCGCTGGGCGCTATGGGGGGCCTGCCAGATTTTTCATGTGGCAGCCCAACCGGGCGGTATGGGCCAGTTTCTCAAGCACTTTGACCCTTCTCTTTTTCCCTGGACCCATTTGGAGCCACCGAAGATTACTGGGGAACTCGTCGACAAGATGCACTCGGGCTGTGAGCGTCTGGCTGGTGATGCGCCCATTGACGAATTAGAGCGGGTGCGTGACGATGCGTTGATTGGGATTCTGGAGGCGCTACAGCAACGCAACCTGGGTGCCGGGGCAGTGCTTAACCAACACCAGAAACGTATTCGCGAGTCCGCCGACAGCGATAGCAGCTGAGCGCTGCGTCGGCCGCAGCACCATGGAGAGCCCTGATGGAATTTTCCCTGAGCGATGAACAGCGGATGCTGGTCGACAGTGCCCGTGCTTTTACTGAAAAGGAATTGTATCCCTATGAGGATGAGGTGGAGGCCAGTGATGAAGTTCGCCCGGAGCTTGCGCGCCAGATTCGAGAGTGCGCCATTGCTCAGGGATTTTATGCTGCCAATATGCCCGAGGATCTCGGAGGTGGCGGACTGGACAGCGTTTCCCTGTCGTTGGTAGAACGTGAACTGGGGCGGGCTAATTTTGCCCTGCAGTATCTGGTCGGACGGCCCAGCAATATCCTGCAGGCTTGCGTCGGTGAGCAACGTGAGCGTTACCTGCTGCCGTGTATTCGCGGCGAGAAGACGGACTGTCTGGCGATGACCGAGCCCGGCGCGGGGTCTGATCTTCGCTCAATGCAATGTCGTGCCGAGCGTGACCGGGACAGTTATATCATCAATGGCACCAAGCATTTTATCAGTCATGCTGACCTGGCAGACTTTGTCATCCTCTTTGCTGCGACCGGTGAAGAAGAATCCAGTCGTGGTCCGCGAAAATTGATCAGTGCTTTTCTGGTGGACAAAGGTACCCCCGGTTTCACAGTGCGACAGGGTTATCACAGTGTTTCTCATCGGGGATACCATAACTGTATCCTCGAGTTTGAAAATTGCCGAATCCCTGCTGAGCAGATGTTGGGCGCAGAACATCAGGGTTTTAACGTGGCCAACGATTGGCTCGGAACCACGCGATTACAGGTGGCGGCGATGTGTCTGGGTCGGGCCTATCGCGCGCTGGAGCATGCTACCGACTGGGCGGCCGAACGCCAGCAGTTCGGCCAGTATATTGGCCGATTCCAGGGGGTTGGGTTCAAGCTCGCTGAGATGAAAATGCGCCTGGAGGCCTCGGAGTTACTCACTCTGCAAGCGGCGTGGAAGGCTGATCAGGGTGTTGCTACCGATACCGACTACGCGATGGCTAAGTTATATACCACGGAGATGCTCGCGTTTGTCGCTGATGAGGCTATTCAAATTCACGGTGGCATGGGATTAATGTCTGATTTACCGCTGGAACGCATCTGGCGCGATGCGCGGGTTGAGCGAATATGGGAGGGCACCAGTGAGATACAGCGACACATCATCTCCCGGGACATGCTGCGCCCACGCTGGACCTGATGCGCTGACCCCTTGACCTTAGAACGCCTGTTCCGACCATCCAGCATGGCCGTGTTCGGTGGCCGCGAAGCCTGCGAGGTTGTGCGCCAGTGTAAGCGTATGGGTTTTGCCGGCGACATCTGGCCGGTGCATCCGTCTCGGGAGACCGTCGAGGGGTATCGCTGCTATCGTGATGTTAGCGCATTGCCCGGGATTCCGGACGCCAGCTTTATTGGTGTCAACCGCCACGCTACCGTTGGCATTGTTGACAGCCTGAGTCGCGTTGGTGCCGGCGGTGCGGTCTGCTATGCCTCTGGTTTCAATGAGGTCGCCGATGGCGAAGCGCTCAACGATGCGTTGCTCGCGGCGGCAGGGTCCATGCCCATACTCGGCCCCAACTGTTATGGCCTGATCAACTACCTGGATGGTGCGCTGATGTGGCCAGATCAGCACGGTGGCGAGCGGGTAGAGTGCGGTGTGGCGCTTTTCAGTCAGAGCAGCAATATTGGATTGAACTTGACCATGCAGTCCCGCGGGTTGCCGATCGCCTACCTCTTGGCGTTGGGCAATCAGGCCAAGACCGGGCTTGCCGATGCCTTAGAAGCGGCACTCGATGACCCCCGTGTGACTGCGGTGGGCCTTTACATTGAAGGCTTTGTGGATGTGCCAGCGTTTGAGCGGGCTATGCGCCGCGCGACAGAACAACGAGTGCCGGTGGCCGCGTTGAAATCCGGTGCCAGCAACCAAGGTGCGCGGATCACGCAATCACATACGGCATCTATGGCGGGATCAGACGAGGCAGCCGATGCGCTGTTCGCGCGGCTGGGTATTGCCCGGGTGAATGACCTCGATACACTGATTGAAGTCCTCAAGCTGCTGCATGTGCATGGACCGCTGGCTGGCAACCGCCTGTGTTCCATGAGTTGTTCTGGGGGAGAGGCCTCGTTAATGGCTGATGCCGTTATCAGCCGTGATCTGGTATTCCCCGAACTGAATATGGCTCAACATCAGGCTGTAGCAGATACCGTGCATGAACTGGTCAGCGTGTCGAATCCGCTGGATTATCACACCTTCGACTGGAATCGTGAGGAAGAACTCTGCGCCACCTATTCCGCGATGCTGGGTTGTGGCTTTGATCTGTCGTTACTGGTGCTTGATTTCCCCCGGGCGGATCGATGCGATCTTGAGACCTGGGGTCCTGCGGTGAGCGCCATTGGTCGGGCTGCCCATGACACGGGCGTGCCCACCGCAGTGGTAGCGAGTTTGCCGGAAAGCATGCCTGAGTCGGTGGCACGGCAACTGATAGCAGATGGGATCGTGCCCTTGTGCGGGTTGCGCCAGGCGCTGGACGCTGCACAAGCGGCCGCCACGATAGGCGCGGCCTGGCAGCGTCAACTGCCGGATACTGCTCTGCCTGGCCCATCACGGGCCACCGGCCATGTGCTGACCAGGGTTGATGAGTGGCAAGCCAAGGTCGAACTGGCGCAAGCCGGATTAACGGTACCACGGGGTCAGCGAGTCCGAAGCCTCAAGGCGCTGATGGCCGCAGCGCAGTCTCTGGATTTTCCGCTGGCTCTAAAAGTCTGCGATGCTGACATTGCCCACAAGAGTGAGCACAACGCGGTGATCCTGAATATCCGCGATCAGGATGCTTTGAGCGGGTATGGCCAAGATCTTTTTGCGCGTTACCCACAATTGCTGGTCGAAGAGATGGTGACCGATGCGGTCTGTGAGATGATCGTTGGAGTCAGTCAGGACCCGGCTATCGGGCCGTGGATGCTGTTGGGCAGTGGCGGCATCCAGGCCGAACTTGCACCAGACCGCACAGTGGTTTTATTGCCAGCTGATTGCGCTATGTTGGAGCGAGCGTTGGCATCGCTTAAGGCCTACCCATTGCTTGTGGGTTTCCGGGGCACCCCTATCGCCGATACAGCCGCACTGCTGCAAGCACTGCAGCAGATAGGCGAGTTTGCCCTGGCGCGCAAAGATTCCCTGGTTGAACTCGAGCTTAATCCGCTGTTGGTACGACCCAAGGGCAAGGGTGTCGTGGCGGTTGATGCCTTGCTGTGCTGTACCGAGGATGCTTAGTCCTATGTCTTTGCTGCGAGCCGATCCTGACCAGGCCATCGTAGCTCAGCCGCTTGATGCGCTACGCGAGTTTTGCAGCCGTGCTTGGGCGCCTTGCTGGATATAGGCTGTGGCGGCGGAGTGTTGAGTGACGGCTTGGCGCAACAGGGTTTTCATGTCACAGGCATTGACCCGTATGTGGCTAGCGGTGCCCCTGCTTCACGGGTGCGCGGCAGCGCTCACGCACTGCCGATGACCAATGACACCTTTGATCACGTTCTGCTGCACTGGTCACTTCATCATGTACCTCAGGTGCTAATGGGCCGCGCGCTAGGTGAGGCATTGCGGGTACTGCGGGCAGCGGGCACACTGTATGTGATCGAACCCGAACCGGTAGGCAGTTGGCAGACGGTATCTTGTGCGTTTCATGATGAGACCGAGGTTCAGGCCATGGCAGCAGAAGTAGTGAACCGTTTGGTCGTGGCGAAGGGCTGCAGTCGCCGGCGCGCCTACTATTTCAGTGAAGACCGTTATCCGCAGTTTGATGCTTTCGTTGACGATATGATGTCGCTGGCGTACAACCGTTATCGCGTAGAGGATATTCGCCAGGATGTCGTCAGGGATGCGTTTGAGGCGTGTGCGCGTGAAGATGCTTACGTGCTGCACCAGAGAATCCGAATGGAGGCTATTCAATGGCCGGA
>JASMBC010000099.1 GCA_030754035.1 Arenicellales bacterium | reverse complement strand
GGATGACTCTCGATACCCGGCACTGGCGCAAACGTTGCACGACCGAGCCCGTCAGCACGCCAGTAGGAGCCGGTCGCGATTAATACCTGATCGGCACCAAATTCGCGGGTGCTGCTCTCATCCATCTTGCTGCCCGGATAAAAGCTGATGTGGGTCGAACGCGCGATCTGGCCCAGTCGGTAATCACTCACCCGTTTGTAGCTCGCGAGCCCCGGCAGAGTTGCCTCACGTACCGCACGCCCGCCGCCATCGCCACTGTCAGCCAGTGCCACCTCGTAACCTCGCTGACCCAGGCTCATTGCCGCTTCAAGGCCGGCCGGCCCGGCGCCTACCACCAGTACCTTTTTGCTGGACCCACGTGGGCTGATGATCTCCGGATGCCAGCCGCGACGCCATTCCTCGCCCATGGTCGGGTTCTGGGTGCAGCGAATCGGCGATTGGGTCCAGTCGCCGCTGACACAGATATTGCAGCCGATACACTCGCGGATATCCTCGATCCGCCCTTCTTCAATCTTACGCGGCAAAAAGGGATCAGCAATCGAGGGCCTGGCTGCGCCAATCATATCCAAAATGCCCCGTTTCACCTGCGAGACCATGGCATCGGCCGAGGTAAAACGCCCTACCCCCACCACCGGCTTGCTGGTCACCTGTTTAACAAAAGCGATGTAGGATTCCTGCGATCCTTCCTCACCAAAACGGGCGGTGACCGAATCATTGGCCCAGTCACTCACATTAAC
>JASMBC010000098.1 GCA_030754035.1 Arenicellales bacterium | reverse complement strand
GAGTTCCCGACCTTATTATCCGCCACGGGGCCTCACCCCATGCCTATTCCCTGCGTCCATCGGAAGCCGCTGCTCTTGAAAAAGCCGATCTTGTTTTCTGGGTGAGCGAAGGGCTGACCCCATGGCTGAAGAGCAGACTTGAGATTCTGGCCAGTAAAGCCCACGTCGTTGAATTGATGAAGGCCGATGGCGCTATTGAATTGCCTTATCGGGAAGGCGCCACTTTTGCCAACCACGACGATCATAGCGCTGTCGATCCTCATGGCTGGCTGGATCCGGAGAATGGAAAAGTCTGGCTTGGTGTGATGGCGTCAGAGTTGTCCAAGATTGATCCTGCAAATACTGATCTTTATTTTCAAAATGCCGCAGCTGGGGCATTGGAGATATCCGAGGCGGTAGCTCAAATTAACAAAACACTTATTTCTGTTCGCGGAGTCAGATTTATTGTTTTTCACGATGCTTATCAGTATTTTGAACGACGCTTTGGTATTTCAGCGTCAGGATCAATCCTGGCTAGCGATGCTTTGGCTCCTAACCCCGCCAGACTTATTGAGATCAGAGGACAAGTAGCCGAACTGGGGGTCGGCTGTGTTTTCTCAGAGCCCCAGTTCAACCCAACTCTGGTGGCCAGCGTTTTTCAAGATGCTGAGATAAGCACAGCGGTGATAGATTCCCAGGGTATCGAGCTCGCACTTGGTATGGCTTTATATCCGCAGGTATTGGAAAACATTGCCAAAG
>JASMBC010000097.1 GCA_030754035.1 Arenicellales bacterium | reverse complement strand
TGCAAAGGCAAGCTGGACACTCCATCCACAGACGTCGCACCTCATAACTGGAAGCTCTGGTCAGATCCTGATGACGGACTAGAAGGCTCATGACTTCTCCTAAATACGGATCAATAGGCTTATCAGTAACGTCCAATTCTGCCCGACTCGTCCACTGGGCGGATCAGTCTCGCAGTTCGCCTAGTCCGTATCGAGAACACCTTCTAATAAATATACCAAGGGGGCGCGACACTGAGCACGCCTGAAGAGACATTTCATGATGCTAAAAAACTTTTGTGGACCCTCGAAGAAACGGCTTCGCAACTTTCTGTCCACCCAAGGACGGTCGCTCGGCTCATTGAAAAAGGAAAATTGCCGGTCGTACGGATTGGGCGAGCCGTTCGTATCGAAAAACAATCAGTTTGCCATTTTATTGATCAACAACGTCGGTACAATGAACCTTGCGCGGGATCGGCTGTGCAAGGAGAAAGCACATGCCCTATAAGCGCAAAACCAGTCTGTACTGGTGGTCGTCATTCATCGACGCAGACGGCAAGAGAGTTAGACGCTCTCTTGGAACCACCGACCGCAAAGAAGCAGAAGTCTTAGAGGCGAAGTGGAAAAGCGAAGCATTCCAACGACAAGCATGGGATGTCGAGCCTGACCATACCTTTGAAGAGTTGATGTTGGGTTATTTGAACGCATCGGCATCCGATAAGCGCAGTGCGAAGACTGACCGTCAGCGTACCAAGAGCCTAAAGAGGTTTTTTGCAGGAAAAGTGGTAAACGAC
>JASMBC010000096.1 GCA_030754035.1 Arenicellales bacterium | reverse complement strand
GCCATGATTACAGGGACTTGATATTGCTCAGCGAGGTTGCAGGCTTCCACAGTCATGTAAAAACAATCCTCTGGCGTGCCGGGAGCAAGGACGATACGCGGAAAATCACCATGCCCCCCATAGGACATCTGGTTAATGTCACTTTGTTCGGGCTTGGTTGGCATGCCAGTGCTTGGCCCACTGCGTTGAGCATCCACCACGACTAATGGAATTTCGGCCATGCCTAGCTGTCCGATGCCTTCCTGCATCAGCGAAAGTCCCGGGCCGGACGTTGCTACCATTGTTCGCGTGCCAGTAAGGGCGGCTCCGATAGCCATATTGATCACCGACAACTCATCTTCGGCTTGTCTAACTACACCACCGAACTTAGGTAGCCACGCGATTAGCCACTCCATGATTTCTGTTGAGGGCGTTATCGGGTATCCAGCGAAAAAACGCCCGCCTGCAACGGCAAAACCGAAGGCTACCGCCTCGTTTCCGGTAATCAGCATGTGCGGTTTAGAATCCGTACTGACGATCTCGTAAAGCCCTTTTTTAGCAGTCAGTCCAACCTCTTCGGCGAGTTCACAACCAACTTCTAATGCGTCAAGGTTGTATTTCAATGACTGGGCACCACGCCTCGCGAAACGCTTCTCGAAAGAACGTCGCATATCGCCGTCTTTAAGACCGAGCAGGCGCCCGACAACTGCGAAGGAAATACTGTTTTTGTAGAGGTCACGTCGAAAATTGCTTACTGCGCAGCGGCTAAACGGCACACAGATAACACGAGCGC
>JASMBC010000095.1 GCA_030754035.1 Arenicellales bacterium | reverse complement strand
TCCAACTCCAACTCCAACTCCTACTCCTACGCCTACGCCTACGCCTACGCCAACGCCAACGCCTACGCCTACGCCTACGCCTACGCCAACGCCAACGCCAACGCCAACGCCAACGCCAACGCCTACGCCTACGCCTACGCCAACGCCAACGCCTACGCCAACGCCTACGCCTACGCCTACGCCAACGCCTACGCCAACGCCTACGCCGGCAAGGCCGAGCAACACCGCGCCGGCAACGTAGAGTAGAGCTATTTCCATGAGTTTCTCCTGTAGGAAGTTGTCAGGTTAGGTCAGATATAAACCGGATAAAGAAAACTAGTGATGGCTGTGGGCCATCTCCAAATACACAATAGTCAGTGTCATAAAGATGAAGGCCTGCAGCAATACGATCAGTATATGGAACACTGCCCACGCCCACTGCAGCACCCCCCCGGCGACTGCCAGTACCGCACCGCCAGAAAACAATAGTGCAATCAGTATAAAAATCATCTCCCCGGCAAACAGGTTGCCGAACAGGCGCAATGACAGCGATACGGGTTTGGATACCAGGCTGACGAACTCAAGGAAGAAATTCGCCGGCACAAAAAGAATCTTGAGGATCGGGTGACTCGCCTGAAAGGGCTGCATGGTGAGCTCAGCGGCAAACCCGCCCAGGCCTTTCACCTTGATACTATAGAACAGTGTCAGCACAAATACGCCTAGCGCCATACCGAAGGTCGCATTCGGATCAGTGGTAGGTACCACCTTCATGTATTCGATCCCCATCAGGTGAGCAATCTGGGGAATCCAGTCAACCGGTACCA
>JASMBC010000094.1 GCA_030754035.1 Arenicellales bacterium | reverse complement strand
TCCAGCAGCAGACGCAGTACCGGTGTACCGACTTTTTCAACCTGGTCACATTGCTGCCACAAGGCACCGTCGCGCGCGGAACCTACAGCAAGCCAGGCCCCATGGGCACCGGCCGCCCGCTCACTGCTGGCAGGCGCCAGTAGCGGCAGCAGACCCTTTCCCTGCTTGCCGGTGCTCTCGGCCACGAGTTGTTCGATCCAGGCCCCAAGTGGCGCAATTCCCGGAGACAGCCGCAACTGCAACTGCCCGCGCCCTGCCTGCCACTGCTCGCCCAGCCACAGCCCCAACGCCAACCCCGGGTTGTCAGCCAGCTGAGCCCCCCGGCAACGCGTTGCCATGGTACTGGCACGCTCGGCGAGGTCGGCAAGATCCAGCCCCAACAGTGCCGCCGGCACCATGGCAAACGCGGTCAACGCAGCAAAGCGCCCGCCGACATCGGGCGGGTTGAGAAAGCAATCACGATAACCCCGCTGCCGGGCCAGCTTCTCAAGGGGTGTGCCCGGGTCGGTGATGGCGATGAACTGCGCACCGGCATCGCTGCGAGCCTTGCAAACAGCGTCCCAGAAATAGGCTGAAAGTGCCGTAACTTCGGCTGTGTGGCCTGATTTTGAGGCAACAACAAACAACGTCTTGGCCAGGTTGCCCTGCTGCTCGAGCCCGCGTACCGCGAGTGGGTGGGTGTTGTCCGCCACCAGCACTGGCAGGCCGCTTGGCGTTGGGCCGAGGGCCTGCGACAGCACCTCGGCGGCGAGGCTGGAGCCCCCCATGCCGACCAGCACTGCACGCTCAAAACCCTGGGCCTTAACACCCGCGGCCCAGCGATCAAGATCAGCGGCGTTGT
>JASMBC010000093.1 GCA_030754035.1 Arenicellales bacterium | reverse complement strand
TCCGAGCAGCGGCTGTCGCTCACCTCAGGTGGCAACATTCGTTACCAACTTAAGACTCCGTACCGAAACGGCACCACTCATGTGTTCTTCGAACCCCTGGACTTCATCGCCAAACTAGCGGCGCTAGTGCCGAAACCACGGGTGAATCTGACTAGATTTCACGGTGTGTTTGCGCCTAACAGCAAACACCGAGCGTTGGTGACACCCCCAAAGCGGGGCAGAGGCAACCAGGCCAGAGTAGTCGAGGAGCGGCCATCACCCGCAGAACGACGAGCGTCGCTGACCTGGGCGAAGCGGCTCAAGCGTGTTTTCAATATCGACACTAAGACCTGTAGCGAATGCACCGGCGCGGTGCAGGTGATTGCCTGCATCGAAGACCCCAAGGTGATCAGGCAAATACTCGACCACCTGAAGCATAAGGGGGAATACCAGGATGCGATCCAGTTACCCGACAGTCGCGCCTCACCTCAGGTCGACCTTTTGCACTGATTCACTGGCTGATTACAAGAGATTGCGGCGTGTTTCAATAACGCGCCAGGCGCGCGCTCGCCTTGATTGTGGTGTCAAGGACATAAGTGGTTCATTGGCAGGAGAAATTAACCGAATTTTAAGGACTCAAGGATAAATCGGATGCAATACATTACTTTTCGGCTGCAAACAGACTGCAACCAGACTTTTCATTCCCCATCTTTTTCCATTAAATACGTTTTATACTTCCTATACTTTCCACGAACACTGCATGAATATTTGCTCGATCTGTAGCGTACTCGGTAGAACGATATATTTCATCAATCGACACAACAGTGGTACTCCCACCTAATCGAAATACAGTACTACAGTGACCACATCGAGCCAGACAATTGGATCCTGAAT
>JASMBC010000092.1 GCA_030754035.1 Arenicellales bacterium | reverse complement strand
GCGATCGGGCACTGACCCCCAATCGCTGCCGTTAAATTTAGTACGGGAGTAAATATGTCCGAGATGTCCAACGCAAAAAGTCACTATGGCCTGGAGAACCACGGCCTTCGAAATCTGGGAACCGTTCACTGGAACTTAAGCACACCCACACTGATTGAACACGCCCTCAGGCGCCAGGAAGGGAAGGTGTCGAAAGACGGCGCCTTGGTGGTGTGCACGGGTCAGCACACTGGCCGGTCTGCTAATGACAAGTTTGTTGTCCTGGATGAGACCACAGAAGGGGACATCTGGTGGGGCAAAGTCAATGCCCCCTATGAACCCGCTCGTTTTGATGCGTTGTTTGAGCGCATGATGGCACACCTTGAAGGCAGTGAACTGTATGTTCAAGACTGTTATGTGGGTGCAGACCCGGAGCATCGCCTGCCCGTACGCATCGTCAACGAACTTGCCTGGCACAGCATTTTTGCCCGCAACATGTTTGTTGAAGCCACTGACGAGCAGAAGGCCGTTCATGAACCTCAGTTTACGGTCATCAACGCGCCAAGCTTCGCCGCGGACCCCAAAACCGATGCCACCCGCTCAGAGACGTTTATCGTTCTGAATTTTGCACGCCGCCTGGTGATTATCGG
Source organism: Arenicellales bacterium (assembly GCA_030754035.1). GTDB lineage: Bacteria > Pseudomonadota > Gammaproteobacteria > Arenicellales > UBA868 > UBA12578. The sequence goes on along the minus strand of JASMBC010000092.1, from coordinate 279 downwards.
GGGTACCAGTTACGCGGGAGAAACCAAAAAGTCGATCTTCAGTGTGATGAATTACCTGATGCCACATAAAGATGTGCTGCCGATGCATGCCTCAGCGAACATCGGGCCCAGTGGTGACACCACCATATTTTTCGGCCTGTCGGGTACGGGCAAAACCACGTTGTCGGCGGACGCCTCACGCACGCTGATTGGCGATGACGAGCATGGCTGGAGCGGTCAGGGTATTTTCAATTTTGAAGGGGGCTGTTACGCAAAGGTGATCAACCTGTCAGCCGAACA
>JASMBC010000091.1 GCA_030754035.1 Arenicellales bacterium | reverse complement strand
GAGCGGTTCAGGGCACACTGCAGCGCTACAAAGAACTACGCGACATTATCGCTATCCTCGGCATGGATGAGCTGTCTGAAGAGGATAAGCTGAGCGTCGGCCGTGCCCGTAAGATTCAGCGCTTTTTGTCCCAACCGTTCTTTGTGGCCGAGACTTTTACCGGATCACCGGGTAAGTTCGTGACCCTAAAAGACACCATCCGCGCATTTCAGGGTATCGTCGACGGTGACTATGACGACCTGCCAGAACAAGCGTTCTATATGGTGGGTGGAATCGAAGAAGCTGTTGAGAAGGCAAAAACCGTCACCTGATTAAGGGCAGATCCCTGCATATGGCCAATACCATCAGAGTTGATATCGTCAGCGCCGAACAAGATGTATGGTCCGGAGAAGGCACCATGGTGTTTGCGCCTGCCGAGATGGGTGAAATCGGCATTGCGCCACAACACGCCCCACTGCTGACTCGCCTTAAGCCTGGCGAGATCCGAATACAGCAGGAATCTGGGGAAGAGCAGTTTTTCTTTATTTCCGGTGGCATGCTGGAGGTCCAGGGGCATGTTGTGACTGTGCTTTCGGATACGGCGCTCAGAGCCAATGACCTTGACGAGGCCGCAGCGCTAGAAGCACAGCGTAGAGCCGAACAGGCATTGGCTGACCGTGGTGGTGAACTGGAGTTGGCGAAGGCTAAGGCGGAGCTGATACAAGCAGCCGCCCAACTCCGTGCCATTCAGAAACTTCGCGGCCGTGCCTGAAAACAGCCACCGATCAGGTGGCTGTCGTTTAAGATGTCTTCTTTGCTGGTTACTGAAAACAAGTTTGTCTCAATCGTTTATACGATAAGAGACAGCAGCGGCTCGATCGTGGAGTACAGCGATCTGCCGGTTTCCTATGTGCATGGCGTTAGCAGCAGCCCATTGT
>JASMBC010000090.1 GCA_030754035.1 Arenicellales bacterium | reverse complement strand
CGTCGAAGTGCCGACGAGGGCACCGGCCGCCAGGTGCATGATGCCGTCACCGCCGAGGACGAGGAGGCGCGTGGTCCCGTTGGACACGGCGTGGCGTGCGGCCTCGGTGGATGCCCCGGGCGAGGCGGCAGTGAGCACTTCGGGTCGGATCCCCCGGTCCTGCAGTCGTCCCAGTACCCGCTCCAGGTCGGCGGCGGCGCGACCGGCACGCGCCTCGGGGTTGGCCAGGAGTGCCATGTGCAACACGCCGCCATCATCGCCCATCGCTAGCCTCGACGGTGACCCGAACACACCGGACGATCCCGTCGGAGATGCTCATGAGACTTCGCAGCACCATCGGCGCGTCGGTTGCTGTCGCAATCCTCCTGACCGCCTGCGGCGGCGGTGGTGGCGGTGGTGGCGGTGGGGATGCGGATCCCGTCGGGGACGGCCGTACCGTCCGCGTCGAGGCGTTCGACCGACAGGACTACAACGCCGACGGCTTCTCGGCGGTTGCCGGCGAGATCACCTTCAGGCTCAGCCAGGTCGGCATTCAGGAGCACACGCTCGTGGTCGAGGGCATGGAGGACGAGATGCGCCTCGTCGTCGAAGACGGCGGCACCGATTCAGGCAACCTGACGCTGGAACCCGGCCGTTACATCCTCTACTGCGACATTGCCGGGCATCGCTCATCCGGCATGGAGGCACGACTCACAGTTGGTTGAGCAGGGTCCGGGTGGGCGCCCCCGGCGCTCGGTTCAGGCGACGATCTCGAAGAGCGCGTAGAGCACGATCGTGATGGCGAAGCCGCACTTGATCGTGTCCTGGTGCTTGTCGAGGACGACCCTGTTGTCGGCGTTGTCGTTGCCGCCCAGCTTCCCGAGCGCTGACGCCTCCATCACGATCCAGATCACCAGGAAGGCGATCCACAGGGTCCAGCGGCCGCC
>JASMBC010000008.1 GCA_030754035.1 Arenicellales bacterium | reverse complement strand
TGCGCATGAGCGCCACGAAAGGCCAGCCCAATCACATCGTTCATTTGCTCCTCGCGACAGGCTCTGACGCAACGGGTACACTGGATGCAACTCTCCAGCTTAACTGCGATCGCCGGATGGGAAATATCCGCACTGGGTTGAGTACGGCCGCCAAAACGGCTTGTACGCACGTCGAGTTTGTTGCACCACTCATCAAGTTCAGATGTCTGGGTGTGGCTGGATTCACCAACCTCGCCACGCAGTAACTCGAGTATCAGCGACTGGGAACTTTTAGCACGGGCACTGTTACTGACAACGCGCATTCCTTCGACCGGTGTCCGACAGCAAGAAGGTGCCAGCACCCGCTCACCGTCGATCTCTACCATACAGGCGCGGCAGTTGCCGGCGGCGGCAAGACCGTCTGCGTAACACAGGTGCGGAATCTCTATCTCTTCGCGGCGCGCGACCTGCAAGATACTCTCGCCCGGGCCTGCAATGACCTCGCGGCCATTTAAGGAGAAACTAACGCTAGCGTCGACAGTAGAATCAGAAAGGTTCATTGACAGCTAACCTCCTTGGGGAAGTAGCGGATCGTACAACGTATGGGATTTGGTGCGGCCTGACCGAGTCCGCAGATCGAGGCATCTTCCATCACCGTGGCAAGCTGCTCAAGCAAAGAGGCATCCCAAACGGGGCTTTCCATTAACTGTGCCGCCCGGCTACAACCCACTCGACATGGCGTACACTGGCCGCAGGATTCGTGGGCGAGAAACTGGATGGTGTTGCGCGCAGCATCTCTCACTTGATCGTGATCGGAAAGAATGATCACAGCGGCCGAACCGATGAAACAGCCGTGGGTCTGTAGAGTATCAAAATCCAACGGCTCGTCAGCCAGTGTGGCAGGAAGGATACCCCCCGAGGCCCCACCCGGAAAATACGCATAGAGGCTGTGCCCTTCGGGCATTCCGCCGCAGTATTCATCGATCAGTTCGCGCACGCTAATGCCGGCCGGCGCAAGGTGTACCCCTGGTTTGTTTATCCGACCGCTGACCGAAAATGAGCGAAGCCCCTGGCGGCCACGACGGCCTTCACTACTAAACCACTCAGCGCCTCGCTCGACGATTTCCCGAACCCAATAAAGTGTCTCGCAGTTATGCTCCAGCGTGGGGCGACCAAACAGGCCAACCTGGGCCACATAGGGCGGGCGCAACCGCGGCATACCGCGTTTACCCTCAATCGACTCGATCATCGCCGACTCTTCACCGCAGATATAGGCCCCGGCACCGCGGCGCACAAACAATTCTGGAAGCGATCGATCGAAGCCGTCCTGAAGTTCCTTAATCGCGCTTCGGAGAATCTCGATCACACCAGGATATTCGTCTCGAACATAGAGATAGCACACATCAATGCCAGTCACCTGTGCGGCGATCAGTACCCCTTCGAGAAAGCGGTGCGGATCGCGCTCCAGGTAATAGCGGTCTTTGAAAGTGCCCGGCTCGCCCTCATCGATATTGACCGCCATCAGCCTCGGTGCACCTTGCTCTTTGAGGATGCGCCACTTACGCCCGGCTGGAAAACCAGCGCCGCCAAGGCCTCGAAGCCCGGAGGACTCGAGTTCCTTTATGATTACCTCGCCAAGTTGATTGTCGTCGTTACAGCGTCGCGCCAAAGCATAGCCCCCATCGGCGCAATAGGCCTCAAAACGAATCCAGTCATCGGCTGTACCCGGCCCGGTAAGTCCGGCATCGAGGCATTCGACGACGCTCTGCTGAGTAGCGTGAGTGACGGCGCGTTTACCGACCACGGCAACCGGTGCCTGATCGCAACGCCCAACACAAGGCACTGCCTGGATCCGAACGCCGTCTCCCAACCCCTTTTGCAGTGCATCCAGCAGTTGGGTGGCGCCAAACATCTCACAGGTCACCGAATTACACACCCGGACTGTCAGCGGGGGTGGCGGGGTTTCACCTTCACGAACCACGTCAAAGTGATGGTAAAAAGTGGCCACTTCATACACTTCGGTCGGCGCGAGCCTCAGCACATCTGCCAACGCCACCAGATGCTGCGCTGACAAATAGCCATGCGTATCTTGCAATCGGTGCAGGCATTCGATGAGTTGATCCGCTGTCCGGCTAATGCCGTCGATTGCCTCAAGCACTTCATCTCGGGCAGTAGCCTCGACAGCGCGGCCCTTAGCACGCCCGGGAAGGCGATTACGCTTGGTGTTGGGGTTTTTCATAGTTTTTCCAGTCCTGATCGGGCAGGCGGAGGCATTGCAGCGGGATTTTCGCTGGACATTGATAGACTGTTTTAATCAAATCATCGCTGCGCTTGAGGAAGTTTGATAGCCTGAATACGTCATAAAGATAACCACCTTGTGAGAAACTGAGATGGCTATGGGGTCCTTCTCACTTTCTAAGGCCAACAGATTTAAGTCGTCGGATAATGTCTGTGCTTCACCGTGTAAGCGTAGCTACAATTCAAGTATAGATCGGTGCACGACACCAATTCTAATCCGGGCTGGAGCATGCGCAGGGGATTGGCCCCATAATCTGCCCGTGAACCTGCATCTCACACCATGGCTGATCGATATCGAAAGACCAATACCACGAATGAGGCTTAATGCAATTGAACACGCTTGAAGCCCGTTCTCTCAGCTGCGTGCGGGGTACCCGGCTGCTATTCGAAGATATCAGCTTCCAGATCCGCCCTGGTGAGATCCGCCAAGTACGCGGCACTAACGGCGCAGGCAAAACCAGCCTGTTGCGTATCCTATGTGGTCTCAGCCTACCGGAGCGCGGTGAGGTACTGTGGGACGGAGTACCTATCGACCAGGACCGCGCCCGCTACCATGCGCAATTGGCGTACCTAGGCCACGCCCCTGGATTGAAACTCGACCTGACCGCACGAGAGAACCTGCTGTTTGCACTTTCTATGCAGGCGGTCCAAGAGCATGTGGACATTGATGTGGCGCTCGAACGCGTAGGACTGGATGCCTCGGCCAATCTTGTATGTCGCCATCTATCGGCCGGGCAACTTCGACGTGTCGCTATTGCCCGATTACACCTTGTCAGCGCCCTTTTGTGGATTCTCGATGAGCCATTCTCTGCGATCGACTCACAAGGAGTCAGCGACATCGAAACCCTGCTCGGTACCCACCTCGATGCCGGTGGAATGGTGATTTTTACCAGCCACCAAGCCATTCAGGTCGCACAATACCCAATCACAACCATTGAATTGAACTCATGATGGTGCCCACGCTTGGTAATGCTCTAGTCGCCCTGGTCCGCCGGGACATCCGACTGGTTGTTCGACATCGCTCCGAAATTGCCAACCCGGTGCTGTTTTTCATCATCGTGGTTGCACTATTTCCCTTTGGTGTGGGATCGGACCCCACGCAACTGGCCCTTATCGGCTCAGGAATCGTCTGGGTAGCGGCGCTGCTCGCAACCCTGTTAGCGCTCGAAGGCCTTTTCCGTTCCGACTTTGAAGACGGCACGCTAGAACAGATGGTGCTTGGACTTCACCCCCTCTCGGCACTGGTGTTGAGTAAGGTTTTCGTCCATTGGTGTGCAACCGGCTTACCTCTCCTTATAGCGGCGCCGTTGCTCGGAATACTTCTCAATATGAGTCTTGCCGGGCAACTGACGCTACTGGCGGCGCTGGCACTGGGCACGCCAACACTCAGCCTGATTGGTGCAGTCGGGATGGCGCTGACCGTCGGGGTGAAACGCGGTGGCCTACTTCTGACTTTGTTGGTCCTTCCACTTTATGTGCCGGTGTTGATCTTCGGCGCCAGCGTGGTTCTGGCCGCCGAGGCCGGGCTGCCTACGGCTGGACACTTTTACGCTCTTGGCGCGATGGCAGTCCTGGCACTCTCGTTAGCGCCGCTGGCAACTAGCGCTGCACTGCGCATTAGTTTGAACTGATCTTCGCTACCACGCTGCGAGCCCACATGAGTAGGCGACTCAATTCCATAGCCCCGACCGTGCGATCAAATTCACGACCACTGCTGCACAAGATCACTGCGGGACTGGAACCGATTCCATAACCTCCTGCACCTGTGCCTGACCGGTGTCGAACTTGGCGAGGTCAGGCCTTGGGCTCCAATGAGCTTGCAGCTTGCTCGAGCACAGCGCCGTCATCTGCCAAGGGCCACGCCATCAGGCCTAACATCAACAAGCGCCCGCAGACCATTGCGACCAATAGGCGTGTTGAAATTATTGGCCCCTAAGCATATGGGCTGACCGGTAAAAAGAGCGCTACTGCACTCGCCGCACCGACCCCGGGTGCCGGGCTTGTCAATAGGCGCTCGATTGACCCTGGCACATCTGAGCCAAACTCCGTGAGTGTCGCGTTTCATTGGCAATGCGCTCAAATATTAGATCGCTCATATATTTGATGCTCGCATCGGCGACTTACCAGTGTCCTCACCCGATCGGATATACGCTTTTAGCAAAACTTAACGCCTGCGTCCGAGGCGCCCTACTCGTCTGTCACACACCCTTCGCTCGCCGTCTTGACGTTTTTGATGTACTTATGAAGCGTACCACGCGTTGTTTTGTATGCCGGCATGTTCCAGTTTGCCTTTCGCTCGCGAAGTTCCGCATCGGAAAGGGTCACATCAATCGTGTTGGCATCCGCGTCCAGGCAGATGATGTCACCATCTCTGATTAACCCAATCGGCCCTCCCTCCTGGGCCTCAGGCACAACGTGGCCTATGATAAAACCGTGTGAGCCACCCGAGAAACGTCCGTCCGTAATCAGTGCCACATCCAAGCCCAGCCCCGCACCCATAATAGCCGAGGTCGGAGTCAACATCTCGGGCATGCCTGGGCCGCCTTTGGGGCCTTCGTACCGGATTACGATTACATCGCCCTTGTTGATTTGACCTTCTTCCAGCGCGCCCAGCATTGCCTCTTCACCATCAAAAACACGAGCAGGCCCGCTGAACTGGCGCCCCTCTTTGCCGGTAATCTTGGCTACCGACCCGCCGGGTGCGAGATTCCCTTTGAGGATGCGGATATGGCCTGTCTCCTTGATTGGATTATCCAGAAAATGAAACACTTGCTGCCCTTCTTCCAGATCTGCCAGCTGCTCAAGGTTTTGCGCTATTGTCTGGCCGGTCACAGTCATACAGTCACCATTAAGAAGTCCCTGCGCAAGTAGATAACGCATCACAGCAGGGATACCGCCGACGTTATGCAGATCTTCCATTACATACTGGCCGCTGGGTTTGAGATCTGCAAGAAACGGCACGCGATCGCTGATATTCTGGAAATCATCAATACCCAGCGGAACATCGACTGCTCGAGCCATCGCGATCAGATGCAGTACGGCATTGGTTGATCCACCCAGTACCGTCACGATGACCATCGCGTTTTCGAAGGCTTCCCGGGTCATAATATCGCGTGGGCACAAATTGAGCTCAAGCATTTTACGCACCGCAGCGCCGGCCTTAAAACATTCCTCCATTTTTTCAGGCAGTACGGCTGGGGTCGAAGCACTGTACGGCAACGACATACCCATCGCCTCGATAGCGCTGGCCATGGTATTCGCTGTATACATTCCGCCGCAGGCGCCAGCGCCTGGGCACGCACGTGTGACAATTTCCTGGCGCTCGTCATCGCTGATGACTTCAGCGATGTACTGGCCATAACTCTGAAATGCTGAGACGATATCCACTGTCTGATTGCCGGCATGACCTGGCTTGATGGTGCCGCCGTAAACCATCAGCGATGGACGGTTGACGCGGCCCATGGCAATCAAGCATCCGGGCATATTTTTATCACAGCCCGGTACAGTCACAAGTCCGTCATACCATTGCCCACCCATGACTGTTTCAATGGAATCTGCAATCAGATCACGTGACTGTAACGAGTAACTCATACCCTCAGTACCCATAGAAATTCCGTCGCTCACGCCGATCGTGTTGAAGCGCATGCTGATCATGCCGGCATCGTTGACTCCCTCTCCAATACGAGCTGCAAGATCATTGAGGTGCATATTGCAAGGATTGCCTTCCCACCACATGCTGGCGATGCCTACTTGTGGCTTACCCATGTCGGCTCGACTCATTCCGGTAGCGTAAAGCATGGCCTGAGAAGCGCCCTGCGAACGGGGTTGGGTAATCCGTGAACTGACCTTATTCAACTTGTCGCTCATTAATCTCTCCGTCTGTCAGTGAATGCCTGGTCGGGCAAAGGTTTTAACATGCGTTATCGCCGCGCTTGCCGCACTGACGCCGTTAAGGTTGTGCAATATAAACTGTGCTGGCAGTGCTCGCCGAGGCCCATAACGCGAAAGCTTCACTGCTCCGCTGCCGCGTCAGGTTCTCCACCCAGAGCCTGGGCTAATTCCGCGTCCAGATCCTTCGCTAAGCGGGCAGCTCGGGCATCCGCCGGGGGTGTCTTTAGTCCAGTGCCTCCTCCCATAGCTGCCTGAAACTGGAGTTGCAACATCCGAGGCATATCTATCATCAACGATGGCGCATGCCACTGCCCACTAATCCGTAGTGGCAACACAATCATACCGCTATTGAATGGCGGCGGAAGTACACTCGCGAGCTCACGGTTGTTAAGGGCCAACGATATACGGTAATCAAGCTGTTCGCTCTGAAGCGCCAATCCACCACGCCCGCGTACCTCCAGGCCTCCTGCCTGGAAGGCGAGGTCTTCATTAATCAGTAGACCTTTCTCAACTCGCAAAGTCGCTCGAATATCCCCCAATGATGTAAATGCACTCTCGCCCATCGGGCCATCGGTGAAGCCGGCCGCACTACGGCCCAATTGCTCTATCAGAGTCGCAAGATCAAGGCCCTTGATCCGCCCTTGATCCGCAGCGAACTCAATGACGCCCCGCGCGGATTGAATTCGGCTGGCCTTGTCCACACCTGAAAAAACGAGATTCGCTGAGAGGCTACCGCGCGCCTCAATCACTCCAGTCAGTTCAAGATCACTAAGCAATTCACCCAATCGGCACTGGCTGATCTGCTGTCGGGTGCGAAAATCGAGAAGCGCGCCATCGACCCGCAATACCGTATCGATACGCGCCTCGCCACCGTAGAAGCCGGCAGTGATTGGTGAAGAAACGATGACGCCATCGTCGGCACGAAGGGGCATGACGACATCACTCATTGTCACCCCGCCGGACTGCAGCGTGCCGATTTTAAGTAATCCCGTAACCTCACTTTGCGCAACCAGAATAGCCGGCAGGTTCAGTAAAATCAGGCCATCAAAAGGTCCCTGGGCGCTCAGTTGAAGGAGATTTTCCAGATCCAGCGACGGCACATTCAGATCGAAGCGAAAGGCCGGATCCGCTGACAGATTTTCAATTTCCAGATCACCACTCACCTGGGTTTCATCCATCAACACCTCAAGGCCTGTCAGGAACAAAGTATCGCCTGATACCCGAAAGTCACTTGTGGCACTAACCGAACGGAAGGCCTGCGGCGTAAACGCATCCCAATTCACTTCAGATTTGGCCAATAGCTTGCGCAAGTCTGCATCAACCACATTAAAACGCCCTTTGCCGGCAAGGGGCGCGCCACGGGCGCTGGCAAACAGATCGCCTAGATCCGCAGAGAAATCCAAAGCACTAAGGTGTAGTTGCTGCTCGCCGGGGATTTCGTCCGCCCGGGTCAACCTGGCATCGCGCACCCCGATATCCACAAAAAAGCCCCGTACCGGCTCATGTTCAAAATCGACCGACACCGCGCCTTCAATCACAAAGTGATACCCGGTACGCTCTGCGGCCCACTGCGCAATTTCATCGCGGTAATCTGAAGGCTCAAAAAACGTGGCGAACCAAACCAAACTGGCCCCCAGCAGGACAATCGCAGCCCCAAACAGCCACAGCAACAATTTGATCGCGCTTTTCATGCTGCAAAATATACCGCTTGACTCGCCTGGCTTGCAAAGTGCAGGTCGCTGTCCTTTCGGACTTGGGCCTCGGCTGAATCGATCACCTCTATTCCTGCGTCAGCACGCGCTCCGCGCTCGCTCAAAGTCCGACGCCAGTTTCGCGCACCCGGTTGACCGTGAAACAGGCCCAGAAGATGACGAGACATATGCTTAAGACGCACACCGCGTTGGAGTTCACGGCGAATATATGATTTGTACAACTCTAGAACCTGCCAACGTGACAAAACAGGACCGGTGGATCCAAAAAGCTCGTGGTCCACGGTCGCCAATTTATACGGGTTCTGGTAAGCCTCACGCCCTACCATGACTCCATCAACTCGTGTGAGGTGGGTCTGGACTTGATCCCATTGAGAAATACCGCCATTAATGACAATGGTCAGTTCAGGAAACCGGGCTTTCAGTTGGTACACCCGCGGGTAGTCAAGAGGCGGGATTTCACGATTCTGGCGAGGGCTCAAGCCCGACAGCCAGGCTTTGCGTGCGTGCACGATAAAGACCGTACAGCCTGCGCTAGAGACCACCTCGACAAAATTGACCAGTTGCTCGAAGCGGTCGTCAAAATCGACGCCGATCCGGCATTTTACCGTGACAGGGATCGAGATCACCTTGGACATCGCCCGGACACACGCCGCTACGCGGCCCGGCTCACGCATCAGACAGGCGCCAAACCGCCCGGACTGCACTCGATCGGAGGGACAGCCCGTGTTGATATTAATCTCATTGTAGCCAGCGTCCTCTCCCATTTGAGCGCACATGGCCATGGCGTCGGGCTCACTGCCACCCAGTTGCAAGGCCAGCGGGTGCTCTACCGGGTCATGGGCCAGAAAACGCGCACTGTCACCATGCAACAAAGCACCGGTGGTCACCATTTCGGTATACAACCGGGCATGGCGTGTCAGTAATCGCAGCAAGTAACGTTCATGCCGATCAGTCCAGTCCATCATTGGTGCGACACAGAAGTGATAGTCCGATATCGGAGTTTGTCTCAGCATCACTGCTCTCCCCAAATTGTCACCACAATATGTCGAACGTGGGGGCGGACGCGGTGCTCCCAAAGGTACACGCCCTGCCAGGTGCCAAGCGCGAGCCGGCCTTTAACGACCGGCACACTCAAGCTGGTATCTGTCAGAACACTTCTCACATGTGCAGACATATCATCCGGGCCTTCATCGGTATGTGTGTAAAGTGCATCGCCATCGGGAGCAGTACGCCGCATAAACCGCTCCAGATCATGGTGAACAGCAGGATCGGCATTCTCGGTTACCATGAGGGAAGCACTGGTATGGGCGATAAAAATGTTGGACAATCCGGTCATAATTCCGGAACGACCCATCAATTCCGCAATCAAAGGTGTGATGTCGCGGATCTCCCGGCCAGCGGTTTGCACTCTCAGGTCTTCCTGAAACCACTTCGTCATTCAATTAACCAACGGTGACGCCATACTGTCGAGGGCTCTAGGTGGGAAACAACCTAACACGAACGCTGCAAAAGATCGAGCATGCCGGGATGGATCCAATCTCGGGCGCAGTCCGACGCGGGCTTGAAAAAGAAAGCCTGCGCATTGATGCCGCCGGTGTAATCTCGCAACATCCCCACCCCGAAGCATTAGGTGCAGCGCTTAGCCACCGTTACATCACAACCGATTACTCCGAAGCACTACTGGAATTTATCACCCCAATCTTCGACAAGGTGCCAGCATTGCTGGAGTTTCTATCGAGACTGCATCAGTTCACCTACCAGAATATCGGGGAGGAAAAACTCTGGGTCAACAGTATGCCTTGCATCCTGCATGGCGAAGACAGCATCCCGATTGCCCGTTATGGTAATTCCAATGCAGGTCGCATGAAAACAGTCTACCGGACAGGTCTTGCCCACCGCTACGGCAGGTTGATGCAGACTATTTCCGGAATCCATTTCAATTTCTCTCTCAGCGATGATTTCTGGCGCCCGTATCGGGAGGTCAAGAACTCGACCCTACCGCTACGTGACTTCAAGTCAGAACAGTACCTGGGCCTGATGCGTAATTTCTATCGCCATGACTGGACGATACCCTACCTGTTTGGCGCCTCGCCTGCCGTGTGCCCCACTTTTCTGGAAGGCCGCTCACATCACCTGCAGAAACTCGGCAACGCCAGTTATCATTTGCCTCATGCTACCAGCCTGCGCCTTTCGGGTCTGGGCTATCAAAGTGAAGCCCAGGAGGCGGTGCATATGAGCCTGAACAGTTTGGCCGAATACACAGAGTCACTGGTGCGCGCCACTACCGAGCCTTATCCACCCTACCAGGGGATCGGAGTCAAGGTGGATGGTGAATATCGCCAATTGAATGACTCGCTGCTACAAATCGAAAATGAGTATTACGCTTCAATGCGACCCAAACGCGTTGCCCTCTCTGGTGAACGACCTAGCCATTCCCTGCAGGAACACGGTGTGGAATACATCGAATTACGCTCATTAGACCTCAACCCTTTTCTGCCCATCGGTATTGACGAGCACGAAATTCGTTTTCTGGATCTCATGATGCTGGCATGCTTGTTGGAGCCCAGTCCGCCTCTAAGCGAGGACGACTTTGCCAGACTTCGTGACACCCAAACGCGTGTAGCAGAATTCGGCCGCGACCCTGGACTGACAATCACTAGTGGTATGGGGCATGAATGCCCCGTGTCGCGTTGTGGGCTTGAACTTATCGAGTGGCTGGAGCCGCTGGCAGCTTATATGGATCAACACGGCGATGCTGGCTACTGTCAATCATTATCGCACTACCGCATTGCCTTCGAGGATCCCGACAATACCCCTTCAGCAAAGGTTCTTCAGCAAATGAAGGAGCACAACAACACTTTCTTCACATTTGCCATGGCTCAGGCCGAGAGCCATGAGAACTACTTCAAGAACTATCCCTTGGATCCGGGTGAAGACACACTATTGCGCCGGGAAGCGGCGAACTCTCACCAAAGCGCACGGCAAGCCGAGCAAGATGACACTATGGACTTCGAAAGCTTTCTGGATAACTATTTCAAGCAGTAGCGCCAACGACCAGCTGTGTGTTTCAAACCCTGACAGCGCAACACCATGACCCACATTGGTAGTCGAACTCGAAGCGTTGCTTTTGTAATTTCATCGCACGGTTTTGGCCACGCGTCCCGGGCTAGCGCAGTCATCGAAGCGATGCGCGATCGGGACCCCAGTTTGGTGGTTGAGTTATTCACTAATGTCCCTCGTTGGTACTTCTCCCAAAGTATTGGAAACTTCAATTACCATAGAACAGACTGCGATCTCGGCCTGGTACAGACCGACTCCCTGAATGCAGATGTTGGCGCAACGGTCATCGAGCTTAGTAAGCGCCTGCCGTTAGATCCTAAAGAGGTCAAAGCGCTTGCGACACAATTTCAGGCGCTAAAGTGTCGACTTGTCATCAGTGATATCGCCCCACTCGGGCTTGCTGCGGCAAAAGTCGCTGGCATCCCCTCGGTGCTCGTAGAGAATTTCACCTGGGACTGGATCTACGCCGGGCTTGCAGAGCACGCGCCAAGCCTTCGCCACTACAGCGAATTGCTGGCACCCCTATTCACCCACGCCGACTTGCGTATTCAAACTACTCCCGTCTGCGTTCCGGTTTCCCATGCAAAAACGACCCGGCCGGTCGCTCGTCGACAACGCCAGGACCGCGCCACCACCCGCGGCAAGCTCGGGCTGGGACGGGGCCAAAAACTGGTTTTCATCAGCATGGGCGGCACTGCGACTGAATTTCCTTTTCATGAACGCCTATGTTCGGATTTCCGAGGGATCGATTTTGTCGTTGCAGGTATCGGCACGAGCGCTGAAACTCACGCCAATGTCACCTTCTTGCCAGCTCGTACCGCTATGTACCACCCAGACCTGATTCATGCCGCTGATATCGTCATTGGCAAGGTCGGATACAGCACCATCGCCGAAGTTTTCGAAGCTGGAGTTCCCTTTGGCTACTTCGTGCGTGAGCACTATCCAGAAATGGCGCCACTGGTCACTTTCCTGCGCGGCCAGGTACCAGGTCTTGACTTCGAAGCCGCCGAGTATGTTGGCGGCCAATGGCTGGACCGACTCCCTCAGTTGCTGGCCATGGAGCGGCTTGAGCGCCCGGATGTTATTGGTGGAGCAACCGAGTGCGCGAGCCTAATCAGTACCATGTTCTAAGTTGGCTCGACCAAAGATTAACGAGACAACTCGGTGATCAGGGCGCTCAGAAAACGCTCGCCTGATTCAACCTCAGCCATCTCAATAAACTCATTGGGTTGGTGCGCCTGGTCAATCGACCCGGGGCCACACAAAACCGTGGGAAATCCAGCCCCTTGGTATTGCCCAGCTTCTGCGCCGTAGGCTACCCGGGCTGTATCGTCACTGCCGGTCAGCGACTGCACTAGGCTCAGTATTGGCGATGCCGACTCATCAAAGGCTGGACTCCTTGCCAACACCTGGGTGTCAATAGCGCAACGCTCATACCGCGCACGCATCCCCGGCAAGACCTCGTCCCGACAGAACTGCTCGAAAACATCGATTAACAATTGTGGGTCATCCCCTGGAATATTCCGGATGTCCCAGATGAATTCGCATTCGCCGGAGATAATGTTAAGGGCCGTACCGCCATGGATAACCCCTACATGCACCGACGTGTAATGGGGTTCAAACCCGTTATCGCTAGGTGTTTTTTTGGCCAGGTCTTGGGCCACTGATTCCAGATGACTTACCAATCGGGCCGCGGTCATCACAGCACTGACGCCCCGGTGAGTCTGACTGGAATGCGCTTCATAGCCACGCACAACCGTACGCAGCCCGACCATACCCTTATGCCCAATGACCGCACCCATGGTAGTTGGCTCGCCGACAATGACACCTTGCGGCTCGGGCAGTTCGCGGCGAATCACCTCTATCATATCCGGGGCACCTAAACACCCTACCTCCTCGTCGTACGACAACGCAAAGTGGATTGGTCGGCGCAGGTTCGCCATCTTGGGTACCAGGGCCAAAGCGATGCCAATAAATCCCTTCATGTCACAACTGCCCCTGCCATACAAGCGGTTACCCGAGCGCATCAGAGTAAAAGGGTCGCTGTCCCAATCCTGCCCATCGACGGGAACTACATCGGTATGGCCGGAAAGAACGACACCACCGACTTCCTCGGGGCCAACGGTGGCAATCAGGTTGGACTTTTGCCCATCGGCACTGGGTACCCGGCGCGAGTCAATCCCCTGATCGTAGAGAATATTCTGAACGAAATCGATTAACGGCAGGTTGCTTTCACGAGAGACCGTGTCAAACCCGACGAGCTTTCTTATCATGCTGACACTGTCCATAAGGGGTCAGTCTATTCCCAACGCGCCTGATTGTGAAATCCTGGCGACCTCGGCCAGAGTCAGGTTTGGCGTTAGCTATGGTTTGCGGTAGCCTTGGCGACCCTCAAAGTAACTTGACTGGCCACAGGACCTTATCAACAAACATGAGTCTTAAGAATATCGGCGTGATTGGTGCCGGCACTATGGGTAATGGTATTGCCCAAACCTGCGCGATCCGGGGCTACAACGTCATCATGCAGGATGTCTCTGACGAAGTGGTGCAAAAAGGCCTGGATGCTCTGGGTTCCAGCCTGGAACGGTTGGTAAAGAAAGATAAAATCACCCAGGAGGCCTGTACCCAGGCTCTGGCAAGGATCCAGGCCACCACTGATATTGAAGCCATGGCGGAGTGTGATCTGGTGGTCGAGGCGGCAAGTGAAAATATGGACGTCAAAATACCAATTTTTTCAAAGCTCCACGCGATCTGCCAAGAAAGCGCCATCCTCGCTTCGAATACCTCGTCGCTGTCGTTAACCCGGATCGCGGCTGCCAGTGGCCGCGCTGAGCGCGTTATCGGCATGCATTTTTTCAACCCGGTGCCACTGATGGCACTGATCGAAGTGATTCGGGCTATGCAGACCTCGGACGAGACCTACGCAGCAGTCGATGCGCTGGCCCGGGACCTGGGAAAGACACCGGTCAGTGTCAAGGATAGCCCGGGCTTTGTGGTCAATCGGATGCTGGTTCCAATGATTAACGAAGCGGCTTTTATCCTCTACGAGGGACTCGCCACGGCCGAGGATATCGATGCGGCAATGAAACTCGGAGCGGCCCATCCCATGGGCCCACTGGCTCTCGCTGACATGATCGGCTTGGATGTCTGCCTTTGGGTTATGGATGTGTTGCATCAGGAATTTGGTGACTCTAAATTCCGGCCGTGCCCTTTGCTCAAGCAGAAGGTCGATGCAGGTTACCTGGGGCGTAAAACCGGGCGTGGCTTCCACGACTACAGCCGGTAAGCTTTCCGGCAGCAGACAGTCAAGCTGGTTACCACCTCAAACGCTCAGTCGGGGAACTATGAAGAATCCTTGCGACTAGGTATTGATACCGGCGGCACTTATACCGACGCGGTACTTCTCGATCGTGCCGGGTCGGTGGTCAGTACGGCGAAGGCGCTGACAACTCATCATCAGTTGGCGGCCGGAATCAACGAGGTGTTAGCTCAACTTCCCCGCGAATTACTGGCCAAAAGCCGACTGGTTTCCCTATCAACCACGCTTGCAACCAATGCGATTGTGGAAGGCCGTGGCACGGCCGTGTGCCTGTTACTGGCAGGCTACAGCGCTCAGCAGGTAAACCAGGCGCAACTGGATCAAATTGTCCGTGGGGGTCATTGTGCGCTGATTCGCGGGGGCCACGATGCAGGAGGCATCGAGCGCGAACCGCTGGATATAAAAAAGGCACATCAGATCATCGAGTCCCAGCGTGATGAGGTTGCCGCTTTCGGGATTTCCGGACTGTTTGGGGTTCGCAACGCCGAACACGAGTTGCGTCTACGTGATCTCGTCCATTCACTGACCGATAAACCGGTAACTTGTGGGCACGAACTGGCCTCACAACTGGATGCGCCACGCCGGGCCCTGACAGTAGCCTTTAACGCGTCGTTGATTCCTTATATCGATGAACTGATCCGAGCGATACAGATCACCCTGCACGAATACCGGATTACTGCCCCACTGATGATGGTTAAAGGAGACGGTTCGCTGATCAGTGTCGAGCTTGCGTTGTCCCGCCCGGTAGAAACTATCCTGTCCGGGCCAGCCGCAAGCGTCATGGGCGCAGCTTTGCTCCAGCAACAAGACAACGCCATCATTGCAGATATGGGCGGCACCACCACTGATATCGCGATCATCAGCAACGGTCAACCGGTGGTGAGCGCTAACGCCGCAGTTATTGGCGATTGGCGCCCTATGATTGACGCAGTACGGGTGTTCTCCGTAGGTCTAGGCGGGGACAGTGAAGCCCGCTTCCAGGGTGGCGTCGGATTGGCGATTGGTCCGCGCCGGGTTATTCCTATGAGCCTACTGGCACATTGGTTCCCTCAGATACTCGAATCCATGGAGCGCCGTAGCAGATCCTCTACCAGTGCCCGAAGCAGTCGCTACGTGGTTCGACTGTTCGCTGAAGCCAGTCAACGTAAAAGGTTCTCTAAAGCCGAGGCCGGCGCCTGGGCGCGACTCGCCGATGGCCCGCTGGATCTGGAGGCCGCGGCCGAAAGCGACCGTGAGCTGATGCGAGCGGTTGCCAGGTTGGTACGCGAGGGTGTCGCCATATACAGTGGATTCACCCCAACGGATGCGGCTCATGTGCTCGGGAAAATGAGCCATTGGTCTACCCCGGCTGCCCGGCTTGGCGCAATCATTTGGGCTCGGCAGATGCGCGAGGTCTACGGCTGGGGCCAATTTAAGGAACGAGACCCTGTAGGCCCAAGTCAGACGGTGCAGGACTATGTCGTCAACGTGATCTGTCAATCCCTCGTGTCAGCCTGCCTGGCAACCGACCCGGATCAACGCAACAGTTTGGAACGCGAGCGTACCGCGCGACTTTTCAGCGAGTGGATCACCGGGATGAGTCGCATTGACGGCGATCTATTCTCGTTGCAATTGGACCGCGGGCGCACCCTGGTGGCAGTAGGCGCTCCCGCACCGATCTACTACCCGAAGGCGGCCGAGCAACTCAATATCACACTAGCCCTGCCTGAACATGCAGAGGTTGCTAATGCCATTGGCGCGGTCGCCGGTAGTATTGCCCAGCGTGGGCGGGTCACTGTGACCCAGCCCGTGCAGGGAATCTTCCGGGTATTCGGCCCAAAGGGGCCGGCAGACCATAGTCATCTCGAAGATGCCTTGTTGGATGCCGAAAGCCAGGCAATCCAACTGGCTCGGGAGAAAGCCCTTATGGCAGGGGCTAAGGAGGTCCAGATCACCGTCTCCCGTGATCAGGATGTCGTTGATGATCCGGATTCACCAGCCACAGTCTTTTTTGAGGGGCGGGTCACCGCTATTGCCAGCGGCCGCCCCGCAATGGGCCTGACCGAACTACCTTTGCTCCAAGGGGCGAGAGGCGTACAATCCGGCGCGGATCTGGCAATCCAGACAGATTAGACCGCGTCACTCATGAATACCAGTATCAATAACGGTTCACGAAAGGATATCAACAGCCGGCCGCATATCTATTACGATGGCTACTGGATCCGTTACTATGCTCCTCCAGCGGAAACGCTTTCAGCCAAACGCGACTTGTTGTTAATGCTGACACGGCGGACCTTCCACCACACCGAGCCAGGAATTAATACGCCCGGAAATAAGGTAGAAACTGCCCGCGCCAGTTACGAGACCGAGCAAAACCCCGCACGTAAGCGCGTCAATGCCGCTATGCTTGCAGGGGCTCTGTTCAACCGCGCAACTGACATTTTTACCAGCATCGTCAGCCTCGAAAGCAAAAGCATCGATGTCAGTACCGACAACGAGTTGATGCGTGAGTGCAGCGCCTGCTTTGAGGAGGCGCTCGAACTGGGTAAACAGGTTCGCCACCCCAGTGGACACGAAGGCATAGACGAATTGTGGGGTGAGCCTTTCAAAGTATTTACCCACTCAATCGCAAGTTACTATGAAAGCCGTTACGTAAAAATTTCACAGACGATGAAGGCGATTGACGAAATCACCGGGCGCATTGTTAAGGTTTATGGAGAGATGCCGAGCTTTCATGGAATCGGTGCAACGGTCTTACAGTTCGCCCGCGCCGGCCGAGTCGAGTGCGAGATGATGAAAAGCGACCCGGACTTCTTCAGCAACTGGCCGGAATTTGTGACTCTCAAGGAGCAAATCAAGGCGTTCCAGCCGACGCCCCCTGCAGACCTCGGCGCTCTGGCCCTGGCGCAACTGCATCGCGGCTGCGGACTGCTGAGTGATGGCGCTGATCTAATTTCCTACATGGCTGGCGTCCGAGTGCCTATGCCCAAGAGCAAACGCGACTACCTGGACGCCCTGGAGGATTTCGAACTCGACTGCCAGGGTGTAGGGCTTAAATCGGAGTCGGCGTAGTCTCGCTGATCAGCCAGTCGACCACTGCAACCAGTGCTGCCTCCCGGCTGGCGCCGCCATTCAGCTCGCGATAGAAAATTGCCAGCTGGCGCTGTGCACTGCTGCCCCGCTCCAGGATGACCCGTGCATGTGATACCTCTTTTTCACAGTCGAAAAACTGGGCGTCCTCGGCGATGAGTTCAAGTATTTCTTCCACCAGTTCGGCGTAAGGCACCAGGGCGCTGCGGCCAAAATCGAGTAATTCGGAAGCACAGCCATAACGTTGTGCACGCCAGCGGTTCTCGGCAATCAACATGCGGGCATAACGCCGCCAGCGTTGGTTCTGCGTGCGAAGGCGAAAAAGCATCCGCAGCCAGCAACGATAAAGCGCTGCCAGGCAGACTGCGTCCTCCAGTGAAGTGCAAACGTCGGTAATACGGAGTTCCAGCGTGGGAAAACGCGCGCTAGGGCGCATATCCCACCAGATCTTGGTAGCATCCTCAATAATGCCGGCGCGGGTCAGGACCTCAACGTGACGGCGGTACTCGGCAAAACTTTCGAAGTATTCGGGCAGGCCGGTGCGGGGCATTTCGTCCCAGACCGATATGCGATAGGACTGCAGGCCGGTATCCTGACCCTCCCAGAAGGGAGATGAGGCGCTCAAGGCCAGGAAATGTGGAATAACGTAAGCGGTCTGGTCGAGCAAATCCATCCGCAACTCCTCGTCTTCAATCGCAACATGGACGTGCATGCCGCAGATCATCAACCGCCGTGCCACCTGTTGCAGATCTTTCTCAAGATTGTCGTAACGGGTTTTTGGCGTATGTTCCAGTTCTTCAGGCCGGGCCCACGGATGCGTTGATGCGGCAACCAGTTTCAGTCCGTAGCCCCCGATCACTTGTGCGACTACACCGCGCAACATCTGTAACTGCTCGCGGATCTGTGAGATATCCTTGCAAACCTGCGTTCCGACCTCGACCTGGCATTGCAGAAACTCGGGACTGACTTGCTGTCCTAACCTCGCAGAAAGATCCGCCATCAGGCCATTTGGGACTTCGCGAATCAGGCAGCGGGCCTCCCGTTCGACCAGCAGGTATTCTTCCTCGACTCCGATAGTAAAACTAGGTGCCTGCATCAGTCACAGTCCCATCTGTGGTAGAGCTCATCATCGGCGAGAAT
Organism: Arenicellales bacterium; assembly: GCA_030754035.1. Classification (GTDB taxonomy): domain Bacteria; phylum Pseudomonadota; class Gammaproteobacteria; order Arenicellales; family UBA868; genus UBA12578. The sequence goes on along the minus strand of JASMBC010000008.1, from coordinate 23,821 downwards.
TGGCATCAAATGCTCCGCTAGCAGGTCTGCCCAGATCATTATCCCCGCCTCGGTTTCAATCAGGTCCTGGCGAACCTCAATCAGAACATGCGGAAAGCCGTTGGCTCCGCCGTGGGTTTCGATCGTGTAGCCAACATGCTCGCGGGCATCATAGGGCTGATTATCTCCGACACACAGGTTTGGATCATTTCGCAGGCTGCGCAGCAGTGGCAGGCTCATGCGCTGATCATCGGTCCATAGTACACCAATCTCCCAGGGCCTTGGTTCCCCAGCCAACTCCGGGGTAAAACTATGCAGTGCGATCAACACCGGTACGCCATGAATGACCCGCACGCGCTCAACCTGAGCCGCAACTGCATTGTGGTAAGGAACAAAAACCTCCTCAGCACGACACAAGCGCTGCTCCGCTGAGAGGTTTTGATTGCCAGGAATAATGGAACGGTCACTACAGGAGAGGATCGAGGCGGGGTCCGCAAGATGCCGATTAAGGTCGATCACCAATCGTGAATACCGCGCCAGAATGAGCGCGCCATCCAGCAGGTACATCAAGCGGCGCGCCAGCATCTCACAACCATTGTCCAGGGCAACGTGCTCACCCAGTACCGTCGAATCCAACCCGAGATCGCGCAGCGAGCACGGAATGGTATTGCGGGCATGGTCGCATACCAGCACCAGCGCCGCTGCGCCATCAGGGTTTTCAATCTCAAACGGCGGAGTCTCATCCTCTGCAAGCAAGGGTAAAGGGCCTGAATGACTGATGCTGTTATCCAACTATTTCCCCTGTTATACCAATCGATGGACCTGGGTTATGCTCGCACCGCCCGTGAGCCCGATCCCCAATCTAAGTTGAGTAAATGAATCTTTCCCGTGCGCCTAAAGACTACGCTCTTTTACTAGGGCTTGCCATAATATGGAGCGGATCTTTTGTTTTCATCAAGATCGGTGTCGATACGGTCGGGCCATTGACCCTGACCGCGGCTCGCCTGGGGATTGCTGCAGGTGTTCTATACCTATGGCTGAGAATCAACGGTGAACGACTGCCGCGAGATGCGACTTCGTTAAAGATTTTTGCATTCATTGGGCTTTTTGGAAATGCATTACCGTTCACTTTGATCAGTTGGGGTGAAATTCATATTGACAGTGGTCTGACTGCCGTGCTGATGGGTGTCATGCCGGTGGCTACGGCAGTTCTGGCTCACCTGTTTATCCGGGACGAGCCATTTACCACCCAAACCGCGATTGGAATCTCGATTGGCTTTGGCGGTCTTCTGGTCCTGATCGGGGCAGAGGCACGGGCCGGGTTGACCGCGCCGATCCTTGCCCAACTAGCGGTGATCACCAGTGCCATCTGCTATGGCGCATCAGCTACCTTTACCCGTTACTATGCTGGCCACGGTAGCGGCAAAGTGATGGCTACGGGAGCCATGCTGGCCGGTTTGCTATGGATGTTACCCGTGACGTTAATTCTCGAGCAACCCTGGCAGATGCATCCAGGCATTGGCGGACTGGCCGCGATCGCCTACCTCGGTCTTTTGCCTACAGCCCTCGCAGCACTCCTGTTCTTTTACCTGGTCCCTCGCCTCGGGGCAAACAACTTCGCCCAGATCAACTACCTGGTACCAGTTCTTGGCGCACTGTGGGGTGTGATTTTTTTGGGTGAGACTGCCTCGTGGCGCCTGCTGACCGCTTTGGCGCTAGTGCTGTGTGCCATCACTATCGTTCGCAAACGCATGCCCGGGCGCTGAAGGCGGACCTTGGCGCAACCTTCCGATCAATCAAGCAACTGGCGCACCATATAAGGCAAAATGCCACCGTTGCAGTAGTAATCCCACTCCTTAGGGGTATCGATACGGACCTTTGTCATGAAGGATTTGATGATGCCATCGGCTCGGGTCATACGCACCTCAAGCTCGGTCGCGCCGGCGATAGGTTGGGCCAGATCAAACACTTCAGTACCCGAAATTTCCAGGCTTTGAGCGCTCTCGCCATCCGCAAACTCCAGCGGCAATACACCCATGCCTATCAGATTGGAGCGGTGGATACGCTCAAAGCTTTCAACCAGTACCGCCTTGACGCCCAGCAAAGAAGCGCCCTTGGCTGCCCAGTCTCGCGAGGATCCCGTGCCATACTCCTTGCCGCCAATAACCAGCAGTGCTGTGCCCTTTGCCGCGTAAGACATGGCTGCGTCATAGATCGTCATCTGTTCGCCACCAGGTTGGAAGGTAGTCCAACCGCCTTCAGTGCCAGGCGCCATAGCGTTGCGTAGCCGGATATTGGCAAAGGTTCCACGCACCATCACCTCGTGATTACCGCGGCGCGACCCATAAGAATTGAAATCAGCTCGCTCCACCCCATGCTCCTGCAAATATTGCCCAGCTGGGCTGTCGGCCTGAATGGCCCCCGCTGGAGAGATATGATCGGTAGTGATGCTATCGCCAAGTAACGCTAAGACTCTGGCGCTGGTAATAGCCTTTAGCTGGCCAGGCGTGCGCTCCATGTGATCGAAGTACGGGGGGCGGCGAACGTAGGTGGAATGCTCATCCCAGGCAAAGCGATTGCCTGCGCTCACTGGAACCTCGCCCCACTGGCTGTCGCCGCGAAAAACATCTGAATAGCGGGAGCGGAACATTTCCCGTGTCACATGCCTGGCAACGGCCTGGTTAATTTCGAGTTGTTGAGGCCACAAGTCACCCAAAGTCACCGGGTTACCCTGACCATCCACTCCTATAGGATCATTCACAAGATCGATATCGGCTGTGCCGGCCAGCGCGTAGGCTACCACCAAGGGCGGTGAGGCCAGGAAATTCATGCGCACCTCGGCATGCACCCTGCCCTCGAAATTTCGATTACCTGAGAGCACCGAACAGGCAATGAGGTCCCGTTCCCGAATCACTTCACTCACGGGCGTGGGCAAGGGGCCGGAATTACCAATGCAAGTGGTACAGCCGTAACCAACTACAGCAAAGCCAATATTTTCCAGATCGTCGAGCAGGCCGGCGTCACTCAGATAATCCGTCACCACCTTGGACCCCGGTGCCAGGGAGGTCTTGACCCAAGGCTTAACAGTAAGGCCGCGTTGTCGCGCGTTGCGGGCCAGCAAGCCAGCAGCCATGATCACACCCGGGTTTGAGGTATTAGTGCAACTCGTGATCGCGGCAATTGCGACTCCAAGATCAGGAAATTCCATTGTCTCGCCGTCAAGTGTAATCCTGCCGGTCCGACGTTCGCTGCTACCGCTGAGTTTGGTTGCAGCGTCGTTGATCACCTGCTGGGCTTCAGTCAGGGCAATGCGGTCCTGTGGCCGCTTTGGCCCGGCAATGCTGGCAACTATGTTGCCAAGATCAAGGTGGACGGTCTCGCTGTAATGCGCCGGTACCGCCCCCGGTTCCCGAAACAAGCCCTGGCGTCGCGTGTACGCCTCTACCAGTGCGATGTCCTCTTCGGATCGCCCAGTCAAACGCAGATAATTGAGCGTTTCTTGATCAACGGGGAAAAATCCACAGGTAGCCCCGTACTCGGGCGCCATATTAGCGATGGTGGCCTTGTCCGCCAACGAAAGATGGTTCAACCCATCGCCATAGAATTCAACAAATTTCCCAACGACGCCCTGACGACGCAGAATTTCGACTACGCTAAGGACTAGGTCCGTGGCTGTGGCGCCCTCGGGAAGAGTGCCGTGCAATTCAAATCCAACAACATCGGGAATCAGCATGGTCACTGCTTGGCCAAGCATTGCGGCCTCCGCCTCGATTCCACCTGCACCCCAACCGAGCACCCCCAGGCCATTAACCATGGTCGTGTGCGAATCAGTCCCGACCACCGTATCAGGATAGGCCAGTAGCTCCCCGTCAGAGTCACGACTAAAGACCACACTGGAGAGGTACTCAATGTTTACCTGATGAACAATACCGGTAGATGGAGGGACCACACGAAAACTGCTGAAGGCCGCTTGGCCCCAGCGCAGGAATGCGTAGCGCTCCGCGTTACGGGAGTATTCGAGATCGGCATTGGCCTGCAACGCGCCGGCTGTACCGAAATGATCAACCATGACCGAGTGGTCGATCACCAGATCGGCTGGCGACAAAGGATTTATACGCTCGGGATCCCCATCCAGCGCTGCAATAGCTTCGCGCATGGCGGCTAGATCCACAACCGCAGGCACCCCTGTAAAATCCTGCATCAAAACCCGGGCCGGGGCGAAGGCTATCTCAGCTGCACTCGTCGCACCCGGAATCCAACCGGCCAAAGCCTCGATATCGCCAGCAACGACATCGATGCCATCCTCTGCACGAAGCAAGTTTTCCAACAGGATCTTTAAAGTCACGGGCAGCCGCGCCAGGTCAAACTGATCGGACAAAGCATCCAGAGCGAAAATCTGGTAGCGCCGGCCGTTAACATCCAGCGAAGTCTTGGCATTAAAAGAATTATTCATCTGTACTCCTTAGCTGTCCGTGGGGATCAGGGAACGTTGACACAGTCGTTCCAGGTTTAAATGAGGAAAAGTGGTGGGCTGGGATTCTACCGCAGGCACAAACACACCCTCGTATCAGAAGATCAATTACCGTTGTTTTTATCCATCGCCCGCAACTGGGCTTCGTCGAGCACCCTAATACCCAGGGCAAGTGCTTTATCAAATTTTGACCCCGGATCAGCGCCTGCCACGACAAAATCGGTTCTCGCCGATACGCTTGCGGTAACCTTGGCGCCACGAGCCACAAGCCAGTTGCGGGCCTGATCACGACTCATCCCACTGAGTGTCCCGGTGATCACGACAGTACGCCCGGCGAAGGGGCCTACCGGCCCGGAAGTGGATCCTTCTGGTACGGGCCAAACAACCCCAGAAGCACGAAGCGCGTCGATTACTTCACGGTTATGATTCTGTTCAAAAAAGAGCCGTATTCCGGAGGCAACCACCGGGCCAACGTCAGGCACGACTTCCAATGCCTCTACTGACGCATCGACAAGCGCCTCCAGGCTGGAAAAATATTGGGCAAGCGCCTGCGCTGTCGCTTCACCGACCTGCGGTATCCCTAAACCATAAAGGAAACGGGCCAGCGTTGTCTCGCGACTTAATTCAAGTGCCTCAAGCAAGTTATCGGCCGACTTTGTCCCCATCCGATCCATTGCGGCGAGCTCGTCATGCGACAACGTAAAAAGATCCCCAGCGTGGCACACCCGCCCACTGTCGACCAGCTGTTCGATTAGTTTGGCTCCAAGGCCCTCGATATCAAGGGCGCGGCGTGAAGCAAAATGCTTTATCGATTCCTTGACCTGGGCTGAGCAGTAAAGCCCTCCGACACACCGTTGAATGATACCGCCATCGTCGACCACCACTTGCGAACGGCAAACTGGGCACTCGCTTGGAAAAACAAAGCGTCGCGCACCACGTCGGCGCTTCTCGCGCACGACCGATACCACCTCTGGGATCACATCGCCCGCGCGACGCACCGTCACCGTATCCCCTACCCGCACATCGAGTCGCTCGATCTCCGCCTGGTTATGCAATGTGGCATTAGCCACGGTTACACCACCAACAAAGACCGGCTCAAGCCGCGCTACCGGGGTAATGGCGCCGGTGCGGCCCACTTGAACGTCAATATCATGGACGATAGTCGTTTCTTCTGGCGCCGGAAATTTGTAGGCCAGGGCCCACCGTGGCGCCCGTGATACCGCGCCCAGCGACTGCTGGTCGGCAAGATCATTCACCTTGTATACAACGCCGTCGATCTCGTAATCCAAGGTCTGGCGGCAGTCCAGGATTTCATGGTAATAATCGAGACACTGTCCAATCCCCAGCATCTGCCGAACCAGTGGGTTGGTGCGCAAACCAAAACGTCGCAACGTGGCAAGTGTTGTGATCTGGGTCTGGGGTAACTCCCCTCCGCGCCACAAGCCAATACCGTAACAGAAAAAATCCAGCGGACGCGTGGCGCAAATTCTTGGATCCAACTGACGCAAACTGCCGGCCGCCGCGTTGCGCGGATTGACATAAGGTTTCTCACCTTTTTTAACCTGCTCCTGATTCAAGACCTTAAATCCGGCCAACGGCATATAAACCTCACCGCGCACCTCGAGGACCTCAGGACAGTCGGGCGCCAGAAGTCGCAGAGGTACTGACCGGATTGAACGGGCATTTAGCGTCACGTCCTCGCCGTGATGGCCATCGCCACGGGTCGCAGCTCTTTGAAGTACGCCCTTCTCATAAACCAAACTCACTGCCAGGCCATCCAGTTTTGGCTCAGCGCTATAAACCAGAGTTTCTCGCCCTGTACCCTCGCGACAGCGCCGATCAAACTCGCTGAGCTCTTCTATCGAGAAAGCATTATTGAGTGACAGCATCGCTACACTATGATTGACGGTTTCGAATCGCTCTAACGGTGCACCACCGACACGTTGTGTGGGCGACTCCGGTGTAACTAACTCCGGGCTATCGCGCTCAAGCGCCTCAAGCCTGCGTAACATGCGATCGTAGCCGGCATCTGAAATTACAGGTGCGTCGAGCACGTGATAACGGTAGTTGTGTTCACCGAGCTCATCGCGCAGATCGTTAATTTCGGTAACTACCTGTTTTTTTCGCCTGGTCATGTAACCGGGCTCTCACGGCGCAAGATCATTCTTCCTTTTTGATGGGCCCGGCTCAGAACAAGCGCCGGGCTTCATCCGAGCCCGGCTCCACCCCGTACTTCTTCATCGACCACTCGATCGATTGAATCTGTCGACGGATCGAATCGAATTGCGCAGCTGAAAGGATCACCCCATCCGGGTCTACCAGTGAACCGTTGAGCTCGGTTGAAACATACTGCGCAACCGACCTAAGCTCGGTAAAAGTCCGGGCTGGGTGTTCGACCCGCGGTATATTCATAAACAGCGCCAAACCTCGAAACATGCCTGATTCCAGATCTGCATAACTAAAACTCCCCGGTTCACGCTGATTGGCGAGCCCAAAGCGGCTGACTCCGGTTCGTGAATCAAAGAAATGGAAGATATCTTGCTCACCCAGACGCATACCGGCACGCTCCGCCACCCGCGCCACGTCGGGCCCGGAAAACCCAGCACCGGGTTCTGGTTCAATATTGATAACCGCCAGCAGGTCAAACTCGTGGCAAAATCTTTCCAGCCGAGCCGCCTCGGGCAAGGCCTCTTCAATGCTGGATTCAAACTGTAGCGGTCGATCCAGGGTCTCTGCGAGAGCATAGGCCAGATTGTTAAAACGGGTCAGCTCCGATTCATCGACACAACGATCCGGGTCTGCCATTTGCACACTAATAATCAGGTCGGTAAAGATCTCTCCGGCCGGGGCATCTCGCAGATCAAGCCAGGCGTTACCCGGCTCCGTACGGCCATGAATCGCCCTTGGGTGCGATAGGTTTATCTCGTACTCACGGAATACCGACAAGGCAAGATCCCGGGTTACGGGAGTCTGTCCAGGCAGGCGCACCCAGTAGTCGATCTTGATCGGTGCAGAGCCAATCTCAGAATCAAGTACACGGCTCGGTTCGCCGGGGCGCTGATCTGAACTGTCGACTGGAGTGGCTTGGTCGGCTGCCTTCAAACCGTCTCCTTTCGTTCGGGCGCTCGCCTGCCCCTCGAAATCATGAGATGCGATCAATGACGGCTCACGCTGGCGCACCCGATTAATCAAGCGATCAGGGCGAAAAAAATTAAGTGCCACTGGCCACCGAAAATTTGCAGCTTGTGACGCGATACCGGCGCGCAGTCGCGCCAGCCAAGATGCCGTAGTTGGGCGGCGCTTAAGAAATGACAGTGCGGCAACTGCGCCCAATACCACCAGGCCCAGCGTTATCAATGCCATTTGCAGACTCATTTTACCGTGCCGCCAACCGAACGGCCTCGTCGACATCGACCGAGACGATAGATGAGACACCCGGCTCCACCATGGTTACGCCGAGCAAAATATCAGTCGACTCCATGGTGATCTTGTTGTGGGTGATTACCACCAGCTGCGATACCTCCGCCAGACTACGCAGGGTCTGACAATAACGCTCAACGTTACGATCATCCAGTGGTGCATCCACCTCGTCAAGAATGCAAAAAGGTGCCGGATTTAGCCGGAACAGGGCAAATAGTAACGCTACCGCGGTCAGTGCTTTTTCACCCCCCGACAGGAGGTGTATGGTGCTGTTTCGTTTGCCCGGAGGCCGCGCCATAACCGTTACCCCCGCAGACAACATGTCTTCATCGGTCAATGTCAGGACCGCGCTGCCGCCTCCAAACATCTGTGGGAAAAACTCGGCAAATCCTTCATTTAAGGCATCGAAAGTAACCTTGAAACGTTCGCGAGTCTCGCGGTCGATCTTGCGTATGACGCCGCTAAGTGTATCCAGCGCTTCAATCAAGTCAGCATGTTGTGTATCCAAATATTCCTTGCGCTGGGCCTGCTCCTCGTACTCTTCTATCGCAACCAGGTTCACCGGTCCAATATTGTCAATCCTCTGAGCCAACTTCTCGGATCGTACCAGCCAGTCAGCCTCAACGGCCTGGTCAGGCAAGTTCGCTAAAATCTCCTCTAGCTGATAGTTGCTGGCATTAATCTGTTCCAGCAGAGTTTCCGAGCGCACTGATAACTCCTGTGCCTTCAACCGCTCACCTTCGAGCGCATCGCGCGCGGTGGCTGCCTCCTGTTCACACTCCGACAAGCCCCCCTGCAGATCCCGGATCTGTTCTTCAATAGCTGCATGCGCATTGCGAGTATCGGCCAGTTGGCTTTCTGACAATGTCCGCTGGTCGAGCAGAGTCTTCAAGCGGGCATTCAGCGCCTCTCCAGGATCATCTCCTTTCGCCAGTTGGATCTTGAGTTCCTGATGACGCGCACGCATGCGACCCCCCTGCACCTCGAGACGGTTGAGGCTCGATTTCAATGAATCCAGAGATGCCTGGCTATGCTGCAGGGTCAGTTCCGTGTCGTGCAATTTTTCCCGAGCCGCCTGGGTATCCGTGCGGGAGCGCGCCAAAGCTCTCGTGAGCGCTTCTTTTTCATTTAACAATGCCAGGCGTTTTTCTTCGAGCACTCCGGTCTTGTCTTCAGCAATCGCAAAATGCCGTTGAGCCTCATCCAGAGCTGCACCTGTCCCAGTCAGTTCGGTCATTATCTCGTCGGTCTCTACCGCCATCTGCTCGCGGCGAGTTTCGATTTGTGAGAATCGTGCATCCTTTTCCGAAAGCACCTGGCGGATCATCGTCTGGGTTTCCAGCTTGTCATTAAGTGTTTTCTGGCTGGACTCGTGCTTTTGTTCCAGGTCGCGCAAAGTCTCACGCAAGCTCTCAAACAACCGTTCATGTTGCGCCGTATTGTCCACCAAAGTGCTAACACTTTCCTGTAATCGCGTGATTTCCTCTTCCCGCTCAAGAAGCCCGTCTCCCAAGTCACGCCCATGCGGCGCCCGGGCCCAGTTCGTCCCAACAATTACCCCGTCACGGGTCACCACACACTCGCCTGGATCGAGGGTTGCGCGGCGGATGATCGCCGCGGCCAGATCATCGGCTACATACACTCCGCTAAGCAGCGGGCCAAGGTCATAGCGTGCGCAATGCAACTGCGCCAGCAGGGTATTTGCAGCACCCAGTGTGGACGACGAACCCGATTGGACCAGGAATAAATCCCGGCGGGGCAGTTCTGCCTCATGCGCCAGGGCCCCATCGAGATTACCAACGCCCAACCCAGTCAGGCGCGGGCCGAGCACCGCATCAGCAGCGCGTTCCCAACCTTTAGCAACGCGGATTTCGCCGGCAAGTACCGGGGCATGCGAAAGACCTCTGCGCTCCAGCCAATCGGCATACTCATCATCCCGTCCCAGCGATGCTTCTTGCAATTCCTGTAGCGACTCCAGACGGCTGCGGGCCGCATGCATCTGCTGGCGCTGCTGATCCACCGCCGTTACCTGGCCTTCAATTTCTTGTCGCAACCCGCTAATCTGCTGCGCGGCCTGCTCGACACGACTTTCATATTCGCGGGTTTCTACCTCGCTATGCCGCGCGTCACTGCGGGCGCTATCCACCGCCAACCCCTCCTCCTCAGCGAGTAGCGCCACCAACTCCTGGTCGAGGCGGGCGAGGCGCTGCTGCGCCTTAAGATCGGCAGATTCAAGCTGCTCGATGCGTGATCGCTGCACTTCCTGATCCTTTATCGGAGTCGCTGTAGATTGGGCGAAATCGTTCCAGTGCTCCTGCCAGACATCTAAAGCCTGTTCAGATTCAGCCTGGCGGGTTGCAGATTGGCGCTGCACGGCCAGATGCTCCTCACGCTGGCCCCGACGCGAAACCACTTCTGTCTCAAGTTCCAAAATGCGTTGATCGTCGTGTTGAGATTCGGCGCCAATCTCTGTCAGGGCCGTTTCAAGACGCTCGAACTCGGCCCGCTGTTGCTCGCCAGTTTCACGCGCATATTCAATTGCCTGTTCAACAGAGGCAACATCAGCACCGGCTGCATAAAATTCAGCCTGTAGGTCACTGACCTGCTGCTGAGAACTCATCTCGTTAGCGCGAGCCCCTTCGATCTGACTTTCCAACGCTCGCTGACGAACCAGGTGTGACTCAACCTCAGTCTGCGCGTGCGCAGTCTGGGCGGACTGGGCGTCGATATGAGACTGCATTAGCAGATGACGAAGTCCCAGCAGTTGGCCATTGACCGTGCGCTCTTCATCTTTAAGTTTCTGGTAACGTCGTGCCGCCTGTGCCTGTCGTTGTAAACGACGCAACTGCGTATCAAGCTCCTTACGGATATCATCTACCCGGCTGAGATTGTCACGGGTATGGCGCATCCGGGTCTCGGTCTCACGACGACGGTCCTTGTAGTGGGAAATGCCGGCTGCTTCCTCGACAAAGGCCCGCAAATCCTCGGGCCGGGCCTCAACGAGTCGACTGACCATGTCCTGCTCAATAATCGAGTAGGACCGATGGCCAAGCCCTGTGCCGCGAAAAAGGTCAGTGATATCCCGACGACGGCAACGTGCCTTGTTCAGTAGGTATTCCGACGTGCCATCACGAGATAATGTGCGTTTAACAGAGATTTCGCTGAAGCGCGCGTAAGCCTGTGGCGTTTTGCCGTCGGTGTTATCAAAAACCAGCTCAACCGATGCCTTACCGACAGGCTTACGTGCCTCAGAACCGTTAAAAATCACGTCAGTCATGCTGTCGCCACGCAGTTTGCGGGCCGAGCTTTCGCCCATTACCCAGCGCACCGCATCAATAACGTTGGATTTACCGCAGCCGTTAGGCCCAATGATACCGGTGAGGTTGGCCGGAATAGTTATAACGGTCGGATCGACAAAGGACTTGAAGCCAGAAACTTGGATTCTTTTTAGGCGCATCGGGTCTTTCAGGTGGCTGACCCGAGCCAAACATGGCCAGGCCGACGAATGCTTGGGGCAGTTACGCCGGGCGACTCGGTAAGCCGCTTCTGGGGTCGTGCAAGTAAAGAAATTAAGCGTATCAACTTGAGTGGGAATTATATCGGACTTGGACTTAACATCGGGCCTTTATCACTGCACTGGCACTGTGTCGTGCATCGATGGCCTTTGGGCGAAAGCTGAGTACCAACCTGCCAATCCATCACGGCCTTCACGCCAATTCTGGGCAGTGTACCGAAAATCGAGGTAGCCAAGCATGCAGCCCACTGCAATACTGTCGATGGTCAGGGGGCTATCCAGCAGCGAACGCCGCTCTTCCAGCCAGTCGAGGCTTCGATTCATAGCGGTAGCCTGGCGATCACACCACACCGGCCGACAGTATTCTCCCGGCCGACGACGCTCCTCAACTAACCGGAGAATTGCCGCATCCAGGATGCCATCGGCCAGCGCCTGAAGACGAAGTGCTACCGACCGGGGTTTTGGCTCAAGCGGAAACAGCGGCCCGCCGTCGTGCATAGCCTCAAGGTGCTCACAAATCACTCGAGAATCAAATATTTCTGCCCCGTCGGGTGTAATTAGGGCGGGTACCTTACCGAGCGGATTGGTGCCCCCAGATCAGTTTGCGGATCCCAAGGATTGGTTAAAACTCTGTCTATCTGGCCACTAAGGCCGGTTTCTATCATCATAACGCTGACTTTACGCACCTAAGGCGAAGTCGGGGAGTATCGCAGCTGCATCATCGCTATTTAGTCCTTGCTTAAAGGGCCCGCGGTATTGCGGGAACTACGGGAAACTGTTAGATTGCCGCGCCTTTCAAAATTTCGGGCCCATTCGACTCATATCACAGGCCCAGTGTAAACCAATGGCAAGCACCAAGAAGAAAGTTAAAGTGGATCTGATCCACGGAGTTAAACCGCATCGGCCCAAGCGGGGCGAACGCTATATGGGTGAACTTCAGGTAGCGCATTTTCGGGAAATCCTCAACGCCTGGAAAAATGAACTGATAGACGATAGCGAGCGCACTGTGATGGTCATGCAGGGCGAAACCATTAACCTGCCTGACCCTAACGATCGCGCAACCCAGGAAACTGACCGCTCTTTGGAGCTTCGCACCCGGGATCGTGAGCGCAAACTGGTTAAGAAAATCAATGAATCGCTCGCCGATCTTGATACCGGCGATTACGGTTATTGCGAAGAATGCGGTGTAGACATTGGTATCAAGCGCCTTGAAGCCCGGCCCACCGCAACTCTGTGCATCGACTGCAAGTCCCTCAGTGAGATTCGCGAAAAGCAAAACATCTGAACCGCTATTTCCTGACGTTTTCACAAAACCGCGCTGTGGCGCGGTTTTTTTTGGGCAGGGTCCTGACCTGGAGCCGGCTCGAACGGTACACTACGGGTGATCTTTCTAGACTCGCTTCGAATCCATGTACGATCTCGTCATCCGCAACGCCTCCATTACCCACCCGGACGGCACCACTGCTGCCGGCGATGTCGCTTGTCAGAATGGGCGTATCGCGAAAATTGATAGCATGATCAGCGCTGTGGGGCGCGAGCACATAGACGCCGCTGGCCGATTACTAATACCGGGCGTCATCGATCCCCAGGTACACTTTCGTGAGCCGGGCGCCACGGATAAGGAGGATCTGGCTTCAGGGTCACGGGCTGCCGTACGTGGAGGAGTAACCAGTTTCCTGGAAATGCCCAACTGCAACCCCCCGACCACGGACCAGGAACAACTGGATTGGAAACTGGCCCGCGCAGCTTCAAGCTGTGCAGCCAATTTCGGCTTTTTTATCGGCGCTACGTGCGACAACCTCGAGGCACTCAACAGCGTGCGCCCTGCCTGTGGCATCAAGATTTTTATGGGATCCAGTACCGGCGACTTACTGGTCGACAAGCAAGAGCATTTGGAACGAATTTTCGGCAATGGCGAACGCCTAATTGCCGTCCACGCCGAGGATGAGACCCGGATCCAAGATCGAACGCGGGCTCTGCTAAAAGAAGGTGAGACCGCCGATTATGCGCTGCACTCACGAATACGGGACCCGCAAACGGCCCTGATTGCGACCGAGCGAGCGCTGGCTTTGTCTGAAAAGTATGGCCGGCGCCTGCATATCCTCCATCTTTCGACCTCAGAGGAAGTCGAGCGACTGCGCCGCCATAAGCCCGACCAGGTAACCTGTGAGGTGATCCCCAACCATCTTTTTCTAAATACCGATGATTACGCCCAGTTAGGATCACGAGTACAGATGAATCCCCCGATTCGCAATCCAGCCAACGCGTCAGGGCTATGGTCTGGCCTTCATCAAGGCATCATCGATATTATCGCCACCGACCATGCGCCGCACACGTTGGGCGAAAAAAGCCAACCCTACCCGAACTCTCCTGCTGGAATGCCCGGAGTGGAAACGTCGTTGCCTTTAATGCTGACAGCAATGCAGGCCGGACAGTGCACTCTGGCCCAAGTGCAGCAATGGATGTGTTCGGGCCCGGCGCGGGTGTACGGCATTAAAAACAAGGGGCAGTTGGCTGAGGGTTTCGATGCAGACCTGGCGCTGGTGGATATCGAAACGACGTGGCCGGTTCGTGACAATGAAGTGTTCAGCCGCGCGGCTTGGAGCCCTTACGCTGGCCGCGAGCTCACTGGATGGCCCAACTACACCATCGTCGGTGGCCAGGTGGTTTTCGACAATGGCCAGATTCGGCCAGGTGTTTTTGGTAAAGCCCTGGAATTTGCCAGGTCGGACTAAATTTTCGCCAAACGCCCTCATGTAAGCCAGTGGGACAACCCAGATAACGGCTTAAGGCGAGCCGCCTCGTTGGCCAGCCCTCAAGTCGGACACGCCTACTCTCCCAAGAATCAGGTCGCCACGTACACGGACCCTATCGAAGATCGCTACGGTTCGATTGAGGTGGATAATCGCGGCGGGGTTATCACAAAACTCTTTGCGCGAGTCTGGACTGGCGCCTTTGACAGATAAACACCCCGGACTTGAGCCAGAATCTATTCGTTAGCTGACTCAGAGTTCCTCTACCGTATGCTGGTGCAGAGTACGACGGTCACTGAATGCCTGGGCTAGCGTATTGGCGTCCATGTACTCAAGTTCTCCCCCCGATGGGACCCCGCGGGCCAGACGGCTCACCGTCAAAGGCTTGGCTTCAAATAGGTCGCATAGATAATCGGCTGTCGCTTCGCCCTCAACCGTAAGGTTAGTCCCCAGGATCACCTCCTGAACGCTTCGCTCGGAAACGACCTGCAACAACCGTTCGACCCCCAACTGGTCTGGGCCGATGCCATCCAGCGGAGACAAGTGCCCCATTAACACAAAGTAGTAGCCGGTATAGGCTCCTGCCTGCTCAATGGTATCCAGGTCTGCGGGAGTCTCTACGACACATAGTAGGGTTGCGTCGCGTTTGCCTGACTCGCAGATACCGCAAAGCACCTGCTCACTAAAATTATTACAACGCTGGCAGTGTTTTACGCTCGACACCGCATCCCTCAGGGCATCAGCTAGAATCTGTCCACCCTCGCGGTCCCGTTCAAGCAGGTGAAAAGCCATCCGTTGAGCGGTCCTCGGCCCGACCCCAGGCAGACGACGCAATGCCTGCTTAAGTTGATCTATGGCATGGCCGTCAGCCATTGAGGCCAGGCAGGTTCAAGCCTGGGATATTCATCCCCGCAGCCAGTCCACCCATTTTTTCCTGAGTTGTTTTCTCAACCCGGCGAACTGCATCATTCACGGCGGCCGCCACGAGGTCCTCCAGAACCTCTTTGTCGTCGCTAAACAGACTGTCATCTATCTTTATCCGGCGTATATCATGCCGGCAAGTCATTATCACTTCGACCATACCGCCGCCGGCGACGCCGGTGACTTCAATATGTGCAAGCTCTTCCTGCGTGCTCTTCAGTTGCTCCTGCATCTCCTGAGCCTGTTTCATGATATTACCCAAAGGTCCTTTCATTCAGCTCTCCTTATGTTGTTTACCGGGGCGCACCGAGTCCGGAACCACGGTTGCATCGAACCGCTCCATAATATCCTTGACCATCGGATCCTCCATTAACGTCTTATAGACCTCGGCCTTTTCCTCGGAATCATGGCGGGCCCGGTTCTGGGTCGGGGTCTCAGGTGGATCTTCACTCCCGTCGATCAGTTTTAACTTGACTGGCGAGCCATTGAACTGGCTAAACGCATTCTCTAAAGAGGCCTGACGGGACTGACTATGCAGTTTGGCAAGATTGGGTTTCAGCGACACGATCAACACCTTTTTTTGAGGATCGTAGCTCTGCGGCGAGAGATTCATGGCAAATTCTCGACTCACGCCTTTTAACCCTGAGTCGTCGACGAACGTAGCCCACAGGTCTGGGTCGGCCAGGTCGGTTTCTGGCGGGGGCACCATGCTCTGAACCGAAGCTGGTTCAGCCGGGGGGGCTGAATCTGCTGAAGCGCCAGTCGCGCGAACTGAGACCACACCTGAGACCACACCTTGGCCTTGAGTTCGCTGCTTGCGAGCCGGTGCCGTTGGAGCCTTTTGGGCAGGCGGTTCAGCACTCGACCCTGCCCCACCTTCATCCGCTGGATGGAAGGTCAGCATCCGCAACAAAGTCATTTCAAAGCCCGATACCGGATCTGGCGCAAGCAGCATGTCTCGTTTACCTAACATGCCAATCTGGTAGTACAGCTGCACATCTTCCTTAGTCATCGTACTGGCAAGATGCACCACCAAATCTGAATCCGCCTGCTTGGCTGACGCTGCCTCGGGCAAAATCTGGTAGAGCGAGACGTCGTGCAGCACCAATAACAGGTCATCAAGGGCCGCCATGTAATCAATCGCGCGGGACGCCATTTGCGCCACAGTATCAATCAGTGTCGACCCATCAGCCGCCGCCAGTGCGCGTAATATCGTATCAACCTGTTGCTGCTCAATCATACCGAGCATCTCGCGTACTTCGGTGCCGGTAACCCGGCCGCTACCAAAGACAATCCCCTGATCCAATAAACTCAAGGCATCGCGCATGCTGCCAGATGCCGCTCTGGCCAAGGTTGCCAGTCCCACTTCATCGACCTCCAGCCCCTCTGCGTTGGCTATCTTGTGCAGTTGGCCGGTAATTTCTTCGGGCTTCAGCACGCGCAGATTGAACTGCAAACAGCGTGAGAGAATCGTCGGCGGCAGTTTCTGCGGGTCGGTGGTGGCCAACAGAAATTTTACATGTGGCGGAGGTTCTTCAAGCGTCTTAAGTAAGGCGTTGAAGCTGTGTCCGGACAACATATGCACCTCGTCAATCAGATAGACCTTATAGCGGCCCAGGGTTGGGGCGTACTGTACGTTGTCCAGGATTTCTCGAGTATCGTCGATTCGAGTCCTTGAGGCGGCATCGATTTCAAGCAAATCTATATAGCGACCTTCGTCGACGCCAATGCAGGCCGGGCACGACCCGCAGGGCTCAGCGCAGGGCGCCTGCTCACAATTGAGCGCTTTCGCCAGCAGTCGTGCCAGCGTGGTTTTCCCGACACCTCGGGTGCCAGTAAAAAGAAATGCATGATGCACCCGGTTCTGTTCCAATGCCGTGGTCAGGGCTCCCACCACGTGGGCCTGGCCAACAACGTCGGTGAACCGCCGAGGTCGCCACTTTCGGGCGAGCGCCTGGTAACTCATGAGAACTTGATTGAAAAGTAGAAACGCATCCGTGTCCCTGACGCTTGATGGTTGCCTCGCATCTGCTTGGAGACGGCGCCAGCCAGCCTGACCCCGGCACCCGATTCGGATGCTACGGCTGCTTCCTTCCGGACCTGACCGGGTTCACAACCTTCCGCCACCGGGGAGACCGACCGCCGCCGCCATATCGAATTACACCAGGCGTTGATCCCAGCATGCCAACAATTTTAACACCGGGCCAAGCCATTACAGGCAATTGTCTGTCAGGCCCTCAGAGTTTTCGCATCAGGCAGAATTTTCCGTCGGGCTCTGCGGCTTCAAAATAGGGCTTGTCGACAATATTTTCGACAATAATGATCCCGCCAGCTTCGAGTGCCGCGATGTGCTGGGCGAAACCGGCCTCAGCCCACAGATGGGTATGAATCGTGCATGCGAACACAGCTCCACTGCGAAGCACTCGGAAAATCTCAGTCAGTGCCCCGGGGCCGACATGACCGTGGGTGAAGGTGCCGCAGGATATCCCCGCATCATAGATGGCATCAGCAATACCCAATGTTCCCTCGAGATCAGACTCAAGCAACTCATAGTAAATATCTTTTTCAGCCGCAGCGGCCAGCATCTGGGGGGAAAAATCGAGCCCGTCGATGGAGCTGAATCCAAGAGTCGCCAGGCGCTCCCCGACCAGCCCTGTACCACATCCCACATCCAGAATTCGAGCAGCGTGATCCTCAAGCACCTCATCGAGCATTGCAGCAATGTGTGCGGGCGCGATATATCCCAGCCCATTCTCCAGGTGAGCATCGTAGGTTCCGGCCCAATCGCGATACAACGCCCGGGCCTGGTCGGGGCTCTTGAGGCCATACGCCCGTGCCAGTAGCGTCTCGGACGATTGCGAGGCGATATCGCTTTCTTTCGAATCCTCAGGCATGGTTTTCCCCGAAAGCGTCAGATCCCATCCTAAACCCACGCAATGAGCGGTAACAAAGCCGCGCTGAACCCACTGATCGTTGAGAAAATCGGAACGCCCATGAAGGCTAACAGGATCAGAGCCAACAAAGCCCAATTGCCATAGCGCCCATTGTAATAACGATAAGCCTGGGACAAGGCGCGAGGGAGCAGATAAGGAAGAATGTAATGTCCATCGAGCGCGCCGACCGGCAATAAGTTAAACATCATCAACAGTAGGTTAATTTGCGCAAGATAGATGAAAAACAGGCGAGGGCCCGGACTGGAAAGATCCACCCACCCCCAATCCAACAATATGAGATAAACATTGATACTGATAATAGCCAACAGCAAATTCATGGCAGGCCCGGCAGCAGCCACCAGCAAGTCGGCGTAACGCGAGGTAAATCGGCGAGGGTCGGTCGGCACAGGTTTGGCATAGCCAAAGCCGATAAAAACCACCATCAACAGGCCCATAGGGTCAATGTGGGCCAGCGGGTTAATGGTCAAACGCCCGGCACGACGAGCGGTGTCATCGCCGAAGCGAAGTGCAACAAAAGCGTGGCCGAACTCATGGAACGACAAGGACACAATCAGCGCCACAAGAATTACCATGAACAGAACCCACTGCCCCTGGGCAAGTAAAGGAATCAACTGATTACCATTGGCGATTCAAAAACCATCGTGATGCGTTGTTGCTCATCTGGATCAGGTTGCACAGCGACCTGCAGGTTAATCATGAATGAGAGAAGGATACATGAAAAATGAGTTTAAGACGGCTCACTCGGGCGCTACGTCTGATCCAATGGTCCATTCCATAGCCCGCCTTAGTGATCGCACTCCATCTGACCCACTTCGCAAGCTTCAGCCTGATGCGGGCCTTTTAAAAAACGGGGTTTGCTACGAGGCGTTGTCCGTGTATGGTTACCCTTTTCCCTTTTTGCATAGATCGATATGACTCAGCCCTGCATTATTACCGTTGCCATTACTGGCGCAGTCCCCAGAAAAAAGGACAATCCTGCTGTGCCGATCAGTACCGCCGAGCAGGTGGAATCGACTCACGCCGCCTTTGAAGCCGGCGCCAGTCTGGTGCATATCCATGTCCGTGACGAGCAAGAGAACCCCTCCTCGGACCCACAGCGTTTTGCCCTAGTGCAAGAGGGGATCAAAAAGCACTGCCCTGGAATCATCATTCAGTTTTCCACTGGTGGACGTGGCCGCGAGGCTGACCAGCGCGGCTCTATGCTCTACCTTGCGCCCGACATGGCCTCTCTGGCAACCGGTTCGGTGAACTTTCCTGGGATGATTTATGAGAACCACCCGGAACTCATTGATCAACTGGCTGGCAATATGCTGCAACACCACATCAAACCGGAGGTCGAAGTCTTCGATCTGTCGATGCTTTACTCGGCCGCCGCGCTGGTGGAACGGAGCCTGATCAAAGCCCCGGTTCACGTGCAGTTTGTGATGGGAGTACCGAACGCCCTGCCCCCACGACGAGAGATTCTTGAATTCGAACTTGCCCAACTATCGACTGTCATGCCGGATGCAACCTGGACTGCGGCGGGGGTTGGCCGCGGGCAACTCGAGGTCAACCACTGGGCGTTGGAGATGGGCGGCCACTGCAGGACAGGGCTTGAAGATAATCTGCGTTTTGATAAGTCGCGCCTCGCCCAAAGCAACGCCGAGCTTGTCGGGCGCGTGGCGATCCTGTGTTCCGATTACGATCGTCATCCAGCAAGCACGGCAGAAGCCCGCCAGATTCTCGGACTGCGATCCTGATCTCAGACTAATCGGAGGTCCGCAATCAAAGGCAGGTGATCCGAAGCCTGTCGTGCGAGACTCAGTCGTGAAGGCAACAAGCTATCAATTTCCAGGGCGCCGCGCACATAAAGGCTGTCCAGTGGCCGTACCGGCGCGTAAGCTGGGAAGGTACGCGGCATTCGCCCGGCGCCAAAAAAGCCTGCCGGATGCATCACCTGGCGCCCTAAAGTGCCCCAAATGTCATTGAGGTCACCAGCAACGAGGGTGGGTGTGTCGTGGGCGATTCGGGCAAAGGTCGCATGACCTAGCATTTTCTTTAACTGCATCCTTCGCTCGATTCCCGACAGGCCCAGGTGCAGATTAAACAGATGCAGGGTGCGGCTTCGAGCCTTACCCGGGGCGTTATCATCCAATGATACCCGGGCCCGAGCATGAAGGGCGCCGCGACGCTTTTTTGGGCCAATGGTCAGATCAATATTGTCGCTGTCAAGCAGTGGCCAACGACTAAGGATCGCATTACCGTAACCGTGACCGGTTCGAGCCTTCACATTCGCCACCCAAAGCCGATGATTCAATCCAATCGCCTCGCCCAGTACATCAATCTGATGAATATTCGCAGACGACCTGCTATATCGGGCCACTTCTTGCAAAAGGACGATATCCGGGCGGTAATGATTTATCACTTCGACAATACGCGGTAGATCGTAGCGTCGATCGATTCCGCCAATACACTTATGAATGTTGTAAATCACCAGTCGAATTTTCACGGTACAATCAACTCCTGTAAATAGCCCTTACAGGTCTCCAGCGTGGCGCTAAGGCACCCACCAGTCTACCTCCCGTACCGTTGATCAACAAATCGTCAGCCGCATGATCCACCTTGGACAGTTTGGCCTCGTTCACAGGCTTGCCGCAGTAGTCACTGCGACCCTGTTAGGATTTTTTTGCACCTCGACAGTTGCCAGCAGTACCGTCATGGTCCCGTTCCAATCCCACTACTCGGTCGACTACTCTGGCTTTGGTGCATCACGGGTAGTATCCCTGGAACGCACCGGGCCTGACTATGTTCTGCGCTCAACGACCAAGCTTAAAGGTTTTGCACGGTTGTCGGGGTTTGGCCCGGTTTACGAGGTTTCCCGGTTCGAAATGCACGATGGCGTTATCCGCCCCCTGCTCTATACCGTTGGCGACGGCCAGAACAAACACAAGCGTGATATCCGCATTGAATTCGATTGGACGGCCGGGCTCAGCCGAGGATTCGCCAAAAATCAAGAACAGACTTTCCCGCTTAAGTCAGGCATGCAGGATCCCCTTACCTTTGAACTGATGGCTCGCTTAGAATTCTCGCGGGGTCAATGGGCACCGCACTATCTTGTGCACGAGGGCCATCAAATTCGTGACTACGTATTTGTTGAGCAAGAGCCCGAGACACTTGAGATTGCCGGGCAATCTGTTGCGACCACGCGATTCTTTATTGACCGGAACAGCTCGCGCGAGCTGTATTACTGGTTTGCATCCAAACCACATTTCACAGCGATCCAATTGCGCCAGGAACACAACGGTAAGGTAAAGGCCACCGTGATACTCAACCACAGCACAATGCTTGAGTGACCGGGAAAGGACTAACTGATACCCAGCGGCGGCACAAGGTCAATAAACGCCTGGATTGGTGCCCGTGCCCGCCGCGCCCGCTGGCAGCAGACATATTCGGTATTCTTGAGGTCGGCGTCGCGAACCGAAACATAATGCAGCCGGTTGTCATTGCCACGCTCCGACCAGGGAACTACTCCGATGCCCAAACCGGCAGCCACGGCCTCGCGTATCCCTTCCCGACTGCCGATCTCCATCACATTTTCAAGCACGAGGCCGGAATCGCTGACCGCCTTTTCGAAAATCGCACGAGTAGTTGACCCCTTCTCCCGCAATACCAGCGCCTGCCCGACGATTTCCCGCAGGCTCACACTGCGCCGCGCGCCGAATGGATGAGCCAGCGGTGCCAGAATGACCAGATGATCACTTGCCAGTGGCACTGCGACCAGCCGATCGCCGGGCGTAATATTCGGTAAGACCGCAATATCATATTCGCTACGCCGCAGGCCCGTGAGCACGTTTCGGGAATTGCCAAAAGCCAGGGAAAGCGTAACACCCGGGTAGCGCCGGGCGAAACCCGCGAGCAACGGCAACACATGATAGGGCGCATCAGCCCCTACCTTGAGCTCGCCAGTAACCAGGCCATAGGCTGATACCAGTAAGTTGTCTATCTGTGCGTAAGTCTCAAACAGGCTCGTCGTGTGCTGAAATAGCGCACGGCCGAGCTCGGTCAGATCAGTGCCCCGGCTATGGCGCTTGAGAAGCTGCACGCCAAAACGCTGCTCGAGTTCACTGACCTGTCCCGAAAGGGTCGGCTGACTGACGTGCAGAACATGCCCTGCCCGGCTGAAACTGCCCTGGGTTGCGACCGCGTGAAAAGCCCGCAAAGCGTTGTGTTTTACCGTCACAGTAAGTCGTCTCTTTAATTAAACCGACGTAATGCCGATGTTTTGGTGGTCTATTAGTTTCATGGCTTGGTTCTGGGTATCGGTTTTTTCGATATTTTATATATATAACATCGAATAGACAGATAATATACTCGAGTTGATAATCCGCGACTTCAATTTGAGCCGACAGATGAAGAACGCAGACACTCCATCCCTTTCTCCCACGGGAGATCCCTGGCTACTCACCCCAGGACCGTTGACGACATCCCCTTCAGTCAAGGCAGCCATGGCGCATGACTGGGGCTCACGCGACACCCGCTTTATTGAACTGAACCGTAGGTTGCGCCAGCGTCTGGTCGAGATCGTGGACGGCGCCGAAAACTACACCTGTGTCCCTCTTCAGGGCAGTGGCACATTTGTGGTCGAGGCCATGCTGGTCACACTGATCCCGCGCTCTGGAAAAGTGTTACTGCTGATCAACGGCGCCTACGGCAAACGGATGCAGGCTATCTGTCAGATCCATGGCCGCGCCTTTGAAGTGCTTGAATGGCCCGAGGATCAACCGATCGATCCGGCAGCTGTGAAGAATGCGCTCAATGCCGATCCCGCGCTCACTCATATCTGCGCAGTCCATTGCGAAACGACATCGGGAATTATAAATCCGGTTCATGAGTTGGCACTTGTTGCTCACAAGGCCGGTAGGCGCCTGATCATTGATGCTATGAGTGCATTTGGCGCCATCGATTTGAATGCCCGACAAACGCCGTTTGACGCCGTAGTCGCTTCAAGTAACAAGTGCCTGGAAGGGTCGCCTGGTATGGGCTTTTGCATTGTCCGCAAAGCGTCTTTGTTCGAGTGCCTTGGCAATGCTGACAGCCTGGTACTGGATCTGCATGACCAGTGGCGCGCAATGGAGGCCAACGATCAATGGCGTTTTACTCCGCCTACCCATTGCATCCTGGCGCTTGATCAAGCGCTGAATGAATTTGATGCCGAAGGGGGCGTCGCCGGACGTGGGGCACGTTACCGCGCCAACTGTGAAGCACTGGTCTCAGGCATGCGGGCGATGGGCTTTGAAACGCTGTTGAGCGATACCCTGCAGGCGCCGATCATCGTCACTTTTCATATGCCGGAAGACATTAATTTCGATTTTTCTACTTTCTATTCCATGATGGGTGAAAAAGGCTTTGTGATCTACCCGGGTAAACTCACCGTTGCCGATTCTTTCCGAATTGGCTGCATCGGGCGTATTGGGCTAGAGCAGATCAACGGCGCACTGGCGGCGATACGAGAAACACTGCAACACATGGACGTGCGCAATTGCGGGCCAGGCAAAGACGCCTGACATCTAGCATTTCAAATGCCACGGACCCATTCCATGAACCCTGCCCTACCATCACCGTTAGGCCTGTTTTTTTCGGAGCATAGGGGAACGCCTCCTGTGCCATTCTTCCCTTTAACTTCTTACTGGAGATATCCATGAGCATTCGATCCGACTATGTCTACCACCGGGAATACCGCGGCAAGGTCAAAGGCATGGTTCTTGACTGGAGCGGGACAACCGCTGACGCCTACGTAATTGCACCGGCCGTGGTTTTCGTTCAGGTCTTC
>JASMBC010000089.1 GCA_030754035.1 Arenicellales bacterium | reverse complement strand
CTTTGTGTTCCTTTCCCAGGCCGACATCTCCTGGTCACAGACCCACCTGGTTTGGACAACTTTTGCATCAATCCGGGCTAGCTAGTAGCTGCCTAGAGCGACTCCTACCCATCTGAATTGGTTCCCCAGCCGCCGTGTTGCCCGATACCGCTCTCTTGGGGCGTTCGGGCCGGCGGCGGCCCATCCTGCCGGTACCCCATCCTCACTCGCACGTTGGCCAGCAGCTCCGCTTCGCGGATCAGGCCGCCCTCCGAGCGCCTTGCGACGATGGTGTCAAGCATAGAACACGGCTCCCGGCCGGCGACCCGAGACGCTAAGATTGAACCGTTCATGTAGCCTACTCCAAAGTGGTTGGGGTGTGATCCCAGGCCCTTGGTGAACTCGCGCCGAGCGGTGTCCGAGGGACGCAATTTTCTGGAGGCCCATTCGGGCAGGACGGATTCTAACAATTCCGATCGGTTGGGTTGGTTGGGCCCTGATCGATCTGGCGCAAACGCTGGGCACCGAAGAGGAGGGTGAGCCCCAGGGATGGGGTAAACTGGCCTGAACTCACTGCAAACACAATAACGCAAGGACGCGATCATGGCCCAGGCCGGCAAGGATGCCAGCCCGGTCGGTGGCGCAGTTCGCTATGAACGCCACCGCCCGGAGACCACATTACTCTACCAACTCGTCGATGCGCACTACCCTGTATTCGCCGACCGGATGGTCGCGCAGGGCACGCCCCTGCCCAACCAAGTCCAGCGTGAGTTCGAAGACTACCTCAAATGCGGCCGACTCGAACATGGCTTTTTGCGGGTGCGTTGCGAGAACTGCCATACTGAGCGCCTGGTGGCTTTCAGCTGTAAGCGGCGCGGTTTCTGCCCAAGCTGCGGGGCCCGGCGGATGGTGGAGAGCGCCGCACTACTGGTCGACGAGGTACTGCCCGAACAGCCTGT
>JASMBC010000088.1 GCA_030754035.1 Arenicellales bacterium | reverse complement strand
TATTCTGCCACGTCAGCTATGAAAATGCATCATCAGCGTCAAGTAAAAGAGCAATATCTTGGGAATGATAATTGGGTACGACCTTATTATATCGACCGCTTTTACGAAATTGTTGATGAGCATATTTCAACAAATGTTGAGGGACATATCGATATTATTGCCAAGGCAATGGATGCATTTTACTCCAATTCGGATAATGCCAATATTTCCGTTATGGAAGCCATTCGCATCGTGTCCATGGTTCAGGATGAGAAAGATAAAAAAGCTAATCTTTATCTCATCAAGGCACAAAAGAAATATTAATTGGATCAGGAAGTTGATTCAAAGTGAATATGGGATACAATTTTCCATTTCGAAAATAATTTGACAAATCTTAATCTAAACTTCTAATTCAATACTCCGTAATTTCCACCTTATGTCCACAGACCATATACGCAATTTTTGTATCATCGCCCACATTGATCACGGCAAGTCTACGCTTGCCGATCGCCTTCTAGAAGAAACGCATACCCTTTCCAAAAAACAAATGAAAGCCCAAGTGCTGGATAGTATGGATCTGGAACGTGAGCGGGGGATTACCATCAAAAGCCATCCTATCCAGATGCACTACAAACATACAGATGGTCAAGAATACATTTTCAATTTAATCGACACTCCCGGGCATGTGGATTTTTCCTATGAAGTCAGCCGTTCGCTGGCTGCGTGCGAAGGTGCATTGCTTTTGGTGGATGCCGCCCAGGGCGTGGAAGCGCAAACGGTTAGTAATACCTATCTAGCAATTGATAATGACCTCGCCTTAATTCCTGTGATTAACAAGATTGATCTTCCCAGTGCTCGCGTCGATGAAGTGACCGATCAATTGGTGGAACTCATCGGTTGTGATCCGAATGAAGTGATCAAGGTAAGCGCGAAAGACGGCAGCGGTATTGAAGATATTTTTCA
>JASMBC010000087.1 GCA_030754035.1 Arenicellales bacterium | reverse complement strand
AGCCTGTGCATTGCGCAGATACTGGCGATGGCGGGTTTTGCCAATTTTGCGGTATTGCTTAATGATTTTGGCGTTTTGTGGAATCTCAGCAGCACCCAGGCTGGCTGGATCAGTGGCATCTATTTCGCGGGCTATGTCGCCGCGGTGCCTATTCTGGTGGGACTGACGGATGCTATTGATGCACGGCGCATCTACCTCTTTGGCGTTGCGACCGGTGTCGTCAGTTCCGTGGGATTCGGATTATTTGCCGATGGCTTTGCCAGTGCGATGGGGTTTCGTTTTTTGGCTGGCATCTCTCTGGCAGGCACCTATATGCCCGGTCTGCAGATTCTGAACGACCGCCTGAGCGAGTCTCATCGGCAAAGGGCCTTGCCCTGGTATCTGAGTGTTTTCAGTCTGGGCACTGCGGCATCTTTTTATGCCACCGGTTTGTTCAGTGCGCATTTTGACTGGCAGACAGTATTTCTACTGGCCGGCGGAGCGCAGGCAGTCTGTCTGTTGCTGATTATTGCCCTGATCGGCCGTAAGCCGCCAGACGGATCAGTTAAGGTGGATCGACACCCTCTGGATTTTCGGCCGGTGTTCCGCAACCGCCCGGCGCTTGCTTATATCTGGGCGTATACCGGCCACACCTATGAACTTTTTGCTTACCGCGCCTGGATCGTGGCGTTTCTTCTTTTTGCCGCGAGCGCTTCGGATTCTGTGATCAGCCGGGAGAGTGTTTCGGGTTTTGCTGCACTGTTGAGCCTGCTGGGCATGCCTGCAAGTTTGATCGGCGCCCATATCGCGTTGCGCCGTGAGCGCCGACAAACGATTTCTGTGGTCATGGTTCTTTCAATACTGGCGGGCTCGTTGCTCGGTTTCACTAGTGCTTTGCCGTTCGAGTATGTGCTGGTATTGGCTGGGCTTTATTCTATTTTCATCATGAGTGATTCGGCCGCGATCACAGGTGGCGTAGTCGCCGCAGCTCGCCAGGGCGAGCGGGGTGCAACGCTGGCGATGCATTCGGTTATGGGGTTCTCCGGCGGGTTTTT
>JASMBC010000086.1 GCA_030754035.1 Arenicellales bacterium | reverse complement strand
TGGTCGAGCGTAGCTGACTCCCCGGTGGTACCCACGGAAACAATTCCATCGGTGCCCTGAGAGATATGGTGCTCAACGAGTCCCTCGAGCGCGGGCCAGTCAACCGCACCGCGCTCATTCATTGGAGTGACCATCGCCACCATACTGCCTGTTAACATCTGCCCGCTCCTCGATTGTTTGCGATAATCCGGCGCCCCAAAGCGTGATAACCCGCAAAAGGTCGATGGTACTTTGGGTGCCCAAACAGCACAAGGCGTCCTTGCGCTTGGGGCTAAGTTCTCCGATGCTCAATAACCGTAACGAGGCATCGGCCGATGCCGGTCAGTTGCCTTGCTGACTCGATTCCGGCATCTTCACCTTGCCAGGTGCCAACGTAGGTTCCCATCTGTAATCACCGCCTCGGCGCCCAGGCAGAGCGGCATATTCGGGCTGACATGCCCAAACTCTGAGGAAAAAAAGACGGGACACGGCGACCGCGCCGCCATTTCGTTTTGTACCCACTCCTCGTCCTCTTGGCCAGGACCGATATCCGTAAAGCGCCCGAATACCACAGCACGAACATCCTCGAGGAGACCACAGTCGAGCCACTGGCGCCAGCAACGCAATAAACGCGGCGGGCTCTCGCCGGAGTCCTCAAAGAAGAGAATATGTCCGGCGAAACCATTTGGCAGATACGCTGTGCCAATCAGGTTGGTCAGGACGCTCAGGCACCCACCAAACAGCCGGCCCGAATAACTTGAGTCCACCTCGCCGCCGTGCCCGTTAACAGAAACAGTGCCCTGCCAAACCTGTCCACTGCACAGCAATGTCATCAGTTGCTCGATATCTGCCCCATCACCCCACAGAGGCGACCCGGGCATGGGTGCGTGTAGCGCAGGCCAGTGCAGGCGGGTATAAAACGCACTCTGCAACGCGCTGACATCTGAGAAACCAATCAGCGGTCGCGGTGCAACGTCGGCCAGCGCAGTCCAATCTACCAGGCCAAGCAGTTCGCTCGCGCCATAGCCCCCGCGAACACACAACAGATAATCATAGTCATGCCCCGACAGCCCGGTATTGAAGTGGGCGAAACGCGTCGCAACCCCACCGACCGAGAGGCGCTCGCCCGTACTCTGATTGCTGGGCTCATAATCCACCTGCAGACCCGCCTCACGCAACTGGGCGAGATTGGTATTCAGTACCCCCGAATCTGGAGGGCCGCAAGGCTCAATGACCCGGATGCGCACGCGCCCTACCTCCTGCGCCGGACTCACATCAGCGGCGGGCATCTTCAGGCCGCCAGCAGATTCTTGAGCGGGCCATGCTGCTGCGAGAGCGCGACTTTTTCATCCGGTTCAAGAACCCGGGTGAAATCCCACTGACCCTTAAAGTGGAAACTGCGCATGAGGGACAGTCCCGAAATAGCTAGAACATTAAGGCCGGCGAACTGGCCTACCAGCGCGCGGGCGATCGTACGATAGCGCCGCAGATGCCCCGGACCGAATAAGCCGCGGCTGTAGATCAGGGCCCGCTTACCGTAAACCGCAATATTCACACGTCGATCTCTGGGGTTGAGTTGGTCGATTCGACCAGGATCTTGCCGGCTGCACTGGCCACTTCTACCCCTGACTGGTTAGTGCAGCAACATGACAATTCCACGATACCACCGTCAAACTTGGGTTTGTCGGTTGTTGCGATTACGCGCCAGAGCGCCCGCAGCGTGTCACCTGGCCGAACCGGGGCCATGAACCGGCAACTGTGCTCCAGATAGGCAATTGCGGTGCCGCAGAAATAAAGGCCCACCGGCGCCGCCACGAAGGCGCTGGTGAAAGGCCCGTGAAGAATGCGCCCGCCAAAGCGTGACTGTGCAGCGAAGGTCTCGTCGACATGCAGGGGATTAAAATCGCCGAACAGGCCCGCCGCGGTCACCAGGTGGGTTTCGGTGATGGTCAGCACATAGTCAAACTCGTCCCCGACGACGACTTCATCATAGGCCTTGCCTTGTGGAATACGCAATGTACCGGCTCCCGCCAAACCCATTGAAAGCGGATTATAAGCCCGATAGGAGACGCCACAGGAAACCCGCTAATGCCAGTGAGGGCACTCCGCACAAAGCATTCCAGGTCATCGAGGCGCTGAGGGCGAGCAAGACTCGGAGTACGCTTTCCTTGGGCGATGGCCCAGTCGATTTGGACGCAACATGTCCGGTACTGCGTCTGACTGACAGAGGCCCGGAAAGGCGTTAGGATTGGCGCCATTCCCGTGGAGGCGATGCATTGTCTATTTTTGAACAAACTCTTGAAAAAGATCCAGCGAACTTTGAAGCGTTAACCCCGGTCAGTTTTCTTCGGAGAGCCGCCC
Organism: Arenicellales bacterium; assembly: GCA_030754035.1. GTDB lineage: Bacteria > Pseudomonadota > Gammaproteobacteria > Arenicellales > UBA868 > UBA12578. The sequence continues at coordinate 1,422 of JASMBC010000086.1, read as the reverse complement.
AGGTCGCACCCGAACACTGTGCGATTATTCACGGTCAACGTCGCTATACCTACGCACAATTCTGGGAACGCTCCTGCCGTCTTGCCAGCGCGCTGGCTAGCAGGGGGATCGGCCATGGGGACTGTGTTGCCATCATGGGAGCCAACACGCCGGAGATGCTTGAAGCGCATAACGCCGTGCCCATGCTGGGGGGCGTACTGAACTCGCTGAATATACGCCTGGATGCCAAAACCATCGCGTTTATCCTGGATCATGGTGAAGCTCGAGTATTACTCACAGATCGCGCTTTTTCCCAAACGATTCAGGAAGCCGTATCTCTGATAGAGCGGCCCATCCTGATTATTGACATCGACGACTCCGAAAGCGAGGGCGGAACGCTCGTTGGAGAAATGGACTACGAGCATTTTATTGCGCAGGGTCAGCCAAACTTCCCGCCTGGCCAGCCTGAGGATGAATGGCAAGCACTGTCACTGCTGTATACCTCCGGCACCACGGGCAACCCCAAAGGCTGCGTCTACCACCACCGGGGGGCCTACCTTAACGCTATGGGTAATATGTCGACCATGGGGCTGGACCGTAAGTCCGTCTACCTCTGGACCTTGCCGATGTTCCACTGCGACGGCTGGACCTTTACCTGGGCCGTCACTGCCGCACTTGCGACCCATGTCTGCCTGCGCGCTGTGGAGCCCGGCCCGGTATTTCGCTCAATTGCCGAACACGGGGTAACTCATATGTGCGGAGCCCCCATCGTGCTGAATATGCTGGCCAATGCCCCCGCGGACACTAGATCGCCCTTCTCCCAGACTGTCGAAATTGCGACCGGAGGCGCCGCGCCTCCTTCAGCTGTGATCGAAGCAATGGAGACAGATGGTTTCCATGTGACGCATCTTTACGGCCTTACCGAGACCTACGGCCCAGCAACGGTCTGCATTCCCCAGGATGACTGGCCAGATCTGGCGCTACAGCAACGCTCAGCCCGGATGGCGCGCCAGGGCGTTCACTACGGCACGCTTGAGAACGCCAGCGTCAAAAATCCTGACACACTGGAGGATGTACCCTGGGATGCGCAAACCTTCGGCGAAGTAATGGTGCGCGGCAACACAGTGATGAAAGGTTATTTAAAGAATCCAAGCGCGACAGCGCAAGCCTTTGCGGGAGGCTGGTTTCATACGGGGGACATTGCCGTACGTCATCCTGATGGCTACATTGAAGTGAAAGATCGCTCCAAGGACATCATCATCTCAGGTGGAGAAAATATCTCTAGTCTGGAGGTTGAAGAAGCGCTCTACCGACACCCCAAGGTCCTCGAAGCTGCCGTAGTCGCACGGCCCGACGAAGCCTGGGGTGAAAGCCCCTGCGCTTTTGTCACGCTGCGCGAAGGCGTGCAAGTTAAGGAGCGCGAGATTATCGAGTTCTGCCGGG
>JASMBC010000085.1 GCA_030754035.1 Arenicellales bacterium | reverse complement strand
TGGAAGTCAAAGGCCGGGACATTGCAGAAGGAATGTCACATAGCCTGACTATTGGCAGCGATGAAGTTTACGATGCGATCAGTGAGTCGCTGCGCCAGATCGTGCGCGTGATTCGCGAGACATTGGAAAATACGCCGCCGGAACTCGCGGCTGATATTGGTGACAGGGGTATGGTGATTGCCGGCGGCGGCGCATTGATCCGCGATATGGACAGGCGTCTTATGCAGGAGACCGGATTACCGGTAGTGGTCGCCGATGATCCGCTGACCTGTGTTGCCCGAGGTTGCGGCAGGGCGCTGGAGGAGATGAGCGCGCTGGGTGACGTCTTTACCCACGAATAGGCTGTTACAGCGTGTCTGCACCGTCGTGCCGGATACACTGTCTCTGTGGCTCTGAACGTTCAGAGTCTTTTCTGGACCCTACCCGGTGAATCGAACTAGGAATAGTGCGATTCGAGGGCTCAGCCTTTATGTACTGCTGTCGGCTGGGCTGATTACTGCCCACTACTATAGCCCGGTTGTTCGCCAGATATTCCAGTTCGCTGCTGTTATTGGGGTGCCAGTGCATTTTCTGGCTTCCTTGCCCAGTACCGTACTCGAGAGGATGCAGGGTAAGTTAGAGCCTACAGATCAGTTGCGCCGCAACTATGCGGCGCTTCGCGAACACAACCTCATTTTACAGGCCCGCCTGCATCGCTTCGAGTTTCTGGAGAGCGAGAACATCCGGTTGCGTCGGCTACTTTCCGCGGTGCCGGCAACGGCAGAAAAAGTGACGCTTGCGGCACTGGTTGCAGTTAATCCGGATCCGAGAGGTCAAGCAGTACTAATCAATAAGGGTAGTGCAGATGGTGTTTTTCAGGGCCAGCCCGTGGTTGATGCCGGTGGAATTGTTGGCCAGGTTACACGGCCGGGAATGTTTCGAAGTACGGTTAGCCTGGTGACCCGTGAGAATCAGGGAATACCTGTCCAGGTTGCTCGCAGCAGTTTGCGGGCGGTGATTTACGGCGGGGGGCGGAACCGGCCTTTGCGCGTGCTGTATCTGGATCGTAATTCTGATATTCGCACTGGGGACCTGCTGGTAACCTCCGGTCTGGCTGGCCGCTATCCTGCTGGATACCCGGTTGCTCTGGTCACCGCAGTGGAACGGAATCTCAGCGAGTCATTTATGAGTGTTGCCGCTGAACCGACCTCGCATCTTGGAAGCGAACGTGAAGTCTTATTGCTCTGGCTGTCGGCGCTAGATCAGCCGGTGGCGAGTGACTTGCTCGACTCAGAAGGTGAGTTGGTTGATTAACGTCAATACAATGCAGCGCCGCACATGGGTTCCGGTTGCGACAGGGATTGTTGCCCTGGTATTTTTCGCGCTGCCGGCCGAAGAGCCCCTGCGAGGGTTCTTGCCAGACTGGGTATCTCTTGTCCTGATTTACTGGACTTTTGCTTTGCCGGCGCGAATGATGGTCGGGATGGCGTGGTCGGTTGGACTGGTAGTTGATATTGTGAGTTTTGGCTTGCCTGGCGCCTATGCTCTGAGCAAGGCTGTGCTGGTGTATCTGGCCCGCGTTCTGGCGCTTCGGGTGCGGGCCTATCCTTTGTGGCAGCAGACAATTGTCGTATTGGGATTGCTCGGCATCGAGGCGCTGATACTGTCACTCATCGATTTTATTGTTAGTGGCGACCTGACCGGGTTGCAACGCTGGACCGCCGTGGTGGTGGGTGCTCTGGCATGGCCCGTGGTTTACTGGATCTTGCGTCGCGCCCGTCACCTTGCGCGGCTCGGCCACTGAGGGGCTAGACATGGCGGCGACACAGTCTTTTAACCGGCAACCTATGGAGGCGAGTGTTGTCAGGGGTCGGCTACGACTGGCCGGGTTGTTGGCGCTGGTGCTTTCTGCATTGCTTTTGTCACGGCTTTACGTGTTACAGGTCGCCGAATACAGTCGTTACCAGACTCTGTCACTTGAAAATCATATACGCCTGCAGGCTCTGCCGCCTGTGCGCGGGCTTATCCTGGATCGTAACGGCATTGTCTTAGCTCGCAACACCGCAGTCTACACCCTGCAGGTAATACCGGAAAAAGTTGGCGATATGGATTTGCTGTTACACGAGGTAGGCAAACTGGTCGATCTTGAAGAGGATGACATTGCAGTATTCAAGAAAAACCTTAGACGCCGACCAAGATTTGAGAAACACTTGCTGAAGTCGAAGTTGGATGACGTTGAAGCTGCACGTTTTGCAGTTAACGAATACCGTTTTTCTGGTGTGACGCTTGAGGCCATGTTGCACCGCGATTATCCGTTGGCTGATCTGACCGGGCATGTACTTGGTTACGTGGGCCGTATCAGTGAGCAGGACGAGGCGCGCCTGGACTCTGCTGCGTATCAGGGTGTATCTCATACCGGAAAGTTGGGTATCGAGAGTTATTACGAGAGCTTGCTTCTCGGGCGTTCTGGGTTCGAGCAGGTCGAGATTGACGCCCATGGCCGCACGTTACGAACCATCAACCGGGAGAGCGCGATACCAGGGCAGAATCTATACCTCAGCCTCGATGTTGGTCTGCAACGAATAGCTCGGGAGGCGCTGGGCAATCGCCGTGGCGCCGTTGTCGCGATGGATCCGGGCTCGGGTGAGATATTGGCGATGGTCAGTGCCCCGGCTTATGACCCCAACCTTTTCGTTGATGGCATCAGTCGGGAGACCTACCAGGCCTTAATCCAGTTGGCCGACAAGCCACTACTGAACCGCGCTCTGTACGGACGCTATTCTCCCGGATCGACGATCAAACCTATTATGGCTTTGGCCACTATGGACGCCGGGGTGAGCCCGCAGGAAAGGGTGTTTTGCCCAGGCTGGTTCATGCTGCCGGATAGTACTCGTAAATACCGTTGCTGGAAACGTACTGGGCACGGCAGCGTCAATCTGCACGATGCTATCGAGCAATCCTGTGATACCTACTTCTACCAGGCGGGAGCCCGTCTTGGCATAGACAAGATGGCTCCGTTTCTCTTCAGTTTTGGATTTGGCAAGCAAAGCGGGGTGGATTTACCGAGTGAACCTTCCGGTCTCGTTCCCACCTCCGAATGGAAGCAGGCCGCCCACCTGGAACCTTGGTATCCTGGTGAGGATGTTATTACCGCGATCGGCCAGGGATTCCTGCTGACGACCCCCTTGCAACTGGCCCGCGCTAGCGCGATGCTGGCTAGCCGCGGTCGACTCGTTAAGCCAACCCTGTTGCGTCGCCAGGAGAACCCGCTCACGGACGAAGCGCAAGAGACGCGGGCCGATGCTTTATCAGAGGCGCCGGCACTGACCATAGACGAGAAGGATATCGAGTGGGTTATTCGGTCAATGACGGCGGTTATGCACGGGCGGCGCGGTACGGCACGAGCCAGTGGGCGGCGCAGTGCTTACCGCATGGCCGGAAAGACCGGCACCGCGCAGGTAGTCAGCATTGCTCAGGATGGCGAATACGATGCAAAATCTTTGCGTGAAACACTGCGTGATCACGCTCTATTTATCGCTTTTGCGCCTGTCGATCATCCGAAGATCGCCATCGCCGTCGTGGTAGAAAATGGCGGTAGCGGTGCAGCAGTGGCCGCTCCGATCGCGCGCAAGGTGATGGATTACTTTTTTCTCAAACGCTTGCGGCGGGCAGCTTCGACTGGGGCATCCGGTGTTTTCGGGTAGGCGATTGCATCTGGATGGCCCACTGCTGATTGGCCTGCTGGTCTTGAGCGCTTTGGGACTGGTTGTGATTTTCAGTGCTTCGGGCGAGAACTGGAGTGTTATGGCTCGCCAGGGGCTTCGCCTTGGTATCTC
>JASMBC010000084.1 GCA_030754035.1 Arenicellales bacterium | reverse complement strand
CATGCATCTGTCCATCCCACATACCTAGGTTCGCGGACAACGAATGACCCAGCAGCACCACCGGCGCATCCGCCGGACCGTCCATGGTGTAATGCATGGAAATACCGTTTGCCTGGACCTGCATAATCCGCTCCTTTTTCTGAAACAGTTATTTGAGCCTTTCCCCGGCGGTGTTACTGCCGGTGCCTTCCTCAGGGTGACTCTCACATTCACGCGGTAATTGTGCGACCGCTGCCTCGATGGTCCGGGCCAGCGTTCGGCCAGGGTCGATTGTCTCGGGACTCTCATTGGCAAACGAGGTCGCTTGCAGCAGTCGGTATATAGCCGCCGCGCCAAGGTGGAAATGTGAGGTCACACCTACCTCGGCAAAGGTGCTTGCGATCTCTTCCATTTCTCCGACCCAACGGTGCGCGTTGGGTGGAAGTCTTGGAATCGTTGATTCCATGCTCTGCAAGGCCGCGGTCTGGCTGTACGCCAATTCCTGACGCAGTTCTTCCGTCAACCCCATCGATTCAGCAGCGGTCAGCAGGGCAACCTGTAGCGTGCTGGTTCCTTTGGTCAGGGCCGCGTAACACATCTTGATCCCCGATGCCCGGCCAATAATCTCGCCAAGTGACTTAACCACAATACCTTTGCCGTCCAGAGGCAGCATTACCTCAGCGTGGATTCCAGAGACGTAGAAACGCGGCGGTGTACCCTGTCCCGGCGGCGGGCCGATGATCGAAGCGTCGATGAATCTCCCGCCGGCTGACTGAATGATTTCCTCAATCTTCGCACTACGCATTGGGGAGATCGCATTGCAGTCGGCGATATACGGTTGGGCACCGGTAGCCTTGAGCACACCGGCCAACTGGCAGGCAATGGCTTCTGCATCGACTGGGACCAGGATCGAAAGCACCAGATCAGCTTCGCAAACCAGATCCTCCAATGTAGGCATCTCTGTGAAGCCCGCGGCACTGGCTAACCGGTGGGTGCGCTCGCTGCGCCCAGCCAGGCAAGTAATGATGTCCACACCATGTTCGGCCAGGACCCGCCCTACTGCGTGCCCCATGGCGCCGGGACTCAAGATCGCTACCTTGTTAAGCGTCATGCACTTTTATTCCATTGCCAGCCATCCACCACAAGTGGCTATCCAGATGTGGATTTTCTAACTGGAGAATACTTACCAAGATCGATCAGGTCTCGGTGCCGCCGTTGCAGGCAATCATCTGACCGGACATGAACGCTCCACCATCAGACACAAGATAGTTGCACAAGGCCGCGATGTGTGTGGGTTCGCCAAGGTGGCCCACCGGAATACGCCCCACCTGTTCACGAATATGGCGGGACAATTCGGCATCGTCGTGTTCAGATTGAATCGGGCCCGGTGAGATCGCATTGACAGTGATGCCACTGGGGCCGAACTCCTTGGCAAGCGCTTTGGTTAGCCCCCACAAGCCGTGCTTCGCAACTGACACCGGCACCCTGCCCTTGTAACCATGGATGGCATTCATGCCAGTCAGGTTGATGATCCGACCCCAGCCGTTGTCGACCATGCCCGGTAGCGTCTGGCGACAGGTGTAAAACGCCGCGTTCAAATCAACATCCAGCACCCGGTGCCAGTCATCGTCGGTGGTCTCAAGAAAAGGCTTTAAGGGTCGCACCGCAGCATTGTTAACCAGAATATCAATGCGGCCAAACTCCGTCGCCCCGCTACGGCAGATCTGGCGAGCAGCATCCGGATCGCCGACATCGCCCATGGCAACCAGCGCCTTGGCGCCCAGATCCTGGGCTTCGCCGGCAACGGCCTCGCACGCTGCCCGGTTTGACGATCCATTGATGATCACATTACAGCCCTGCTCAGCCAGTGCGAGCACAACCGCCCGGCCGATATTCCGTCCACTGCCAGTGACCAGTGCTGTTCTAATAGGTGTTTTCGCGCTCATTGATCAGGAATTGTAACGGGTATCTTCAAAGGACTAGGAATTTGCTTTTGGCAGATTGGGCCGGACTTTCAGTATCGGCCTTTAGTCATCTGGGCGCCACGCAAATAATATATGGGATTTCGCACTGCCTTTGCTTCAGCATGATTTCCGATCGGCTCGAAATACCTTGCAAGCCGTGCAGACTCCAGCAGCAGCGATTTAAGTACCCACTGTCAGAGGGTCGACCAGTCTTTTAAGAGCCGCAAGCGTACTTAATACAACGATCCTGCCTGTCCCCGGATTCTCAGCAGTCGGGATATTTTCGATCTTGAGTTCAAGTCGTGCACTGTCCGATTCGACGGTAATTGTATGGGTGTTCCGACTGATTCCGGGATCGGCCCATATTTCCAATCGTGTGCACTCTGGCCCTACGCCGGCAAGCCCCAGTGCGGCTGCCACATTGACATTTGCCGGGAAAGCCTGGACGCCCTCGCGGGCCGAGCCTTCAAATACCTTAAGTGGCTGATCTATAGAGTCCAGATCAATCTTATTGCGTTGGATGTGAGGAGCGCCGGCCAGCGCCGCAGGTGGTTTCCGGGTTACCATCGATACGTGTTTGATCTCACCCAGGGCTGCTGCCCGTACCGCATCAAGCCCCAGGATCGCACCACTGGGAACATTAATTCGTGCACCAGTGGTCTTCGCCATCTCGACCAGATGCCAGTTATCGAGTAGTCCCCCTACGCTGACCGGGATCAACACCTTGCCCAGTCGCACTGCCGGCTCAGCAACCTGACTGAACACTGCAGCAGGCGCGCATTCGACCACGACATCGCAGGCTTGCGCCAGCTCTGCTAAGGGCATAACCGGAACCTGTTGTCGCAGGGCATTCAGTCTCAAGCGGGCAGCATCGGTATCCCGTGCTGATACTGCGCTAAGAATCAAACCCTCGAGTCCTTCATCCAGACGCTGGGCCAGATTAAAACCAATGGTGCCGAGCCCGCCAATCCCAACTTTTAGAGCGGCTTTGTGTGATGGGCTCACGCTAGGTAACTCAGGCCATGGCTTCGGTCGGTGACCGCCAACCCATCTCTTTTTAGAACGCTCATGAGTGGCGCCTATTCCTGCGGTGACCCTATCACCGCCACGGTCACCTCCATCTCATAGACAAAAGAAATAGCAATCTGCTGTTACCAGATGGGGGCCTTACACCGTCATCCGAGCCGATACAGGAATAATGCAACTCGGCACTGCACCCTAACGCATCGCCTTTTAGGAGTTTGCTGATTCTCTTGCAACTCATGAAGCAATAGCACCCCCGTCGACGTCAACAATTGTGCCGGTAACGAATTCGTTTTCGAGTAAAAAGATAGCGGCGGCGGCGACTTCATCCGTCGTTCCGGCCCGTGGAATAATATGCCCAGATGTGCCTTTTTGATAAAAATTCGCGCGCTCTTCTCCCTTGAGCGGTGACATCGGGGTATCGATCAGCCCGGGGGACACCCCATTCAGTCTTACCGGCTTGATTTCGTTGGCACCCAGTCGAATAAAGGCCTCGACCGAACCGCCGACGCTGCCGATTGCAATCGTCCCCGCCCGCCATCTACGTGCCGGGTAGCCGCTGATCAACACGACGGCACCGGTTTGCGACATATGCGGGACCCCCAGGCGGACGCTGTTGGTGTAGCCCCAGAGTTTGGCAAAGGAGTTTTGAAAACCGTCCAGGTCCATTTCGAGAAAAGGCCCGACGGCACGTGACCCACCGGTTGCAGCGTTAACCAGGTAGTCAAAACCGTGATGTTTTTCGAACAAGGCACTCAAGGCTTCGCGATCGAGCACATCGACCTGTACACATTCGACACCGTCGATTTCACATTCGCGCCGGCTGCCGGCGATAACCTCTGCCCCGCCGTCGCGCAGCATCTGGGTAGTTGACAACCCGATACCAGAGGTACCACCTAAAACGATCGCTTTCTTATTTGTAAACTGTCCCATTTTATATTCCCAACAATAATTAAAATCACTCCCGTGTAAGCGCGAAATCTGCTAACACGGGCAC
>JASMBC010000083.1 GCA_030754035.1 Arenicellales bacterium | reverse complement strand
GTAGAAATTTTCCAAGGACTGACAGCTTATGTGCGGGATTGCAGGAATCATGTATCGAGGTGTCGATCAAGTGTTCGACACCGGCGATGCGCTCATACGGATGCTTGATGGCTGCCAGCATCGCGGACCTGATTCGACCGGTTTTGCCTTGTACGCGCCCGAGCTCTCCGGCCGACTGAAGTTGCGCTTTTTTCTGGACAGGCTCAACGAAGGAGGCGGTCACGGAGCCATTGATGCTATCCGCCGCCGCCTCGGGGAACTCGGCGCCATCGTCGAAGAAGAAGCGCAAGTCGGCGACAACTATCGCGTGACGGTCGGTTTTAGTGGTGACGTGCAAAAACTTTCCTATGAGATGGAGCGTGCGGCCAAGGTTATTTCTATCGGGACCAGTCTGGAGATTGTTAAGGATGTGGGTAGTGCCCACGAGGTAGATGATCGTTACGATGTACACGAGTTTCGTGGCACCCATGGCCTGGGGCATGTGCGCCTGGCTACAGAAAGTGAGGTCAAGCCCGAGGCTGCACACCCCTTCTGGGCGACCGGTTTTGCTGATGTGGCGATCGTCCATAACGGGCAGATCACCAATTACTGGAAAATGCGTCGACGCCTTCAGCAGCGGGAATTCGAATTCACCACCGATAACGACAGTGAACTGATCGCGGTTTATCTTGCTGACAAACTGGCGCAGGGCATTGCCCTCAAAGAGGCGCTGGCAAGCTCTATTGAAGACCTGGACGGCACCTTTTCCTTTTTGGTCTCTACGCAGGACGAGATTGGTTATGCCAAGGATCGGCTCGCGGCCAAACCCATGATCATGTACCAGGATGAGAACCTGGTCGCAATCGCCTCAGAAGAAGTTTCCTTGAACCGCCTGTTCCCGGGGCAGGCCTTGAATACCCGCGAGCCCGCTCCCGGCACTTACGCGACATGGTCGCACTCGATCTAGCACAGTTAAGCGTTCGCGAGGCCAACACACGGCTGCGCACGTTGGGGGAGGCGGGGGAAGACGTCGAGATCCTCAACCCCGACGCCCGCCATCATATCGGTGTTGGATTGACCGCACCGGTTCGGGTCAGTGTTAGGGGTTCAGCAGGGTATTTCTGTGCAGGGCTGACCGACCAGGCACATTTCAACGTCAGCCATAACGTCGGCTGGGGTGTGGGGGACAACATGTACAGCGGCTCGGTTGTGGTCGGGGGTAATGCCGGCGCTATTCCGGGCGTGGCCATTCGCGGTGCCGAGATCGTGATCCACGGCAACATGGGCTCGCGCGCTGGCCAGGTCATGAAGGCAGGCACTTTGTGTTGTGTTGGTAATGCCAATTTTATGGCTGGCTACATGATGTATGGCGGGCGCATTATTATTCTGGGGGATTCTGGCGAACGCCTGGGAGAGGATATGTCTGCGGGTGAGATTTTCGTCGCTGGTAAAGTCGAGAACCTGGGGTCTGACGCAATGCTGACCGATACCGACCAGGTTGAACTGGACCAGTTGCACGAATTTCTGGATCGCTACGACATAAAAGCACCGGTGGGTTTCTCCAAAGTGGTGAATGCTGGCACGAAGTTGCGTTACGGGACTCCAGAACCGCCGATGCGCAGCATTCCGTTTCAGAGTTTCTCAGGCACGTCGCCTTACTGGAATCCCAAAGTCCAGGAAGATATTGCGATCAAATCGCAAAGCGGCCGCTACCGCATTCGCGGTTATGGTGGAGCGCGACCATTGCCGCACCTCAGCGATATCGGTTTTCGCAAAAACCTTACCAACGCGGGCTCTGAGCGCGATGTGGTGGAGCAGGTGCGGATGGCAACTGAGATCGGTGGTATCAACGGCGCCCGACCACTAAATCTCAGTATGCCAGTGATGATTGCGCCAATGAGTTATGGGGCCATCAGCCGATCGACCAAGCAGGCGATCGCAATAGCATCAGCCATGTCGGGAATTGCGGAAAATACCGGCGAAGGCGGTATGAGTGATGCGCAACGCGATGCAGCTGGGCAATTGATTTTCCAGTGCCTCGGTGGGCGCCTAGGCTGGAATATTCACGATATGCGCCGGGCTGACGCTTTGGAGATCTATATCTCCCAGGGCGCCAAGCCTGGCCTTGGCGGCCAGCTGATGGCGAAAAAAGTCACCCCGGAACTGGCAAAGATCCGTGGAATTCCGGCTGGGATCGATTTGCGCTCTCCGTCGCGGCATCCCGATATCCTCGGGGCTGACGATCTGGTCATCAAAATAGAGGAGCTCCGGGAGGCTACGGGCTATGAGGTGCCGGTGAGCGTAAAACTTGGTGCCGGGCGAATACGCGATGACATTAAGATAGCGGCGAAGGACGGTTTCGATTTTGTCGAGTTGGATGGCATGCAGGGCTCGACCGGCGCAGGCAGCTCCGAGGTAATCGACAATGTGGGTATTCCCACGTTGCCGGCTATCATCGAGGCTGTTGAAGCACTTGAAGAGATCGGTGCCCGTGACAAAGTTCAACTGGTGCTTATGGGTGGACTGCGTGATGGAGTTGATGCTATTAAGGCATTGTGCCTTGGGGCTGACGCCGTGGCGTTTGGCACCTCTGTGATTATTGCCGGGGGTTGCATCGCCTGCATGCAGTGTCACGTGGGCCAGTGCGTTACGGGGATAGCAACACAGGATCCAGAGCACGAAAAACGTTATAAGCCTGAGAACGAATCCCAAAATATTCATCGTTTTCTCGAGAGTGTGCGTTGGCAGATTGCCGCCATTACCGATGCTCTGGGTTATGATGATGTGCGCCAGTTGGGTCGCGATGATCTGGTTGCACTTACCCCCGAGGCTGCGTATATCACTGGATTGCCGTATGAACCAGTGCCCGTTGATACTGCTACCTCTAGTACCGGCACCGCGCCATGAGCGTCTATGGTCTCGAGCGCATCAGTGTTCCGGTAGTCCCGCCAGGTTTTGCTGACGATACTGCGGATGTACATTTTGTGGCTGCCCCTTGCCAGGCAGCATGTCCTGTTGGCACTGATGCGCCGTCCTACATAGCCTATATCTGGGAGAAGAAGTACCAGGAGGCTTTTGAGGCGATCACGGCGACTAATCCGTTCAGTTCGATCTGCGGGCGGGTCTGTGACGCGCCTTGCGAACCGGCCTGCCGTCGGCAAAGCAGTGATGGCGCTGTGCAGATTCGAAATCTCAAGCGGTTCGTCATGGACCAACTTGGCGGCGATTCACCCCTAACCCCTTTTGAAGTTACCCGGCCAGAATCGGTCGGCATTGTCGGCTCCGGCCCCGCGGGCCTGACTGCAGCTTTTGAGTTATGTCGGGCGGGTTTCTCGGTGCACGTGTACGAGATGACCGACCGTCTGGGTGGGACGATGGTCTGGGGCATCCCTGAGTTTCGTTTACCCTCTGGGGTCATTGGTGAGGATATTGACAGGTTCCAATATCAGTGTCCCGGGTTGACGGTGCACCTCAATACAGGCCTGGGGTCTGGCGTTTCACTTGAGGAGTTGAAGTCGCGCCACGATTCTGTCTTGGTAGCGATCGGGTCCTGGTGGGGCAAAGCCATGGGTATCGCCGGAGAAGACCATCCTGCGGTAGTGGATGGGGTGAGTTTTCTGCGTCGAATCAATGACGGTGAGCGCCCTCAGATGCCTGAGACTGTGGTGGTGGTTGGCGGTGGTGATGTGGCGATGGACGCCTGCCGCGCGGCGTTGCGTTTGCCGGGTTGTAAGACCGTTAAGGTCATTTACCGGCGTGGCCCCGAGGATATCCCTGCCCGCAAAATTGAATTACACCATGCGCAAAAAGAGGGCATTGAATTTATCTACAATACCCTGCAGACGGGTGTTTTGGAAGTTTCGGATGGCCTTGTGCTGCAGTGCGTTCGAACTGAAGCCGGGCCGCCCGATACGGATGGTCGCAGTGCTCCGGTAATTGTCGACAGTAGTGCGTTTCAGATTCCTTGCGGCATGATAATAGCGGCGGTTGGGCAGAAGGGAATCTGCGAGGCGCTGGAAGACGCGGGACTTATGGGTGGTGGCCAGGTTGAGGCGGATTTTTTGACAATGCGCACTGCCGATCCGAAGGTGTTTGCCGCCGGCGATGGCGCTTTTGGCGGCTCGACCATTGTGATGGCCATGCATCATGGACAAAGGG
>JASMBC010000082.1 GCA_030754035.1 Arenicellales bacterium | reverse complement strand
GAAACCCGGACTACGCACCGCCTATGGCAGAGGCAATACCGCTGGGGCTGCAGCACGTGCTGGCGATGTTTGTCAGCAACTTCACTCCAGCGATCATCATTGGCGGCGCAGCAGGATTTGCATTCGGCAGTTCCGATGCCATTTTCCTCATCCAGATGTCCATGCTGTTTGCCGGTATCGCGACGCTGTTGCAAACCCTAGGTTTTGGCCCGGTAGGAGCACGGTTGCCGGTGATGCAAGGTACCAGCTTTGCCTTCATCCCGGTAATGATTCCCATCGTCAAAACCGCCGGCATGGCGACTTTGTTTGGCAGCATCGTCATTGCCGGTATTTTTCACACACTCATCGGCACCATTATTGGCCGTATTCGAAACTGGTTTCCGCCGCTGGTCACAGGCCTTGTCATTGTGATCATCGGCCTGATGTTGATTCCAATCGGGATTGAATATGCTGCCGGTGGTGCGGGAGACTTCAACAAGGGCAAGCCCGATTGGGGTTCAGCGAGCCACTGGTTTCAGGCTCTGGTAGTTATCGTGGTAGCCCTGGGCGTGAAGTTTTACAGCAAGGGTATTCTCTCGAGTGCGGCGATCCTGGTAGGCCTGATCGTTGGCTATATTGTCAGCATACCCATGGGGTCTGTGAGTTTCTCTGGAATAGCCAACGCTGCCTGGTTTGCTCTGCCGCAGCCATTCAGTTATGGCTTTGAGTTGAACTTTGCTGCAATCATCGCGATGTGCCTTATGTGCATCATCAGCGCCATTGAAACCGTTGGCGATATTTCGGGCATCACCAAAGGTGGTGCTGGACGAGAAGCAACGGATAAGGAGCTAAGTGGTGGCACCTTTGCCGATGGCCTGGGCACAGCTGTCGCCGGAGTATTCGGTGGCCTGCCCAATACGTCTTTCAGCCAGAACGTTGGCCTGGTCTCTTTGACAGGCGTGATGAGCCGGTCGGTAGTCACGCTCGGGGCTGTCTTCCTGATTATCTGTGGACTGGTTCCGAAGGTTGGAGCGATCGTATCTTCGATGCCCATCTCAGTACTGGGCGGCGGTGTAATACTGATGTTCGGAATGGTGGTAAGTGCCGGAGTTAACATGCTTAGTGATGTCAACTGGAACAAACGCAGTATGTTTATCCTGGCAATATCACTGTCGGTAGGCCTGGGCCTGAAAATGGTACCCGAGTCTATGCAGCACGTCGGTGGGCATACCCTGCCTCTGTTGCTGACATCGGGCTTGCTGCCGGCAGCTTTGCTTGCCGTTGTGCTCAACCTCATTCTGCCCGACGAGCAGGACGGGTAATCGAGCGCTGCCAGTTGTTGTGGTCAAGAGTGCCCCGGGACGTTTACCGGGGCATTCTTTTCTGCCCCATCAAAAGCGGGAAAGCTCTAAATGTGCGCGACTCGAAAATTTGAGCCGGCAAATTTTTCTGCGCACGCAGTGCGTCAGGATCCAGCCCAGTCAAGCTAAGAGCTGTGCAACCGCCCCGGGAGATACGGCACCGATAAGTGGAAAAAATTGATTATAAAAAAGAGCTCGCCGCCCTTTACCGGCCCTCGGCCAAGAAGGTAGTCACGGTAGATGTGCCGGCGTTTAATTTCATCATGACCGACGGTCAGGGTGACCCTGGCTCCAAGGTTTTTGCCGCCGCGGTGGAGGCGCTTTTCAGCGTTTCTTACACCTTGAAGTTCATGATCAAAAAAGGCCCGCGGCAACTTGACTATGGTGTGCTGCCGCTCGAGGCGCTGTGGTCGGCCGATGACCCGACCGCGTTCACCGAAGGCCGCAAGGACGAGTGGTGCTGGAGCGCCATGATTATGCAGCCCGAGTTCATCGACGAGGAACTCTACGCGCAGGCCATTGCCCAGGTGACAAAGAAAAAGTCACTTGCCGCGCTCGAAAAATTACGCTTCGAATCCTTCACCGAGGGCCAGGCGGCCCAGACCCTGCACCTCGGGCCGTTTTCAGAGGAGGGCCCCACTGTCGAGCGGGTGCACCAATTCATCGCCAGTGAGGGTCGTGTGCTCTGTGGGCGCCACCACGAGATTTATTTAAGTGATATACGCAAAGCGGCGCCGGCCAAGTGGAAGACCGTGATCCGCCAGCCTTATCGCTGACGCCAAAGTCTGGCAACGCTCGGCCGGATTTTTCGGTACTCCAGAGAATCCGACTGCCGGCTATGACGGCGATACCCAAGTCGGAAGTAAGAGCGACAGAGTCAAGTTCAAAAGCAAATCGGGCAAAGAGCAGTCAGTTGGCTTTGCCGGCACCAAGTACACTGCCGCCAACGGCAGGCGCTATGGTGCAGGCCCTTGATTACGCCAGACAACTACCAGCATTTGCTGGTGTCAGCGCCGGTGGCTCCCGCTACAACCAGTTGGTTCAAAGTCAGGGTCGTGCAGTCCGTGTCGTTGCTGAGCTGTGCGCCCAGCGGGGTGGCGGTGAGAATAAACGTAGTTGCCGTGAGATTGCCGCCTGTGGCCGCGATGGTGTAGAAACCCTCGGGGGAGTTTTGGCTCACTGCACCGCCGGATACCACTGAGCAATTATTGTTGTTGTAGGCCGAATACTGGGTATAGCAGCGCTCTAGCTCCTGCGCTACCTGCATCAGCGCGGCCTGCCCGTCGGTGCGCCGGCTGCGGGTGACATAATCGCTGTACATCGGCACTGCGATAGCGGCGAGTATGCCGATGATTGCCACCACGATCATCAGTTCTATCAGGGTAAAACCGCTTTGCTGCTGACTGCTACGCATGCTGGCTGTTCCGGCTATTGGCGGGACACAAGTGTACGCCATCAGGGAGAGCGCTTGCAGTCGCAGGGCAGACGCATGCCACCCCGGGCGCGCTCTAGTGCGGCCGATTGGCCATCGGCATAAAGTTAGCCGATTTTCCGTAGAAGTAAGTTAAATTACTGGGCACAACATAGATTCGATTGCAGCGCCATGAGTGACACCCCAACGCCTCTTTTGTCACCGTTTATCTGTGCAGGCGGCGCCAATCTGGCAGAGCCTGCAGTGCTGTCGTTTCTGGGCGGCATGGCGGTCGCCTGGTGTTGCGGCTCTCCGACAAAACACAAAGTCAACGCCGATGCGCTCGGGGTGATTCCCTGGGGGAGTGACCTCGGGGTATTGGCGGTCTCCGACGGCATCGGCGGGCTGCCGCACGCCCCGGAGGCCTCGGCCCGCGTGATCGGCCGGCTGGCACAGCCGCTGGCGGCAGGGGAGGCGGACCCCGTCCAATCGCGGATTATGGACATCAACCAGACCATGTGCCGGGAGAACTACCAGGGCGGGGCGACCATCTCGGCGGTACTGCTGGAGGGTTTGCGCTGTGCCAGTTCTCACGTAGGAGATTCGATGCTGGTTGTGGTGGATCGCCGGGGCCGGGTCAAGTTTCGGACCGATCCGCATTCGCCGGTCGGTGACGCGGTGGCCCATGGCCAACTAAGCGAGCAGGCCGCCATGCGTCACCCCCAGCGCCATGTGGTCAACAACAGCGTCGGCAGCCGTGCCATGTGGGTCGAGACCCACCAGTCGTTTGCACTGGACGCTAGCGATACCCTGGTCATCGCCAGCGATGGGCTGTGGGACAATTTGCCGGTGTCGGAGGTGGTCCAGATGGTGGTGGACGGGGACCTCGGCGAGGTCGGTCACAACTTAGCAGCCGCTGTCAGCCAGCGCATGGCCGGGGCCGAACCCGGTATGCCGTCCAAGCCCGATGACCTCAGTTTTATTTTGTTTTCGCGCCGTGGGGCCCGCTAGGGAAATAACTGCTCCCAGGACAGACGCTTGGTCATAAAACCGGTGCCGGATTGCACCCGTTGGGACGATATATCCGCCGCCTCACCGGTGCCGCTTCCCGGGGTAAAGCGCCGGTCACCGGCGATGTTGACCCCGGCGGGAGTGCCCTTGGCGGCAGTGTACTTCTTGCCGGCAAAGCCAACTGATTGCTCTTTGCCCGATTTGCCTTTGGGCAGCTTGGCGTAATCGCCCTTACTGCCGACAAGGTCGTCGCCGTCATAGTCGAAAGCCGCGCTCTTTGGACTGCCGCAGTTCTTCGCTGCCACCGCCATCAGCCAGCCGGTGCCGCCCACTGCACAGGGCCTGGGGTCAGTTGGAATCAGCGTATTGAAATAGACCAATCCGTCAATCTGTCGGTAGCGCGGGTCGGTTACCACCCGTTCCCCTTTGTCCGGCAGGTCAAAGTAGCAGCCGTAGTGCTGGCCAGTGCCGGTGCCCTTCCAGTTAACCGCCTCGGTCGAGATCACCCGGCCGCTGGCACCGCTAGCCGAGACGGTCTGCTCAAGGAG
>JASMBC010000081.1 GCA_030754035.1 Arenicellales bacterium | reverse complement strand
CTGGCCACAGGGGATACCACAGGCGGGGTCTGGATTACAAAGCACCGGCACAGATTCGTCAAGAGCGCAGCGCAATTAGCTGTCTTGCGATCACGACAAATCGAGTGCGTAGCTTTTAAGTTTTTCCATCGGAATGATATCCAGTGTCCGGATGTGTGTACGTACAAGATACACTCTGCAGGCAACCCCGGCCTCAAGCGCCCTGGCGTAGGACGCGGCGCACACGCACCAGCAATCGCCATCTTTCAGTCCCGAAAAACCAAACTGCGGATGCGGAGTCAGCAGATCATTGCCATCCGATTTGAGCCATTGCAGGAACTCGTCGGTAACCTTGGCGCATACGGTGTGGATACCGTGATCCGCATCATCGATATGGCAACAACCATCACGAAACCATCCGGTTAACGGTTTTTCTGAGCACATTTCGAGCGGCTCACCAAAAACGTTCTGCTGCGTTGGGTTATCTGTTTCGGGCATATGCGTTGGGTTATCTGTTTCGGACATAAGTGATGCTCCGGGCGTGATTGGATTTGTTCAGAGCAATTTTTAATCCAGTGACATACTGCTTTCAACGATGAGGATTTTGGGGTAAGACATGGCAATGGCAACTTTACCCGGGTGTTCACAAGGTAGTGCTATAGTGTTCGGTGACTGAAAAAACCGAAAACTTTGATGAAATTCTGTAGTCAGTGCGCCTCACCGGTGGCCATCCGCATCCCTGATGGCGATACCATGGAGCGACACGTCTGCGATGCCTGCGGTGAGATTCATTACCAGAATCCCAAGATCGTCGCCGGCTGTATTCCCGAGTGGAATGGCCGCATTCTGCTGTGCCGTCGCGCCATCGAACCGCGCCACGGCCTTTGGACGATTCCCGCAGGCTTCATGGAAAATAGCGAAACCATCGAACAGGCGGCCATGCGCGAAACCTACGAGGAAGCCTGCGCCCGCGTTGAGATCAGTGGGCTATATGCGATATTCAACATCCCCCATGTCAGTCAGGTTTACATGATCTTCCGCGCAGAGTTACTGGATGGTGGATTTGCACCGGGCATCGAAAGCCTTGAAACCGCGCTTTTTGCCGAGGAGGACATCCCCTGGTCTGATATAGCCTTCCCGGTGGTGGTCCAAGCGTTGCAACGCTTCTTTGCCGACCGCCCCGGGGATCACTTCCCGCCGTTCGTCGATACCATCGTACCGGTTAAGCGCTGACCCGCCAGCACCGGTTCAGCGCAGCACTTCGAGTTCGGCCGGCGCGTCGAGAAGTTCTGGCGCAAGTTCTACCATCGACAAAAGGTCGCGCAGGGCCCCCTGCAGGGCTTCTTCCATCGTGGGGTGATAAAAAGGCTTGCGCAGCATCTGCAGCGCCGTCATGTTCTCGCTGATACACCAGGCCAGCAAGTGGGCAAGGTTCTCGCCGCGTTCAGCCACCAAAGTAGCACCCAGCAGCACGCCACTGATCTGGTCGGCGTAAAGGCGCACAATGCCACGGTTAGCGCCCATGACCAGAGCCCGGCCCACCGGCCCCAGCCGCATCTCGCCGATGGCCGTGGTGTCAGGATCAAGGTCAGCCAAGGATGCGCCCACAGTACAGATATTGGGTGAGGTGAAGGTAATCGCCAGCGGGGTTTTGCGGGCAAAAGCAACGCTTTCGGTATGCGCAGCGTTATAACCCGCGATACGGCCCTCATCGGCCGCCTCGTGCAGAATCTGGTCGCTGCCGCTGATATCCCCGGCTATAAATACACGACGATCGCCACAGCGCATGGTGTTCCTGTCAAACACCGGAACCCCCCGGGCATCGAGTTCGATTCCGGCGTTTTCAATCGCCAGCCAGTCGAGGTTGCTCTGACGGCCCATGGCAGCCAGCACCTTATCAACCACCACTGCTTGCTCGCCGGCGCTGACACGGATACGGCCCTCGTCCTCAAAGAGCTCAACCTCATGCCCAAGCCAGATTGGAAAGGCGCGCTCCATCAGTTCGATAGCGCTGCGGCAAGCATCAGGGTCCCTCAGGCCCGCTATGGTATCGAGCATATCGATGCCAGTCACCGAAACCCCCAGGTGTGCCAGCGCCTGGCCGATCTCCAGGCCGATCACACCAAGGCCAACCACCGCGATTGCATCGGGCAGGTCTTCTTGCTCAAAAATCGTATCACTGGTGAGAATGCGCTCGCCAAAATCCACCCAGGCCGGCGGCACTGCCGGGCGCGTACCGCAGGCAATCACCACGCTGGCAGCACGGATCGTGTCCTCGCCCACCTGCAGTACACCTGGCTCAATAAAGCGGGCATAACCATCGATGAACTCGTCACCCATCTGGTCGGTGGTATGGCCCAGTATCCGGTCAACCAGGATATCGCGCATATCGCGAACGTGTTCCAGAGTATCCGGCAAAGATACTGACAGAGTATCGCCCCCCTCAATGCCCTCTCGGCCAAAAACCTCACGCCGGTGCAAATCATGAGCGACTTGTATCAGCGCCTTGGATGGCATGCAGCCGACCCGGGCGCAGGTCGTGCCCAGCTCGCCACCGTTGATCAGTACAAAATCCTTGCCGGCACGCTTCGCCTGACCCATCGCATTTAGACCGGCAGTGCCGGCACCGATGATCGCAACCTCAACCTTACGTTCCATGGTGACTCATTCCTGTAACCCGTCTATCGATTTACGCCGGCGAGCACTTCGACCAGTTGGGCCAGATCATGCACTTCGGCATGTGGTATCTCATCATGCGCCCAGTCATCGCCATTGCGGTTAACCCACACAGCCCTAAGCCCTGCCTGCTGTGCGCCGATAACGTCCTCCAGAGGATGATCACCCACGTGCAGTACATGTGCCGGGTCGGTCTTGAGTAACTCGCAGGCCATGTGAAAGATCCTACGATCGGGTTTTTTCACCCCGGCGGTGCTGGCGCTGATCTGGCCGCGAAAATAACTGCCAATGCCCAAACGTGAGACATCGGCGTTGCCATTGGAGACAGCGGCCACCGCAAAACGCTTACTTAGCGCCGACAACGCAGGCACGACATCCGGATAAAGCGTCACATCATGGCGCAACTCCAGAAAACGACCAACCAGATCGTGTGACGCCTGCGGGTCATAGCCATATTGGTCCAACAAGCGCTCGAAAGACACACGGCGCAACTCAGTCAGGTCATGCGAAAGATCGGGGCGGCTTTGGTGCACATCGTTGCGCAGCCGACGTAAATCCTGGGCATCATGGTTTTGACCAATCAGCGGAAAGGTCTCGCAGATATGCTGGTGCAAAACAGCTTCGGCACGATCAATCACCGGCCAGATCGCCCACAAGGTATCGTCCAGATCCAGTGAGATCGCCTGTATGTGCTTCATCCGTTTAATGCAAAGTGTAATTTGTCCCGCAACTGCCAGGCACAGGACGACGGCTCGCCAAACACATCAACCGCAAAGACCGGTCGACCGCGCTGTAGCAACACAGCGCAATCACCAATGGCCTGCGCCCGGTTCAGTTCGCCAAAACTGAAATCTTCACAAAAAATCGCCAGGTCCTGCTCGGGGACCAGACTGACAAACAGAAATATTCCGCTGGCCGGACCGCCTTTGTGCAACTGGCCCGTTGAATGCAGATAGCGCGGTCCGGTGCTGATACTGACCGGTAAACCATATCGTTCGCCAACTGCTTGCGCAAAACCCTCAAGCGCATCGTACACCGCGGGCTCGGGTGGGACGTAGGCCAGAATAGAAAAATAGCTGCCTTGGGGCGCCTCGTGCAGGCATTGCGCGAGCCCGCCAAGAGCGCCGGGCTCAGCCGAGCCTGTCGACACGTCACCGGCCAGAAGATCCCGCGTCACCTGCTTGCTGGCCTCCACATCGGGTTCATCAAAAGGATTGACTCCCATCGCCGCGCCAACGATCGCCACTGCAAAAGCCCAGCGAAAAAATTCCCCGCCCAGCGCGGCAGCACTTTCGAGTTCGATACGGTGCAACGGTACACCGTCTTGCGCCAACACCTTGACCTCCTGCCAAAAGGGCGTATCGGCAGCGCCGCCAATGGCCACCCGGACCAGTCGATCCGCCGGTGCACCGGGGTGCGAGCGGTCCAGCGGCAAGATGCCCTTGCCAGCCTTGCCGGTACTTTCCGCCACCAGTTGCTCGATCCAACCCGCGAGCGGCGCAAAATCATCATCGAAGCAAAGTTGCAGGCAATCACGTCCCGACTGCCAATGTTCTGCCAGCCACTCCCCAAGCGCCAGACCGGGGTTGTGTAACGGGTCCTGGGCATGGCAGCGCTGCGCCATATCCATTGCGCTGTCGGCAAGCGGTCCGAGCCCAATGCCCATCAGCGCAGCGGGCGCCATGGCGAACGCGGTCAACGCTGCAAAGCGCCCGCCGATATCAGTTGGATTAAGCAGGCAGTCATGAAAGTGTCTTTGCATCGCCAAATCCGCCAGTGGACTATGCGCATCC
>JASMBC010000080.1 GCA_030754035.1 Arenicellales bacterium | reverse complement strand
GAATGTGGTAGGCGTTGGCTTCCAGATCACCTCGAACCAGGCGGAAGGGGGTATTCTGGGTAGGAAATCGGGACAGAAGGCTCGAGCGCAGACGCTCTGGACTGCTCGACATCCGGCCGCTCTGCGGGCGCGAAAACGATCCAAATGCAACCAGTATCGCGCCCTCGGCCTCAGCCTGCGCCAATTGCCTCGCTTTCTTATCTTCCCTTTGCTTTTTGATGGCGGCGAGTTGCAGTTCCTTTTCTTTACGTTCGGCCTCCTCACGCTGACGTTGTGCCTCCTGGCGTTGTCTTTCAAGTTCGGCGTTGCGCTTTTGCTGATCTATCTCCACTAATCTCTGCCTGGCCAGTGCCACGTAGGTGCCTTCCGGGAACTTATCGAGGAAGGCCTGGTACATATCGGGGTTGTTGCTGTCCTTGATGCTCTGCCAGAACTCGAGCTCCAGCACACTGGCATCGACGGTAATCGGGGAGCCGTCACCAGCTCCGGCAAGGGAGCGCATTTCGGTGCCTGTAGGTGCCTTGGCAACCTGTGCGCGGGGCAACACGAACACGAAATCTCCTTGCGAGAGATCGAAGTCTTTGATCTTGCCAAACTGTGGAGTCTGGTCGGTGTGCTTGGGTACCTCGTTCTGCAGGTACAGGCCCAGTTCCGTGCCACTGACGTAGCCGTCTTCATTGAGATCGCCCTTGCCGTATTCAAGAGCACTGATAAAGGCGGGAGTGAAGGTGCTTTGAGATGGTACCGTCTCGCCAGCTGAGCCGGCGGTAATGAATTGACGCACTGGCAGTGAGACGATTTTTTTGATGACCTTGGGGGGCTCCGCCAATGCGCGACTCTGAAAAATCGTTCCCGAAAAACAGGAGTCAAACAAAAATAGTGAATGTTTGGCCTCGCTTTCTCTTGCCCAAGTCAGGATCTGACTCATGGACAGCGCTTTTCTCTGAAACCCTTTTTCGTCTTCAAGTGGGCTGGGCGCATCGACCGGCACCAGGTAGCCTTTGTTGGTGTTGCCCTTCTTACGGGTATAGCCATGGCCAGCGTAGAAGAACAGCAGGCGATTGCCTTCGTCGTAACCGTGCTCGTCAATGAAGTCCCGAAAATGACCCACCATCTGTCGCTTAGTGGGGTTATAGTATTTGGAAACGGAAAATCCCTGTGCTTTAAGGATTGTCTCGACCTGGTCGAGTTCACCCGGAATGCTTTCAATATCGGGCCACTGGGGGTCGTGGTAGTCGCTTGCGCCAATCAGCAGTGCATAGCTGCCCTGGTATAGGTTGACTTCCTCCCAGGCGCCAGTAGCCTCGTCACGGACCACTACTTTCAGGCCGCGGGTTTCCCCCATAGCTGAGCCCGCCATGGTGAACAGCAACAGCATTGGCCAGATGATTTTCACGGTCCGGTCAGTTGCAGCAGGTTCCTCGCGTGGTTGATTGGGATCGCCATGGTTATGGTTTCATTTCGGGTCATGACATCGATCAGCTTGTTTTCGACTTTGAAGCTGGCTTTGCCAGATGTGTCAACAGTAGCCATGAGGACGGGGATCAAGGCCTTACCGGAATCGTCCAGCGTTACCTTAACCACTACACCTACAACCGTGCCAGCGGTATTGAAAACCGGTGAGCCGCTCTGGCCGCCACGGCCCGGCATGGAGAATTCAATCAGCCCATCATTCCTGTTGAGCCCAGCCACTACGCCGATGGTGACGCTGTGTTCAAAATGTTCGTCCCAGGTTCCGGGATTGCCAATATTGAAAACCTGCTGGCCCTTGCGCAGTTGGCTGCTGTTGCCAATTTTGACTGATTTAAATTGGCGGGTCGGACTGACTATCTTCAGCAAGGCCAGGTCCTGTTCATTGTCCGACTTAATTACGTTCAGCGGATAACGATGCCCATCCAGTGTTTTGGCCCACAGTTTTGCTTTTCCCTCATGCACGAGGTGGCCCATGGCAACGTGAGCATTGGTCAGAATGTAGCCCGAGTCGGTAACAAAGAACCCTGTTCCGTGCCACCGCGCGTCCTCACTCTCACCGAGAACCACGATAACAGTCTGGTCCAGTGCGGCCACCAGGTCGGGTAACGACCCTGAGCTCGGTAGTGCGGCACTTTCATTCGGTTCGACGGTCACGACCGCCGGCTCCCCACTTTGGACAACAACGGGTTCCTCCCCAAACAGGTAAATCATGCGCCCGGCGGTATCCGGGCCTTTGGCGACCTGCTGAAAGAGTTGGTGTGCGGCCAGCGAATGCTGGATGGCGTCATCCAGGGCGAAAAGGTCTTCACCCCCGTAACGCAGTCGAAAGACTATGGTGCGCTGCTGGAAAAGGTAGTGATAGCGTACGTCACGCACGTTTTTTAGTCGACCGAGCAACTTCGAAAAGCCTGTTGCGACTATTTTATAGTCCGCTCCAGAGACCCGGCGCAGGTGGATGATGACGTCAGGCTGGATGCCCTCTACAGCGCCCAAGACATAAACCAGTTTAGCCTCGGTCATGGAGCCGAGCGCCAAATCAGTGAATGTTTTGTCCCGCCGTACCGCCTTCCAGATAGCATCGTCTATAGCGTAGATCGACTCACCCCGGTAGCGGAAGCGCAGCCGCAACACCTGATCATTCTCGGAGTATTCCCGCTGGACACGGTCCACGCCCTCAATCACCTTGATGGCGCTGACGAAGCGCAGGCCGGCCTTACGGTAAGCATCCGGGCCAAGGTTTTCCAGTACCACAGCCATGCTCCTGGTGTCTGGCCTTTTCTGCAGGTAGAAGTAGCCCAGGGTGTCCTCCGAAGTCGTGTCCTGTGCGATGTTTGACAAGGCTTCCTCACCACGGATCTTCTCCCAGAGAATGGTGTCCAGTTCCACCGGCGGAATCGGGGATTCGAGGGTGTAGCTCAAGCGGTATTCGTTCGGGTCGTACGCTTTTTTCAGATCTTTGACAACCAATTGTTTGATGATGGTGTCTAGCAGTGCCCCGATTTTTCGGTAATCTTCCGGCGCGATATTGTTGAAGACCACCGTGACGATGGTCTTGAGGAAACTGTACTCAAGAGAAGTATCAGTGGCGGTACCAGGCACCAGGCCCTGCAGCGCCGGGGCAGCCGCGACCTGCTGCCCCAGGGCAGCGTCCAGCTCGACCATGGCCTGGCCGCTTTCGAAGCGGTAATTCAGAACCTGGGTCTTGTCATCGTAATCACGGTCCAGGTTGCGCACGCCCAGGGTACCGAAGATCCCGTCAAGGGATTCGCGGATATGCACGTACTCTGCCGGGGCCACGTTGCGGAACACTGCGGTCAGTTCTGCCTCGCCGCCGGCCAGGTACTGGATCAGGCGCTCGGAGACGGCACTCAGCTGACGGTTGGGGGTCTCACCGGCATCAGCCAGACTGGCCCAGATGCGGTCTTCGAGAACCGCCAGGTTACCGCTGAAGTTAAAGCTGAAAACCAGCTGGCCGGGTTCACCGGCACTGCCGGCGAGGTACTCGGGAATCACTTCGGTGACTCCCTCCTGGGAGGTGACGGCCGTGCGGTAAGCTTCCAGCCGGGAATGGTAACGCTCGGCCGACAGGCCGGCTATCACCAGCCGCCGACGCTCGGGCGGCAGCGGGGTGAGGGTGATCTGCTTGCCCTGACGCTCGATCCCCAAATGAGCCAGTGCCTCGTTGCCAATCAACCGCGGGTACAGGGCGCTAAAGAAAGGCTGCCGGCCTTGATAGCGGAAACGCAACCGTAGTCGGCGTTCAGTGTCAGAGTAGTCTTGGCGCAGGCGTTCGACACCGTAGGTCTCTTCGACCAAGGCGATTAACTCACGGGCGATGTTGCGCGAATCATCTGGTTCGAGATCTTCTACCAACAACGTTACCGATCGAGCCAGTGGGTTCTCCTGCAGGAAACTGTACTCAAGAGAAGTATCAGTGGCGGTACCAGGGATGATGCTGTCCAGCCCGGGTGTGGTCTCAATCTGCTGGCGGATCAACTCGTCCAGGTGCAGCGCCGTATCACCGCTGTCGAAGCTGTAGCTCAACAACTGAGCCTCGTCATCGTAGGCCTTGGAGATATCGCGCCCACCGAGACCCTCGATCATGTCATCAAGAGTAGTTCCCAGGGCACCATAGTCCTCTGAAGTGAGGTTATTGAAGACCACCGTGACGATGGTCTTGAGGAAACTGTACTCAAGAGAAGTATCAGTGGCGGTACCAGGGATGATGCTGTCCAGCCCGGGTGTGGTCTCAATCTGCTGGCGGATCAACTCGTCCAGGTGCAGCGCCGTATCACCGCTGTCGAAGCTGTAGCTCAACAACTGAGCCTCGTCATCGTAGGCCTTGGAGATATCGCGCCCACCGAGACCCTCGATCATGTCATCAAGAGTAGTTCCCAGGGCACCATAGTCCTCTGAAGTGAGGTTATTGAAGACCACCGTGACGATGGTCTTGAGGAAACTGTACTCAAGAGAAGTATCAGTGGCGGTACCAGGCACCAGGCC
>JASMBC010000007.1 GCA_030754035.1 Arenicellales bacterium | reverse complement strand
GACATCTCGAAGCCGGTCAGGTTACCCAGCAGACAGCGATGTGCAATCACCGCCCCCTTGGGGGGGCCGGTGGTGCCTGAGGTATAGATGATGAGCGCCGGATCATCGCCCCGTGAATTAACCCGCTGCAGACTGTCACTGCCCCGCTCCAGCAGGGGCCAAAATCCTGCCGCCGTATCATCGCAGTCGATCACAGTGGTCAGTTGCGGCAGGTCCGGCGCCAGTGCCTGTATTCGTTCTAGCGCGTCAGCGGCACAGATAGCGACCCGGGCGCCGCTGTCTTCGAGACGATAACGCAAGGCATCCTGACCAAAAAGCACCGACAGCGGCAACGATATGGCGCCGAGTTTCCACACGGCGAGGTGGCTCAGCGCCGTTTCGACCCGCTGGGGCAAAACGATGGCTACCCGCTCGCCGGCTGCTACGCCGGCCTCTTTGAGGGCGTTGGCCAGCCGGTTGGACAGCGCCTGAAACTGGCCAAAGGTGTACTGGCTGCGCTGGCCACTCGCGTTCGCGCAGAAAAGCGCCGTTTTGTCAGCAAGCGCCGTGTGCCGATCGCACACCGCGTGCGCCATGTTGAAGTATTCGGGCACCTGCCAGCGGAATGACTGCTGCAGTTCCTCGAAACTTCGCGCTTTTGGGTCGATCAACCGCTCAAGCATCGCCCTCTCCTGCTGTAATGATGCGTAGTTCTGGGCCTTGTTGCTGCAGGACATGGCGCACCGGCAGTTCGACCGGGCTGCCTTGGGTAATGGCCTGCTCAAGCAGCGCTCGCTTGGTGCGCCCAAAGAGCACTAAGACAATCCGCCGAACCTGCTGCAGGGCGGCGGGCGTGAGGCTGATGCGCTCACGAGTGCCGGCTGGGGCAGTCGACGCCGTCACCAGGCGATCGGTAACGCTGTTCTCCGCGCCCCTCGGGAACAACGAGGCAATGTGGCCGTCGTCCCCCATGCCCAGGAAAACGACATCAAAAGGCCGCGCAATGGCCTGCAGCCGGGCTTCTATGTTCGGTGCGGCCTGGCGGGCACTGTGGTGGGTTGATTTCAATCCTGTGAAACGGGCAACCGCTGCCGGACCCTGGAGTAGCGTCGTGCGCACCAATTTTTCGTTGCTCTGGTCGTCGCTCGGGTCAACCCAGCGCTCGTCCACCAGGAAGACGTCGACATACTCCCAATCGATGAGTTGCGAGGCCAACACCGGCAACATGGCCGCTGCCGTTCGACCACCGCAGACGCCGAGCGATGCGCGGCCGCGGCCAGCCAGCGCCTGGGCCAACGACTCCACCACTCCCGTGACCGCCGCCGCCAGCGCCGCACCACGCGAGGCGAATTCCAGTACCGGCATCGGCTTGCTCATGTGATCACTGCCAGGCTCAGTGCCTCGTTCCTGTGAGTTGGGCAAAAGCAGGGGCGACGAAAAATAAAGTGGCAGCCACTACTATGGTCGGTCCGGTTGGCGTGTCCCATTGAAAAGATACGGCCAGTCCAACCAGGGCCGAGATTACGCCGATCACCGCCGCCATGACGGCCATGGCCTCCGGGGTCTTGGCAAACGAGCGCGCTGCCGCTGCCGGGATAATGAGCATAGCCGTGATCAGCAGTGCGCCTACCACCTTGATCGCCACCGCCACCAGCACCGCCAAAGCCAGTGTCAGTATCAGTTGCTCGCGCCGGGCATCGTAGCCCCGCGCGGCGGCAAGATCGGTATTCAGCGTTACCAGGAGCAGGGCCTGCCAGCGGACCCTCAGCAAGACCAGCACTAATGCCGCACCGATCCAGATCACAGCAAGATCAACTCGGCCGACTGCAAGGATATCGCCGAATAGATAAGCCATCAAATCGATCCTAATCCCAGACAGAAATGACACGGCCACCAGGCCCAGTGCCAGTGCACCGTGAGCGGCAACTCCCAGCAAAGTATCCATGGCATAAACCCGCTCGGAAAGCGCCAGTACCAGGAGTGCCATGGCCAGCGCTACAACCAAAACCCCGATAAATATCGACAAAGAGAAAGCCAGCGACAGCGCCACACCGAGGATTGCGGCGTGAGACGTGGCATCACCAAAATAAGCCATGCGCCGCCAAACCACGAAACAACCCAGCGGCCCAGCCGCAAGCGCCAACCCGGTGCCCGCAAGTGCTGCCCGGACCAGGAAGTCATCCAACACGGGAGTCAGCCTCGTCTGCATGATCGTGACTGTGATCATGTTCGTGGCGATACAAGGCTAGAGCCCCTTCAGCGCCAAATCCAAACAGGGCCTGGTATTCCGGTGCAGCGGAAACCACGGTTGGCGGACCCTCGCAGCACACGTGCCCATTGAGACAGATCACGTGATCGGAAGATCGCATCACGACGTGCAGGTCATGGCTGACCATCAGCACGGCGCACTCGATCTCTTTGCGCACAGCCTCAATCAAGCGATAGAAAGAAGCAATTGCCGGCTGATCCAGGCCCTGGGTTGGCTCGTCGAGCACCAACAGGGCCGGTTGCGTCAACAAAGCTTGTGCCAGCAGGGCACGCTGGAATTCGCCCCCAGAAAGCGAGCCCATCTGCTCCCCGAGTAATTGGGCAATACCAACACGCTCCGCCATATGCTGGTAATCAACGGCTTTAGGCGCACCCGACAGGCGCAGCCAGCGGGCAACCGTCAACGGCATGGTGCGATCAATTGCCAGGCGTTGGGGCACATAACCGATGTTCGCGCCAGCCTTGCGAACGACCTTCCCCTCAGTTGGGACCTGCGCACCGATCAACACCCGTAGCAGTGTTGTCTTACCCGAACCGTTGGGGCCTACGATTGTGACAATTTCCCGGTTGCGTATCGATAAATCGATGTCACGCAAGATACGCCGCCCGCCGAAGCGTACACCGACTCCCTGTGTGCAAACCAGACTCACAAGATCACGCCGCTTGGCAGGCCGCACAAAGGCCTTCGGCCTCAACCACTGTACTTTGGATATGAAAACCGATGGCCCGGGCCTTCTTGCCCAGGGTTCCACTTGCCCGCTTACCGGGTGTCTCGGCGACCTGGTGACAGTTGTTGCAGATCATGAATGCCGGGGCATGACCTGCCTGTGGCTGGTTGCAGGCCACAAAGGCATTCAGTTTTTCGATCCGATGCACCAGGCCGTGCTCTACCAGGAAGTCTAAGGCCCGGTATGCAACGGGTGGCTGGGAGCGAAAGCCCGCCTGCGCCAGCCTCTCCAGTACCGCGTAGGCTCCCAGTGCCTGATGGGACTCGAGCAGCAACGCCAGCACTTTTTCCCGAACCGGCGTGAGTCGCAGCCCGCGAGCAGCACAAAGTTCATGGGCCGCCTCCATCGCGGATCGGGCGCAGGCCCGATGATCGTGCTTGACGAAAACCTGAGTCGAGGTGATTGGCAAGAAATTTTTTGGCATCATTAAACGTTATATACGAGAACTTGGGCAACGTCGGCCATGACTAAATCTTTCCCACAAGCGGCTATCTCTTTGGCAATACTCTCCAGCAACTTCGTATAAAAGGCTATTCCAAGCTCCAGTTCAGCGCCTAGCGAGTCTATAGTTCCTCTTCTTATATCGGCGTCTCCAACAACACTCGTAACCAGACCGGGGCTGTACTGTGGTTCTGAGAAGACACAGCTAATACCCAGTTCGGCGACTTTTGCTCTAATCTTAGCGACCCTCGCCGGACTCGGGGCCGAGGCATCCCCAAGCGAGATAGACCCTGACGCCGAGATACCAAAGCGTTTTTCAAAATACTGATAAGCATCGTGAAAAACGATGAAGTTAACCCCACGCACGGAAGCAAGGGTGCTGTCGATTTGTGCCGCCACTTCTGATATTTCCGCTTTTCCAACAGCGGCATTCTGGGCATAAATACCGGCATTCGCAGGATCAATTTCGGACAACTCTGACGCGATCACATCGAGCCAGATCTTGCCATTCTCCGGGTCCAGCCAACCATGAGGGTCGACATAATCCTTATGCTCATCATAGCTTTGATGATCGTCATGGTTTGCAAAGGTGGCGCCTTGCCGAAAACTCAATCTGACTGCGCCATCGACCTCCATCAATTTGATGACGTGCGCTTTGCCAGCGAGGGTTTCGAGTCTGCTCTTCAGCCATGGAGTTAACCCTTCAGTAACCCAAAAAACCAAGTCCGCTTTTTCAAGCGCCACCGCTGCCGATGGACGCAGTAAATATCCATGCGGTGAGGCCCCGTGTTGGATAATGAGACTCGGCACCCCAACTCCATCCATCACTCGTGCTGCCAGCGAATATATCGGAGTTATATCGGCAACCACCCGAGGAACCACTGCCGATACGCTTGTTGCTGATGCTGACAAGAGAGCTGCGATGATTGTTCCAGATATTTTTCTCAACATTATTTTGGTTTTAAAAAGTTCTACTGCAGGCGACATGTATTAAGAAATGTTATATCATAACTTTTTTGTTCAGGCAACAGAATTGACCCCCCCTAAAACCCTGATTCAGCTGAATCGCATCAAAAATTCACCAACAAATACAAACTGAAAATTACCCTGCTCTCTGCCCCGAATCACAAGGTTATAGACAGGTATGGCGCTTGGGGTGAGAAAAACATGTATGGCAAGATCACCCTGGGGCTGAACCGCTCGCCTGTCTTAATCGCCCCAAGGGTAAAGTGATAAAACATTGGAAACGCGTCAAGGCTAAAGGGCGTGCGGCGGCAGCCCAAGAAACTCTGAACAAGGTGCTGAAAGCTTAACGGTCAAACTACGAGGAAATGCTAATGCCTATCTATGAAAAAATGCAAAATGCTTTCAATACCCGTGACACGACCGGGTATCTCGACCTGCTACATGAGGATTATCAATTTGTCCGGCACCAGTCCCGGACCTGCTTCATCAGTAATGCTGACTGCTCACCAACTGTCGCTGTGACCGGGCTGGTATAGGTATTTACAACAAAAGAATGAACGGCACTACCAGCCCGGGACTGCTCGGCTTCGAGAGTTTCAGATTTAACCGGGTAATTGGCGCCGGCAGGCGATAGGCAAGAGCTTTATCAGTTAATGGCCAGTACCGATACACCGAATAACTGATCGTGAAACCAACTAAGAGCGGCCCAGGCTGCCAGACCGATAACCACCGCGGCAAGATCCGCCATCAGTGGCTTTCTGTCCAAGCCCGGCACTTTAGCGCGGCGGTTAGCGCTGACGATGCCGTTAACGGCAAAGCCCAGAAAACCGCCGAATAACAATACCGAGGCAAGGTCACCGTTCACCAGCAGGTGGCCCAGAGCCCAGAGGGCTACTGCAATAAGTTGCGGGTGGCGTACCAGCCGACGCAGATTACAAGGCACGATTGATGCTGGGAACAGCACAAATGCAGCCAGCACTAGCAATGTCGTCGCGATCCGCAGATCTTCTAAAGGCGCATATACGTGCACAGACTGCGCTACCGATTTGCCGTAGACGATCAAGCCCAGACCCACCAGCGCAGCCAGAGAAAATGCGCCCTTGTAGCCGCCCTCACCCAGCCTTTGCAGCAGGAACCCACGGAGCGTTGGCAGTCCCGGCAACTGGTGAAGGCCTATAAAGACAATCAACCCCAGCAATAACGAAGTCATGTGCGCTTTCCTAGATCATGCACTGTTGCGTATGTTAGACATCCTAATCGTCGTAAGCCAGAGCGGTCGCGGACAACCATAAAGCGCACCACCTTTATACCCAGGGCACGGGGATCTTTGACGTCGTTGTGTTCGTGAACTCCGATATGCACCATCATCTCAATAGTAACACCCTTCTTTCGTACTGCTATGGTAAACGTTTCCCGGTATGGCCTGGAGTAAATAACCTCATCGGAGATAAGTGAAACCCATTCCTAATGGTCGTACCTGCTGCCTCTGCTACCGCCTACCATCACCGCGTCAAAAAGGACAGGCTGCTCACGCGAATGTGGCTTACAAAAAAATTAAAACTCCATTGGCCGACTAGACCACTGTGCGATAATACCTGGCAGTGCAGGACTGAGCGTGACTTCGAATCAAAGTTGAGGGTTATTCCAAGGGCCAAGCGAAATAATTTGGGTCGGCGTACGCTGGGTGACTGGTAAGCAAGATCGTGGGGCGCGGTCGCGAGTTAATGCCGGGTTGTTGAAATACCTGGCATCGTCTTTCGCCAAAAAGCGCGGTAGTTCGGCACTGGCTAGAGGCAAACGCAGCCAGGACAAGCTGGCACGAATGATGGCGTCAACACTGATTCCGCTGGCACTTTGCAGAGAGCTGCACTGCGTCGATGCCCAGCAATCAAGTCACGGCCGTGTATGACTGAATGGCAAGTAAATGCTGCGTTCTAGACGCTTTGTAATTGGTTTGTGAAAACATCTCAACGGACGAATCCTCACTGACACCAGCACAATGAAAAAGTCTTTTTTCCTTGCCTTTCTGATCTTGCTGGGCGTAATCGGCTGGCTGGCATCAGGGCTGATCGACAACTACTGGAGTGACCGCAGTACCGAAGCGGCTGAGCGGACTGCATCCAAAGGCAATTCGACAGCTGAATTGTTGCCGCGAGTGAGAACCCGCCTCATCGAGGCGCAGACCGTACCGGAACGGATCATTCTACTGGGCTCGACTGAGGCGAAACGCAGAGTCCGTCTACGGGCTCAGACTGCGGCAGCAGTGGCGGAGGTCTTAGCGAGCAGGGGGCAAATCGTAAAACGTGGTGATTTGGTCGTTCGCCTGGCTACAGACGACCGGCCGGCCCGCTTGCGCCAAGCCGCGGCGCTGCTGAGACAACGGCAGACCGAATACAAAGCCGCATCGTCATTATCGAAAAAAAACCTGCGTTCAAAAATTGCGCTGGCGGAAGCGGAAGCGCAGTTGAATGCCGCACAGGCAAGCCTGGAACAAATTCGGGTCGACATCGAGCGGACTCATATCCGGGCACCGTTTGACGGAGTCGTTGACCAACGGATGGTTGAACTCGGCGATTACGTCAAGATTGGTGAGCCCGTTGCGACCATACTGGATCTGTCTACAATCATCGTCGTCGGCGACGTGTCAGAACACAACGTTGCCAAAATCACACCGGGTGTTTCTGGAACAGTTGTGCTGGTAGACAAGCGCGAGCTCACCGGTCAAATCACCTTCGTCGCCCGCTCAAGCAACAGTTCGACCCGAACGTTTCGGGTCGAACTCGACGTGCCAAACCCGGGTTACGAGATTGCCGAGGGAATTACGGCAAAGATCACGCTGGCGGTGGGGGAAACCCTTTCACACAAACTGTCTTCCGCTGTGCTGACGCTGGATGATGACGGGGTTATCGGAGTAAAAGCCGTCGACGATGACGGCATTGTAGAGTTTCTACCAGTCACGCTGGTGGCCGATACGCCGGATGGTACCTGGCTTGGTGGTCTGCCGCGAACGCTCCGGGTCATCACGGTCGGGCATGAGTTCGTGCGAGTCGGGCAGAAGGTTGAAGCCGTTCCTGAGCAACCGTCCGGAACTTGATCTGAATGTTGTCTCTGATTGATCGTAGCGTCGGCCACTCGCGCACCGTGCTGGCGACCCTGGTGTTTATCCTGATCGCCGGCTCGCTGGCCTACCGGGATATTCCCCGGGAATCGCAACCAGATATCAACATTCCAATCATCTACGTCACCGTTACCCATGACGGCATATCACCGGAAGACTCTGAACGCCTGATCATACGTCCGCTGGAGCAGGAGTTACGGGTTATCGAGGGCATCAAGGAGATGCGCTCGACTGGTTACGAGGGCGGGGGCAATGTGCTGCTCGAATTCGAGGCCGGCTTCGATGCCGATACTGCTTTGCAGGATGTACGGGACAAGGTCGACGCTGCCAAGGGCAATTTTCCGGCGGCTACAGAAGACCCCGAAGTGCACGAAGTGAACTTCAGCCTGTTCCCGGTGCTGGTAGTGATTCTTGCCGGCAACGTCCCGGAAAGAGCCCTCTACCACCTTGCCCGGGAACTCAAAGACGACATCGAAAGCATACCGTCGGTGTTGGAAGCCGTAATTACCGGTGACCGCAAGGAGATGGTAGAGGTACTGATCGACCCGGTCGAGTTGCAGAGTTATGGTCTTGATCCTGCTGTTGCGGCAGGGACGGTAAAAGGCTCCAACCTGCTGGTGGCAGCAGGCATCCAGGATACTGGCCGGGGCCGATTCTCGGTAAAAGTACCCGGCCTGTTCGAGAGCGTTAAAGACATCATTGAGCTTCCCGTTAAAGCCGATGGCGATGCCGTGGTACGGGTCGGCAACATCGCCGAAGTTCGGCGCACCTTCAAGGATCCCACGAGTCTTGCCCGGGTCAATGGAAGTTCGGCGGTCGCCCTGGAGGTTTCCAAGCGTTCGGGCGAAAACGTGATAGAAACCATTGAAAGCGTACGCAGCATCGTCAAAGAAGAAAGCGCGCTCTGGCCCGAAACGCTGCGTCAAGCGGTTACGGTCAGCTACTCACAGGATCGATCCGATCACATCCGCACACTGTTGAATGATCTTCAAAATAGTGTCATGAGTGCCGTGCTGCTGGTAATGATTGTCGTCATCGCAGCGCTCGGAATACGATCCGCCGGGCTGGTCGGCATCGCCATTCCAGGGTCCTTTCTGACAGCCCTGCTGGTACTTTATTTACTCGGTGTGTCGCTGAACATGGTGGTGCTATTCAGCCTGATCCTGGCTGTTGGGATGTTGGTGGACGGCGCCATTGTCGTGACCGAATACGCTGATCGGCGGATGAGCGATGGTTCGCCGCCCCGACTTGCCTACACTGCCGCATCCCGCCGGATGGCCTGGCCGATCATCGCCTCTACAGCGACCACGCTGGCCGCTTTTCTGCCACTCACTTTCTGGCCTGGTGTGGTGGGTGAATTCATGAAGTATCTGCCGCTGACGGTCTTGATTACCCTCTCGGCCTCGCTGCTAATGGCACTTATCTTTGTGCCGACCCTGGGCACGCTGGTCGGTCGGCCGGGTAACACCAGCCCGGCTGCCATACGAGTGATAAAGGCGGGTGAACGCGGGGAACTGGATTCGATTCCCGGATTCACCGGCTCTTACGTAAAGGTGCTCAGGGCCGCCCTGTCCCATCCGGCCAAGGTACTGGCAGCCTCCTTGGGGCTGCTCGTCGGGGCGCAGGTTCTGTATGGCACTTTCGGTTCGGGAATCGAATTTTTTCCCGAGGTCGAACCTGACAATGCCAAAATTCAGGTCCGTGCGCGCGGCAATCTGTCACTGGATGAACAGGATGCGCTAATGCGTGAAGTCGAGGGGAGAGTACTCGACATCAGTGGCGTGGAGACCTTCTATACCCGGGTCGGCCCGAACGCCAACAGCGAAGAGTCGGAAGACATCGTCGGCAGCATCTCCATGGAGTTTTCCGACTGGCGATCACGCCCCAAAGTTGAGCAGATCTTCACGACGATCCGGGCGCAAATAGCCGATCTCGCCGGTGTCATCATCGACTTGCGCAAGGAGGAAGGGGGGCCACCAGTCGGCAAACCGATCCAACTCCAGCTGGCTTCCCGGCACCCCGATCTGCTGGCCCCGGCGGCAGCAAGGGTCCGCGCACAACTTGACACCATGAGGGGCCTGCACAGCATTGAGGACTCACGGCCACTGCCGGGTATAGATTGGCAGGTTATCGTTGACCGTTCTCAGGCAGCCAAGTACGGCGCTGATATCGGCTCGGTCGGGAACATGGTCCAGATGACGACTATGGGTTACAAGATCGGAACCTATCGTCCGGATGACAGTGACGATGAGATAGAGATTCGGGCGCGGTTTCCTGAGAAACATCGCACCATAGAAGAACTGAACCATGTTCGTCTGAACACAGCTGCCGGCTCGGTACCGATATCGAACTTCGTGGTTCGGCAGGCGCAAAAGAAGACCGGGATGGTCAAGCGTGTAGACGGCCGCAGAGTGATCACGGTCAGGGCCGATGTCGACGAGGGGCTCCTGGTCGATGATAAAATCAAGGAAATCGTCGAATGGCTTAAGACGGCGGAGATTGATCCACGGATCCAAGTGGTGTTCAAAGGGGAAGACGAGGAGCAAGCCAAGGCCCAGGCCTTCCTTAGCAAGGCATTTCTGGTTGCCCTGTTCGTAATGGCGGCAATCCTGGTTACCCAGTTCAACAGTTTCTACAGCGCTTTTCTGATCTTGTTCGCAGTTGTGATGTCAACGATTGGTGT
The DNA here is from genome assembly GCA_030754035.1 of Arenicellales bacterium. GTDB lineage: Bacteria > Pseudomonadota > Gammaproteobacteria > Arenicellales > UBA868 > UBA12578. The sequence goes on along the minus strand of JASMBC010000007.1, from coordinate 32,379 downwards.
TCTGATCGGGCTTTTGATCACAGGTTCTCCCTTCGGTATCGTGATGAACGGTATCGGGGTAATCGCTCTGGCTGGTATCGTCGTCAACAACAATATCGTCCTGATTGATACCCATGATCGGCTGCGCGAATCTTTGCCTGACCCACTGGAGGCAATCCTGCGTACCGGTGTGCAGCGGCTGCGGCCCGTCCTATTGACCAGCGTGACCACCATACTTGGGCTGATGCCGATGGTGTTGGGTATCAATTTCGATTTTCTGACGCGGGAGATCACCTATGGCGCACCCTCTACCCAGTGGTGGAGACAACTGTCGACATCGATCGTGTTTGGCCTGGGTTTCGCGACGGTCCTGACACTGCTGGTAACGCCCAGTGCGCTGATGCTGAAGGCCAACATCCATAGTTGGCGGGAAAAACGGCGTGAACAAAAAACGGTGGCAGTATCATCACACGCTTGAATCAGGTGCAAAGCAAACGCAAGGCGCTAAGTGGCCGCCTCCAGCCAACTTTGCATTAAGGGCTCACGGAGCGCCGATAGCTCCGGTAGTTGCCTGCCATGGCACGATGTCCCGCCACAGGTTAACTCGCTCGAAATGATGGCGCTCTCGATGGCCTACCCCGCTGCTCTGCCAATCGACCACCAGGCTAAGGCTGATATTGCTACTGAGCTCCATTAGGGTAACGGGGCCTAAAGTCGAAGATCGAAACGGCAGCCCATGTTGCGACCTTCACTACGAGTTACATTAAGGCCGTATCAAAAAGGACTCAAGGTGTGCCCAACAAAACCATGGTGAGGCCACTGCTTTCTTACATCTTGCCTGCAATACAGCTAGTCGCTCTGTGACCGGGCCAGCGCCTGCTCTATATCCCACAAGATATCCTCGAGGGTTTCCAATCCCACCGATATACGGATCATGTCGGGCGTGACACCCGCATTCGCCTGCTCTTCTTCGTTCAATTGCCGGTGGGTAGTTGAGGCCGGGTGGATGACCAGTGACTTGGCATCGCCTACGTTGGCGAGGTGGCTCAGGAACTGCGCGCTCTCGATAAAGCGCACCCCTGCCGCCTGACCACCACGGATACCGAAAGTCAGAACACCCCCTGCGCCCCGCGGCAGATACTTTTGTGCCAGCGCGTAATAAGGGTTGTCCGGCAGTCCGGCGTACTTCACCCACTGCACCGCTGGCTGTGCCGCCAGGAACTCTGCCACCGCCAGTGCGCTAGTGCAGTGCCGCTCCATCCGTAGCGGCAGGGTCTCAAGGCCCTGCAGGAACAAAAACGAGTTGAACGGGCTCAACGAAGGCCCCAGGGTGCGCAGAGTCTCCATCCGGGCCTTCATGGTGAAACCAAAATCGCCAAAGGTCTCGTAGAAACGGATACCGTGATAGCCTTTGGAGGGCTCGGTCATGCCGGGGAAATTGCCATTGTCCCAGGGGAAGCGGCCGGATTCGACTAGCACTCCACCGATCGAAGTACCGTGACCGCCGATCCACTTGGTCGCCGAGTGCACCACGATGTCAGCATCGTGCTCTATGGGCCGGCACAGATAAGGTGTGCCGAAGGTGTTGTCGATCACCAACGGCAGACCGGCCTCGTGCGCAATACCGGCCACGGCCTCGATGTCGAGGATGTTGTTCAACGGATTGCCGATAGTCTCGGCGTACAAGGCCTTGGTCTGCGGCGTAATGGCCCGAGCAAAGTTCTGCGGGTCATCGGGATCTACGAAATGGGTGATGATGCCTAAGCGCCGGAACGCATAGTCGAACTGTGAGTAGGTGCCACCGTACAGGGTACTGGCTGAAACCAGTTCATCGCCGGCCTCAAGCAGGGTCAGCAGGGTCACCATCTGTGCCGCCATGCCTGAACCAACTACCAGGCCAGCCCGACCCGTCTCCAGCGTGGCCATGCGCTCCTCCAGCATAGCGTTGGTCGGGTTCATCATGCGCGAGTAGACGTTGCCGAAGGTCTGCAGGTTAAACAGGCTGGCAGCGTGATCGGTATCGTCGAAGACATACGACGTGGTCTGGTAAATGGGTGCTGCCCGTGACGCAGTGGCACTGTCGGGTAGTTGGCCGGCGTGCAGGCACAGCGTCTCAAATCCGAATTTCCGGTCAGCCATGGCGTCTCCTTAGTAAACCAGCCACTTCGGGCGCCGCGCCGAGATCACTCCGGTAGCAACCCCGAAGAGGTTCAGCCCCCCCAGCAGGCGGCCATGCTCGATCTTCATGCAGCGGTCCATTACCACAGTGAGGCCGCCCTGCTGGGCGATCGCTGCGGCTTCCTCATTGACCACCCCTAATTGCAACCACAGCACCTTTGCGCCAACAGCCACCGCGCTGCGAGCGATGGGCGGCGTGACCTCGGGGCGCTGAAATACATCCACCACGTCGACCTTGTCCGGAATCTCCTCCAGTACGGGATAGCACTTCTGCCCGAGAATCTCGCGGTAGTTCGGGTTGACGGGAATAACGCGGTAGCCGTGATCCTGCAGGTACTTGGCCGCGAAGAAGCTGGGCCGCCACCAGTTAGCCGAGAGTCCCACCACGGCAATCACCCGGGCCGTTGCCAGGATTTCCCGTATGCCTTCAATGTCGGCGATCGTTCGCTGTTGTTCCATCGTCTCCATCACTTTGCCGGCGCCCGCCCACCCCAGGGCCGGATTGTCTACAGGCAGCAATGGCGCGGGTGCACCAGCCACCGTCGATCACAAGTTACTGCAGTATATCGCCTCGCAACATGGCCACGGCAACAGCCCGGCCCGCGCCGCCACCCCAGACGTCGACGCAAATGCTGCCCCTTGCCGGAGCCAACTAGCCCCCGACTGGAAATTTGCGATGGTATGGCATGGGGCCTGGACCTTACAATCGGTGCTGCCGGTGTGCGCCCGAGTGCTGCACCGGAAAAACAGCTGCCGAGCCGGCCGCGGGCAAACCCACAGACGACGGCCAGCAAAAACGGCTAGATTTGCCAGGCGCCACGGACACGGCATAGGTTTCAGGGCAATTCCATGAAGGAAAATTATTACTTTGACAACGCGGCCACCACGCTGCCCAAGCCGGAACCGGTCTACGAGTTCATGGACCAGTTTTTCCGCAGCCACGGGGTGAACCCAGGGCGCTCGGGACATCAACTTGCGGTCGAGGCCGAGACCATGATCGTGCAGACTCGCCGACTGCTGGCAGAGTTTTTCGGCTTTGCCGGCGACCCGGCACGGGTAACCTTTTCCCTCAGCGCCACCGACTCGATGAACATCGCCCTGCTCGGCCTCATGCAACCTGGCGATCACATGATCATCACGCGCATGGAGCACAACGCGGTGTTGCGGCCCGCCAATCATTTTGAACGCGATCGGCAAATCTCGGTGACCCGAGTGGCGGCAGACCAAGCCGGCTACGTCGACCCGCAGGAGATTCGCAGGAGTATCCGGCCCAACACTCGGGTAGTGGTAGTGAACCATGCGTCCAACGTTACCGGCTCATTGCAGGACATCGAAGCTATTGGCCGGGTGGTACGGGAAACCAACGCCATCTTAGTGCTCGACAGTTGCCAGACCGCAGGCGTAGTGGCCATTCCCATGGACGACTGGGGCATCGACGTACTCGTCTACACCGGCCACAAAGGACTGTTCGGCCCGATGGGCATAGGCGGCATGATTGTCGCCGCCGGGGTCGACATTCGCCCGCTCCGCACCGGCGGTACCGGGGTCGACTCGCTCTCGCCTTTTCACCCTGACGGCTACCCACATCGACTTGAGGCCGGCACTCTATCCTTGCCCGGGGTCGCCGGACTGAACGCGGCACAAAAATGGTTTGCCGACCTCGGCCGGGCCCGCGGGGCAGGCCCTGCTGCCAACCACGGCCAGGCCTGCCGGGTTGCCCAGGAACACATCCACGCAGTTGAGACCGGCTTTACCCGGCGGCTGATCGAGGCCTTTGAGGCGCTGCCGGACGTGGCCGTCTACGGGCCGCGGAACAACCAGCCGCGGGTCGCGACCCTATCGATGAACATCGGTGATATTCCGGCCGAGCAGGTTGGCGCCATGCTCGACGCCGATCACAGCGTGTGCGTACGGCCCGGGCTGCACTGCGCCCCGCTGGTGCATGAGGATCGCGGCACCCTCGAGCGCAAGGGCACGGTGCGTTTTGCACCGGGCTTTTTCACCGACGAGGAAGATATCAACCAGGCCATCGAGGCGGTGCGTGCTATTGCCGAGTACTAGTCCCGCAGTGCGGCCTGAGCGCCGACTTGTCCCGCCAAGCCGGGTCCAGTCGCAGCAGGATACCGAGCCATGGACAGACTGAGCCGCCGCCGATACCCGATACAGGAGACCACTTGATGCAGTACTACGAGAACATTCTTGATCTTGTCGGCAACACCCCGCTGGTGCGGCTGAACAACATCGTCGAACCCAATATGGCAACCGTGTTCGCGAAGATGGAGAACCTGAATCCGTCGGGGTCGGTCAAGGACCGCATGGCCATCAACATGGTCAGACGAGCCGAGGAAGAAGGGCTAATCAAGCCGGGCGGGACCCTGGTTGAGAGCACCTCGGGCAATACCGGGCTGGGCCTGGCCATGGCAGCGGCAACCCGGGGCTATCGTTGTGTATTCACGATCCCCGACAAGATGAGTCAGGAAAAGATCGATATGCTCAAGGCCTACGGGGCCGAGGTCATCGTCACCGCCACTGACCTGGACCATCATCATCCAGACAGTTACGTCGAGGTGGCTAAACGCGTTGCAGCCCAAACCCCCGGAGCCCTGTACACCGACCAGTACTACAACATGTACAACCCCGAGGCACATTACCTGACCACCGGCCCGGAGATCTGGCAGGCCACGGACGGCATGATTGACTCATTTGTGACTGGCCTTGGCACCGGCGGCACCATCTCCGGGGCCGGCAAATATCTTAAAGAAAAGGCCAGGGAAGCCGGGCGCAGCGTGCGCGTGGTCGGCCCGGACCCCTATGGCAGTATCTACAAGGAGGCCTTCGACAAAGGTGAGTGGAGCGAACCCTCACTCTATCGGGTAGAGGGCATTGGCCACGACTTCATGGTCGGAACGCTGGATTTCTCGGTGATCGACGAGGTGGTCAACGTTTCCGACCGCGATTCGTTCCACATGGCCCGCAGACTGACCCGGCACGAAGGGATATTTGCCGGTGGCTCCACTGGCACGGTCTTCCACGGCGCGTTGATGGAGGCACGCAAACTAGGTCCGGGGAAAATCGTGGTCGCGGTCATCTGCGACTCGGGAGACCGATACATCAGCAAGTGCTTTAACGACGAGTGGATGCGTGACATGGGCTATTTTGCTCCGGACTCTCACCTGGGGACAGTGCAGGATCTACTGTCCTCCCAGCAGCACCAAGTGGTTTTTGCCGAACCCGACGAGCCACTCAAAAACGTGATCACCCACATGGCGGAACTCGGTATTTCGCAAATGCCAATGAGCATCGGCCAAGGTGACCTGAGAATGGTCGAGGAACTCGATATCCTCCGCGCCGTGGCTGGCGGTGAACATACGCTGGAAGACGAGGCAAGAGAGATTGCCCGCCCCCTGCAAGGCCAGGTGGGGCCGAACGAAACACTGGATCAAGTACAACGCATCTTCGAAAATGACAATGTGGCCGTGGTTGTGGACGAGGGCCAGGTTACAGGCATCATCAACAAGATCGACATGCTTGAATTTATTACACAGAAGAACCGGCAGGCCGCCTGACCGGACATTGCCTGCAACCAGGGAGAATAGCGTTGAAGTTTGATACCAAAGTAGTTCGCGCCGGCATCATTCCAGACCCCACCAGCGGGTCGATAGTGCCCCCAATCTATGAGACCGCCACCTATGTCCTGCCCGAAGTGGGCAAAGACCGGGGCTTCGATTACACGCGTTCATCGAACCCAACGCGGCAAGTGCTCGAAGAGAATCTTGCCGCCATCGAGAACGGCAAGTACGGCGTTAGCTTTGCCAGCGGCATGTCGGCCGTGGACGCCGCCCTGAAATTGCTGGGCAGCGGCGATCACGTGGTCAGCGGAGATGACGTATACGGCGGCGTGACCCGCCACTTCGACAACGTGCTGGCGCGGCACGGGCTGGAGTTCACTTACGTCGACAGCACCGACACCGAGTCGGTGCGTGCAGCAATTACCTCGAAGACCCGGATGCTGTGGATTGAAACTCCGACCAATCCCCTGCTCAAGGTGACCGATCTAGAGGCCATGGCCAGCATCGCCCGCGAGCACGACCTGCTGCTGGGAGTGGATTCCACCTTCGCTACACCAGTCTTCCTGCGGCCACTGGAATTCGGTGTCGATATTGTCATGCACAGCACCACCAAGTACCTGTCCGGCCACAACCAGATCATCGGCGGCATCCTGGTCACCAACCGGCAGGATATCTTTGAGCAGATGAAGTACATCCAGAAGACCATTGGCGCGGTTTCCAGTCCGTTTGACTGCTGGCTGAACCTGAGCGGTCTGAAAACTCTCCACCTGCGCATGCGCCGACACGAGGAATCAGCAATGCAGGTAGCACAATTCCTCGAGTCACATGACAAGATCGAGCGGGTGCTCTATCCGGGCCTGCCGTCCCACCCACAACACGCGGTGGCCAAGGCACAGATGTCGGGCTTCAGTGGAATGATCACTTTTGAACTGACCGGGGGCACCGAAGCCGGTAAAACCCTGATGAACAACGTGCAGCTGTGCGGGCTGGCCGAGAGCCTGGGCAGTGTCGAGACCATGATCACCCACCCGGCCAGCATGACCCACGTCGACGTGCCACTGGCGGATCGGCACAAACGCGGACTGACCGACGGCCTGGTGAGATTGTCGGTCGGCATCGAGGATGTCGAAGATATTATCAGCGACCTTGAACAAGCACTGACACAGGCCTGAGGCCACCGACCGATCATCCTGGCCCGTTCCAGGCCCTACTCGGCGGCGCCGTTAGGCCCGACCGAGTGCGCCGTTAGACCCGGCCGAGCGCGAAGAAGCAACCATCGCTCCAGACCCCAAGGACACCGGCATCACCTTCACTGGCCGGTATCACCATTGCTGCCAGCTGGTAGTAGACGGCCCGCGAGATCAGTGCCTCGAGGCCGTCACGCACCAGCAGGTAGGGGGCGGGTTCCGCCGCCGGGCCGTGTTCCACCACCCGCATCGGGTGTTCGCGCCCGGCCGCCACCACGTCGTTGACGTTGGTGCGAAATAGCAGACGCTGTGTCTGCCCCTGGCCCTCGCTTTCCATCTCGACCGCAACGAACGGGGCGTCGTCCACCCGGATGCGCAATTTCTGTTCCGGCGAAACCAGGAAGTACTCGTCACCCTCGCGGCGAATGACGGTGGAGAGCAAGCGCACCAGGCGAACCCGGCTGATGGGGGAACCCTGGTAGTGCCAGCTGCCATCGCGGGCAATGCGCAGGTCCATATCGCCACAGAATTCTGGCTGCCAGGCGTGGACTGGCGGCAGATCGGCCGCGCCCAGGCGTGCAGCCAGGCCGGTAAGTTCCGGAGGATCCGCTGTGGACAAGCTTTAATCGGCCGGCTGTGTAACCGACCGGGGGCACCCATCCTGGTCGATGGCAACAAACGTGAACTGTCCCTCGGTCACCTTTTCCTCGCGCCCGTCATGACGGCGCTTGACCCAGGTCTCGACCTTCACGCTGATTGAGGTGGTACCGATGCGCCCGGTGGTGCAGTAACAGCTAACCTGGTCGCCGATCTGCACCGGCAGGTGAAACGACATGGCATCAACCGCGACCGTGACCACCCGGCCGCCGGCAACACCAAAAGCATGGGTGCCCCCGGCAACGTCCATCTGCGCCATCAGCCAGCCGCCAAAGATGTCGCCGTTGGGATTGGCGTCGGCCGGCATGGCGACGGTACGGATCGAGGGTACACCGGTTGGCGGAGCACTCATGGCCGCGGCTGCCGCTGTTCACGGCCCAGGGTATAGAACTCGTCGTTGGGTCGCATGCCGGTGAAGTTGGCCATGCGGTTGGACAGGGCAAAAAAGGCGGCAATGGCGGCGATGTCCCAGATATCCTCGTCGTCGAAGCCATGCGGGCGTAAGGCGTCGTAATCGGCATCTGCCAGCGCAGCTGAATCGCACGCCACCTTGTGGGCGAACGCCAGCATGGCCCTCTGTCGTGGGCTGATGTCAGCCTTGCGATAATTTATGGCCACCTGGTCAGCCACCAGTGGATCCCTGGCATAGACCCGCAGTATGGCACCATGCGCCACCACACAGTACTGACAGTCGTTGGCGCCTGACGTTGACACTACGATCATCTCACGTTCTGCCTTGGACAAACCGCTCTCGCGCAACATCAGCGCATCATGATAATCAAAAAAGGCCCGGCACTCGTCAGGCCGGTGGGCCAGCGCTAAAAACACATTGGGCACAAAGCCCGCTTTTTCCTGTACCGCCAGCACCCGCTCACGCAGATCCTGTGGCAGGTCTTCCAAGGCTGGCACCGGATACCGGCTGATCGGTTTGTCATTCAATATCGTAACTCCTTGTAGGTGGGCGACATGTCATTACTGACGACACCGCTGTCCGCTAGTTGCTGATTCTACCGCTGCAAACGGCAGCGATACTTGAACCGGCACCGTTGGTGCTGCCGGGTTCGAGTCTTGTTAATTGCCCAACGAATCCATTAACTGCGTCGATTGCAACGCTTCGCGAAGTTCCCGACGCGGCTCCTGCCAGCGGAAACGTATGGAATTACGGACAATCGCTTCATCCAGCACTTTCAACTCGTCGACGATCGGCGACCAGTAAACTAGTGCTTCGGGGCTCACCGTGAAGGCATTTTCCGATTCGCCCGCCTCGCTGAACACCGCTCCGGCGAGTCGCACTTTCACTCTTGTCAGCGCGGCATCGAATTGCTCACCCGCCTCTGGCGGCTGTCCGGTCCGGGCCAGGAGTGGGTCAATTGCAAGCTGCAGCACGCGGCGCACGCGGCCCGTTTCAGGAACTTCGCGATAGAGCAGGCCGCCGGCGAAAACAGCCAGGTCTGACACGCAAGCAGCCCAGATCTGCCATTTGGCAATATTGATCGATACCAGAAACTGCTCGTTCTCGAACAGCTCCGGAAAGCGGGTACCGGCACGGGTCTTGATGTAACCGTACAGTGAGGTCTGGGCCACCAGGCTGGCACGCGTGTCGATGAAATCGGCAAGCGCGTCAGGATCGGTGATAGGCCCGATCTTTTTGTGCCGGCGACGCAGATAATCCCGCGCCTTTTGCAACAGGTCGGCTGCACTCACGCGATCCCTCCCTGCCACAATAGGGTCCAGGCAATATTCGCAACAAACCATATCGGTTTGTCTTGTCGCAACGTTATGTTACATTTTGTAACAATCATGAGCCTAATAGTGTAAAACAGCGATGGAGCGAACCTTTTTGCTCTTTGGCCTGTCGCTGCTGGTCCTGGCCTTCCCCGTTACCGGATGGTGGCTGCGGGCAACGCTACCCTGGTACCTGCCCTTTCTCATCTGGCTGGTGATTATCCTGCTGATTCCCTGGGCGCACCGCAGGATCGACAACTGATGATCCTGTCGGCACCGGGGCTATTTCTCAGCAGCTTGTTGTACCTATCGTTACTGTTCCTGGTTGCCTACGCTACCGAAAAGCACTGGCTGCCGGCCTGGTTGCCTCGGCACCCGGCCATTTATGTGCTGTCGCTGGGCGTCTACGCCACCACCTGGAGTTTTTACGGCAGCGCGGGTTACGCCGATTCTAACGGTTTCATGTTCCTGACCGTTTATCTGGGATTGACCCTGGCCTTTATTCTCAGCCCGGTACTGCTCAGCCCGATCCTGCGCCTGGTGCGTGAATACCAGCTGACATCACTGGCTGACCTGTTTGCGTTCCGTTTTCGCAGCCAGACCGCCGGCGTGCTGGTTACCCTTTTCATGCTGGCCGGGACACTGCCATATATCTCGCTGCAAATCCGGGCGGTGACTGAGTCCGCCAGCGTGCTGACACAGCAATTCGCGCCGCAATATCTGTCCTTGAGTTTTTGCGTACTCATAGTACTGTTCGGCGTGCTCTTTGGCGCGCGTCATATCTCTCCGCGGGAGAAGCACCAGGGGCTGGTGGTTGCGATCGCCTTTGAGTCGCTGGTAAAACTGCTCGCCCTGATCCTGGTGGCAGTTGTTGCCATCACCGGTATCTTCGGCGGGATTGGCGGCCTTGGTGAATGGCTGGATAGCCACCCTGAAGCGCTTGAAGCGATGTACACCCCGGCCCGGGAAGGCCCCTGGGTCAGCGTACTGATCCTGTCATTTGCTGCTGCGTTTTTGCTGCCGCGGCAGTTCCATATGCTCTTCACCGAGAACATCTCCCCGGGGACTCTGTCACGTGCAGCCTGGGGCTTTCCACTTTTTCTGCTGGTGCTGAACCTCGCTATTCCAATCGTGCTGTGGGCAGCGATCAAGCAGAATCTGGGTACCGTGCCGGATTACCACGTGCTGGGAATTGCACGGCATACCGGATCTGCTGCACTGACTATCTTTGTCTTTCTCGGCGGGGTTTCTGCAGCCAGCGCCATGATTATCGTCAGTACCCTGGCACTGGCCGGCATGACCGTGAACCATCTGATCCTTCCAGCCACTGGCACACTCGATACATCGGTCAACCTCTACCGTTGGCTACTGTGGGGACGGCGGACTATTATCGCGGTACTTGTCTTTGCCGGTTACGGCTTCTTTCTCGCTTTCGAACGCAGCAGCCAACTGGTACAACTGGGCCTGATTTCTTTCGTTGCGGTTGCACAGTTCCTGCCTGGCATTATCGGCACCCTGTTCTGGCCGGGTGCCAACCGCAATGGCTTTATCGCGGGGCTGGTCGGGGGAGGACTGACCTGGTTTATCGTGCTCATCCTGCCGCTGCTGGCCGGTGCTGGACCAGGTGAAGGACCTGCCCAGGCTGCGCTGTGGGAGATAGCAGGCCAGAACAAGTGGACCTTCTCTACGCTGGTTTCACTGTCCATCAACGGCACGCTGTTTGTATTGCTGTCGGTTCTAACGGGCCAGGATGCTGCCGAACGTGAGGCTGCCGCGCTGTGCGCCCAGCAGATCCTCACACCGTATCGCAGCCGGATGCGGCTCACTTCGTCGCGTGAGTTCGCCCCGGCCCTGGCCCCCGCTCTGGGCACCCAAACCGCAGAGCACGAGGTACAGCGCGCCCGGCACGACCTGCAGATGGCAGAAGAAGAAACCAACACCCAGGCGCTGGCACGATTGCGCGAGCGCATCGAGCGCAACCTGTCGGGACTGCTGGGCCCACACTTTGCTCGCGACGTGGTTGAAACCCGCCTGCCGATTGACCGTGATCACAAACTACCCGTTGCCGAAAGGATGCGCTTCATGGAAGAACGCCTGGAGGCCTCGCGTAGCCATCTGCGAGGACTGGCGGCCCAACTGGACACCATGCGCCGCTACCACCGACAGGTGCTGGAGGATCTGCCAGTGGGCGTTTGTTCGATCGCCTCTACCGGCAGCATCACCACCTGGAACGGCGTCATGAGCACGCTGTCCGGAGTAGACAAATCGAAGGCGCTGGACTCCCAGGTTGATCAATTACCTGTACCTTGGGGTGAGTTACTGAAACAGTTTCTCGACAGTGACCAGCGGGAGATACACAAGAAACTTGTTCATCTTGAGGGCCGGCCGCGCTGGTTCGGACTGCTCAAGGCCACGCCCGGCAATGCAGCAACAACTAACGATACTGGCAGCTCGGCGGCCGAACCCCTAGGCACCAGCATACTGTTACAGGATCTTACTAATGTTCACCTGTTGGAGGATCAATTGGCGCACAACGAGCGGCTGGCGTCGATCGGCCGTTTTGCCTCGGGTGTTGCCCATGAGATCGGTAACCCTGTCACCGGAATTGCCTGCCTTGCACAGAATCTCAAAGAAGAAATCCGTGACAGCGAGATGCGCGAAGAAGTGCAGGGCATTTTGCAGCAGACCGAGCGCATCAACAACATCGTTCAGACCCTGGTTAACTTCAGCCGCCGCGGTGATGCTGACAAACTGGAGAAACACCGGTTCGACCTCAGGGGTTGCCTGGAGGAGGCGACCGAGCTGGTGCGACTGTCCCAGCCAAACAAGAATATCGATGTCTTGATCGACTGCGACCCCCAGTTGAATATTGAAGGTGACCGGCAACGCCTGTGCCAGGTTTTCGTAAACATCCTCACCAATTCGTATGACGCCAGCCCGGCCGGCAGTAGCGTGCGAGTTCTGGCGAGCAAATCCGCGGAACTGATCCAGGTCAGCCTGCGCGACCATGGCCACGGTATGCCCGACGAACTCAGTGCCCGGATATTCGAACCCTTTGTCACCACCAAACAGCCTGGGGATGGCACCGGCCTCGGCATGGCGTTGACCTACGGCATCGTACGTGATCACGGTGGTGAAATCGAAGTCGACAGCGCGCCGGGAGTCGGCACTGAAGTGCGGGTAGTCCTGCAAGGCGCACCCTAGAATCTACCGTCGGGAATCATGGGCAGAATACTGATCATCGAAGACGAGGCCGTGATTCGCCAGGCACTGGCCAAGTTGCTGGCCCGACACGGATACGATGTCGCCGAAGCCGACTCGATAACACAGAGCAAGGGTCAGTACGAACTGGATTCGTTCAATCTGATTATTGCCGACCTGCGGCTACCCGGCGGGCTTGGCACCGAGATTATCGATCAGTGTGGGGGCGTACCGGTACTGATTATGACCAGTTACGCAAGCATCAGTTCGGCGGTGGAGTCGATCAAGGCCGGGGCGGCCGATTACATCGCCAAGCCCTTCAATCACGACGAGATGATCATTGTGGCCGACCGATTGATTCGGCAGGACCGGATCAATCGACAGAACCAGGCTCTTCGCAAGGACATCCAGCGGGGTTACCCAGTGTCAGGAATGGTCGGAGACTGTCCGGCCATGCACCAGGTTTTCACACACATTGCCAAGGTGGCCCCTACCGATTCGACGGTGCTGATCTTTGGAGAATCAGGCACTGGCAAGGAACTGGTAGCACGCGCCATCCACGAACAAAGCAACCGCAGTGATGCACCGCTGGTAACTATGAACTGCGCTGCGATTCCCGACACGCTACTGGAATCCGAACTTTTCGGCTACGAGAAAGGCGCCTTCACCGGCGCTGACAAAACAACCGCAGGGCTGATCGAGAGCGCCGACGGTGGCACGTTGTTTCTGGACGAGGTCGCTGAACTTTCGGCCGCAGCTCAGGCCGGAATGCTACGAGTAATCCAGGAAGGAGAGTTACGGCGCCTGGGCTCGCACAAGGTCAAGCGAGTGGACGTCCGAGTACTGGCCGCCACCCACCGCAACCTGGGAAAACGGGTCAGCGACGAGCGCTTCCGCGAGGACTTACTCTACCGCCTGCGGGTGGTCGAGATACGCCTACCACCCCTGCGCGAGCGCACGGAGGACCTGCCAGCACTCACCAACCACCTGCTTGAGAAACTCTGTCGGAGCCTGAACCGGCCGCTGTGTAGGCTACCCGAGTCGACCCGTGAGCTGATCGCACGCTATGACTGGCCGGGCAATGTCCGCGAACTGGAGAACGCGCTGGAGCGGGCGATCATTCTGTGTGACCAGGAGGTCATCCTGCCGGAACTGTTGAACCTGGAGCGGGCGCCAGTGGGTGGGCAAGCGCAAGCGGCCACTAGCGCGTTCTCCGGTTCGCTGGACGACTACTTTGTGGACTTCGTGTGCAGCAACGAGAATTCCCTGACCGAGACCGAGCTCGCCCGCCAACTGGGCATCAGTCGCAAAACGTTGTGGGAACGCCGGCAGAAGTTCGGCATTCCCCGGGGCCGGATAGCCGATAGCCGCTGACCTGCCTGACGGCACTGCGCCGTGCGGCTGCCTGCCCGCCGGTGTTTCCAATCTACCCACCCAGAGTGTTACCTTTGGTAACACATGCTCCGCCGTTTTGTCGGTGGTCACCTCGAGAGCCCCGACAAACCCAAATTTCCCCCTGTTAGCACTACTGGCACGGAAATTGCTAATACGGAAGGTAATGGGCCGCCCAAGGATGGGTGTCTCGCTTTAGCCAATAACTGCAGTTTGCCAAGGGTGGCACCACCGCGTGATGCCCGGGGCAATGGAGGGTAACTATGACTGACGTGGATCAATCGACACGTGAAGCGCACTGGGCCAAGACTAAAGGGCTGATGATCACAACCCTGATTATCTGGTTCATCTTCTCGTACCTTGTTCACTGGTTTGCTGACAGCCTGAACAACGCTTCTTTCCTTGGTTTTCCGCTGGGCTTCTACATGGCTGCCCAGGGCTCCCTGATCATTTTCGTAGTGCTGATCTTCTGGTTCGCCAGGCGCCAGCACGCGATTGACGTGGAGCACGGCGTGGCCGAAGACGAAGACAAACTCAGCGCCCGTTCGAACTAGGGAGAAAATAATATGGCAATTATCAAAGGTGATTTTATAGACAATCTGCCCAAGGTCTACGGGCTATACACGGGCGGTTTTGTCGTTTTCATCCTGCTGATGGCGATCCTGGAGCAGGCCGGGCTGGGAGCCGACACCATCGGCATCCTGTTCGTGGCCTTCACCGTGGTGATCTATGCAACCATCGGCTGGCTCTCGCGAACCATGCAGGTGGACGCCTACTACGTAGCGGGCCGCCAGGTGCCAGCGGTATTTAACGGCATGGCGACCGCAGCGGACTGGATGTCCGGCGCATCATTTGTCGCGATGGCAGGGGGCATCTACTTCGGCGGTCACGGCTACATTGCTTTCGTAGTCGGTTGGACCGGCGGCTATGTGCTGGTGGCCTCACTGATGGCACCATACCTGCGTAAGTTTGGCTGCTACACGGTGCCGGATTTCATCGGTACCCGCTATGGCGGCAACCTGGCGCGCTTTTTGGCTGTGTGCGTGTTAACGCTGGCCTCGTTCACGTACGTGACAGCGCAAATTAACGCCACCGGCACCATCGCCTCGCGGGCGCTGCAGATTCCCTTCGAGGTCGGCGTCTGGTTCGGCCTGCTGGGTATTTTGCTGTGCTCAATGCTGGGCGGCATGCGCGCGGTAACCTGGACCCAGGTGGCCCAGTACATCGTGCTGATCATCGCCTATGTCGTACCCGTGATCTGGATGTCCAACAAGCAAGGTTTTGGGATAATTCCTCAGTTGGTATACGGCGAGGCCGTCATGCGACTGGGCGAACTCGAAACCTTACATGGGGTGGGCATCAAGCCGACCGAGGCCTTCGCTGGACTGAAGGCGCTGACGGTACCGCACTATGAAGCCGGTACCTCCTTTGCCGCGAAGTGGAAGTTCGTTACTTTGGTGTTCTGCATGATGGCCGGTACGGCGTCTCTGCCGCACATCCTGATGCGCTACTTCACGACACCGAGTGTCAAGGCGGCTCGCCAGTCGGTCGCATGGTCGCTGCTCTTCATCTTCCTGCTGTATTTCACCGCGCCGGCGCTGGCGACCTTTACCAAACTGCAGGTGCTTGATCCCAATCTGGCAACCGGCATCATTGGCAAGGCCATCGCCGAAGTCAATGCGCTGGAATGGATACAGAAGTGGAGCAATGTCGGCTTCGTTGCGATCTCCGATAGTAACGGTGATGGTCTCCTGCAGATCAACGAGTTCTTCATGCGTGGGGATATCGTGGTGCTGGCAACGCCGGAAATTGCCGGCCTGCCGTATGTGATCTCAGGCCTGGTTGCTGCCGGTGGTATGGCGGCTGCGATGTCCACGGCCGATGGTCTGCTGCTGGCGATCGCCAATGCGCTTTCGCATGATCTGTACTACAAGATCATCGATCCTAAGGCTGATACCAAACACCGCCTGATCGTGGCCCGCGTGCTGCTGATCGTCATCGGTGCGGCTGCCGCCTTTGTCGCCAGTATGAAACTCACCACCATCCTTGGCGCGGTGGCCTGGGCTTTCGACTTTGCTATGTCGGGCCTGTTCTTCCCATTGGTGCTTGGAGTCTGGTGGAAACGGGCTAACCGCCAGGGTGCGATTGCCGGTATGTTCTTCGGCTTGCTCGCCGGAACCTGGTATCTGTATATGGTCAAATGGGGCGGCATGGAGCCGTGGCTCTACATCGATCACCTGCGCTTTGGCGTCATTGGTTGTGTGGTGAGCCTGGTCGCCATGGTTGGGGTTAGCCTGGCAACAGCCGAACCCGATGAGGAAACCCAGAAGATGGTGGACGAAGTCCGGATTCCGAAGGGTAAATCGGTGCTGGCTTCGACGCACTGACCTTGTTCCCTTAAACTGTGTGCCGGGGCGAAGCCTGTCTTCGTCCCGGCATTTTTTTGCATTAAACCGAAGGGGTAATGATGGTCGAAGCATTTCCCATCTGGGTGCTGGTCGTAGACTACATTATGGGGGTCATTATGTGGACCCTGATCGGCCGCTTCGGCATGTCGCTGTTTCTGCGTGAAGATACGGCCTTTTTCTTCGCCCGTTTCTTTATCCGCGCTACCAACCCGCTACTGCATCTTTTTAATCCGATTACGCCAAAGTTTGTGGTCCGTCCTCTCATCCCGCTCTATATCGCCTGGTTTTTCTTCATGATCCGCTTCTACCTGATGCCCTGGCTGCTGGGCTATACGGTGATGGGCATGCTGTCTTTCCCACTGGAAAGCGAATTCGCCAGTGGCCTGAATCACTTCATCGGCAAACTGATCAACTGACTGCCCGGGCCTAGACATTGGTCTGCACGGCGGATCTAGATCTGGTTTACCCAAAGCACTATAAAATGTGCCGGTGACTGATAACAGGGTTTAGCAGGAAAACCTGTACCCCGATGGCTGAGTCGTTTCCCAAACACGCGCAAATCGTTGTCATTGGAGGCGGTGTTATTGGCACTGCAGTCGCGTTTCGCCTTGCAGAACTGGGCTCGCAGAATGTCGTGGTACTTGAGCGTGGCCAACTTGGCTGCGGCACCAGCTGGCATGCTGCAGGAAATATTCCGTTGCTGGACCAAATTCCCGAAATAGTAAAGCTCAACCGCCTGGCTGCCGATTTGTACGAAAGCTTTGAGCAAGAACAACCGATTGGCTGGCAGCGCTGTGGCCGGGTAATGCTTGCTCGCACTGTGTCTCGAATGGCCGAATTCAGATTATTGGTTGACTCGGCCAATAGCGCGGACGTTGAAGCCTGTTTAATGTCTCCGCAGGAAGCACAGGAAAAACTACCCCAGTTTCGAACGGATGATCTGGTGGGGGCCTTATGGAGCCCGGGTGATGGCCGGATTAATCCGACAGACCTGATAAATGCCTATGCGCGCAAAGCGCGGTCCCGGGGCGTTCAGTTCTTCGAGCACACTGAGGTGAAAAGTGTGGTTGTGACCGACAACGCAGTTACCGGAGTTGCGACCAGTCATGGAGTTACTGGCTGTGAGTATGTTGTCAACTGTGCTGGCCTATGGTCTCGGCCGCTAGGGCTGCAAAATAAGATTGGTATCCCCGTTTACCCGGTAGAACACTTCTATGCGTTGACCGAGCCGATCGATGGCATCACCCCGGATATGCCGACTTTTAGAGATCCTGATGCATTGATTTACGGGCGCGAAGAAGTCGGCGGGCTGTTAATTGGTTGTTTTGACCTCAATGCAAAGCCGGTGTCACCTGAGACATTGCCAGATAACTTTTCGTTTGGCCTTCTCAATGAAGACTGGGAGCAGTTTGGACCCTACCTGGAGCGTGGCATGCACCTTGTGCCAGCGCTGGCCAATACAGGTATCAAGACTTTGATAAACGGACCGGAAAGTTTTACCCCTGATGGATTTCCGATCTTAGATCAGGCGACAGAGGTGCGAGGCTATTTTGTCCTTACCGGTTTAAATTCCGCCGGGATACTGCGTTCTGCCAGCCTGGCACTGGCGTTAGCCCAATGGCTTGTGCATGGTGATGCTGGCATCGACCTCAGCCGTTTCTCCCTTAATCGTTTTCGCCCGGAACATAATGATGAAGCCTGGCTGAGAGAACGGGTGCGACACGCCCCCAGTGGCCATTTCGCGACACCGAGTGGATGACTCTGGATAAGCAAGTCATTTATTGATGTAAAAAATAATGCTGGGCCGGGAAAAGACCCTGACCTTCGGCTGCTGAATTACGAATGCAGCCTAGGTCTTAGGCGTTGACTGCGACCGGGGCTTAGCGGCGTTTTTCGGCCTGCAGGTAGAGCATCTCCATGGCCACAGTGGCGGCGGCAAGTGCGGTCAACTCGGCACTGTCATAGGCCGGGGCCACTTCCACCACATCCATGCCAACGATGTCCAGGCCCTTGAGGCCTCGCACGATCTGCAGTGCCATGTTGCTGGAAAGGCCGCCCGCCACAGGGGTCCCAGTACCCGGTGCAAAGGCGGGGTCGAGGCAATCAATATCGAAGGTAAGGTAAGCCTTGCGCTCACCCACACGCTCACCAATCGCGGCAACCGTCGCCGCCACCCCGTGGTTGTGGACCCAGTCGGCATCAAGCACCTGGAAAGCGTGGCTGCCGGGGTCATACTCGGTGCGGATACCGACCTGCACCGAGCAGCCGGGATCGACCAGCCCTGCCGCAGGCGCCTGGTGAAACATGGTGCCGTGATCGAACGCGCTGCCCTGTGCATAGGTATCGGTATGGGCATCAAAATGTATCAGGGCGAGTTCCCCGTACACGCCATGGTGGGCCCGCAGCAGCGGCAGTGTAATGAAGTGATCGCCACCAAAACTGAGCAGTGTCTTACCCGAGCGCAGAATCTCAGTGGCCCGCTTTTCCAAGGCCTGGACGAAGCCCGGAATGTCGCCCGGCGCAAAGACGAGATCACCGCAGTCGATGCCCTGGATCGTTTGCTTGAGCGGGTAGCTCCAGGGCCAGCGCGCCTGTTCCCAGCGTATGTTGCCCGAGGCCTGGCGAATGGCCGCCGGGCCACTGCGGGTGCCAGCGCGGCCGGTGGTACCCATGTCGTAGGGCACCCCCAGCACCGCCACGTCGGCCGCGGCGCCGACCGGGTCGCGGCTTAAGGGAAATCCAAGGAAGCCAAACAGGTTCGCGTATAGAGAAACATCGTCCTGGATATCCGAGTCAGTCACTGGGTTCTCCGTTGGTTTTGCTGTCACAGTCTAGAGAAAACAGCATCGGAAAAACAAGCCAATGATTTGGCCCAGGTCATTTCCACTCAAGGAAAACCCCGAAGCGATGCCCCCAGAGCGAAACCACAGGCCGGTCTGTGTCGAATAACAAAAACATCAAAGCCTGCGATAGGTAGAAAGGACAATCGTTTGCGAGCGGTATTAGCGCCCGGGTGATAGAGTTTGCGGTATCAGTCGAGTGGACGCTGATCGTCTATGACCTTACCGTCATTGGGCAAAGTGCCCTGCCCGGTAAAAACAACCTCCCCGCGCAGTTTGCAGACATCCCGAATGCTGGTACTGATCTGCTCGGCAAGTCCTTGCTGGTCAATGCTCGAGTTAGTGAGTTCACAACGCAGGGTCATGGCATCTGCATTATCGATACGTTCGATCACCAGTCTTGCACGAGCGACCTCAGGATGACGGGAAGTCACGGTGGCAACCTGGGATGGATGCACAAACATACCACGCACCTTGGCGGTCTGGTCGGCACGCCCCATCCACCCCTTGATGCGCCGGTTGGTACGCCCGCAGGGGCTAGTGCCGTCCATAAATGCGGATAAATCCCCCGTGGCAAAACGAATGAGCGGATAACCCGGCTGCAGTACTGTCACGAGCACCTCACCCACCTCGCCCGATGCAACCGGATCACCAGTACCGGGGCGCACGATCTCGACCAGTACACCTTCATCCAGGATCAAGCCCTCGCGCGTGGGCGACTCGTAGGCAATCAGGCCCACATCCGCCGTGGCATAAGCCTGCAGCACATCCACGCCTTTTTCGGATAACTCTTCGCGTAACGTTCCCGGCAAGGCTTCTCCCGAAACCAGGCCGACTTCGATACTCGAAACATCAATATCCATGTCGACTGCCTTATCCAACAGGATCTTGAGAAAGGACGGAGTGCCGATGTAGACCCGCGGGCGAAGGTGGGCCAACGCCTGCACTTGCAGCTCGCTCTGGCCAGTACCAGCCGGAAAGACCGTGCAACCCAGCGCGTGTGCACCGCCTTCCAGCATGAATCCGGCAGGCGTGAAGTGATAGGAAAAAGTGTTGTACACCAGATCCCCTTCGCGACAGCCGGCAGCATACAAGGCCCGCGCGATGCGCCAGAAATCCGGCGTATTGCCCTGGGGCTCAAAAATTGCGCCAGGAGAAGCAAATACCCGGGGCAGTGTACGCCCCGAAAGGCCGCAGTATCCCCCCAGCGGCGGGGTCTTCGCCTGCGCCTGTGCCAGCTCTGACTTTCGCGTAACCGGCAGCTTGGCCAAGGCGTCGCGGTCGCCGACTACATCAGGGTCTACCTCTTTCAGCAAAACTGTATACGCTGGAGTCTGGGTCTTCGCATAGCGCAGCTGCTCGGTCAGCAGGGAAAACTGCTCCGCTTCTCGCTGCTCAGGCGCCCGTGTTTCCAGGGCATCAAAAAAATCTGTATCTGTCATGACTGACAACTCAAATAGCTACTCACACTACCCAAAAGGCCCCCTGCCTAGGCTCTGGCCTTGTTCAACGACCTCAGATCAACTCAACCAGCGCTTGCGCCGACGGTAATGCTTTACTTTCCTGAAACTTTTCTTCTGGCCACCGCTAACGCCCAGGTAAAACTCTTTCACATCCTGGTTATCCAGCAAAGCACTGGCCTCACCATCCATCACCACCCGGCCATTCTCAAGAATGTACCCATAGTGAGAATAGCGCAAAGCAATGTTGGTATTTTGTTCTGCCAGCAGGAAAGTTACCTGCTCTTTTTCATTGAGCTGCTGCATGATCTCGAATATTTCCTCGACGAGTGTTGGTGCCAGACCCATAGAGGGCTCATCCAACAGAATCATCTTTGGCCGGGCCATTAACGCCCGCCCGACAGCAGTCATCTGCTGCTCCCCGCCGGAGGTGTAACCTGAGGTGCTGTTGCGGCGGTCTTTGAGGCGCGGGAAATAACTGTAGACCAGATCCAGATCCTGACGGATTAAAGAGGCGCCATCCGAGCGGGTAAAGGCCCCAGTCAGCAAGTTCTCTTCTACAGTCAGGTGTTCGAAACAGCGGCGCCCTTCCATGACCTGGATCACACCGCGTTTAACCAGCTGGTTGGCAGAGAGCCCTTGAATGGGCTCTCCCTGATACTCAATAGTTCCCTTGGTAATGTTGCCACGCTCGGCCATCAGCAGGTTGGAGATGGACTTGAGTGTGGTTGTCTTACCTGCCCCGTTGGCCCCGAGAAGGGCAACGATGCCCTTCTCGGGTACCTCCAGGGATACTCCTTTTAGAACCAGTATCACATGATCGTATACGACCTCGATATTATTGACGCTAAGCAGCGTTGCTGCTTTGTCTTTCAAGGCCGCCTCCATGAGATTCTAGTCCGGACTAATTAACCGCAATCAGTACCCATCGACATACCAGAACGCGGGGTAATACCCTTCTCTTCAGCATATTTGGCAGCCGAGGCTTCGATCATTGGACGGGTAATGTCATCCAAGGGCTGGATCCAGTCCGTAATCTTTTTCCAACCCGATCCATCCCACTGCTGGAAGAATGTGGCTCCGCCGCCCTCGTGATCGTCACAGGTAATCTTGAATGGAGGCACCACGTTGGTGGCACCCAGTTCAGCGATTCTTTCTGCCGTGAGATCAAGATTTTCCATCGCCCAGCGGAATTCCTCACCACTGATTGGCCCCACACCGTATTTCTCCTGGGCCTTACGAATCACTTCCGTCGTAATGATACCCGCAGATATACCACGCAGGTAATACACGCTACCGACTCGAGTCATAGCAATATTTCCCTTCATAACACCATAGACGTGCTGGAAAATATCCTGGATGACTGGAAAATCGGTACCTGTACCGTGAAAAGCAGAAGTGATATAGCCCTTCGCTGCAGCACCTGCCGGAATAGCGTCTTCCTCAGCTCCGCACCACCAGACACCGATGATGTGATCCGACGGAAAACCAATGCGGGCCGCTTCCTTCAACGGCACCGTGCAAGAGATACCCCAGTTACGATTAATCACATAATTTGGCTGAATCTTTCGAATCTGTAACCACAGCGATTTCTGGTCGATACCAGGCCACGGCACTGGAATGTGAGTAACTTCAAAGCCAAATTTCGCGGCCATCGCATTCCAGACCGGAATGGTTTCAATTCCATACGGGTGCTTCAGATGAAGATTGACAATCTTCATGCCTTTCAGCTTGTCAAAACCGCCTTCTTGCTGCGCGATGAACGCCAACTTTGTCGTACTCTGATTCCAGTAGTTGGTGACGGCGGGGAACCCCCAGGGGAACACGCGGCCCTGGGTGGCATCAGTTCGCCCGTAACCGAGAAAGATCAGGGTGATCTTGTCAGCAGCAGCCCGTTCGAGCAGGGCATAAGTCACACCGGTTGATAAGGGCTGAAACACTGGTGCACCTTTGAGGCCCTTGCCTTTAAGGCGCTCGTAGCACTCTACGCCGCGTTCGGTGTTGTAGCCATAATCGCACTCTTCCCAGACCAGCTTGATGCCGTTGATCCCACCATCGCGGTTGTTGAGCAGAGTCATGTAGTCCTCCATTCCGCCAGCGAAGCCACTGCCGCCAGCTGCGAAGGGCCCGGTCTTATAAGTCAGCACCGGAATGAACTGCTCCTTATTCGGATCCGATTCATCAGCAGCCATAGCCGGCACAATGGAAAATGCGCCCAGCACCAGACCGGAGCAGAATGCAACGACCAACTTCTTTATCTTCATCTTTTGCCTCCTTTGAATTTCCACTCCTGCAAACCAATATTTGCCAGAGGGGTTAAACATTACCACGTTTTTACACAAACCACTTTAACCAAAAAATCCGGATCACCACGCCTAATGCGGAAACGGCCAGAGCCGGAGTTTCTCCTTCATTGTGGTCCACAATCTCGCAAGACCATGGGGCTCGACAATCAGGAAAAAAATGATCAGCCCGCCAAAAATCATATGCTCAAGATTAGTGAGCAGTGCCGAGGGCACCTGTCCAGCGAATAGATGCGCAATTTCGTTGAGAACGATCGGCAGGATCACAATAAAAGCAGCGCCCAGGAAACAGCCCAGAATACTTCCCATGCCGCCGATGATGACCATGAAAAGTACTTTCAGCGACACAAACAGATCAAAGGCTGTGAAGTCAACCGACTTAACATAGCAAAAAGCATACAGCGCCCCAGCGACTCCGCCGTAGAAGGAGCTGACCGCAAAGGCGGACAACTTGGTATAGAGTGGCCTGATGCCGATCACCTCGGCGGCAACGTCCATATCCCTAATCGCCATCCAGGCCCGTCCAATCTCACTTCGAACGAGGTTCTTCGCAAACAGAGCCCCCACCACTACGAACCCTGCGACCAGATAGTAATTATCCAGGTGAGAGCTAATCCGGTACCCGAAAATATCCATCGGCGGCGTATCGATTACCATGCTCGCCGCCCCGCCTACAAACCAGGGGTAAGTCGCAAAAACCCATTCGACAAAAAACTGGGCAGCCAGGGTCGCCACCGCTAAGTAAAAACCTTTGATCCGCAAACTGGGACTACCAACCAGAATGCCAAACACTGCAGCAATCAATCCCGCCAGCAAAAACACCAGAATAATCGGTAATTCGGGCACCCGCGAAGCGAGGTTATAAGCGGAATAGGCACCCACAGCCATGAACGCCCCGTGCCCCAGCGAGAGTTGGCCGGTATAGCCAGTCAAAATATTCAGGCCAATGGCTGCAAGTGACCAAATGAGAAACGGAACCAGGTAACCAGCGATCACGTGTTGACTGGCGATCAAAGGTACCCCGATAACTACAAACACCAGCACTGCAATCAAGGCCCAGCGATCTTGACGAATCGTAAAGATCGCCATATCGCCCTTATAGGAAGTTTTAAACTGGCCGGTTTCTCGATAAAGCATCCAGTTATACCCGCTCGATGATTTCTTCGCCGAAAAGGCCTTGTGGCCTGAATATCAGGAACAGCATCGCGATGAAGTAAGCGCTCCAGGATTCGATTCCACCACCGATAATGGGGCCAAGATAGACCTCGGCTAACTTTTCCGTGGCGCCAATGATCAGGCCACCGATGATGGCGCCCGCTATCGAATTAAAGCCGCCGAGGATCAACACCGGCAACGCCTTCAAAGCCACCAACGAGATGCTGAACTGCACTCCCAACCTCTGACCCCAGAGTGTGCCCGCTACTAGCGCCACGAGGCCTGCAGCAGCCCAGACAATTGCCCAGATCAGCTGTAGTGGGATTCCGACGGACATCGCGGCCTGGTTATCGTCTGCCACCGCACGAAGGGCGCGACCAATTCGCCCCTTTTGAAAGAAAAATGCGAGGAGTAATACCAATATCCCGCATATAACAGCCGACCAGACGTCAAACAAGCTAATTAGGATGTTGGTCGACTCCAAGACCGACATCCAGGGCACGTCCGGTATGCCGATGTCTAAACCGTGAACCTGAGAATCCCAGATTCCCTGCGCCAAACCTTCGAGAAAATAGTTGAGCCCAATGGTCGCCATGAACAGAATAATCACCGGCTGAGCCACCAATGGCCGAAGCATGACCCGCTCAATAATGATGGCCAGTAGGATCATCACGGCCAATGCAATCGCGACCGCAAGCCAGAAATTAACACCCATCTCCAGGATCCGAACAAACGTGAGTGCAGCGAACAGCACCATTGCGCCCTGGGCAAAATTAAAAACGCCTGATGCCTTGAAGATCAGCACAAAGCCTAGCGCTACCAGCGAGTACATCACGCCTGACAAAAGCCCGGCGATCAGAACCTCGATAGCAAAAGCCAGTTCCATGAGCATGCGAGTTAATCCTTAGTTTGCATGTTGTGTGTTCACCCAGTAACCCTTAGTGGGTTACCCCCAGATAGGCGTCAATCACCTTCTGGTCACCGCGCACCACGTCCGGTGACCCTTCAGAGATCTTGCGCCCATAATCGAGCACGATCACTCGATCAGAGATGTCCATGACTACGCTCATGTCGTGCTCAATCAGCACGATTGTAGTACCCAGGTCGTCGTTAACATCCAGTATGAATCGGCACATATCCTGCTTTTCTTCGAGATTCATACCTGCCATGGGCTCGTCCAGCAACAGAATCTCCGGCTCGGCGGCCAATGCCCGGCCCAACTCAACACGCTTTTGCAGGCCAAAAGGCAACCGCCCAACGGTCGTCTTGCGCACTGACTCAATCTCAAGAAAATCAATAATTTTTTCCACAACTTGACGATGTTCGATTTCTTCACGCTGTGCAGGACCCCAATACAAGCCTTGCATAAGCAGATTCGATTTCATCTTGAGATTGCGGCCGGTCATGATGTTGTCCAGGGTGCTCATACCCTTGAACAAGGCCACATTCTGAAAGGTCCGGGCAATTCCCTGCACTGCAGCCTGATGCGGGCGCATACGTTTTCTGACCTCACCTTTGTAACTGATGGTGCCGCCGGTGGGTTCGTATACCCCGTTGATGACATTAAGCGCGGTGGTTTTACCGGCCCCGTTGGGCCCGATGATGGCGACAATTTCGTGCTCTTGGATCTCGAAACTCACCCCAGACAACGCCGTGACCGCACCAAACGAGATGCTTACATTATCAAAGCTTAATACTACGCTGCCGGCTTGCTGCTCAGTCATATCTGGATTCCGTCAACTTGCTGCAGCCATCGGCTCATTGGTTGACTGCAAAGTTTGCAGATTGAAAACTTGCAGGTTTGCGCTGACCGCACCCTTGCTACCGTCCTCAAAGGTAACCTCCGATTCGATCGCGACATGTTGCTGATCTGAGTACAGCGCGTCAATCAACAAGGCGTATTTTTCCCTGATAAAGCGCCGGCGCACTTTTCGGGTACGGGTCAATTCCCCATCATCGGCATCGAGTTCTTTGTGCAGAATAATAAATCGTTGAATCTGCGATGAGCGAAGATGGGAATCGCCAGCAAGGTCTTTATTGACCTTTGCTATGCAGTCCTCAATCAGGCCACTAACCTGCTGGTGAGCTGCGATCTCCTGATAACTGCCATAGGTGATGTTATTTCGTTCGGCCCAGTTACTGACAGCTTCCAGGTCAATATTGATCAGTGCCGCTGCGTAATCCTGCTGATCACCAAAAGCTACTACTTCCTTAATGTACTGGAAGAACTTGAGCTTGTTCTCAATATACTTGGGAGCAAACATCGACCCATCATTCAGCTTGCCGACATCCTTAGCCCGGTCGATGATCCGAAGATGTCCTTCGTCGTCGACATACCCGGCATCCCCAGTCTTGACCCAGCCATCTACGGTCTTGGTCTCGGCCGTCGCCTCGGGATTTTTGTAGTATTCCAAAAAGACCCCGGGGCTGCGGTAATGCACTTCATCATTGTCTGCAATCTGCAGTTCCACCTCGGGAGCAGGAGTGCCCACTGTTTCGGAGCGGACTTCGCCATCGGGCTGCATGGTGATAAACACTGCCGCCTCGGTCTGGCCATAAAGCTGTTTTAGATTAATGCCCAGTGATCGAAAAAACTCGAAAATTTCAGGGCCGATAGCTTCCCCTGCCGTGTAAGCGATGCGAATTCGACCCATCCCAAGGGTATTTTTCAAGGGGCCATATACCAGGACCTGCCCAAGGCCGTACAACAGACGATCCAATACAGAAACCCTCTGGTGATCCAGGATACGCCCGCCCGCCCGACGGGCAACCCCCATGAAGTAGTGAAACATGGTCCGCTTGATCCATCCGGCATCCTCCATCCGGATCATTACCATGGTCAACAGGTTCTCGAAGATTCTGGGTGGCCCAAAAAAGAACGTGGGACCAATCTCCCGCATGTCTTGCATAACGGTGGCGCTGCTTTCCGGACAATTGATGCAAAAGCCAGCAACAAACGCCTCCGCAAAAGAAAAAATATTATCTCCAACCCAAGCCATCGGCAGGTAAGACAGGCCGTTTACATGCTCATCTATGCGGTCGAACTTGACCGCGTGGCGAGAAGTGATGATGAGATTATTGTGACTTAACACGACACCCTTGGGTGTGCCGGTTGTGCCAGAGGTGTAAAGAATGACAGCGGTATGGTCACCCGAGCCCTTATCTATCTCCTGATCGAGAAACCCGGGATCACGCTTCGCGAATTGCCGCCCGCGCTCTTCTATGCTATCGAAACTCAAGACAAGCTCGGAATCGTAGTCTCGCAGGCCTCTTGGCTCATCATAGATAATGGCCTGAACGAACGGGCACTGCTCCCGAATCTCCAGAGCTTTGTCGACCTGCTCCTGATCCTCTGCAAGAATGAAGCGCGCTTCCGCGTGCTCAACCACGTATTGAATCTCACCAGCCGCCGAATCCTGATAAGCCGGCACCGGAATCCCACCGAGGCACTGCACAGATGCCATCGCAGCATACAAGCGCGGTCGATTGTCTCCTATGAGAACCAGCTTATCGCCGCGGCTAAAACCAATCTCGGCAAGTCCCAGAGCGAATATACGGATTACGAGATCGTACTCGCGCCAGGTCCAGGTCTGCCAGATGCCGTATTTCTTTTCCCGTACGGCCGGCCGATCACCGGACTCACGGACCCGTTCCCGCAATAATCTGGGAAAGGTATCCGCCAATGGTTTTCCTTCGGTCATATCCTCGGCCGATTAATGCTAATGGGAAACTCACCAATAGAGTGAGTCCCAAACCTCTCCTAAACGCTCTACTCGTATTTCGTATTTTTTCAAACTGCAGATACTCGATCCGGACGCCTGAGGCGAGACCAAGGCACCATCGCTGGCGGCAGGGTCCTGCCCGCCGCTCGGCTCAGAACGGAATGTCATCGTCGAAGTCGCCGTCCTGCGCCTTGCTGGGCGAGCCGCTGTCAGCGGCAAAATTATCGGCCGGTGCACCCTGTGTGTCACCAGCACCCCCACCACCACGGCCACCGAGCATCTGCATGTCGCTGGCGACGATTTCGGTGGTGTAGCGTTCATTACCCTCGCGGTCTTCCCACTTGCGCGTCTGCAGGCGGCCCTCGATGTAGACCTGCGAGCCTTTCTTCAGGTACTCACCGGCGATCTCGGCCAGCCGGGAGAAAAACACCACCCGGTGCCACTCGGTTTTTTCCTGGCGTTCGCCCGACTGGCGATCCTTCCAGCTCTCGGTGGTCGCGATAGTCACGTTAGCAATCGCGTTGCCGTTGGCCGAGTAGCGTACCTCCGGATCCCGGCCCAGGTTACCCACGATGATCGCCTTGTTCACGCCTCTAGCCATTGTTCTCTCCGCTATTGTTATTACCCGGAGCCCCGTTTGGGCCGGCCGGAAACACGCCTGCGACCCCGGTCCGACCCGCCCAGCAGCAGCGTTAGCAGCGACGCGGCTCCTCGTTGATCAAGTATACCGTCGATTCCGGCAGTTGTTTGGGCAGCAGCTGGCGGAACCGCTGCCGGGTCGGCTGCACCGCAGGGTCTTGCAGCGCCGACGCTGGGCTGGAGCAGCGCCATGAGCCCGAAAAGACTTTGAACATATCCTGGCAAGCCACGTAATATTAGCGGTTTGCCCATTTCACGGCCCAGCCCATGCGCACAATCAAGATACGGGGCGCCCGCACCCACAACCTGCAGAACGTCGACCTGGACCTGCCGCGTGACCGTTTGATTGTCATCACCGGGCTATCAGGCTCGGGTAAGTCATCGCTCGCCTTTGACACTGTCTACGCCGAGGGCCAGCGGCGTTACGTTGAGTCGTTGTCAGCCTACGCACGCCAGTTTCTGTCGCTGATGGAAAAACCCGACGTCGACCTCATCGAGGGCCTGTCACCGGCAATCAGCATCGAACAGAAATCCGCCTCGCACAACCCACGCTCAACGGTCGGCACCGTCACCGAGGTTTACGACTATCTGCGGCTACTGTTTGCGCGGGTCGGCGAACCACGCTGCCCCGAGCACGGCGTGACCCTCGCTGCCAGCACCGTCAGCGAGATGGTCGATCGGGTCATGGTCTTGCCGGAGGACAGTCGAATACTGTTGCTGGCCCCGGTAGTGCAGGACCGCAAGGGCGAATACCAGCAGCTGCTGCACAACCTGCTTGCCCAGGGCTTCATCCGCGCCCGCATCGACGGCGTGGTCTGTGAACTGGAAGTCCCTCCCGAACTCGACCGCAAACGCAAACACAGCATCGATGTAGTGGTGGATAGATTGGTTATCCGCGGCGGCTGTGAACAACGCCTGGCCGAGTCGTTCGAGACTGCACTTGCGATCGCCGAGGACCTGGCCGTGGTCGAGGTACTGTCCGCCGACACGGCCGGCAAGAGCCGGGATCTACTGTTCTCGGCCCGTTACGCCTGCCCCCACTGCGGCTACAGCCTGACTGAACTGGAACCGCGCCTGTTCTCGTTCAACAACCCGGCCGGCGCCTGCCCCGACTGTGACGGGCTGGGGGCGCGCCAGTTCTTCGATCCTGAGCGGGTGGTGCACGACCACAGCCTGAGTCTTGCCGCCGGCGCCATCGCCGGCTGGGACCGGCGCAATGCTTTTTATTTCCAACTGCTGAGGTGCCTGGCCAACCATTACGACTTCGACATCGAGTTACCCTTCCGGCGGCTGCCGAAAAAGGTTCGCCAGGTGATTCTCTATGGCAGCGGTAAGGACGAGATCCCGTTCACTTACCTGCGCGCCCATGGCCGGCGGCCGCGGCGCCGGGCTCACACTTTCGAAGGCGTGCTGCCCAACATGGAACGACGCTACCGCGACTCCGAGTCCAACGTAATTCGTGAGGAACTCGCCCGCTACCTCAACACTCAACCGTGCGAGACCTGCGGCGGCAGTCGGTTGCGAACCGAAGCGCGCCACGTCTTCATCAAAGAACAACCCGTGCACCGAATCACCGCCATGCCCATTGAAGAATCGCTGGACTTCTTCGAGCAACTGCAACTGCCCGGCCGCCAGGGCGAGATTGCGACGCGCATCGTCCGTGAGATCGGTGAGCGGCTGCGCTTTCTGGTCAACGTCGGACTGGAGTACCTGGCCCTGGATCGTACCGCCGAGACCCTCTCCGGTGGCGAAGCCCAGCGCATCCGCCTGGCCTCGCAGATCGGCTCAGGCCTGGTCGGGGTCATGTACATCCTCGACGAACCCTCGATCGGCCTGCACCAGCGTGACAACCGGCGTCTACTCGATACTTTGTTTCACCTGCGTGACCTGGGCAACACCATCGTCATGGTAGAGCATGACGAGGAAGCAATCCGCAGTGCCGACCACGTGGTCGACCTCGGGCCGGGGGCCGGCATCCACGGCGGCCGCGTGGTGGCACAAGGATTGCCGGAAACGATCGCTGCCAGCACCGAATCCGTGACCGGCCGTTACCTCAAGGGCGAGCTGCAGATTGAACTGCCAGCGACGCGCACCGCCCCAACCAGCAACCAGTTGCTGGCCATTCGCGGCGCCCACGGCAACAACCTGCAAAACCTCGACGTTGAGATCCCGGTTGGCCTTTTTACCTGTGTCACCGGCGTTTCCGGCTCGGGCAAGTCGACCTTGATCAACCACACCCTGTACCCGGCACTGGCCCGCCACCTGCACAGCGGCCGGCACCGGCCGGCGCCACATCAGGCCATCGAAGGGCTGGAACATTTCGACAAGGTCATCGACATAGACCAGAGCCCCATCGGCCGCACCCCGCGCTCCAATCCAGCGACTTACACGGGTCTTTTTACTCCTATCCGGGAGCTGTTCGCGGCGGTGCCCGAATCACGCACCCGCGGCTACAAAGTCGGGCGGTTCTCGTTCAATGTGCGCGGCGGACGCTGCGAGGCCTGCCAGGGGGACGGCCTGATCAAGGTGGAAATGCACTTTCTGCCGGACATCTACGTGCCCTGCGACGCCTGCAAGGGCGCCCGCTACAACCGCGAGACCCTGGACATCCGCTACAAGGGCCGCACCATCGCTGAAGTACTGGCAATGACCGTGACAGAAGCGGCCGGGTTTTTCAGTGCCGTGCCGGTGATCAAACGCAAGCTCGATACATTGCTCGACGTAGGGCTGGGCTACATCGGCCTGGGTCAGAGTGCGACCACCCTCTCGGGCGGTGAGGCTCAGCGCATCAAGTTGGCGCGGGAACTATCCAAACGTGACACGGGCCGCACACTGTACATACTGGATGAGCCCACCACCGGCCTGCACTTTCATGATATCCGCCAATTACTACAGGTGCTGCACCGGCTGCGGGATCACGGCAACACGGTAGTGGTGATCGAACACAACCTGGACGTCATCAAGACCGCCGACTGGATCATCGACCTTGGCCCAGAGGGCGGCCACCGCGGCGGCCAGCAGGTCGCCGCCGGCCCACCCGAGGCCATAGCCCGCAGCAAGCGTTCCTATACCGGGCAGTTTCTGAAGCCCCTGCTGGCCCGGCAAGCGCCGGACTGACGAACTCACTGGATGGCTGAGGCCGCGTCCGCGTCGATAAAGCCCTCGCGCACCAGGTACAGCAGAATCCGCTGGGCCGCCTCCATGGGAGCAAGTTCGGAGGTGTCTATGGTCAGTTCCGCCTGCTCCGGCTCTTGGTAAGGATCGCTGATGCCGGTGAAGTGCGGGATCAGGCCTTCGCGCGCCTTGGCATAAAGACCCTTGCGGTCGCGACTCTCGCACACTGCCAGCGGGGTGGCGAGGTAGATCTCGATGAAAGCCCCGTATTGAGCGATTAGTTGGCGAATGGCCCGCCGGGTAGCCTGGTAGGGTGCGATCGGCGCGCAGATTGCAACCCCACCGTTCTTGCTGATTTCGTTGGCAACAAAACCAATGCGGCGGATGTTGAGGTCACGGTGCTCGCGCGAAAAACCGAGTTCTCTGGAAAGGTTGCGCCGCACGATGTCGCCATCGAGCAGCGTCACGGGTCGCTGACCATTCTCGATCAGGCGGGCATGGAGGATGCGTGCCAGTGTCGACTTGCCCGAGCCGGACAGGCCGGTGAAAAAAAGTGTGAAGCCCAGTTTGCTGTGCGGCGGATGGACCCGCTCCAGGTGTCGCAGCACCTCGGGAAAACTGAACCACTCGGGGACTTCCTCGCCTCGCGCCAGAATGCGCTTGAGGTCTCCGTCCGACAACGGCACCAGTGCCTCGGCCTCCTGCTCGATCTGCCCCACCGGCAAGTAACAGCCGCGTGCTGGCACGTAGCGGCGTTCCTCGACGCTGATCAGGCGGATGTCAAGCTCGTCGGCAAACTCGGCAACATACTCCTGCGCAGCATAGCGTTCATAGAACCGCGACTGGCCAC
>JASMBC010000079.1 GCA_030754035.1 Arenicellales bacterium | reverse complement strand
GACTCGTATGGCCGCTTCATGGGGTTCGTTGAAAGTCGCTCCCGGCTTGACGGCGTCGATCGCGGCCAGTTGCGCTGCCAGGACAATATCGTAAAGCGCTTTTTGCGTAGCGCTGAAGCGGCCGTTGATAGGGAAAGTGCGCGTGATATCGGCGCAGTAGCAATCCAGCTCGGCCCCCGCATCGATCAGCAGAAGATCTCCTTTGCGCAGTCGATCGCGGTTATCGATGTAATGCAGCACGCAGGCATTGGCACCCCCAGCCACGATAGACGGGTAGGCCGGATACTGCGCGCCGCCTTGGCGAAATACGTATTCCAGCTCGGCTTCGATCTCGTATTCACGCATGCCCGGTGCGCAGCGAGTCATGGCCCGCCGGTGAGCGTTAACCGAAATAGCTGCCGCTTTTTTCATGACACGAAGCTCAGGCGCACGTTTGATCAGGCGTAATTCATGCAAAATGCAGCCCAGATCAACCAGTTCTCCTGGCGCGGTGACGCCGCTGCGGCGGCGGGTTTTGACATCACTCAGCCAGCGTAGCAACTGTTTGTCAAAGTCCGGGTAGCGGCCAAGGTTGCAATAGACCCTGGAACGGTTCTCCAACAGGCTCGGAAGAATGTCCTCGATATCCTCAAAGGGGAAGGCATCATCGGCGCCAAACATGTTGACGGCGCCCTCGAGTCCGACTCGTCCGCCATTCCACATTTCCTGTACTGGATCGCGCTCACGACAGAAAATCAGAAATTCACCGTTAGCCCGTCCCGGAGCCAGTACTGCCACTGCCTCAGGTTCGGTAAAGCCTGTGAGGTAGAAAAAATCACTGTCGGGTCGATAACGGTACTCGACATCACCATTGCGGCGGGTCCGGGGGGCGCTCGGAATCACGGCAATGCCATCGCCCAGATGGTTCATCAGGTGTTGGCGCCGTTGCGCGTAGTCTCGGGCAGTTGTCATGGCGGTCGCCTTAATCCTTGGGTTGGGCCACCGCTGGGGGCGGGCGTGTGGCTTCGAAAATCAGTTGAGCCGCGACCCGTAGGTATTCCTCAATCTCGGCAAGGGCTGTTTCGTCGTCAGGTGCAACCGAGGTGGTATCGGCCCGTGCGATATCTGCGATATCGATTATAGCTTCGGCGGCGTCGGGCTCGAGCGTATTGGGCTCGATGGCGCCATTCCACCGCAACCCGAGGGTAAAGCCGTGACACCAGTGGGCCAGCGCCTGTGTGCGGTTGCTGACACTCTCACTATCCGGGGGTAGCAGCAAGCGAAAGGCGAAATCCTGGCTCTGCAATGCCCGGTCGATCAGGGTGATCAATGCACTGAGGGCGTCGCCTATCCGTTCGTTGTCCGAACTTTGTGTTTTGGAGTCCATCAGCAGGTTTTGCCACGAATCAAAGCTTACTTGCGATTCGCCCGAACAGGTTAATCCGGTCAGAATTCCGTGCACTTCAGCTGGTGAGCATCCTGGAATATGGTCTTCGAGCAGGGTCTGGAAGTGCTGGTAGAAAGCTCCGTCCAGCTTCAGCTCGGGAGGAGAAGTCATGGTAGATCGCAAAAGGCTAGGGGGTGATCAGCAATTATATCAAGCCTGCGCGAAGCAACTCGCCGTTGACCCGATTAGCCGGGAACTCTATGATTCTGCCTGAGCGGGGCACATCACGACAAATACAGACCCTGCCAAATACCCTGAGGAGGATCAGGCCAAGATGAATGATAAGCAAACGCCACCTTTGCGCGACGAAATTGAAGGGTTGGCCCGGCAGGTGGAGCACTTGATTGAGACTTGTGGGGATTTGCGTTCCCAAAATGAAGAACTGCGCGCAGCCGAGGAGCAAGTGACCCGCGAAAAAGAAGAGTTGGTCGGTAGAAATCGTGAGGCAAAGCGCCGGATCGATCTTGTGGTTGATCGGCTGCGAGGCGCAGACCCATCTTGACTGGCGTCACTGTTCGTGATTCTGTTAGCGTAGCGGTAGCCTAGCAGCGTGCCTAAGGAAAGCGTCAAGGTCCGGATTCTTGATCGTGAATTCACGATCGCGTGCCCGCCGGGTGAACGCGAAGATCTGGAGGCAGCGGCTGACTATCTCAACGGGCAACTGCAGATCGTGCAGTCTCAGAGCAAAGTGATCGGCCTTGAGCACACCGTGGTACTGGCTGCCTTGAATCTCAGTAACGAGTTGCTGCGTTTGCGCCGCGATGGTGGTGAAGGCGATGATGCGCTACAGCGCTTACGTGAGCTAAGGGAGAAAGTGAGCGCAGCGACGGATCCTGGCGAAACCCTCCGGTTGTGAGCTGCGCTGCAGTTCGTACACGCTTTTCTTTCGCAATCCGGTAAAATACGCACGGCACCGCCTGCGGTGTTCGCAAGTTCTCGCCAATCCCTTAGAACCTGTATCACAGACCGGGGATCATTTTGCAGGCGCCGTTGTGCATGTCCCGTTTTATCCGGGAAAGCCTTAAGGCGCCGCAGTGGCCCCACTTGAACCTTTAGGTTCAAGGTACACCGGGAACCTGCGGCACAGGCGGGTGGTGCCTTTTTCTGACCATGGTGATGAATACGGTAGATGAAAAGCGCCAGTTACGCCGACAGATGCGTGCCAGGCGCCGGGCATTGTCTGAAACTGAGCAAGGGCAGGCGGCAGAGAAACTCTGCGCCCAACTGCTTCGGTTGCCAGGCATACATGGAGGCAGGCGTTTTGGCGCTTATTTTGCCAGTGATGGAGAGATTGATCCCTTGCCGGCGCTCGAGTCTCTGATAGCGCGGGGCCGGATAGGATATTTGCCGGTACTTTTCGGTACTCAGCGTCCCCGCGTGCGCTTTGCCCGCTACTTTCCGGATGAGCCGCTACAAGCAGGGCGCTTCGATATCCCGGTGCCTTTTCATGATCGCCGGGCCTTGGTCGATCCGGTGAATCTGGACTGGTTGCTGATGCCATTGGTCGCCTTTGATGAAGGCGGCAACCGCCTGGGAATGGGCGGGGGGTTTTATGATGCGTCACTGGCGGCATGCCGTCATCGTCGCCACTGGCGCCGCCCATTGCTGATCGGGTTGGCCCACGAATTCCAGAGGGTCACACGGTTAGAGGTTGATAGTTGGGATATACCGCTGGACGGCATTTTGACAGAAAACGGTTTTTTGCCCGTTCAGCGTGGGACAGCGAATTGATCGAAGCATCTGAAACATGAACATACTCTTTATCGGCGATATTGTTGGCAAGGCGGGGCGCAGGGCGCTGCGTCGATTTTTGCCGCAACTACAAGATGAGGCCGAAGCCCAACTGACTGTTGTCAATGCGGAGAACGCCGCGGGTGGTTTCGGGGTGACCGCAGGGGTGCTCGAAGAACTGCTGGAGAAAAACGAAATTGATGTACTGACTTCGGGCAACCATATATGGGACAGGCGCGAAGCGCTGGAACTGATCCAGACCGAGCCGCGTTTATTGCGTCCTCACAACTATCCTTTGGGAACGCCCGGCAGCGGCTGGGTGGTTGCCATCGGTAGCAACGGCGTGCAGGTCGGCGTGCTGAATATTATGGGCACGGTATTTATGCACCCGACACTGGATTGCCCCTTTCATTGCGCAGATGCGATCCTTGAGAAAAAGCCAGCGAACATCAAGGTGGTACTGGTGGATTTTCATGCCGAGGCGACCAGCGAGAAAGTGGCTATGGGGTGGTATCTGGATGGCAGGGTATCCGGGGTGGTTGGTACTCACACCCATGTGCCCACCGCGGATGAGCGGGTCTTGCCAGGCGGTACTGCCCATATCAGCGATGTCGGTATGACAGGCTGTTACAATTCGGTGATCGGCATGGAGACGTCCGGCGTACTAAAACGCTTTGTCGAGCGTGTGCCGGAACGCTTCGAGGTAGCTTCTGGGCCGGCTTCAGTCTGCGGCGTGGTGATCGATATAGATGAAACGACCGGCACCAGCCGGGCTATCGCGCGGGTGCGCGCCGACGAGAAGGGGTGATTCCATGGCCTACTGGCTAATGAAAAGCGAGCCAGATGTGTATTCCATTGATCACTTGCGCTCGCAAAAACGCAAGACTGACTACTGGGATGGTATACGCAACTATCAGGCGCGCAACTTCATGCGCGATCAGATGAAAAAAGGTGATCTGGCGTTTTTCTATCACTCCAACTGCGCCGAGCCCGCCGTGGTTGGCATCATGGAGATCGCCTGTACTGCTTATCCTGATCATACGGCTTTTAATTCAAACGAGAAGTATTTTGATGCCGACAGCGACCCGGATAACCCCCGCTGGTTTATGGTTGATGTACGGCTCAAGAAAAAATTCAAGAATCCCGTGACACTGCAATCGATTAAGGCGCAGAAGAAACTTGGCGACATGCGCCTGGTACAGCGCGGCAACCGACTCTCGATCCTGCCAGTGGCAGCGCTCGAGTGGCGTCATATCGTGAAAATGGCGGGCGAGTCATGAACGAGGTCGGTACGCTTGTAATAAACCTTCGCCTGAAGTTGATGTTGCTGG
>JASMBC010000078.1 GCA_030754035.1 Arenicellales bacterium | reverse complement strand
TCGTAGGTAGGCATCGATTGATTATTTGGCAAAAATACAAGGTCGGATTATAACCGCATCAGACTCTAAAACCCTATCTGGCACACCGTGTGACGTCACGCTGGCCCTATGCGCGGGTGCCTACCTGTTCTATGGTTCGCCGTCCAACATACCCAGCGCGCAAGCGGGTACCGGCACCACACTGGGCAGTAGAAACTGCCACGAAGATCAAGAATCTCATCAAGTGGCGTACCTCCACCGGCATCCTGATCTGCTTTCCCGCAATTTAAGATTACTGGAGAAAAACATGAAAATGAGCACTGAAGAAGCGTTTGTCAAAGTTCTACAAATGCACGGGATCGAGCATTCTTTTGGGATCATTGGCTCTGCCATGATGCCGATATCAGATCTTTTCCCAGCTGCCGGTATTAAGTTCTGGGATTGTGCCCACGAGTGTAACGCGGGAATGAGCGCCGACGGCTATTCGCGGGTGACCGGCAAAATGAGTATGGCCATAGGTCAGAACGGGCCGGGCATTACTAACTTCGTCACGCCAATCATGACCGCTTACTGGAACCACACCCCGTTACTGCTGGTGACCCCCCAGGCTGCAAACAAGACCATAGGTCAGGGTGGCTTCCAGGAAGTAAAGCAGATGGCCATATTCCAGGACTTGGTCTGCTACCAGGAAGAGGTTCGTGACCCAACCCGGATCGCTGAAGTGCTCAACCGTGTCATCGAAAAAGCCCGAAGAGGTTCGGCGCCAGCGCAAATCAATGTGCCACGCGATTACTGGACCCAGGTTATAGATATTGAACTGCCCCAAGTTATCGAGGTAGAGCGCTCTCGGGGCGGCGAGACTGCTATTGCCAAGGCCGCGGCACTTCTATCCGACGCCAGTTTCCCGGTCATTCTCAACGGGGCCGGTGCCGTGCTAAGCGGTGCTATCGAAACGTCCGTATCCCTTGCCGAAAGACTGGGCGCGCCGGTGTGCTGCAACTACCAGCACAACGATGCCTTTCCCGGCTCACACCCCCTGGCTGCCGGGCCGCTGGGCTACAACGGCTCCAAGGCAGCAATGGAACTTATTTCCAGGGCTGACGTCGTCCTGGCGCTGGGTACGCGCCTGAACCCCTTCTCAACCCTACCCGGTTACGGAATTGACTATTGGCCTAAAGATGCACGCCTGATACAGGTAGATATCAACGCCGATCGCATTGGCTTAACCAAGAAAGTAGATGTGGCCATCCAAGGTGATGCCCGACGAGTCGCTGAACAGTTGCTTACACAACTCAGCGTCAACGCAGGCGACCAAGGACGCGCCCAAAGGGCGGATCTGATCGCAAAGTGCAAGTCCGACTGGACGTCAGAACTTGCCGGCATGGATCACGAAGAAGATGATCCCGGCACTACCTGGAACCAACGCTCGCGGGACGACAAACCTGAGCGCATGTCACCTCGCCAGGCATGGCGTGCCATCATGAAAGCCCTACCCCGTGAAGCCATTATCTCTTCGGATATTGGTAACAACTGTGCCATCGGCAACGCATACCCGAGTTTCGAACAAGGTCGAAAATATCTTGCTCCCGGCCTATTTGGCCCATGCGGTTACGGTTTTCCCTCAATCCTCGGCGCCAAGATCGGCTGCCCGGATGTTCCTGTGGTTGGTTTTGCTGGAGATGGGGCTTTCGGGATCTCCATGAACGAGATGACCGCCTGCGGCCGTAACGAGTGGCCAGCGATCACCATGATCATATTCCGAAATTACCAGTGGGGTGCTGAAAAGCGAAACACCACATTATGGTATCAGGACAATTTCGTTGGTACAGAACTTAACGTAGGCGTGGAATACGCCAAGGTGGCCGAAGCCTGTGGGGTTAAGGGTGTTAAAACTGAGACCACGGAAGAGCTCACGGCTGCGCTCAATACCGCTATCAGCGAGCAGATGAACAGCAATATCACGACCTTTATCGAGGTGGTTCTCAACCAGGAACTGGGCGAACCCTTCCGCCGTGATGCAATGAAGGCGCCGGTAGCAGTTGCAGGTATTGACCGTGCCGACATGCGCTCCCAATAGAACAACCCATGGGCGATTGTGAAAATCGCAACTCACCCATGGGTCAAAGTGAGCGCGTTATTGCCTGGCAGCTGTACTAAAAATCTAGTTAGGCACTATTAGGTGTTATGTTTTAATTAACCGGGAGGTTCTTAAATGTTAATCGGCGTACCCAAGGAAATAAAAAACCACGAATACCGGGTCGGCATGGCGCCAGCCAGCGTGCGTGAAGCCGTAGCCCATGGCCACCAGGTCATGGTACAGGCCAACGCCGGAGAAGGTATCAGCGCAAGCGATGACGAATATCGAGCAGTGGGCGCGCAAATTGTTGATGACCCACAAGAGATTTTTGCCAGCGCGGAAATGATCGTCAAAGTGAAAGAGCCACAGGCTAACGAGCGCACCATGCTACGCCCAGGCCAGATTCTCTTTACCTATCTGCACCTGGCACCGGATCCGGAGCAAACTCGTGACTTAGTCGACAGCGGTGCGACCTGCATCGCCTACGAGACCGTCACGTCGCCTCGCGGTGGCCTGCCTCTGCTTGCACCCATGTCCAAGGTAGCCGGCCGCATGGCTATACAGGCCGGCGCCTATTGCCTGGAGCATCCCCACGGTGGCCTTGGCATGTTACTCGGGGGAGTGCCGGGTGTGGACCCGGCCAAAGTGGTGATTCTCGGCGCCGGCGTCGTCGGCACGCACGCCACGCATATTGCAGTCGGCATGGGTGCAGATGTCTGGGTGGTCGATCGAAGCCCCGAGGTCATTGAAACGCACTGGCAACAGTTCGGTCGCTCAACCAATACAGTATTCTCAACCCGTGACGCGGTCGAGCGTCATGTGCTCGAGGCCGACCTGGTAATCGGTGGCGTCCTGATTCCAGGCGCAGCAGCCCCCAAACTGGTCACAGCCGAGATGGTGCGGTCCATGAAGCCGGGCGCCGTCATCGTTGATGTGGCTATCGACCAGGGTGGTTGCTGTGAAACTGCACGACCCACAACTCATGCTGAACCCACCTACGTGGTCGATGATGTAGTGCACTACTGCGTTGCAAATATGCCCGGCGGCGTCCCGCGCACCTCGACCTACGCACTCAATAACGTCACCTTGCCTCATGTGCTGATGCTGGCAGGCAAAGGCTATCACCAGGCCCTCAAGGAGGATCGTCATTTGCGCGATGGCCTGAACGTGCATGAAGGCAAGATCACTTGCCGAGAAGTAGCGCGGGATTTGGGCTATAACTATGTCGACCCAGAAACTGCCCTAGGCTGATCGACTCGCATCCCTGGGGCGCGCACCGCTCCAGGGCGCTCATCGGACGGCTCAATCTGCTACTTAAGCCCGGGCACAATATGGTTGACCTGGTCGAGCCAGGCGCGATCACGGGCTGACATCCAAGCCAATCAAGCCATAACAGGGGTG
This sequence comes from Arenicellales bacterium, assembly GCA_030754035.1. Classification (GTDB taxonomy): domain Bacteria; phylum Pseudomonadota; class Gammaproteobacteria; order Arenicellales; family UBA868; genus UBA12578. The sequence goes on along the minus strand of JASMBC010000078.1, from coordinate 1,113 downwards.
GCCATCGTAGGCCTGTCAGCGTCGGGCCTCCCATTTGTGTTGGTGCTTAAGGGATCCGCCGGTAGAGAATCCCTGCAGCCACTGCGAAGGCAGCAGTTGGCAAAATGGCCCCTACCAATGGCGGCATATCATAAACCAGCACGATATAGCCCAACGCCTTGCTGGTGGCAAAAAAGGTAATTCCGATCATGATTCCGATAAAAAGGTTCCGACCCATACCTCCTGAGCGGATACTGCCAAAGACGAATGGGATCGCCAACAACAGCATGACAGCCGCTGAAAGAGGTAATGTCAGTTTCGACCAATAAGCCAATTCAAAGTTACGCGTGTCCTGAACATTAGCACTGAGGTGAGCAATGTACTGGCGCAACTGGAGCAGAGATAACTGGTCCGGCTGCACCAAGAATACCGCCATCGTCTGCGGCGTAACCGCAGTGTTCCAACGGGCCTTTGGCGCCTCACTGACCTGGGTAAAGCCCTGTTCATCAATTAATGTCTGCCTGACGTCATCAAGATCCCAGAACGATTCGGCGTAACGGCCCTTGCCCGCATAGACCAGTGCACGCAGTTGGCTCATGCTGTCAAATTCGAAAACCCGAATATCGCGTAATGTCAGGTCGGGCAGGACCTCGCGAACATTGACGAAGGTCTTTTTGTCTCGCAGCCACAAGCCAGAGTTGGATTTCTGTTCAATATTCCGTTCCAACGCCTGTGCCCGCCCGCGCTGAGCCAGAGTTTCACTCCATGGTGTGATGAACTCGCCAATCAGTAGCGCTACTAAGGCCAACAGAAAACCCAGTTTTAGTACAGCGACGGTAATCTGACCGATCGATATCCCACTGGAACGCATCACGATCAACTCCGAATCGACTGCCAGCAGGGAGAGGCCGAGTATGGCGCCCACCAGCACTGCCATCGGAAATACCTCATAAACGATACGTGGCGTACTTAGCAGGACATACTTTATCGCATCCAGCAGGCTATATTGACCCGTACCAAGGTAGGAAACCTGGTCAATGAATGTAACGAACACAAACACACCAACCAGCACCCCCAGAACCAGTAGTATCTGGTTTAGTAATACCCGCCCCAGATATAGATCGAACAAGCGCA
>JASMBC010000077.1 GCA_030754035.1 Arenicellales bacterium | reverse complement strand
CCGGAAGTGCGGGAACGGGCAGTCCGGCTATTATTTGACCACCGCGGTGAATACCCATCTGAGTGGGCCGCACTGGTCTCTATCGCCAGCAAGATTGGGTGTACCCCAGAGACGTTGCGTAAATGGGTAAGGCGGACAGAAGTCGATCAAGGTCAGCGCGCGGGCATGACGACCTCCGATCGTGAGCAACTGCTTGAGCTCAAGCGTGAGAATCGCGAGTTAAAACGTGCCAATGAGATCCTGCGCAAGGCATCGGCTTTTTTCGCCCAGGCGGAGCTCGACCGCCGACCGAAATACTAGCCGCCTTTATTGACGAGCATCAGGACGCACACGGGGTCGAGCCGATCTGCAAGGTATTGCCGATCTCCCCGTCGACGTATTACCAACACAAATTGCAGCAACGTGCCCCACAAAGGCGCTCGTACCGGTCAAGGCGTGATGGACGGCTCGAGTCGGAAATCGAGCGAGTCTGGACAGAGAATTTCAAGGTCTACGGTGCCCGTAAAGTCTGGCGACAGCTTAATCGAGAGCATATTGATGTTGCACGCTGTACGGTAGAGCGTCTGATGAAAAGATTGGGAATACAAGGCGTTATGCGGGGTGCCAAATGCTGGACGACGATCGTGGATGATGCATTGATGCGCCCCTTCGATCTGGTGAACCGGGAATTTACGGCAACGCGTCCTAACCAGTTGTGGGTCGCTGATATTACCTTCGTGGCGACCTGGAGTGGCTTCGTTTACGTGGCTTTTATCATTGATGTCTTTGCCCGGCGTATCGTCGGATGGCGAGTCAGCCGATCGCTGCATACCGATCTGGTGCTCGATGCACTTGAGCAGGCGTTGTGGTCACGCACTGGTACGGATGGCTTGGTTCACCATAGTGACCGGGGTAGTCAATACTTATCGATTCGTTACACTGAGCGTCTCGCTGAAGCACAAATCAATGCCTCAGTGGGCAGTGTTGGAGACTCATACGACAATGCCCTGGCTGAAACGATCAATGGTCTTTACAAGACCGAAGTTATCCGTCGTCGAGGACCGTGGAAGAATATTGAAGCGATCGAATACGCAACGTTGGAATGGGTTGATTGGTTCAATAATCGTCGATTGCTAGAGCCGATTGGAGACATCCCGCCAGCTGAATATGAAACGATGTATTATCGACAACTTGAAGAGTCGGCGATGGTCGCCTGACTCAAACAACCGAGTCTCCGGAATACCCGGGGCGGTTCAGGTTTAGAGCAGTTGTAAGTCTTTTTGATACAAGAGTTCCCACAGGCCTTACCTTTCTTGCATATCTTACAACAGGCAATAGGAGTCTCTTCCTGATCTAATCTCTTTCCCTTTCGCCAATCCCACGGAGCGACAAACTCTCCCGCCCACATACCTCTTTTAGCGGCTCTGCCGATAAAATACTTGGTATTGCAGTGTGAGCGCAGTTTCAGACCAGTAGTGATTTAGATACCTACTGTATTGCCTTCCCAAGATGCTACCTTTGATACGAAACATGCAAACATCAGTCCGATTGTTCGGGCTCTCTCTGGTATACAAGCACAAGCAGCGGACCATATATCCGCCAGTCACACCTTTTATTCGAGTCTGTGATTACCTACACGCACAATAGCGTGCAATACACACCCGCCCGGCCTCGCCTATGAGCGCTTTCAAGCACCTGTTGAGCCCCCTGCAAATCGGCCCCATCGAAGTACGCAACCGCGTGCTGGTCTCAGCCCATGTCCCGGGCTTTGCCAAAGACAATAAACCCGCTCAGCAGTACATCGCCTATCACCGCAACTACGCACACAATGGGGTGGGTCTGCAGATCACCGGTGGCACCCCGGTGCATGAATCCGGCCTTTTAGGGGTGAACTCCGATGCACTTTGGAACCTCAACAACGATATCGTGCCGGGGTACCGTGCATTAAGCGATGCGGTTCACGCAAAAGGGGGTCGTATCCTGGCACAACTGGCACATAGTGGGGGCACCGTGCTGATCAACCAGCCAGGTCTCGAAAGTTGGGCAGCCTCACCCGTGCGCTCGGAGATCAACGGCAATATTGCCCACGAGATGACGCTGGATGAGATTCATGAAGTGATTGATGCCCATGCTCAAGGCGCCAAAAGAGCGGCTGCCGGCGGCATGGACGGTGTGGAGATACTGGGTGCATTCGGCTTTTTACCCCAGGCTTTTCTCTCGCCTTTAACCAACCACCGCACAGATAAGTACGGTGGTGCACTTAAGAACCGCCTGCGCTTTTTAATGGAATTGCTGGAGGCCGTTCGCGGAGCACTGGGTCGGGATCATGTGCTGGGGCTGCGCCTGCCGGGAGACGAGTTTGAGCCCGGCGCGCTGGATCTTGAGCAGATGAAAATCATCTGCAAACAAATAGCAGATACGGGCCTGATCGATTATCTCAACATCATTGCCCATACCAATATTACGCACCTGGGTCGTAGCCGTCACTGGGCGCCTACGCCTACCCGCCACGGCATCTTTGTGCATCTTGCCGGCGCAATACGCGAGGTAGTTAACCTGCCGGTGTTTGCGGTGGGCCGGATTGTCGACCCCGCCCATGCGGAACACATTATTGCCCATGGTCAGGCCGATATGGTCGGCATGACTCGCGCGCATATCTGTGACCCGCAGATTCTGCCCAAAATTCGCGGCCACCTTGAGGCCAGTATCCGGATCTGCGTGGGCGCCAATGTCTGCATTGCCAACCGCTATGCCGGCAAACCCATTCGCTGTATTCAAAACCCCACTGTAGCCACGCCAGGCGTAGCGCTGTCACCAACGAAGACCTCAAAAAAGGTGAGCGTAATCGGCGCAGGGCCTGCGGGGCTGGAATGCGCGCGTATCTGCGCTGAGCGCGGTCACACGGTGCAGGTTTTCGATGCGGCCAACAGGCCCGGTGGCCAGCTGGCGCTGTGGGCCAGTGCGCCTTCTACCGGGGAGTTGGCCCGCATCATCGACTGGCGTGTGGACGAGTTGGAAAGACTGGGTGTTCCCCTGATGCTCAATCGCCCGATGGCCCGGCAGAACATTGTTGATCTTGATGCCGAGGTGGTCGTGATTGCCACCGGCGCACTCGATGCCTGCCGCAGCTTTGCCGGCGACGGATCAATGCAGATGATCTCAGTGCATGAGCTTTTGTGCGGCGCACCGGTGAGTGCTGCCAAGACATTGGTGCTTAGCGAGGGCCGCGGCCAGGCAGGCCTGGTCGCCGGCGAAGTGCTGTTGCATCAGGGCATCGCAACCGAAATTGTGACCTCAGATATCGCCGTTGCCGCTGATCTTGATCCGACTAACCGTGCAGCCTGGTACCACCGGCTGGGCGAACGCAACTGCATCTTCACGGCGGCGCACGTTATTGAATCCGTAAACGCCGATACCGTGGTACTGCGCAATGTCTTCGATGACCGGCTCAGCAAACGGGAGGGTATCCATCTTATCGTCGACTGGTCGGGATGCCGCGTTAACGATGAGCTTATTCATGGCTGGAACGATGCCGCTGTGGAAGTCTTCTCCATAGGGGATTGTCGTGCACCGCGCACCGTGGAGGTGGCTATCAGCGAAGCATCAGCCCTGGCAAACCGGATTTAGTAACGCAAACCCCTTTTTGATCCATTATCCGGGCTCATCAGTCACCGCAGAGTAAAACAGCAATACCGTGGTGCCATCGTCGCTGCCGGCAGTGTGCATCGCGCCGGGCGCCCGCACAATAAAATCCCCAGGGCCATAACGGCCATCCTGATCGTAAAAAGACCCTGCAAGCACATAGATCTGCTCGTATTCACTGTGGGCGTGCATATCCGAGAACGCGCCGGCATCTACCTTCATCAGCCAGGTGCGCACGCCGGCAGCGGCGTCCTCAACAAGGGACTTGGCCCAGAAACCGGGCGCACCGCAATCCTGCCATGGTATCTCATCCGTCTTTTGCAATAGTGAGCCCAACTTTGGCAAAAGCAAAGAGCGTGCCTGATCAGTGGATTTGAAAACCTCACTCATAAGATGATCCTTGCGCGCTGTTGTTGCCGGTTGTCTGCCAGGCTCCTTAACTGCCCTGCTCTTTTGGCCGTAGCAGGATATCGTGTATCTGCATATGATCAGGCTGGGCCAGCGCATAGAGAACCGCACTGGCGACGTCTTCGCTTTGCAGACACTTAAGCGCACCGTAGGTTTTTGCTGCCGCATCGGTACTGCCGGCGTAATTGGAGGCAAAGCCCGTCTCGACCAGGCCCGGGCTAATGGTCGTCACCCGCACCGGGCGCTTAGCGGTATGCATCTCCTGGCGTAACGACTCGGTAAGCGCGCGCACCGCAAACTTGGTGGCGCAATAGGCCCCGTTAGCTCCTGGGGGCACCCGGTGCCCACTCATGGAACCGATATGAATAATATGACTCTCATCATGGTGTTCTTGCATCTGGGCGAGGGCTTGTTGCGTGCAGATGCAAAGTGCCAGCACGTTAACCTCAAACATCTCGCGCCACTGGCCAGGATCCTGCGAGGCAAGATCACCGGCAAAACCCAGGCCCGCGTTATTGACCAGCACATGCACGCCCTGCCAGCGCTTACCCACCGTATCGAAAAACCCCACGATCTCACTCTCGACACGAAGATCGACCCGACACGCCAAAAAAGCATCGGGCATGCCGGCCTCCTCC
>JASMBC010000076.1 GCA_030754035.1 Arenicellales bacterium | reverse complement strand
TTTTCTTCAGACCTGGAATCTCGCGCACCTCGAAGAACACATCGAGCGCTTCGCGAATCAGATTTTGCCTAATATCTGGATAATGCACATCGACGATCTTTTCCATCGTCACTCGATCAGGAAAAGCAATAAAGTGAAAGAAGCAGCGACGCAAAAATGCATCCGGCAGTTCTTTCTCGTTATTGCTCGTGATCACCACGATGGGGCGATGGTCGGCAACTATTGTTTCGCCGGTTTCATAGACAAAAAACTCCATTCGGTCAAGTTCAAGCAATAAATCATTAGGAAACTCGATATCTGCCTTGTCAATCTCGTCAATCAGAAGAACCACCTGCTCTGGCGCAGTAAAGGCCTCCCACAACTTGCCGGGGCGGATATAGTTGCTGATCTCCCCCACGCGACCATCGCCCAGCTGTGAATCGCGCAACCGCGAGACGGCATCGTACTCATAGAGTCCCTGCTGCGCCTTGCTGGTTGACTTGATATGCCAGCGAATCAAGGGCTTGCCCAGAGCTAAAGCCACCTCCTCAGCCAGCATAGTTTTGCCCGTTCCGGGCTCCCCCTTGATTAATAGCGGCCGCTCAAGTGTGACCGCGGCGTTAACCGCCAAAGAAAGATCTTCGGTCGCGACATAGCGCTCAGTACCCTTGAAACTCATGCATTACTCCTAATAACAAGACAGCGGATAATAACAACAAACCACTTCGGACCCGTCAATTTCTGGATTCGGTGTAAGGCTGCCGGTCTCTGGCGGATGCCCTCGCAGAACCGTATGAAGAAATTGTTCGCCTTAGTTGAATCGCTGCACGATACACTAAGGCATCTTTGGTGCAAGATCCCGCCCTCAGTCAGCCTTCAAGCCACCCAATATGCTCAAGATATTCGTCGCCCCTAAAAGCGTCGCCCTGGCCTCAGTCATTCTGGCCCACCGCGACCGAATTTTGGAGCGGCCCGCTACTCAGGCGGCACTTTCCCGACTACAGTGATATTTAAGGGCGTGCTATATCAATGCTGCGCCACACCCAGATAACCAGAGCCCATCCATCCATGCTTGATCCAGTTCTTCTCGACGAGATTCGAAGCCGCTTTCATCACGTCGATAACTGCCCCTACCAGGGCCCACGTATCTTCTTTGAGAATGCCGGGGGTTCGCTGACCCTGAAATCGGTTGTGAAGGTGAATACGGCGCTGTCAGCCATTCCCGATAACCAGGGCCGTGATAACCCCGCCTCGCGTGAACTGGTGCGCATCATCGCTGCCGCACGCGAGGACATGAAAACATTCTTTGGCGTTGATGATGGTGTGGTGTTTACCGGAGAGAGCGGTACCGAAGTACTCTTTCGCCTGGTCCGTGCAGCGATCCTGGGATCTCCTCAAGGCGGCAACGTGGTTGGCAGCACCCTGGAGCATCCGGCTACGGCCAGCGCGCGCAGTAAGTGGTGTCCCGTCGCAGGCAAGGAAAATATCAATATTGCCCATGAGAAAACCCAGACACTGGTGACTGCACAGGACTACCTGCAGCAGATCAACTCTGATACACGTGTTGCCACCATCATTCAGACCAGCCCCGTCACGGGCATGGCAATCGATGTGCAAGCGGTGGCACGGGCCATCCGCACCGTGGCGCCGCAGTGCTTCATTATCGTAGACAGCATCCAGCACGCGGCCCATGGCGTAATGGATATGGGCGCCTGCGGTGTGGATGGGTGCGCCCTGTCCGGCTATAAGGTATTCTCCCGGCACAATTACGGTGTGGGCTGGGCCTCGCCCCGCATGAGCACCCTGCCTCATGAGAAGCTCGACGGCACAGCAGATGATTTCTGGGAGCTGGGCACACGCGACACGGGCGCGTTTGCAACCTTCAGTGAAGTCGTCAAATACCTTGATTGGCTCGGCAGTCAGGTCAGCGACTTGTCGGACCGACGTGCACGGCTTGAAGCTGCCGGCAACGCCATGATGGCCCAGGAAGCCCATCTTGTGGATATTGCGATCAACGGAGCCGACGGCCAACCCGGAATCCGGACCCTGCCGGGCGCTTATATTGTAGGCGGCCCGGACAACCCCTACCGTGAAGGCCTGGTGTCGTATGCCTTTGCAGGTATTCCATCAGCCGAGGTAGTCAATGCGCTGAACCAGCGCGGTATCAGAACCCACGTGCGCAAGGCGGATTATTTTTCGGGGAATATTCTTGACCCCCTGGAGATGGACAGTTGTATCCGAACCTCTTTTTGTCACTACAACACTAAGGCTGAAGTACTGACACTGCTTGAGGCGCTGACTGAAATTACCCAGGCATGAAAGCCTATTCGGTAAAACCCGCCTTGGCACTCATGTAGTGCTGATAAAGTCATGAACATACAACAACCGTTTTTCCGTTTAATCTAAACCCGATAAGGAGATACAACAATGGCAAAAGGATACTGGATGTCGGCCTACCGCGAGATCATAGATGCAGATAAGCTCGCGGCTTATGTCGCGCTGGCGGCTACGGCCGTGCAAGGCAATGGCGGGCGCTTTCTGGTACGCGGTGGACAAATGCAACCCAAAGAAGACGCAGTTGCTGAACGAACCGTGCTGGTCGAATTCGACAGCTATGAACAGGCGCTTGCAGCCTATGAATCACCTGCCTACCAGGAGGCTCTCAAAGCGCTGGATGGCGGAGTCGTGCGCGACCTGCGCATTGTCGAGGGGGTCGACTGACTCAGGCTATGCGTAAACGGGGGGTGCGTTAATTGGCTGAAGTCACCGTGATCGGCGGCGGCATCATCGGCGTATCCTGCGCGCTTGCTCTGCAGCGTGAAGGCATTGCCACCACCCTGATTGAGCGTGACAGCATCGGCGGCAAGGCAACGTTTGGCAACTGCGCGCTGCTGGCGGTCAGTGAGATTGTGCCTCTTGCGAAGCCGGGCGTTATGGGAAAACTGCCCGGGTGGCTGTTGAATCCTGAAGGCCCACTGGCGATCCGCCCCGGTCATTTGCCCACTGCCCTGCCATGGCTGGCGCGCTTTTTACTGAATGCCCGGGCACGCCGGGTGGCGCAGATCTGCCATCACCTGGGTGCCATTACTGCCCACGCGCAAAATGATTTTGACGATGTCATTGAAGCGGCTGATATACAGAACATCTGGGGCAAGAACGAAGTACTCTATCTTTATGACAGCCGCCAGCAATACGATACCGATCGGCTCAGTTGGCAGTTACGTGCTAACGAAGGCCACCAGATAACTGAACTGGATGACGATACGCTTCGTGACCTGGAGCCCGATCTGGATACCACCGGCAAGTTCGGCCTGATTGCGCATGGCTGGCGTTCATTCACCGACCCACAACGACTTACTCGTGAACTTTCTGAGTACTTTTCTGAGTTGGGCGGCGAGATCATCAACGCAGATGTTAAGCGTATCGAAATGGGGTCAGCCAAGGCCAAGTGCTTGCATCTGCTCGACGGATCACAGCTCGAGGTCGATAAACTGGTTATTGCGGCTGGCTGTTGGGCCAACACTTTGCTTTCTGACCTGGGTATCCGTATTCCGCTGGCGCCGCTGCATGGCTACCATACTGATATCGCAGATAGTGGTGTCTCCCTTTCCCGGCCCGTGGTTTACGCCAGTGGTGGCTTTGTCAATACACCTGTAGAAAGTGGGCTGCGTATTGCGGGTACTATAGAGATCGCACCACTGGATGCCTTGCCCAACTACCGGCGCGCCGAGGTGCTGGTCGAAAAAGCCCAACGCCATCTTTTCCCCGGGCTTACCCATACCCACGGCTCGCAATGGATGGGAGCCCGCCCGTTCATGCCCGACACCCTGCCAGTCATCGGGCCGGCACCCGGCGTAGCAGATACCTGGCTGGCGGTGGGCCATGGGCAGTTAGGCGTAACCATGGGCCCAACCACGGGCAAAATCATCAGCGCACTGATTACCAGAAAAACACCCGCTATTGATATTGCGTCCTACCGCGCTGACAGGCGCTACACCTGACGTCAGATCCAGCTTCAGACAATAAGCGAGTGTTCATTAATATCCCCAGCCCCTATCGCGCTGCAAAGGAGCCTGTCTCATGAATAAAATCTGTGTCATCGCCGGTGTCGGGCCAGGTAATGGTGCCTCACTCAGTCGACAGTTCAGCGCCGAGGGCTACACCGTCGTAATGTTGGCCCGCAACCAAGATTACCTGGAAGGATTATCCAGAGAAATTCCAGGATCGATCCCCATGGTGTGCGATGTTCGCGAGCCCGACGCCATCAAAGCCGTTTTTTCGCAGATTCATGATCAGACAGGCTCGGTCGACACCCTGGTTTATAACGCTGGGGCCGGCCAGTGGACCTCGATCATGGAAACCTCGACTGAAGGCATGCATTCATCCTGGGCCACTAACACCCTTGGCCTGTTGGTATGCGCCCAGCAGGTGATCCCGGGCATGAGCGAGCGAGGTGCAGGCAATATCATGGTGATCGGGGCCACGGCATCACTGCGTGGCGGTGCCCAATCAACGGCTTTCGCATCCGCCAAGGCGGCACAGCGCAGCCTGGCCCAATCCATGGCCCGTGACCTTGGCCCCAAAGGGATTCACGTGGGTTACCTGATTATCGATGGCATTATTGACCTTGAACGCACACGGACACGCATGCCCGATAAGGCCGATGATTATTTTATGAAGCCAGATGCGATTGCGAATAGCGTTTTCGCACTGACCCGACAGGACAGGTCTGCGTGGACTTTCGAGTTGGATCTGCGACCCTTTGGAGAGCGCTGGTAAATCGCCCCCAACAACTGACACTACTGCTCAGTATTCGAACCGGTAGCGGATATCAAACTGATAGTCGTTGCTACTTTGCCGATGGTCTGGATC
>JASMBC010000075.1 GCA_030754035.1 Arenicellales bacterium | reverse complement strand
GGTACTTCTCCGTGGGAGAATTTGTTTTTTATTTCATACAGCTTGGATTCGAGCACGGATCGCGCTGAAATCACGCTGCTTTGGGCCGATGTCCAGGCGCCTAACTGACTGCCACGGCTGCGGCTTAGGAAGTATTTCAGTGACTCGGCGCTTGAGATACGAGTGACCGGGCCATTGGCAATGACCTGGCGCCCCTGGCGGGTCCATGGAAACAGCATTGAGCCGAAGGGGTTCTCGCTGAGATCACGGCCCTTGCGGCTGCCATAGTTCGTAAAGAAGATAAAGCCGGATTCATCGTAGAGTTTGAGCAACACCGTGCGTACACTCGGCCGTCCTGCTGAAGAGGCAGTGGCTAGACTGAGGGCATTGGGCGCTTCTGGATCAACGGTGCAGGCTTCTGAAAACCACGACTCGAACTGTGTCATGGGCTCACTCGCGAGCAAAGCCGGATCCAACGGCTCGCGTGAGAAATCCTCACGGATGTAATCAGGAGGCCTCATAAATACAGTTGGTACTGGGCGGTGTGGATTGTCAGTCGATCAGCACGGGCTGTCCGTTGCGGCTGACCGATTGATCGTAACTCCAAATATCAACATCGAAACCTTGCTCTTGCAAGTGTTCCACATATGCTCCCAGGTAGCGTTGGAAACTGGGTTCATGCTCATAAGCGCGGTCGTTGATGTAGCGCATAATGCCTTGGGTGTGAAAAGTACGAAAGGCCCCATCAAGGCGCATTACCTCGACGCCCTTGGCGTTAAAGAATACCACCGTGGGCGCGAATTGCACATTCAGTTCATGGGCAAATGCCCGTGCACTCAGCTTGCGTCCATCCGGTGTGATCAAGAGCGTGTCAGACAATATGTCAAGCTGCACCGCGCGCATCTTTTTGGCCTGGGTGCGCACAATCGGTTGTGACAGTAGTCGCTGGTGCAGTGTGTCGCACTCACGACACTGACCCTGTTCGAAATAGACGGCCAGCGCCCGCCTGCTGGGTAGCGACAGGTCATAAGGCGGTGCTTCAAAAAATTCTTCAGTGTGCAGGGCAATGTCGGCCGAACTGCCTGCCTGGTTTGCCAGGTAGTCAGTGAAGGTGCCGCGCTTCTCTCCTTGGTTACCTGCATACGCCAGCGCTTTACGAAAATCGTCCGGCGGATAATAGCCGTTTAGGCGCAGTATGACCTTGCGGGTCTCGTCGAAGAACAGCAACGTCGGGGTGTATTGCACCTTGAGTGCGCCCGCGAGAGTTTTCTCGCTAAATTCTCGCCCACCGACCTGGACGATTTCGCGATCGCCCCACATATTGATCGCTACCAGGTCAAAATCCTCACGCATCGTCTGGGTGATATCACGCTGGGTGAAATTGTGCTCGACCAGGGCATTGCAGTAGGGGCAGCCCGTTTGCCAGAAATACAGTACCAGGCGCTTACCTTCGGCTGCGGCCTGGGTGATATCCTCTTCGAAATCTAGAAAACTCTCCTTGAACCAGGTGGGATGTGTCGTATCCATCGCCCCCATATATGTGCCTTGGCTGTTTTCCTCGGCATGGATAGGTCCGGGTAAGAGCAGCGCCAGGAGTATTGCGGTACAGCAGGTAAAAAGGCGAGGTCGGGCGAGCATGGTGTTTTTATTTAGCCTGCTATCAGGCGACACGTACCGGAAACGATTCAATTTGCTTGCGCCATAGACGGGGTCCTTCCTGATGTACCGAGGCGCCGGTACTATCGACTGCGACCGTTACGGGCATATCTTTGATCTCGAACTCATAGATGGCCTCCATTCCCAGATCTTCAAAAGCCACGACCCGCGATGCCTGGATGGCGCGAGAAACCAGGTAGGCCGCGCCGCCCACCGCAATCAGATAGACGCTGCCATGGCGGCGAATTGCCTCTATCGCAGCCGCTCCACGCTCGGCCTTGCCGATCATCCCAGCGAGACCGGTGTGTTCCAGCAGGGTATCGGTAAACTTATCCATCCGGGTGGAGGTCGTCGGTCCGGCCGGGCCAACGACTTCATCACCTACCGGGTCCACTGGCCCAACGTAATAGATGAACCGGCCATTAAGATCCACGCCTTCAGGCAGCGCTTCACCACTTTGAATACGGTCTACGATCCGCTTGTGAGCGGCGTCACGCCCGGTCAGGATATGTCCGCTCAGCAGCAGATTTTCACCGATACGCCAGGATCGGTAATCCTCTGGGGTCAGTGTATCCAGGTTAACTCGCCGTCCGCCAGTTTGTGCGGCGATCTGTGGCCAGTTTGCCAGGTCAACCATGGGTAACTTTGCCGGCCCACTGCCATCGAGAGTGAAGTGGATATGTCGGGTTGCCGCGCAATTGGGAATCATCGCTACCGGCAGTGAGGCGGCATGCGTTGGGTGCTCCAGAATCTTGACGTCCAGCACCGTGGTTAGTCCACCGAGCCCCTGCGCTCCAATACCCAGACGGTTGACCGACTCATAAATATCCAGTCGTAACTGCTCAATGGGGTTCTTGGGTCCATCTGCGATGATCTGGTCGATATCGATGGGCGCCATCAGCGATTCTTTGGCGAGCAGCAGTGCTTTTTCCGGGGTACCGCCAATACCTAGACCCAGGATACCCGGTGGACACCAGCCGGCGCCCATACCTGGCAGGGTATCGGTTACCCACTGTGTCAGGTCATCGCTGGGGTTAAGCATACCCAGGCGCGCCTTGTTCTCCGAGCCTCCCCCTTTGGCCGCAACCGTTATCTCAAGTGTGTCACCGGTCACTATCTCGATATGCACCACGGCGGGGGTATTGTCCCCGGTATTTCGTCTTGCACCTATTGGCGGGGATATCACCGAAGCTCGCAGCGGATTGTCGGGGTCGGTGTAGGCCTGGCGTACGCCTTGATCGATTGCGTTCTGTAAAGAGATGTCACCATCAATAACCACCGACTGGCCAATTTTGATGAATACAACGACGATCCCGGTATCCTGGCAGATCGGCCTGTGGCCTTCGGCAGCCATGCGCGAGTTGATCAGTATCTGCCCGATCGCATTCTTTGCAGATTCTGAAGCTTCACGCTCGTAAGCCCGAGACATGGACTCGATAAAGTCCGGTGGATGATAGTAAGAAATGTACTGCAGTGCGTTTGCTACGCTGGCAGTGATATGGTTGGTTGATATGTGTGTCATGGCTGGGGCTGATACAGGCCTTAGACCCAAGGCAGGTAGATCTCAATGGATGCAAGTGTAGCAAAGGCGCCTATTTTTTGACTGAAAAAGCCCTGCGCGTACCCAGGGCATTCCCGATTGCGGCGCAAATTGATAGCATAGGGCCCTGGAAAGTGCCCCTAGGTTCGAGTACGGCCCTTTTGAGGGTTTCGCGAATCTGCCACCACCTCGACCCAGAAAATAATATGCCTGATCGGCTGAACCGGGGAATACTGTATCTGATGATCTGTGCGTTCGGCACAGGTCTTCTGGCATCGCCGCCGGTGCGTGCTTTTGTTCGGGTTAAGCAGCACACCATGCAGTGCAGTACGACTTTTCCCTGCCCGCGCGAATTGCAGAACCGGGTGAATTTCTGGATCGATATCTACAGCCGCTGGAACAGTCAGGATTCGGTATTGCATGATGCGCGTGCCCCGCACCGTGTCTACAAGGTGTTCAAGGGGCGTGCCTGTGGACGCAAGGGCAATACACCTTTTATCAAGGACCAGAAAAAGCGTGTTGCTGGGGAGATGCATAACCTTGCCCGCCAGTTAGAGCGTAACTACCGGGTCAGCAGCGCCTACGGTAAGCATCTGTTGTCTTTGTTTCCAGATCGCTCACCGGCTGAGATTCGCGAGGCGGCAACAAATATCCGCTGTCAGTCTGGCAACCGTGATGGTTTTCAGGCTGCATTGCGACGCTTTGGCACCTATGGCCCGCTGGTGCGCCGGGTTCTTAAAGATGCCCGCCTGCCTAGCGATATTCAGTACCTGCCGTTTGTGGAGTCATCCTATAACCCTAAGGCCTACTCGCGGGTTGGCGCTGCCGGGCTGTGGCAGATTATGCCCGCTACTGGACGCACGCTTGGGCTGGAACTGGATGCCACGGTCGACGAGCGTCTGGACCCTGAGGCAGCAAGCTGGGCTGCAGCGCGTTATCTCAAGGATGCCCGCAAGACTCTGACGGTGGCAGCGCAAGCCAAGCATTCGAGGGTAACTGATAGTGCGCTGGGCCCATTTGTGATCACCTCGTATAACTATGGTGTTAATGGTATGCGCCGAGCGATCAAAAAGCTCGGACCTGATTACATCCGGGTGATCAACCGTTATCGCTCGAGCAAGTTTCAGGTGGCAGTGAAGAATTTTTATGCAGGGTTCCTGGCGGCTCGACATGTGGCCCGCAACGCCAAGCGTTTTTTTGGAGGCATTCAGCCGGGTCGACCCTTGACTTACCGTACCTTGAAACTTAAAAGGCCGGTGTCTATTGCGCGGATCCAGAGTGTATTTGGTCTTAGTGAGGCGCAACTGAAATCGCTAAACCCGGCGTTGACCCGTTTTGTCTGGCATGGCTGGCGTTTTGTTCCCAATGGCTACCGCTTGCGCTTACCACCGCGCTCGGGCAGTTGGGCTAACCACGTGGCGCGGTTGCGTATGATGCCATCAGAAACCCGCAGCAGTGGTACTTTACAATACACGGTACGCTCGGGTGATACTGCTTGTGGCATCGCAGCCGCCTTTCGAACCGGTTGTTCTGAGCTGATTGCGCTTAACGGCCTTGGCTCAAAAGCGGTTATCCGTGCTGGTCAGAAACTGCAGGTACCGCCGGCTGGCCGACCGCGCAGCATGGTGGCGCAGCGAGGGGCCTACGTGGTACGCCCAGGTGACAGCGTGTGCGCAGTGGCCCAGCGTTTTGGAACCGATTGTGATGACCTGCTGGCGGCAAACGGGTTACACCGAGGCTCGGTCCTTGCGGTAGGCTCCCAACTGCTGATCCCAGGTACGCTGAAGCGTCCGCCGGGTGGGCGCTATACCG
>JASMBC010000074.1 GCA_030754035.1 Arenicellales bacterium | reverse complement strand
GCGCTGGATTTTCGTACACCGATCTTTGGCCCGAAATCCACGTGCAGAATGTAAGCCGGCTTGCGCGCCTCCTTGAACACTTCGGCCGAGATGATCGTCCCAACCCGAAGGTCGACCTGCGCAAAATCTGCCCAGCTGATCGTATCCATAGTTGCTCCTTTTTGGGCTGACCCGGCTCAGGTGGTCCGGGGTGGCGTGATGCCGAGTTGCTCTCGAAGGTCTTGAATTTCCCCAATCGGTTCAAGTGCATGACGCTGGGGAATGATTTCGTCGAGCCATTGAGTGAGGGGCATCAGTAGTGGATCGCCAAGATGCTGTTGCAGCAGGGTGATGACGCGGGGGAGGTGTCGAAGGTACGCAGACTTATCATCACGCAGCGCAAGCCGGCTGAAGATGCCGGCGACTTTGCAGTGGCGTTGTGCGCCCAGCACCCGGTACCAGGCATTGAAGTTTTCCGTATCTTCGAGCGACATGACCTTCAGATAACGTCTTCGCATCGTCTTAACCAGTTCGGGGTTTAGATCGCGTCGTGCATCTTCCAGCAGGGAGACCACGTCATAGGTCGTTGGCCCGATCCGCGCATCCTGAAAATCCAGCAGACCAATTTGCCCCTCGGGTGATTCCCCTGGAATCCGCATCAGGTTGTCCACATGGAAATCGCGCAACACCAAGGTAGTGGTCGGGGGTGGTAATGCCTCGAATATGGCATTCCAGATCTGTTGGTAACGCTGTCGATCAGTTCGGGCCACCCTGGCACTTGTAACCCACGGGACATACCAGTCCACCATCAATAAGGCTTCGTCCATGAAAGCAGCAAGGTCATACGCGGGTAAGGCGAGGTCGGCGGCTCTGGGTTGTTGATGCAGCGTGGTGAGTACATCAATTGCATAACCATAAAGAACCTGCTCATCCTCGCCGGCATCCAGCAGTACAGTAAAAGTGTCGTTGCCGAAATCCTCTACCAGAGCAAAACCGTTAACGTTATCCACTTTGCCGATCTGTGGTGAGCGCAATCCCAGTGTCGCCAGGTGTTTCGCTATGCGTACAAAGGCGTCGACATTTTCATAATCCGGCGGCGCATCCATCAGAAGCCATTGCCCGTCAGAAGTTGCCAGGCGGAAATAACGGCGAAAAGAGGCGTCCGGACACAACGGCTGCAAGCCAACATCAGCGAGGCCCGCCTGGGACAGGAATGTCCGGCGCAAGGTGTCTCTGGTTGGAGTGTCAGTCAGCAAGGCTGGGAATAAAAGTGAGATTATGATTTGTCGGTATTGCCTTAGAAGATACCATGCAGATGCCACTGGCCGCTGTTCAGGTCACGGAAAATCCAGGTTTTTTTGACACTTGTTGTGTCCTGGTAGTAATCACGGCGCACCGGGTGGTCATCCCACCAGCCGCTGCAGATGCGCTCCCGGCAGTCCAGCCGCTGCAGCAATCCCTGGTTCGCCTGGACAGGGCGAGGTGCTTCAAGCAGCCACAAGGGTCGTTGTGCGCCGCCAGGCAGGGGTCCAGTTTCACCCGGCGTGCAATGGTGCCAGGCTTTTTCCGGCCTATGGTCAGCCTGTATGCAAATGCCATGTACGGCTGCTGGCCCCAGCCGGCTCTGCAGGCGTTCTACCAGAGCGCTGCCATCGTCGGTATCACTTTGCATTTCCTGAAAAAGGCCACTGCTGATTTGTGTTGCCCGGGTAAAGCAATGCACCTGTAGTGTGATCTTTGTTATAGGGCTAGTAGTTTGCACAGTTTCAAATGCTAACTGTGAAAGAGATAATAAATGTTGAGTGTCTCGGCAAGGCCGAGTGAGTTGTACCGGGATTTTCATCAGCGGGCCCTTGGCGCCGGCCAGGCACCAGTGAAGGTGTTCGACCAGAATGTGGTGTTGACATAGATAACTTTCCAGGCGCACCAGCAGGCGCTCGATAAAGGGAAGCAAAAACGGGGTTTCGACGCCTTCTGCCGGTAATGTAGCGCTTCGTGTAAATTCTGGCGGGAGTGTAAAAAAGGCTTGTGGGTCTGGAGCTTGACTCAACAGCTTATCCAGGCGACCCACTATGCCTGGTCCCAGGCGCCGTGCCAGGCCATTGCGTGGCAGACGCTGTAGGTCGCCTATAGTCCTGATGCCGAGCTGCATCAGCAGTCGATGCTGTTTTGGATGCGTTGCCAGCATCTGTGCTGGCAGAGTGCGCACTGCGGCATTCAGCTTGCTTTGACTGCTAACGCAAATTGATTTTCCCGCATGAGCACATAGTAGTGCACTGGTCGGTGTCGGCATCAGGGCGATACAAGGAAGCAGAGCTTTATTGGTAATCCAGGAGCGAATCTGCCCCAGTAATGATTGGGTGCCGCCATAAAGTCGCAAACTGCCGGCGATATCGAGCAGCAAACCGCCTTCAAGCACGGTAATGGCGGGTGTCCAGCATGCTGCTTTGATCGCAAATTGTGTTAGCTGTGCCTTTTCTGCCGCGGTATCCCGGGCTACCGCTTTGAGTGCAGGCGCCAGGGTCTGGGCCACGGCTAATGTCATGCCGGGGCGTACACCGTTTTTTTCTGCCTGTTGGTTTGGAGTAACTATTTGTTGTGTCTGGCCCTGTTGTTCATAAACTGCAATTGCCTGGCTATTGTTGCTATGTCCAAGCGACTCCAGTGGCAGGTATGGCAGGTATATAGCGAGCCACAAGTGATCAGGGCGAGCAACTGGTTCGACAGGAGCGTGAGCCGGCAGTAGGCTGCGTACCAGGGATGGGCCGCTACTAGAAACTTTCCTTCCAGAGGCGCTTTTTTGCTGATATGCCCCCACTATCAGGTCGACACGACCGATACGGTAGGTGCCGTTCGGCGCTGGACCAGCAATCCTTGGCGCAATGGCCCGCCACGACATTTAATAATGTCAATGTAAACGCCGTTCGCAGTGAGTCGGCAGTGCAGGCGTAAAGCTGCCATGCTGTGAGAGTCTGCTCCATGGTGATTTTGAAAGCAGATTCCCAGTGTCTGCCCATGCTCGGCTGCAAGTTGCAGTCGCCGTGTGGCTGTGCGCTGTAGTTTGCCCGACCAGAAAAGCACAGCGCTACAGGCTCGGGAGCGTAGCGATTGCTCTGCTGACCACAATACATCAGTGTGGCCGGCAGTACGTATGAGTAGTATTTTTGACAGGTCCAAGCCATTCTGGTGCAGGCCGGGTGCGTAAGGAATCGCCGGTGGCGTGATCCAGGCCTGCCAGGGTCTTTGTGGCGCCAGTGCTGCCAGGGCCGGCAATAACAGCCACAAGGGGCTGTACGTGGCATCCTCTACCAGGATCTCAGTCAGTGTGCCTACTGGCCAACCACCATCTGGCAGGTGCTGATCCAGCACAGTAAAACCGGTTGCGATGGTACGTCCTGGCGCGGATATTTTCGAGCCACGCCAGATATCCCGCCGCTGCAGGCAGGATTCCAGACTCACGGCAGCGTATCGTTACGTATGATACCTACCCCGATCCCCTCAATCACCAGAGACTGTTGCCGCAGGTCAATTCGTACAGCGGTGAAGTCAGGATTTTTCGGCAGCAGGGTAACCACGTTGCCGCGACGGCGGAACCGCTTAACGGTAACCTCGTCGTCCAGTCGGGCGACGACGATCTGACCATTGATGGCTTCTTGGCTGCGGTGTACTGCCAGCAGGTCGCGGTTGAGAATGCCGGCATCACGCATGCTCATACCGCGTACCCGCAGCAGATAGTCGGCCTTGGGACTGAACAACCTGGGTGGCAGAGGATAGTAATCCTCAATATGCTCAGTTGCCAGGATTGGATTGCCAGCGGCGACTTCGCCAACCACTGGTACCCCGGACGGCGCCAGCACCCGGATACCGCGTGAAGTACCCGATCGCAACTCGATAGCACCCTTGCGGGCCAGCGTCCGCAGGTGTTCTTCGGCTGCGTTGACCGAGCGAAAACCCAGTTGTTTCGCAATCTCGGCCCGGGTAGGGGGCATACCCGTGGCATCGACAAAAGCCTGTATGCATTCGAGTACCTGCAACTGTCGGGCAGTGAGTGGCTGGTTCATGGCAGCACCTGGCTTGGAAAGTTATTTCTCATGTACTGTAATTATATACAGGTATTTTTTGAAATTGTCTAGCCTTATCCTGAGTGGTCTCCCGGTCAGACTGCGGTCTTTGCGGGAGGCTAAACCTCGATGGCGTGGGTGTTCACCCGAAATCGACTTTCTTGTCCCATGTTTTCGGCCATTTTGGATTTGCATACTGATCCGATAAACTCAGTTGCTCCTCCTTTGTAATTTTAATTGTGTTGACTAAGATTCTCACTGTGGTTCACCAGCAGGCCTCGACCCCGGGCCTACTTGGCAAAGCGCTAATGGCGCGCGGCTTTGATCTCGATCGGTGTTGTCCGTGCGTTGGAGACCCCTTGCCTCAGGATCTTGCTGACTATGATGCGGTAGTTGTGTTCGGCGGGCCACAAAGTGCGACAGATGATGGCGATCCGGGAATTCGGGCCGAGTTAGACTGGCTGGAGTCTGTGGTTATTCCCAGCGATGTTCCGACCCTGGGAATATGCCTTGGCGCTCAGGAACTCGCCCGGGTTCTTGGAGCAAAAGTTGGCCCTCGTGGCGATGGATTAGTCGAAATAGGATATTGGGAAGTGTCCCCGACCAAAGATGGAAAACCATTTCTTTTAAAGCCCACCGTGTTTTACCAGTGGCATTCAGAGACTTTCGAGATACCCCCGGATGCAGTTCACCTTGCGGAAAATGATGCCTTTAACGGGCAAGCATTCTCTTTTGGTGATCATGTATTTGGCATTGAATTTCATCCCGAAATCACTCGGGAAATGATCGGTCGCTGGTGCACCTCTGAACGCGGCGAGCCGAAACTAGCGTTGCCTGGCGCCCAATCGCATATTGAGCAGCTGGCGCGCCATGCCCGCTATGCACGCGATGTGCGCCAATGGCTGGATCACTTCCTCGATCAGTGCTTTCTGGTGGCCAAGCCAGGGACAGCAGATTCGCCTGCATTAAGCACCTGACGGTTTAGCCTTTGGAGTTGGTCACCCCGTCAGCGTGTCGCGTGCTCAGGCGAACAACCTGAGAGTGGGTGGAGGC
>JASMBC010000073.1 GCA_030754035.1 Arenicellales bacterium | reverse complement strand
GGAAGGTCAGACCACCGCCAAAGTATTGACGACAGCCCAAGCGCCTGAACAAGGGGTGCTGACCGCGGTTCACCAGGTGCTCAATAAGACCGGACGGTTGCTTTCGGATGTGAGTCTAATGATTCATGGCACCACGTTGGCGACCAATGCTCTCATTGAGCGCAAAGGGGCCATTACCGCATTTCTAACCAGCGATGGATTTCGGGACATTCTCGAGATGGGTTATGAAAAGCGATTCGCTCACTACGATTTGAATGCTGCCCGGGCAGCGCCGCTGGTGCCTCGCTCTTTACGATATACGGTACCTGAGCGGATGACCGCAGATGGACGTGTACAAGTGCCGCTTGATCAGGGCGCGGTTCGCGAGGTCGCCAAGTCATTAGAGAGCGCCGGCGTGGAAGCGATTGCTGTCGGCTTCATTCATGCGTATGCGTATGGACGGCACGAGCAGATGGCGGCAGAAATACTTCAGGCTGAACTGCCCGGGGTGCGCATTTGTCTTTCAAGCGACGTTTGCCCAGAGATGCGCGAATACGAACGCTTCTCTACGACTTGTGCAAATGCCTATGTACAGCCACTGATGGCCGGTTATCTTGATCGATTGAGTAATCTTCTGATTCACGAGGGACTGCACAGTCCGCTCTACCTGATGATGTCGGGTGGCGGACTGACAACGCTGGATCAGGCGGTTCGTTATCCAGTGCGCCTTATTGAATCCGGGCCCGCCGGTGGGGCACTCATGTCTGCACGACTTGCTTCAGCCCGAAAACTCGACAATGTACTGTCGTTCGATATGGGGGGCACCACTGCAAAGATCAGTCTGATTCAGAACGGCCAACCTGACCGCAGTGCAACGTTTGAAGTGGCCCGTGAGTACCGCGATATGAAAGGCAGTGGGTTGCCGGTCCGAATTCCCGTTATCGACATGGTCGAGATCGGTGCAGGCGGTGGGTCCATCGCTCGAGTTGATACGCTGGGGCGCATCGGTGTGGGTCCTAACAGCGCCGGGTCGAAGCCTGGACCCGTGTCTTACGGGATGGGTGGCGAAGAACCCACGGTGACGGACGCAGATCTGGTTTTGGGCCGACTCGACAGCCGCCGCTTTGCAGGTGGCGGGCTGCAGCTCGATGAACAGGCTGCTCGCACCGCATTGGCAGTGGCTATTGGTGAGCCGCTGGCTCTTGATGAGTACTGGCCGGCAGCAGGTGTGATTGAGATGGTGGAAGAAAATATGGCGAATGCGGCTCGCGTTCATGCCGTCGAGCGGGGCAAAGAATCCGGCGAGTACACGATGATTGCGTTTGGCGGAGCCGCACCCCTTCACGCGGCCCGACTCGCTGAAAAACTGGGAATGGATCGCGTAATCGTACCGCCGGGTGCCGGAGTGGGTTCGGCTATTGGCTTTCTACAAGCGCCGGTGTCTTACCAGGTTGTCCGAAGTCTGAGAATCTTGATCGGAACCGAGGATCTCTCACCGCTGATCGAACTGCTCGACCAGATGCTTGATGAAGCCACCCAGATTGTTGTTGCCGGCAGCAGCACCGAATCTCTCAAACACGCCCGAGAGGTCGCCCTGCGTTATCTGGGGCAGGGGCACGAACTGTCTGTCAATCTCCCCGACGGTCCAGTCACCGCCCAGATGCTGGAACTTGTCCGGCTCGACTTTGAGTCGTTATATCGACAGGTTTATGGTCTGACGATGCCCGACATTGCAGTCGAGTGTGTCTCCTGGTCCGTCACAGTCATGACACCTGCTGCTGCGGTGACGTTTGTGCATGAACCTGCCCGTAAGCAGTTACTCAAACCGTGCGAAACCCGGTCAACCTACGACCCGGCAGACGGTGTGATGGCAGATGCTGGACTGTACTGGCGGGCCAAGTTGAATCCAGGTGACTGGCTGGTTGGACCTGCACTGGTTCAGGAAGATGAAACGGTCACATTTGTACCGTCTGGATACACCTGCAGCGTAGACGAAGGGCTTGCACTTGTCGTTGATCGAGAAAGCACCGATGCCATGGGGGCTATGTCATGAAAGCAACCTTGGGGCATCAGTCTCGTCAGTCAATCGATAAACAGGTGATGTGGACCCGTCTGATCTCGGTGGTTGAGGAACAGGCCCAGGCGCTGCTGCGTACGGCATTCGGGTCAGTGGTGCGGGAAGCGGGTGATCTGTCTGCTGGTGTGTACGACCTTAAAGGTCAGATGCTGGCTCAGGCCGTCACGGGTACGCCCGGACACGTGAACACGATGGCGATGGCCGTCAGCCATTTTCTCGAGCGTTTTCCGGTTGAAACGATGAAGCCGGGAGATGTTTTTGTAACCAACGATCCCTGGATGGGAACCGGGCACTTGTTTGACTACGTGACGCTGACACCGGCTTTTCGCGATGAGGATCCCGTTGCTTTTTTTGCCTCGACCTGCCATGTCACCGATGTTGGTGGGCGTGGGTTTACGGCCGATGCCGGTTCAATGTTCGAGGAAGGGGTGCTTATACCCCATATGCGGATTCGATCAGCAGGTACATTGAATGATGACCTGCTCGGTATTATTCAAGCCAACAGTCGCAACCCGGTCGAGGTCATGGGTGATATTCGTTCGCTGTTGTCCTGCAACGATGCGGGTGTCGCGCGTTTCGCAGATATGCTTGACGAGTTCGGACTCGATTCGCTGGATGATCTTTCTAGACACATCATTGAATCGTCCGTCACTGCCATGCGCCAGGCGATTCACTCCGTGCCAGATGGCGTTTATAGCGCGCAGATGACAATCGACGGCTATGAAAAGCCGATCGCACTCGAGGCTCGTTTGACAGTAGATAAGGAAAGAATTCATCTGGACTATAGCGGGTCATCCTCGGCCTCACGCTTTGGCATCAATTCGCCCAAGTGTTATACGGACGCTTATTCTGTGTTTGGCCTTAAGTGTGTTATTGCACCGGATGTCCCTAACAATGCCGGTTCACTGGGGTGCTTTGAAGTAGAGGCCGAGCCAGGCTCCTGCGTGGCGCCTGAGCGCCCTGCACCCGTGACGGCACGGCATGTGATCGGGCAGATGTTGCCGGACCTTGTTTTTGGGTGCCTGGCACAGGCGCTGCCTGACCGAGTACCGGCCGAGAGTGCGGGTTCAATCTGGGTGCTGGCGATGGCGAGCATGGAGGATGCCACTGGTGGGGCGCGCTTCAACGTGATGAACGTGGGACTGGGCGGCATTGGCGCAGGACCCGGGTACGATGGCATGAGCACAACGGCGTTTCCGTCCGGTGTGGGTACGATTCCGATCGAAGTGACTGAAACAGAGTCTCCTCTGATATTCCACCGTAAGGAGCTTCTGCCGGATTCAGGCGGTGCCGGTGCGCAGCGTGGTGGTCTATCTCAGGTTATAGAGGTGGGGCATGTTTTTTCTGAACCGTTTCTGGTGTCGGCGGCGACCTGGGACCGTCTGAACTATCCCGCCCGCGGACGCATGGGTGGGGATGACGGCAGGGCTGGCGCGGCATATCTGGGTTCCGGTGAGCGGCTGATTGGTAAAAAGACGCACCGAATCCCCGCCGACCAAACGCTGGTCATCGAAACGCCCGGGGGCGGGGGTTTTGGCGATCCTGAAACACGCTCTGATGAGCAGATCGAAGCGGATACCGAGGCTGGTTACGTGAGTGAGGCTGGTGCGATCACGGATTACCACAAACACTAGTGTATGCCGTCTCGACCAACTGAATCGCATTTTGGGCAGCTGAACCGGCTGTTCAAGAGTAATACAGGCGGCTAATCGTATGCATACCGTCAGCCAGCTGATTGATGCCCGTGCTGATATAGGCCCCCAGAAAATCGCTGTTATCGATAGAGGCGGGGTCTGGACTTACGCCGAACTTGCTGCAGAATCGCGGCGTCTTGCTGGTGGCTTACTCAAGCTGGGTATCGGCTTGGGTGATCGGGTCGGTTTCTGGCTACCGAATATTGCCCAGTACCTTACACTTCATATCGCCTGTGCCCGGATTGGGGCAATCACTGTATCAATCAATACCCGTTATCGCTCGAGTGAGGTCGGCGACATTGTGGGGCGATCGGGTTGCCGGGCACTCGTGCTGTGGCCGTCATTCAAGGACATTGCATTCCTCGATATCTTGGCAGAGGTCGATCGCACAGATCTGGAACAGCTTGAATTTCTCATCACCTACAGCGAAGGCGAGCAGGAAATTCAGTTACCGGGACGACTATTAAGCCAGTGCTCCGTGCCCTATACCGACCTTGCACGGTCGGAGATGTTTACCAGTGACGGAGCCACTGCGCAAAACGGTGTGGTTGTTTTTACCACCTCGGGGACCACGGCTGCGCCTAAGTTCGTTCTGCACAGTCAGGCCAGTATCAGCCACCACGCGCATGATGTGGCTTCGTTTTTCGACTGGAACGAGCCGGACGCTGTACTGCTCCAAGTATTGCCGCTGTGTGGTACGTTCGGACATGCCGGCGCGATGGCAGCTTTATCAGCTGGCTGCCCGATGGTGTTGATGCCTGCGTTTTCTGACCATGAAGCTGTTCAGCTTATGCAGTCACATCGGATTACGCACTGTAACGGCTCGGATGAAATGTTCGCTAGGATGCTTGTAGCTGCAGACGATCCCTATCCATTTCCACTGTTTCGGTCCGGCGGTTATGCTGCTTTTAATCCTTTGTATCAGGATATTGTTGCCAGGGCTCATGATCGTGGAATGAACCTGGTTGGTCTGTATGGCATGAGTGAGATCCAGGCACTTTATGCCCGTCAGGACCCTTTAGCATCTGTCGAGCGGCGTGGACGATGCGGTGGCTATCCGGCGTCGACAGATTCCCAGGTACGTGTACGCGATCCTGAGAGCAAAGAGATACTGCCCCATGGGCAGGTGGGTGAGCTCGAGGCGACGGGCCCCAGTCGCATGATCGGTTATTTGGACGACGCGACCGCCACTGAATCAGTTTTCACCAGCGATGGATTTGTACGTAGCGGGGATCTGGGCTATACGGAAAGCGATGGTGGTTTTGTATTTCTGGGCCGGATGGGTGACGCTATCCGACTGGGCGGGTTTCTGGTCAATCCGGTTGAGATTGAGCAGCATATTGAGCAGCATCCCGCGGTTGAAAGAGTGCAGGTGGTGGCGGTGGATACCCAGGCCGGTACAAGAGCCTACGCATTCGTAATCCCTGCGGAAAATGCCCCCCTACATGAAGATGCTTTGCTGGCCCACTGTGCCAGCGGTATGGCGAGTTTTAAGGTTCCCATCGGAGTCCAGTTGC
>JASMBC010000072.1 GCA_030754035.1 Arenicellales bacterium | reverse complement strand
CGGTACGCTGGGCGGACGCGGTGACGAAGGTGAACTCCTTATCCGCCTGCCCAACCCGCAGATGATGCTGGGTTACTGGAACGATCCGCAACGTACTCGTGATGCATTGCTCAAAGCCGATGGATCGGATTGGTTTAAAACAGGTGACAACGTATACCAGGATGAAGGCGGCTATTTTTTCTACATCGGCAGAACCGATGACATCATCAGTTCCGCAGGCTATCGGATTGGACCCCAGGAAGTGGAAAACGCCCTGATCACACACCCGGCGGTACAAGAAAGCGCTGTTGTGGGCCTACCGGATGCCGAACGGGGCGAAATCGTCAAAGCTTTTGTTGTACTGACAGATCCGGAATCTCAACAAGCGGGCGCCGAGCTGATCGCCGAGCTGCAGGCGCACGTCAAACAGATCACCGCACCATATAAATACCCCCGCGCTATCGAGTTTGTCCCGGAACTACCCAAAACAGTGAGCGGAAAGATCCAGCGTAATCTTCTGCGACGATCCGCAGCACACAACTGACGGTGCAGGTTCGGCTCCACACGAGGCGCGTCACGCCGACCCCGTAAACGATATCTGCACCCCCGGATGGTTCACCATCCGCGCCAAATTCAATGGCATGTACCGCGGTAATGTCATAAGTTGCCGGGTTGCGGATCAAGCGCTAACCATCGTTCTCCAGATCAGCAGCTGCAGCATGGAAACCTACCCGACCTCAATTCTGAACGAGGTTCTTTAGCGGTGCCCTCTGGAGTACGCGGCGAAGCGCTGCGGTTCCGGCCAGGCCAATGCCCAAGGCCCCGCCTGCACACCCGAGTCCCCATACCGACCAACCCGGCGAAAGTACAAACCCGAACACTTCCCTTGCCAGGATTGAGGACATAATCACCGCGCACGCGGCGGCCAGCAGTCCTGCTATCCCGCCGAGCAGAGCAAATTCACAGAACTGTGCTAGCCACAGGCGCCGAGTGCTTGAGCCGAGCGCTCTCAGCACCGCAGCATCCCTGCTCCGTTCGGTGGCGCTGCCCTGAACCGCCGCGATCAGGACAGCGATCCCGGCGAACAGGGTGAAGAGAAATACATACTGTACAGCGACGCTGACCTGCTGGATGATTTCCCGGACCTGATCTATCAGGCTATCCACGTCAAACAGCGTGACCGAGGGAAACTGCCTGACCAGCCTGGCTGCTGTATCAGATTTCTCAGGAGACATGAAAAAGCTGGTGATCAATGTTCTCGGCTGGCCATCGAGCAGCCCGGGTGTTGCGATGACAAAAAAGTTCACCTGAAAACTGTCCCAGGCGACCGCCCTCAAGCTGCTCACTCGGCCGGTTAGATCGACTCCAGAAATTCGGAAAGTCATCTGGTCGCCAATGCTTATACCGAGTGACTCTGCAAATTCCGTCTCAAGCGATAACAGCTTGTCGCCGAGTTGCCCGGCCCTCCACCACGATCCGCTTACGACGCGATTGCTATCGGGCAGATCTATTGAGGACGTCAGGTTGAACTCTCGGGCGGCAAACCGCTGCGCCTGAAGAGTGGGGTAGGCCTGTGGATCGACCGGTACGCCGTTGTGCCGGACCCAGCGCCCGCGGATCATCGGAAACAAACCGGGACTGGAAATTTGTTCTGCGACAAAGAATTCCTGCAGTGCTTTGTGCTGGTCCGGCTGAACATTGATCAGAAACCTGTTGGGCGTGCCACTGGGTATGGTATCCATCCAGCCGTCCAGCAGATCGGCCCGCATAACCGTCACCATCAGCAGCGCGGCGATGCCCAGCCCAAAGGCGAGCACCTGCATGCTGCCAATACCGAGGCGACGGCCCAGACTCGAGATCACGTAGCGATGGCTCGGGCGTGAAGCCCTGATCCGCCCAACCAGCCACAGCAACACCCATCCCCCTGCAGCGAGACTCACCACCAGACACAGCGTCAGTCCCATAACCCACAGTGTCAACACCGTCTCCTGAGCCTGCCAGAAGATCAACCCGCCGCTGGTCAGCAGCACCAGACCTAGGGTCACCCACATGGATGGTGGTGCCACACCTTTTTCACCGCGCAGGATGCCCAATACCGACACCTTCGGTAACTTCAGCAGCGGTGCAAGCCCAAAGCCAACCGCTGCAACCAGTCCGACAGCGATCCCCGATAACATCGGCCAGATTGCCGGTGGAGGAAGTGTCGAACCGAGTTTTTCTTCAGCAAGCGAGGACAAAAACGCCTGACCGCCATAGCCTAACAACCCGCCGACAAACGACGATACCAACGCCACCACAACCAGTCTGAGAATAAACGTCTGTAGAATCCGGCGCTGGCTTGCACCGAGGCAACGCATGATAGCCACCGTGGTCGACTGTCGCCGGGCATAAAAGAGGGCCGCGATAAATATACCGGCCCCAGCCACGATCACCACCGACAGGCTGGCCAGCCCGAGGTAACTCGAGGCCCGATCGAGCGCGCTCCGGATGCTCGGCTGCGCGTCCTTAACCGTACGGCGCTCTAACCCGGCGCGCTCATACGTGTCCAGCCACTGTGAAAAGGATGTCAGCCCCTGCCGTGTGCCGGCCACCTGGGTCCGGTAGTGTGCGCGACTTGACGGGGTAATCAGCCCCGTCGTCGGTAAATCCGATAATCGCATCATGACTCGGGGGGCCGCCATGTGAAAGAAGGAGCTAAAACCATCGGGCTCCAGAATCAGTGCTCGCGAGGCCCGGAAGGTCTGTTCGCCGAGTTGGACAGTCGCGCCAACATCTATTTCGACTTCACTGAACAATCGGGAATGCGCCCAGATCTCTCCCTGACCCGGGATCATGCCTGCCACCTCCCCATCACCATAGGGCCGCTGTGCAGTTCGAGCAGATCCACGCAGGGGATAGTGCTGATCCACCGCCTTGACAGACACCAGCCGCGTCGTCCCGACCCGGGTCAGGATCATGCTGGGAAACTCGACCTGCTGACTGACCTCAAGCCCCAAAGACAGGGCTTTCTGCGCCACCTCAGGCGGCATTGCATTGTGGGACTGTATAACGAGATCGGCGCCAAGGGTCTGGGCCGCCCGGCTTTGCATGGCCTGCCGAACACGCTCGTTAAAAACCCCCACCGACGTGACTGCGCAGACCGCAACGCTGAGTGCGAGCGCAATGACCGGCAGACCGCCTGTACGCCAGTCACGACGTATACCGCGCAAGGTCATGACAATACCAGTCACGACTGCAGCCGCCCCCCGGCACCTAAAGTCAGAATGCGGTCGCAGCGCGCTGCAAGCGTGCTGTCGTGGGTCACCAGCAACAGGGCGCTTCCATACTGAAGGCGAAGATCGAAGAAAAGGTCCGCGACGAGCTCGCTGCTCGCGGTATCGAGATTACCGGTGGGTTCATCAGCAAACAATACCCTCGGGTTTACCGCAAAAGCCCTCGCCAGCGCGACACGCTGCTGCTCTCCTCCGGAAAGTTGCGGCGGATAATGGTTCATCCGTTCAGCCAATCCGACTCGCTCCAGTAGCTCACCTGCGGCTTCCCGCTGGTGATCGCGGCCTGCGAGTTCCAAGGCGATCTCAACGTTCTCTATCGCGGTCAGTCCGTTCAGCAGGTAAAAGGCCTGGAAGACGAAACCCACGTTGCCCGCCCGAAGTGCCGCCTTTTCATCCTGGTTCAATTCGCTGAGCTCATGACCCAACAGCCGGATAGAGCCACGGCTCGGATCCTCAAGACCGGCGAGCAGTCCCAGCAGGGTGGATTTACCGGAACCCGACGGCCCCGTGATCGCCACTGCATCACCCGGCATGACGCTCAACTCAATATCATCGAGTATGGTCAGTTCTCCGTCGGCTGTTTTCACTTGCCGGGACAGATTGTTGGCTGTAACAATTGGCTCCATGATCCGACTGGTCCTAGTGTTGTTCGTGGTACTGCTGCCCACGAAAGTCGTCGCAGGGAACATTCTAATTCTCGGTGACAGTCTCAGTGCCGGTTACGGAATCGCGCTGGCAGATAGCTGGCCTGAGCTGCTGAAGGCACGATTATCGCAAATGGGCTATCCACAACAAGTGATTAATGCCAGCATCAGCGGAGAGACCACCGCCGGTGGCCGGAACCGACTGGAAGGCCTGCTCGCTACCTGGCAACCGGGCATCTTGATCATCGAGCTTGGCGCCAATGACGGCCTGCGGGGATCACCCATCGCCACGATCCACGATAACCTCGATAACATCATCCGCAGAACCCTCGCGACTGGCGCCCGAGTGGTTGTGGCCGGCGTGCTGATTCCCCCGAACTATGGGGCTCTTTACACTCGCCAGTTCCAGGATGTTTACACCGATCTGACCGAGCGCTACGACCTGCGCTTTTTGCCGTTTATCCTAGAGGGCGTCTACGACAAACCCGAGCTGATGCTGAATGATGGCCTCCACCCGTCTGCACTCGCCCAACCATTGATCCTGGATAACATCTGGCGGGTTCTGCAACCCTTATTGGGCCGGGACGCGGCATAAAGCCGTACGCTCCGTACCGGTTAGAGCGCCACCTGTAAGGCCCATTTGCTTTCGGGCATCCGATGCTACCTGCCTGGCTGGTCATCAACGGGAGCGTTAAACTCGTAAGACCCTGTTGCTGCGCGGCAAACGATCATTGATGTGGCATTTATCGACCGGTCGCCAGCGTCAGCGCTTCAGTCCCGCTTTTCCGTCTGGACGACGTACAGCGATACGCTGCCCCGTTGATGAAGGCGGTCTTGGAAATCTCCAAACGCCTGGGGTACATTGACCCTAGTTGAGTTTTGTCTGTGCTCGGACGAGGCGGTGCTCCGCCAAGCTGAGCTCGAGGGATAGGAATTTGCTTTTGGCAGATGTGAGGGATCGCACCATCAATGGGCCCTGGGCCCTGCCAACGGCCTTCCGTAGCGAAGATTCCTAACAGCACCGCTACAGTAAAAGCAGGGTAAACTGACCAACTCCCGCACAACCTGGACAAACCAGCAATCCACCCTTGACTGAAATTGCGATCTTAGCGACATGCGACGAACCCCATGATTACTTCTGATAACCGACGCACGCTCTCCTGGGCCCTTTATGACTGGGCCAATTCTGCTTTTGCGACCACAGTGATGGCAGGATTCTTCCCGATTTTCTTCAAGCAGTACTGGAGTCAGGATGTGGCTCTCACCCACAGTACTTTTTACCTGGGGGTGGGCAACTCTGTTGCCAGTCTGATCATTGTGATCCTGGCACCGATTCTCGGTGCCATGGCCGATACCGGTGGACTGCGTAAACGCATGCTGGCCACCTTTGCCTGCCTTGGCGTTCTGGCA
>JASMBC010000071.1 GCA_030754035.1 Arenicellales bacterium | reverse complement strand
GAGCAGCGGCCAGCAGGCCGATATCGCTGGCTTTGAGAAAATTCAGTTACAGCGGGACATTGTCGTCGATCTGATCCATAAAGCCCGCGCCGAATTGGGCGCTCTGTATGTGCGCGGTCTTGGGGTTGAGGAGATGCGCCAGAGAAAGGAAATCCTATTTGATCAGTTGAGGTCTGACTATCACCGGGTGCGTGATCTCGGCAGGGCCAGCGACTGGGGCCACTGGTTTGATGACAGCCTCAATAACGCCAAGTTGGCATCTATCGGGTCGTACTATGATGACCTTGGGTTTTTCGCAGAGATTTTTGACGGCGCCGGAGGCAACTTTGAAGTGTTCTACCGATTGGTTGAGCAATTAGGAAGCTTGCCCCTCGAGGATTGACAAAACAGTTGTAACTCGGCACCAAGGATAGCAATGTATCAAACCTTAATGGGAGGCAGATCTTTGAGTTCACGCCTACCCTGGAATAGTAGGCCGGGCCGTCTTTCACTCTATGCCGTTGAGCCTATCCCTAATGGTATGGTCAGCCGATACGCACTACCGACCGCTTGTTAGCGGATGGTTTTTGCGCTGCCGTAGTGGGCCTGGTAATCCTGTAGGGATTGAAGCTGGGAAGCCAGCTCTGGTTTACCCGCGAGAAAATCCATCAGGTTCGAAAACCGCGCCAGCGCATGTACCCGCAAACCAAACTCGTCAGTCACGAAATCTATGGCACCTCGACCGTCTTCAGTGACGGCTTCCTCTCGATCCAAAGCGATAATCACCGCAGCGGGCGTGGCGCCTGCAGCGCGTATGATGTCGACCGACTCGCGCACGGATGTGCCGGCAGTAATTACATCATCGATGATCACGACGTTACCGCTGATAGTCGCACCCACGAGTTGCCCGCCTTCCCCGTGATCTTTTACTTCCTTGCGGTTAAATGCGAAAGGGATGTCACGTTTGTATTCGTTCGCTAACACGACCGCAGTGGCTGCAGCGAGCGGTATCCCCTTGTAGGCCGGGCCAAATAGCATAAAAGATGCTGGCTCAGTCTCGTGCAGGGCTGCTGCGTAGAAGCTTGCGAGTGTCGACAGTGTCACACCACTATTGAATAGGCCGGCGTTAAAGAAGTATGGACTGACCCGACCAGATTTGAGGGTAAACTCCCCGAAGCGCAATACCCCCGCATCGAGTGCAAACTGCAAGAACGCATGCTCGGTATTAGAGGTTGGCGCCATTGATTGGAAAGTCGGATTCAGAGGATTTCACAGGTGCGAATAATAACCGTTAACGTCAATGGTATACGGGCGGCAGAGCGCAAAGGATTTTTCGAGTGGCTGGCAAAGCAAAAGGCAGACTTTGTCTGTTTGCAGGAAACCCGGGCCCACAGCGCCAAGCGTGCAGGCGAGCAGTTTTACCCGATCGGCTACACCACCGCTTACGTGGATGCACAGCGCCCGGGTTACAGTGGGGTGGCTTTGTACTGCAGGCGCAAGCCAGATCATATTCGTGAGGGTTTGGGCTGGGAAGATTTAGATAGTGAAGGCCGCTGGGTCCAGGCGGATTACGGGCGGCTCAGTGTGGTATCGCTATACCTGCCTTCAGGCTCCAGCGGTGATCAACGTCAGCAGTTTAAATATGAGTTGATGGAGCGCATGAAGCCAATGCTAAAGAAATTCGCCGCCAGCGGGCGCGAATATATTATCTGCGGCGACATCAACATCGCACACAAGGAGATCGATCTTAAGAATTGGCGGGGCAACCGCAAGAACTCAGGGTTTTTGCCAGATGAACGCGCGTGGATGGACTGGTGGTTTACCGATGGAGGCATGATCGATGTTTTTCGTCAGGTGGAGCCCGGCGAAGATCAGTACACCTGGTGGTCGAACCGAGGCCAAGCCTGGGCCAAGAACGTGGGCTGGCGTATTGATTACCAGATTGCCACACCCCTGATTGCCGCGCGGGCCCATGCCGTCAATATATACAAGGCGGAGCGGTTCTCAGATCACGCGCCACTCATTATTGACTACCGGGTCAGCGACCGTTGGCTGCGCGCCAAACCATGACTATTCCCCAGCCCTCAGGTGTCGTTATTCAGGGCGTCTGGCAGGGGTAGGCTAAGATGAACTCTGGCAAGACGGTACAAGGTGGGGCTCAGTCTTTCGCTGAGACCTTCAGTATCTACCTCGATCGGCGTATGGCCCGTATTGGCCTGCTGGGGCTAATCAGTGGTTTCCCCTGGGTGCTGATTGGAAGTGCTCTCAGCCTGTGGCTGAAGGAAGATGGCCTCAGCCGCAGCACGATCGGCTGGGCTGGGTTGATCTTTGGGGTATATGCGATCAATTTCCTGTGGGCGCCGCTGATCGACCGGATTCGCATACCCTGGCTGACGGCTCGGCTGGGTCACCGTCGCGCCTGGATAGTTTTAATGCAGTCGGTCATTCTGATCTGCCTGGTAATCTGGAGTAGATCCGACCCGGATGCTGGATTGGCTGGGGTCATCACCATCGGACTGGTTATTGCTATCGCCTCGGCCACTCAGGACATCACGATTGATGCACTGCGTATCGAACAGGTGAATTCGACTGAAGGCAGTGCGATGGCGGCAGGAGCTGCGGTGGCCGTCGTAGGGTGGTGGACCGGGTATAAACTGGGCGGTGTTGCTGCACTGACGACTGCGCAGGCCTTTGAGAACGCGGGCGTCGCAAACTACTGGCAGGCCACATTCCTGGCGTTGGGTATGGTCGTGATCGTCTGCAATATCGCCTTGATGTTTGTGTCCGAGCCACCGCCGGTAGATCGTGCCGCGGCACAATCGCACGATGAAACACTGATTCGCTCGCGGCTGCACTTCAGCGGACTGCTTGCGGGGCTTGTGGCCTGGCTGGGTGGGACGCTGGTGGCTCCGTTAGCGAGTTTTTTCCGACGTAATGGGGTTGCCATCGCCCTGGCTGTGTTGGGATTTATCTTCCTTTTTAAGATCGGCGAGGCTTTTCTGGGCCGCATGTCGATTATTTTTTACAAGGAAATAGGCTTTTCAAAAACCGATATCGCTTTTTATTCCAAAGGCATCGGCTGGGTGACTACAGTGCTTTTTACGCTGTTGGGCGGGCTTTTTGCCGCCCGGGCAGGCTTGGTGCGCGCGATGTTCCTGTCTGGAATCCTGATGGCCTTAACCAATTTGTTGTTCTCGGTGTTGGCGTGGTCCGGGAAATCGGAAGGGCTTTTTGCCCTGGCCGTGGTGATGGATGATCTGACCGGTGCTTTTGCCACGGTGACATTTGTGGCATTTATCTCGATGCTGGTCGACCGAACTTACACCGCGACCCAGTATGCCCTGCTGGCCTCAATCGGTACCGCTGGGCGGACGCTGTTCGCGTCATCTTCAGGCTCTCTGGTGGACTGGCTGGACGGCGACTGGGGCATTTTCTTCGTGATTACCGCGGTTATGGTCTTGCCGTCCCTTGCGTGCCTGTGGATGATCCGACGCCAGCTGGCTGGGATGCTGGCTGGGGCTCAAGTCAGGCTGTTCAGCAAAACATCCGAGATAGATACTTAAGTACTGTCCCAGCAGAAGGTATAATTAGGGGTTCTGCTGCTCGCTATGAGTCAGCCAGCCTAGCCCTGTTTTCTGGAATCTGCCCATGCCAATCTACGAGTATGTCTGTCAACAATGCGATCATCACCTGGAAGCTTTGCAGAAGTTGTCAGATGAGTCGCTGAAATTTTGTCCGGAGTGTGGTGAAGCCTCTTTGCGCAAGCAGGTGTCGGCCGCCGCCTTTCGCTTGAAGGGCACTGGTTGGTACGAAACCGATTTTAAAAATTCGGGCAAGCAAAAAGAGAAAACTAACGGCACCAAGGCTGACTCCTCTAAAGAAGCGAAATCTGGCGCGAGCGGCAAAGACTCAACATCCAAGAGTTCTACTGCTTCAAAATCGTCTGAAACGACTTCTTCGTCGGGAAAATCTGACGCCGGAAAAAAGAGCATCTCCTCCTCCACCTCTGAGTCGGCCTGACGGCTTTTGCGGGCGACATCTGTGGCGCCAGGAAACAACGTGAAATCAGAACAACGTGATTGCCTGTGTGGCGAGCTTGACGAATCCTTTGTTGATCGTGAAGTCGTGTTGTGTGGCTGGGTTCAGCGCCGACGCGACCACGGCGGTGTGATATTTATCGATCTGCGTGACCGGCGCGGCCTGGTACAAGTTGTGTTTGATCCAGATCGGGCCGAACAGTTTGCTCTGGCCGAAACGGTACGCAATGAGTATGTGCTGCGCGTTACCGGCAAAGCCCGCTTACGCCCGGAAGGTACCCACAACCCAGATCTACCGACTGGCGCTGTCGAAGTATTAGGGCTGGAACTCACTATTTTGAATAGTGCCGATCCCCTGCCTTTCCAGATCGAGGACGTCGAGACCGGTGAAGCAGTGCGCTTGCGTTACCGTTATCTGGATCTTCGCAGCGAACGTATGCAACGCAACCTGCGGTTGCGTCATCGCCTGATACGGGCATTACGCCATTATCTTGATGAGCGGGATTTTGTCGAGATAGAAACCCCGGTGCTGACCCGGTCTACCCCTGAGGGGGCACGTGACTATCTGGTGCCGAGCCGGGTGCAGCCTGGTCAGTTTTTTGCACTGCCCCAGTCGCCGCAATTGTTCAAGCAATTGTTGATGGTGTCGGGATTCGAGCGTTATTACCAGGTAGCTCGATGTTTCCGTGATGAAGACTTAAGAGCTGATCGTCAACCCGAATTCACCCAACTTGATATCGAGATGTCCTTCATTGATGAAGCAGACGTCATGAGCGCTATGGAAGGCATGATGCGTGAAGTCTTCTCAAGCGTTTTAAAAATCGATCTGCCAGACCCGCTTCCAAAGCTCACTTATGCCCAGTCTGTTCGGCGTTTTGGTACTGATCGGCCAGATCTTCGTATCCCGCTGGAGCTGGTCGATGTGGCGGATCTGATGGCCGAGGTTGAATTCAAGGTATTTGCGGGCCCAGCCGGTACGCCTGGGAGTCGGGTAGCTGTGTTGCGGATTCCAGGCGGCGCCTCCCTCAGTCGCCAGCAGATCGATAGTTACACCGAGTTGGTTAAACAGTTCGGCGCCGGTGGACTCGCCTATATCAAGGTCAACAAACTCAGCGATGGCATCGGCGGGCTGCAGTCGCCGATACTAAAATTCCTGCCCGAAATCGTAGTTAGCGAACTACTAGACCGCGTTGGCGCCGAAGACGGCGATCTGCTGTTTTTTGGTGCAGACCGCGAGCGGGTCGTCAACGATGCGCTTAGCGCGCTTCGGATACGTCTTGGTCATGATCTCGACCTGATTACGCCAGGCTGGCGACCGCTTTGGGTGGTTGATTTTCCACTGCTTGAAGAGGATGCCGCGGCTGGGCGCTGGGTGGCGCTTCACCACCCTTTTACGGCGCCGCACATCGAAGATGTGGATCACCTGGCGACCGACCCAGGAGCCGTGCGATCGCGCGCCTATGACATGGTGCTAAATGGCACCGAGATTGGCGGCGGCTCAATCCGTATCCATCAAAGGGCGGTCCAGCAGCAAGTTTTTGCAGCTTTAGGCCTTGATGAGGCGCAGGC
>JASMBC010000070.1 GCA_030754035.1 Arenicellales bacterium | reverse complement strand
TCGCGAGATGGATAAGCGGCGGCCAACTCCCGTTCAATATCCGGGTAGGTAAACCACTCAGGCAAAGACTCTCCCTTAAGCAAGCGCTGCCGCATCTGTTTGCGCGTTAAAGACAAAACCTCTTCACCCGATTGACCGATCTTTTGCTTTGGCAGGAACATTTTCCTGGAGGGCGCATACACGTATTCATCCGTGGGCACCATGGTGATCCCAAGTTTGTCCTGATAAGCAGACACCAGTTGCTGGGCCGCAAACGGCTCGTAAAATCCAGCCTCTTCAACATCTTTGGGCGATGCGTGTTGTGGCCCAACAATCAGGTGAGAGCACCCGTAGTTCTGGTTGATGATCGCGTGCCATAAAGCTTCTTTAGGTCCGGCTGAGCGCCGTGACAACGGCAGCAACGACAATACGCCCAATTGATGTGGATATTTACGCACAATCTCGCGGTAGCCCCGCACCCGGGCAAAACGGTTCATATCTCCTGGCTGGTCCTCGCCCAGTAATGGGTGGATCAGAATATTGGCCTGGAGTTCTCTGGCGACATCGAGGGTAACCTGGCGCTGTAAACGATGCATCGGCTCACTGGTGGTAAAGGCGACCACGTTGGTCCAGCCCATGCGCTGGAAATGTTCACGTAATTCCAGTGGCGTATTACGGGCAAATTCAAAATCAAAATGCGACGGCAACTCTAAGCCCCTGACCTTGCCGGACAGGCATACAGAGTGTCGGTTTTCCATAAACAGCCTGACACCTGGATGTGCGAGGGCGGTTGTGCCATAGACAGACTGGGCTTCTTGTTGAATATCAGCCTGCCAGATCTCACTGATCTCCAGCACCGCTAGCATGAGGCCCTCATGATCGCGTAAAGCAATATGGTTACCCGGTTGCAGGCTTTCAGCAAATTGTAAAGAGACATCCAGGCAAACCGGCATGGGAAACAACGTGCCGTCCGCTAACCGCATGTCTGATAAGACCGAACGATAATCCGCTTCGGACATATAGCCGTCAAGCGGTGAAAAACCACCATTTAAAATCAGCTCAAGCTCGTTAACCTGGCGCTCGGACAGTGTTAACGATGCCCACTCCAGGGCCTTGGCCTTGAGTTGCTCTGCCTCTTTTTCAGAAGCCAGTAGATGTTTTAGTTCACCGCCATGAGGCGGTATCTGACTTGAGGGCATTAGATTTTTCCCGGCTTAAAATGTCGTTCAGTTACGCAATGTTGAGTACACAAAATGCACCCGCTGCCACGATACCACCGTGGCCGACAATGAAAAGGTGAGGGGCCGCCGGGTTATCGCCCTGACCTGAGCGTTCCCTGTTCAAGCACAAACCACCCTAGCACGCCAGCCACAAGAATAACCACCGCCGGTCGATCTTAAAGCGCGCCCGGGCGACAGAAGACGCCACCAGGGGCATCATGCGGGTGAGAAGATGCGCAGGATGAGGCGCTGCAATGCCGGCCTGCGCCAGCATCAGCCGAAGCAGGTTAGAGCCCGAGCGTTGTTCACCAACAATAAATACGGCTTTCATACAGTTAAATATAGCAGGCCAGAATATGTGCAACATACCATCGGCAAAGCAGAACCACTAGCCCAAAGAGATATGGCGTGACGCAAATGAATTCATGTTTTGCTACAGTAAGCGCCCACACAAAAACGGAGACAAGCTATGTATTATCGTGTAACGACTTATGGATTTGATGCTGCCCGCTTCGATGAATTCATGGAAATGGCTGATAGTATTCGTGATGAACTCAAAGCCATTGAGGGCCTTGAAGCGGTGCACTCCTGTGTCGTTGATGAAGGTGAGGGCATGATCGTTGCGCGCTATACCAGCGAGGCCGCTGCGCAAGACGCCCAGCCGCAGATACAGAGTATCTTGGGACGGATGGCCCCATTTATGACCTCAATGCCCGAGGTCAAGGCAGGCGAAGTTGTCTTTGAGATGTAACAACACCCCTACCGTACGGCCTAACAAGTAACAGGAGGTTTGATGCGCGTCCACGGGGTGCGCGCCGCACGACAGCGCTCACACCGCGTTGATGTGGTAATGCGCATACTGGACGCTCTAGCTCTTTGCGCAACATAGATTCGAACCCCGTCATCGGCGGGGTTTTCATTGCCCGAGCCCCGGCGCTTTGGACGCTGCTTTTAAAAAATTCCCGCGTCCAGGCCTGCTGTCATGGCCGCGCCTAACTCGCGGCACTGGCCTACAAAATCCTCGTGCCACTGGCCTTTACAGACCAGTGCTTCTTGTACCGCCCGCCAGCCCAGGCCCGATGTTATGGATTCGACCGCGCGGCGGGTACCGGTGCCGTCGAGCCCGGCACGGATACACAGCGCATAAGGCAAGCCGCCGGTGTGCTCAAGACAGGAGTTATAAGTGCGATCGAAAAAATCTTTCAGTGCGCCGCTCATGTAACCCAGGTTCTCTGTAGTGCAAAGTATCAGCGCCTGGGCTTTGATCACATCTTCAGCGCTGGTATCGAAAGGGCTCTTGAGTATCAGCTCAACAACCTCGGATCGAACAGACTGGGCACCCTCTTTAATGGCCTCGCGCAGGCGCACGGTGTTGGGTGAAGGGGCGTGCGCCACCACCAGTAATCGTTTAGCACTCATGGTGGAACCATTGTGGGTGCACCTACCAGCGCGGGCAAGTCACCCGGTGTAATAGCCCTGGCGCGCGTCAACAGGCGCATTACCCACCGATAACGCGGTGCCTTTTTAAAACGAGCACTGAAAAAAGTCCCGGGGCTGACCCGGGACCAATAACCGAGGAGGAAGGAGGATGTACAACTAGACTTCCATGTTATCAAAAAAAACCATAAATTTCATTAAAAAAATATGAAATTTCTCTTTGTTTTTAATATCTTCCGATCAAATCTCAGTATCTGGAAATACATCAATCACTTATAGAAAAAAGCTGGAAATGACTTAAAACAGGCGCGGCATATTCAGCCCTACGCAAGCCTAACAAGCCGAGCGAGCCTTTCTTAATTGGAGATTAATGTGACAGTGCGCACAGACTGCGCAGCCGTGCCGCGCCAAAATGCACTCACTTCCCCTCCAATGAGTTACTTGCCCGGGTCCGCCCGGGCTTTTCTTTGGCAAGCACTTTAACGGCATGCAAAACGAGGGCACGAAATACCAGTAGAGCTAATTCGGCCTGTGACGAAAATCTCCGGGCAACCCTGGCTCAACATCTTCGACCATAACCATCGGGACGCCCTGGCGGATTTCGCCACCCAGGTGCGCCGCCTGCTGATTGAAACCCTGCCCGAGTCCGGGCCTGATCAGGCTGTGATTGCCCGCGAGCTCAATGTCAGCATACGCCAGCTACAACGCGAACTGCAGGCACGCGATTACAGCTTTAAACAACTAACCAGCGAAGTGCGTCACGACCTCGCCATCAGCTACCTTGAAGAAAAACAAAAGAGCATCGGTGAGATCGCCTTTATGCTGGGCTATACCGAGCCTGCCAATTTCGGCAGATCGTTCAAGAAGTGGACGGGTAAAACCCCGGGGGAGTATCGCGAGTCGTTGTAAGGGAAAACCGCGTTGTACCTGTGATCATCAGGCGCGCTGACCGCGCGCGCCAAAATAATCCCCCAGGTGGCCCAGGCGCTTTTGGTTACCCGCCGGGTTACCCACTGTGTTAACTGAGATATGGATAGTGCCGGCCGCTCAGCGGTCGCTGTGTGCGTTCTTTAGCTGACTATCGGTGAGCGACTCGTAGTCATCACGCTGTAGAGCGCTTTTGAGATACGACCACACCGGCGCGCCACCTCGGCGCGCCAGTACGTAACCCCGCGCCGGCCACACGGCCGGCTTGGTACATCGTTCTGATGGGCGCGCTACGGGGCCGTGCCCATCTTGCAATTCCTCGGGTCCGGGTTCCAAGAGCGTGCTGTGCACTTGGGTTGGGATGATGGCCATTTTCTTAACTGCCTGCGCTCAGCACTGCTGCCAGGGCAACTGATCAAAGCGCCAGCCAGCAGTCGTACTGCGGTGATGACTGTCGTTAAGCGGCCCTTCAAAGCCCGCGGCCACGTTATAGACGTTATGGATTCCGGCATCAATCAGCGCCTGGCCGGCCTCGAGTGAACGCCGACCGCTGCGGCAGATCAGGATCACCAGTGGTGGGTTTTCTTCACCCTCGCCCAGCAGGCCACCAAGCATCACTTCTCGAATCTTGCGCACAAAGTGCGGATCAGGCGTGAACTCGGGCTCATCGATCCACGGCACGTGGATGGCCCCCACCGGGTGGCCCACCATCAGGTGCTCCATGGTCGAACGGACATCGATCAGGTAAGCCTGGGGATTATCCGCCACCATCTGGTGAGCGTCCCTGGGGTCAATGGCAACCGGCGTGCCTACGCCAGCGTACTTCTCCTTTACATCAGACATCGTCTTCTCTCCTGCCCTGTCACTGGTGTTGCGCCAGTGGGTCTAACAGGGCAGATAGACCGACCAACGCTTTAACGTACTTGTATCCCGCCCGTAAGTTGTTGCTTAAACTGGCGGCGTGCAGGCACAAAAAACCCGCTCCTGCTTTTAGCAAAAACGGGCTGTCACCCCTTTTAGCGGTATTTATAAAGCGCCCCGAAAGCAGTCAAATCGGCGCTGACCGAATTCTAGCCAATCCTGCGAGTGTTGTCACCTGCCGGGGTGAGGGCACCGCCTGTTGTTATTTTTCAGTTAAAGTGGCAGATCTTTGCGGCCAGAATAGCTTGCTCCAAAACGAGACCGACGCGCCAGCACACGCCTGCCGCGCAACATGAGCTGCACATAGGGATATTGAAAAATCAGGCGCCCAATACTTTCTTTATGTTTTAGATGCGTAGTCAATCCGCTTTGCGGTCGACGGGGCGTTACCCACAGGAAGAACGCTGTAGAAGAATGTGACACGTTCTTGCGCCTCATAAACAATCTTTGTATCGCGCGGCACCCACAGCACATCGCCTGGATCGGCTTCAAATACTTTATCGCCAACGCGTAACGTGAAATGTCCGTCGAGTATGTAGATCACCTCGTCATAGGTAATGTGCCAGGGGATACTGCAATCCTCGAACACGCCGATCCCGGCGCCCAGTTCATCAGAAAACGACGCATTCACCAGGCCGATCGTTTTCATGCCGTTTACCGGCTCTAAATCCAGATCTTGTTTACGAAAAAGTTTCGTTTCAGACATGGCGTTTCTCCTTTTTTAAAGCAGTGTCTCACTGCCTGGTGAACCTACCACATCGCAAGGCGCTTTAAGTAAGGCACCTGGGCCGTATTTCTTCTTCCAGGCATAAAGGCTGTGGGTTGTTGTGCCGAGCCTGTCGGCTACTTCAGCAATACTGTAACCACGATCAACAACCTGCCTGACTGCTTCAATCTTAAATTCTTCTGTATATCGTTTGCTGCTCATATTCACTTCTCCTATTGCCATTTTGTATGGCTGAGAAGTGTCTAGCAAACTGGGGGCGATTCACTAATACAAATTTAACGGTTAGAGGTAGATAGCCGTAAACACAACGGCTCGCCATTCACTAGCCTATCCGGACTCCCCTACAAACCCACCCCCGGTCATCAACTGGGGGTGTTTGCTTTAGGG
>JASMBC010000006.1 GCA_030754035.1 Arenicellales bacterium | reverse complement strand
TGGGCCAGGATCAGCTTATCCAATGTGAGATCAGATACCGCACGGCGTAACCGTTCGTTTTCCTTCTGAAGACGCTTCAGGTCCCTCAGTTGATCCGTCCCATACTCCCATAGTGCTTGCGCCAGCGGTAGTAGGTCTGCTCGGTGATGCCGACTTCCCGGATCACATCGATCCTGGTCATCTCCTGCCCGACCAGTACTTCAACCTGGCGCAACTTGGAGACAATCTCTTCGGGTTTATGTCGCTTGGTACTCATTATCAGTCCTCCCAGAACTATCATAACGGGTGGACCAATTTAGTGGGTGAGGGTCATCACGCCACGTTACTCATATAAGGGGTTCTCGGTTGACGGCACCTCGACACCGTCTCCTACCGGTCCCGTCAGCGACGTCGGGAACCGCCCCGGCTAGATTTCGGCAATAAGGCCCCGGTGCTAGCGCTGGCAGCCGGGCACTGAGATCGCGCGGGGCAAAGGCGACGTCGGTGGTGCCGTCAATATCGGAGGCCTTCAGGCGATGGCGCAGTGACCGATGTGGTCCAG
The DNA here is from genome assembly GCA_030754035.1 of Arenicellales bacterium. Taxonomy (GTDB): domain Bacteria; phylum Pseudomonadota; class Gammaproteobacteria; order Arenicellales; family UBA868; genus UBA12578. The sequence goes on along the minus strand of JASMBC010000006.1, from coordinate 44,973 downwards.
AGCTTGCTTGGCGCAGGCATTTGTCGACATTGAATATTTCGTTTCATCCGGCGGTTTGGCCGGAAATACCGTGAACGTAGCGTTCTATTCAGGGATGCAGCAGATTGCCCAAAAGCTACATAGAGAGGACAAATTGCGCGAAACCGCATCAAGGGTGGGCTGGCACGGATATTGCTAATAAATCGGGTGACTTGACTAATTGGCGCTGCCCGGAGCGGTTTTGGAACTGCAAACACGTTTTCTTTTCGGAATTCGGACAATCTTGGGCTATGCCCCCCGTGTGAGGCAAAAAAAGAGCCTCCGGAAGGACCTCTGAACGCTCACACCGCTCAATCGAAAGTTGGCAAGGGTTCTTTCGCCCGCCTGATAGGGGGGCTGATCGTGCTTGCGTTTATTTACGTTTCCGGGATTGGCATGGCCTATGCCAAGGATGGTGCGATCTCCAAAGGTGACATTGAAGCCTTAAATGAGGCTCGCGATATTTATCACGCCAACTGCGCCATGTGCCACGGCTATGACGGTGTACCGATCTTGCCAGGCGCCCCGAATTTTGCCAGCGGCGAGAGGCTGGATAAGCCCGACCCGGAGCTATTGGCGTCGATTCGAGATGGGCGCGAAACAATGCCGCCCTGGGGCGATGTATTAAGTGACGGGGAACTGCTATCGGTGCTCACCTATACACGTTTGATCGGCGGTGACGAGCTGTTTCTCGAGCACTGCGAGCGCTGTCATGGTTCGAGCGTGCCACCACTTGTGGATGCCATCCCTAAGGGTCAAGAGAAATTGAGCAACTATGGCGGCCCGTGGCAACTGTGCAGTGGCGATGAGATAGAGGAAATGATGCAGCGCGAGGAGATCATTACTGTAATTCAGTTCTTACGTAGCGTGCCCGGGGCAGAGCTGAAAGGCATGCCAACCGAGGCCGGGGGGTGATTTCTATGTTTGATACGAATACTAGACGGCCTTTCTTCTATTGGTTGGCTTCCACCTGGCTGGTAAATCGGCAGAAGGCGGGCAGCCTGAAAAAGAACACAGTCCGCAGCATTATTGGTTGAGGCAATGGAGTATGGGTACTGAATCAGCATTGAACTTAGATGAGCAGGTGATCAGCCTCCCGCGGTACCAGCGTTTGTTACTGGCGGTGGATGCCTCTGATCACGCGAACCGCGCGACCCTTGAGGCTGCTGCCATCGCAACACTAGCCGGCGCGGATGTAACCGCCTGCCACGCGTACGCTGCGATGATGCATGACCGGCGGTTTCGGCAAATGGAAGGTGGCCTGCCGGAGCAATTCCGGGCAGAGCAGGAGTTGGAGCGCCAAAGAGATATTCATGACGATCTGATTACCCGTGGTCTGTCAATCATCACCGATTCCTATCTGGATCACGCGCAAAAAATCTGTCATGAAGCGAATATTGAATTTCACCGTTGCGCTCTTGAAGGGAAAAACTACCGGGCATTAACAGCCGAAACAAATAGCGGTAAATACGACCTTTTGGTGATGGGAGCTCGGGGGCTTGGTGCAATCCCGGGCGGGGGCCTTGGTTCGGTCTGCGCTCGGGTAGTGCGGCGCGCACAAATAGACACGCTGGTCATCAAGGATCCACAAGCGAATCTCGCAAATGGGCCGATCGTAGTTGGAGTAGATGGCTCGCCACGCGCTTGGGGTGGCTTGATCACCGCTATAACGCTGGCCCGCCACTGGCAGAGTCCACTACATATAGTAGCGGCTTTCGACCCGTATTATCACTACGTAGCGTTCAATCGAATTGCAGATGTGCTGTCGGAGGAGGCCGGCAAGGTGTTCCGCTTCCAGGAGCAGGAAAAACTGCACGAAGAGATCATCGACTCGGGGTTGGCCAAAATTTACCAGGGCCATCTGACGATAGCAGAAAGCATCGCCAAGCAGTGCGCTACCGAAGTGGTGACTGAATTACTCGACGGTAAACCCCACGACGCCATTCAAAAGTACATCGACAAGGTAAAGCCCGCATTACTGGTGTTAGGCAAACTCGGCGTCCATGCCGATCCGGAGCTGGATATCGGAGGCAACACAGAACACCTAGTGAATGATGTCGATTGTGCAGTGCTGATAAGTCAGCGTGAATATCTTCCGGCGGTAGATACGGTTGCCGATATCACCACTTCTTGGACCGTGGAAGCCACAGAAAGCATTAAACGCGTACCCCAGTTCGCCCAGGCGATGGCTCGAACCGCGATCTTGCGCGAAGCTGAAAAACACGGCCATACCGTCGTTACAGCCGGCATGGTGGAAGAAGTCACTGCGACACTGTGCCCTGCGCACGCGACTAAGGCTCTCAAAGAGATTGTCGAGGCAGACGACCGTGGTGAATTAATGAGCAGCGCTCCCATTGGCCCGATGCCGTGGTCGGATGCAGCAGTCGAACTTCTTGAGCGAATTCCAGAAAAGAGCGAAAAAAAGAACATCCGAGCTCGTGCACAAAAGAAGGCGCGAAGCGAAAAGTCGACCGTCGTGCTGCCGGCACATGTTGCGGGTTTTGTTAACGAGGAGTTTCAGCCTCCGCAAACCAAAGCGAAAGCCTGGCAGGCGGCAGCTCTTGCCCGGCTTGCTCAGGTACCTGCTGGCTTCATGCGTGAAGCCTGCCGTAAACAGGCAGAGCAGTATGCCCTCGAGCACGGGGTTGACGAAATCACACCCGCGGTCATTGAGACTGCCCTCACATCAGGCCACGTATTGATGGCCAGCGCCGCCGCGCATGCCGGGGGCGGCAAATGTCCTTTTGGCCATGATCGTAACGCCGGATCCGAGGTAAGCGCTGTGAGCCAAGGGTTCAGCCTCAGCTGGAGCGAGTCGGCACTGGCCAGATTGGAGAAAGTGCCAGCAGGATTCATGCGTGACCTTACCCGCAAACGTATTGAAGCCTTTGCCATAAAGCACGATCAGGAACGGGTTACCGATGAGTTAATTGAACAAAAGTACCTTGAGTGGAAAACCGGATCGGCGAAACAGACCAGTAGCATGCGCTGGTGTGCTAACGCACAAATAACGATAGGGAAAATCCCGGAATTTGTCCGCGGCATGGTGATTACAGAGATGGAGCGCTGCGCCCGCGACATGGGTTTGACTGAAGTCACAACAGACGTATTGCGTCACGCCCGTGGTGTATGGGCTGACAAAGGAGCATTCCACAGCGACGTTAATCGATCACAGTACGTAATCGGGCAGGCGCCACCGGAGAGCACCTAAGTAGTTCCCGGGATAATAATAATGAACGAACTGTCGCTCCTGGCCATCAACCTTACCCGCCGCTGCAACCTGGCCTGCCCGCATTGTTATCTCGATGCCGATTCGTTGAATGAGACCAATAAAGAGGAGTTGGGTACCTATGAGGCCTGCGATTTGCTCGCACAAGTGGCGAAGATGGGTTATTCCACCATGGTGGTGTTGACCGGGGGCGAGCCCTTGGTGCGACAAGATCTGGAGCAAATAGCGCGATACGGTGTCGATCTTGGCTTGCCCATAGTTGTGGGCACAAACGGTGTGATGCTAAACCGAAAGCGGGTTCGCAGTCTCAAGGCCGCTGGGGTTAGTGGGCTCGGGATTAGCCTTGATTCCCTGGATCCTAGCTGCCATGACCGTTTTCGCGGTCTACCCGGAGCGTGGCATAAAACCATGGCTGGGATAGATCATTGCCGCCGCGAGGGGCTGGATTTCCAACTGCATTTCACGGTGACAACTGAAAATGCCCATGAGCTCGCCGAAGTTGCGCAATTTGCAGCGAGCAGCGGTGCTCGGGTTTTGAATGTGTTCTTTGTCATTTGTACTGGGCGTGGAGCAACGCATAACCAGTTAAGTCTGCAACGTCATGAGGAGATTCTTGAAGAACTGGTAACGCTGCAGCGACAACATCCACAATGCATCGTGCGTCCCCGGTGCGCACCGCAGTTTAAACGGGTGTCACTGGGGCAGAAATCGGCCTCGGCGATCAATCTGATCAGTGGCCGCGAGGGGGATGGTTGTATAGCCGGCCTCCATTATTGCCGAGTGACCAGTACCGGTGATGTTACACCTTGCCCGTATTTGTCAGAGTCAATCGGTAACGTGCGTAACACACAAATCGCTGATCTTTGGAACGATGCACCGGCGTTCAAAACTTTGCGTGAGGGAACCCTGAGTGGCAAGTGCGGAGTGTGTGAGTTTCGCGAACTGTGCGGCGGTTGTCGAGCGGCAGCCGTTGCAGCTGGTGGCGCGTTGATGGATCAGGACCCCGGTTGCGTCTACCAGCCCATGGGCGGGGGCACCATCGTGCCATTGCTGGCAGGAGCCAACAGCACAATTTCCTGGACCCCGGCCGCGCAATCGCGCCTCGCCCGGGTGCCAGCATCATTGCAAAAAATGCTGCGCAAGCGGGCCGAAGTGTTTGCCAGGGAGAAAGGCCATAGTGCGGTGACTGTTGAGCACCTTAAAACCATGGCGGCGCGCCGCTTCGGCCCGGCCGGTCCACCAAGGAATAGCGGATGAATCGGCAGCCTGATCCGCTTGATGTGCTGGTTATCGGTGGCGGAGCCTCTGGTCTTGCAGCAGCCTGGCACTTGCTCCGCTACGGTTTAGAAGTGGAATTGTGGGAAAGCCAGCGACAGGCCGGCGGCAAGATTCGGTCTAGAGTGGATAAGGGTTGGCTGACCGAAACCGGCGCTAGTTGGTTGATGGATCCAGCGGGAGACATTGCCCCGGTATTAGAGGGGGTTGGGCTAGGGCCGCTTTTGGTCCGTAAGCAACCGGATGCTGCCCGTTACCTGCTACGCGACGGTGCCTTGCAAAATGTTCCCTCTACAGTGGCCGGGATGCTGGGTTCCGGCTTGTTTAGTGTTGCCGGGCGTTTACGTTTAGCAACCGAGCCGTTGCGGCTGTCCAAAGCTCGGCCAGCCGAGACAGTCAGCGATTTCGTGGTGCGGCGTTTCGGGCGGGAGGTGCTCCAGTATGGTATTGAGCCCTACGTGGCCGGTTCACTGGCATCCGATGTGAAACGAGCTGAAGCCAAAGCCACATTGCCTCGTCTGACCGCATTGGAAGAGCGTTTTGGCAGCATCACGGCCGGCGTGTTATGCCGACGTCTGCTTGGAAATCGCAAACCTGCCGCGCCCGAGGCTGCTAGTTTTGTAGGCGGCATGCAGAGTCTTATCGACTCTTTGGGCGTTAATGTGCGTCCAGTGCTTGGGAGAAGTGCAGTATCGATCAGTCGTGCCGGGTCCTGCTGGCGGGTAGTGGCGAGCGATGGCAGCATGGCGACAGCTCGGCACCTGGTGCTTGCAACACCGGCCCCTGAAACAGCGGCACTGCTGCGAAACACAAATCAGAATCTTGCACACCTTGTCGCTGGGATTGCTTATGCCCCGGTAATGGTGGTGCACCTGGGAGTTAGTCGCGATGCCGTGCAGCACCCGTTGGATGGCACTGGTTTCCTGGTGCCGAGGTGCGAAAATCGGCTGGTCAACGGCTGTCTCTGGCCAGCGAGCGTTTTCTCCGACCGCGCCCCGGCAGGCCATGTGTTGTTGAGTTGTTATCTCGGCGGTGCCCGCCATCCGCATGCGTTGCGCGATGACGATGACAATGCGATCGCTAAGGTGTTATCAGATCTTGAGCCACTGCTTGGATTGCGCGCTGACCCGGTGATGACCCGGGTCGATCGCCACCCTCAAGCACTGCCGCTGTATTTTGGCGCTTACTCTGAAAGACTGAGGTCAATTGGGCACCAATTGAAGAAATTACCAGGCATTCATTTGGCTTCAGCTTATGCCGGTGGAGTCTCGGTACGGGATCGACTGGTCCAAGCGGATGTGGTTGCCAAGAAGATCTCCACCGAATTGCAGGGATCTGAGGTCACTCGTCTGGCGCCAACGACTCCCGCAAAAGAATTGCCGGGTACGGCGGTCACAGGCACCGGGGCAGTTACACAAACTTTGTAATCAACGGAGAAATATCTCATGCGCCCATACAATTTTCTAGGTCGGATGGCAATGGCGGTTTGTCTGTCAGTAGCGCTCCCTTCTGTAGGGATCGCGGCCAAGAAGTACACAGAAATCGATGTCGTTGATGGCGGCAGCATTGCTGGCCGGGTGACTTTCGAGGGCGAACTGCCAATTGATGCGATTGACAAGATTTCTATTACAAAGAATATCGACGTCTGCGATGACGAAGGGACCGGTTACCGCGAGGTAGTCTGGGTGGATGTTAAAGATGGAGCGCTTCGTGGGATGTTCGTCTTTATCGACAAGATTGCCGAAGGAAAAAAGTGGGCGCCGCCAGAAGGGGGTAACTACATGGTGCTTCAGGAAGGGTGCCGTTTTCGCCCCTGGCTGCAGGTAGTTAAGCCCGGCAAGATTGTTATACGGCACGCCGACCCGGACTCGGTACTACATAACATTAATACCCGGGAGATGATCAATATAGAGAAGGGCAAGATAGTAAAGCGAACCATGTTCAACTTCGGCCAGCCTGAACCCGGCGATATCGTTAAGAAATTGAAGCCCAGGCGCTCTGCTCATATCAGTTTGAACTGTGAAGCGCATAACTTCATGTTCGGTTTCATGATGGCGCCCAAACACCCATATGCCGTGGTGGTTGGGGATGACGGTTCGTATTCTATCGACGACGTACCACCAGGTGACTATACGTTAAAGGCTTGGCACCCACGATTTGGTATTCAAAAAACCAAGCTTACCGTACCGGCCAAAGGTCAAGTGGAAGCGGACTTCACCTTTTCCAGTCCGCAATAACGACCTATTCGAGAGCGGACCATCATCAGTGCAGTTAAATCTTTCAGCCGACCTGCCAATGCGTGATACAGGCTAATCGGTTTCGATGGATCGTGAAAAATCTGAAGCAGCTATACAAGTGACGAACATGCAAACTGAATATCGTTCATCGCGCAGCAACTACTGGCTCGTGTTGGGCGTGCTACTGACTTTGTTTTCGCCTGAGGTGCTGGCGCTGGAGGCTAACGAGTACCGCCAGTTCCTGGGGATCGATTCGCGTCGGCTGGTCTGGTTTCTTGCTCAGATGCACCTCTTTTTCGGGGCTTTCGTGCTGGGCGTGCCGTTGTTCGCGGTGATCGTCGAGATCGTTGGCTGGCGCAACCGCGATCCCAAGCTGGACAAACTGGCTTACGAGTTCACCAGTTTGTTAAGCGTGGCCTATGCGACCACGGCCGCGCTGGGGGGGCTGCTCGCGTTTGCGCTGTTTACCCTGTATCCCACCTTCATGGGCTATATGGCTGGCTTATTCAAGGACATCATGTTTTTGTACGCCCTGCTGTTCTTCGCCGAAACATTCTTTTTGTACCTGTATTACTACGGCTGGAACTGGCTGCAGGGCGGCCTGGAATTTTCCCGTAACCTGCAATGGCTGTTCAAGGGGCTCGGGGTAGCCATTATCCTGGCCGGCGCGGTATTCCTGTTTGGCGGTTTTGGCCTGGAGATGCGCGGTGATACGCGTTCGTTCATTGCTCTTTTGTATATCTTGCCGTTGGGGGTGGGACTACTGATCTTGAGAGATCTTAAAAGTTCCCATATCTTCATCGGCATCCTGCTCAATATTGCAGGTACCGCCATCATGCAACTGGCCAACAGTTGGGCCGGCTTCATGATGAGCCCGGCCGGGGTCGATGAAGAAGGCGAACTCATCGGCACACTCTGGCAGGTGTTTGAAAACATACTTGCCACCCCGGTTGCAATCCACCGGATGCTGGGTAATCTGGCCTTCGGCGGCCTGGTCGCGGGCGCGTACGCGGCAGTCAAGTTCATCGGCGCCAGAACTCCCGCTGAACGGGCCCACTACGACTGGATGGGCTACATTGCCAACTTCGTCGCCATCTGCGGCCTAATCCCGTTGCCCTTCGCCGGCTACTACCTAGGCCGCGAGGTCTATTCCACCAGTGCGGTCATGGGCAACAACATGATGGGCGGTGATTTCTCCTGGACTTTCATCATCCAGGCTATGTTGGTCGGCTCGCTGTTCCTGATCAGCAATTACTACCTGTGGAGCGGGATGACCCGAATTCCGGGGTCAGAACGCTATTACAAGTACATCAAGTTCATTCTCGGGGCGCTGATCATCTCTTTTGCGATCTGGCTCACCCCGCACAACCTGCCACTCACCAGCCAGGAAGTGGGCGATATGGGGGGCAGCCAGTATCACCCGACTCTCAAGTTCATGGGTCTGATGCCGGCCAAGAACGCGGTGGTCAACTTGATCATATTGTCCACCTTTTTCAGCTTTCTACTCTACCGTCGTGGCAATAAGAGCGACGTAGTGCCGATCAGCCAACAGGGCAGGCTGCCAAAGGTGGTGATCTCGTTGGCTGGTTTGGTCGCGGTGGCCATTGTTGGCCAGTATGCGATGGGGATGCTGAACCTGGACCCTGCTGAACTCGATCTACCGGCTGATCGAGCACACTACTTTCGTACCGTTGGCTATCTGCTCATCTTTGAATGTGTTATGGCCGTGCTCGCCGTCATCCTGGCATTGAAGGATCGAGGCAAACTGGCCCAGGGCCTGTACATGACGGTAACCGCCTTAAGCGTGGTGCTGTTTCTGGGAGTCTACGGTTTCGTGGTGATGGAAAAAGCATCGCCCTTCCTGCGCAACATCGCGGTCTCACAGTTTCTGCAGCTGATCAGCTGCATCATTTTGGTAACCGCTATTGACCTTTACCTATTTCGCGGCGCTAAAGAACTGGGCAAACTGCAGTGGGGCAAGATGACGGTGCGCAGTCAGTATGCTTTGCTGCTGCTGACTTTCGTCATCACAATGAATATGGGTTTGATGGGTTTCATCCGTTCTGGACTGCGTGGCGACTGGCACATCTTCGGCGTGATGCGTGATACCTCGCCCTGGTCCTACACCCCAAGCAACTACACCATGACCGAGATGGTGAGCCTGGCGGTATTGGTATTTATGGTAGGGGTTGCTTTTATGTTCTGGCTGGGCGGTATTGCCGCACAGAATAAAGCGCCTCCAAGCGTACCAGGGACAGAACCGGGCCAGCTAACAGATGAAGCTGGCTCCCAGCCAGCCTCGCGGACAGGAGACTGAAGCGGTGCGTTCCAGTGCCATTTTGCGCGTGTTTGTTTTCATGCTGGTTGTGCTCGCCGCCTATCTGTGGGTAGGGCAAGCCATCACTGCGATGACTGGTGGTGAGCGAAAGGCGGCCAGCGTGGTCGAGGTCACACCGGAAGGTGGTGAGGCCATATTCTGGGGCAAGGGCAGGTGTTTCACCTGCCACAGCCTTGGTGGTGAGGGCAGTGCCGTGCGCTGTCCCAATCTCGGCCAGTTCGGCGAAAAATTCCCGCTGGCTATCGGTGCTCGGGCGGAACAACGGGCCAAGGAGCGATCCGACGAAACCGGAACCCATTACAGCAGCACTGATTACCTTGTGGAGAGTTTGGCCAGGCCGGACGCCTACTTGGTAGAGGGCTACAAGAACGAGATGGCGATTGTCTATGCACCGCCAATCTCGTTGAATCTAACCGAAATCAAGGCGGTGATCGCCTACTTGCAGAGCCAGGGAGGGGATCTGGATCTCGAGGGCATCGAGAATCCCGGTGAGTTGGCACAGACCTACTACGCTCGAATCGCTGCGGCCAGTGCTGCCGGGGGTGGCGATCCCGGCAACGGCGAGGAGATGTTTGTCGATACTTGTTCTGACTGCCATACCATCCAGGGGGAGGGTGGCGAGGTAGGCCCGGACTTGTCCAGCATAGGCAATAAGGGTCTTAAGTTCATTTCCGAATCCATTCTTCGGCCGGCGCGCAAAATTACCAAGGGCTACGAAACCTGGGTAGTCGTAACTGAGTCAGACGAGCGCAAGCACGTTGGCCTGAAGACTGAGGAAACATCCACTGAGGTAGAAATCACCAAAGCCACCGGTGAGGTGGCGACGATTGCCAGGGACGACATACGCGAAATCGAGCAGGATGAGGGTGCCAGTGTCATGCCGGATGACCTGACTGAGATGCTTACGGTAAAGGATTTCCAGGATGTGCTGGCCTATCTGATGATGCAAAAGGGTGAAGACGGCGCTGAGGCTGAGACGGGAAAATGAAAAAACCAAGAACTATGCGCTTCTGGTCGGTCGTGCTCACATTGCTGTTGGTATATGCCTTGGTCAAATGGGGTATCCCGACTGTTTCGCGGGAGATCACAGAGCTGCCGTTTCCGCTGACAGTACCGGGCACGTTAATGTTTATTTACATGCTATTGACGGTGGTCGCACTGTTTCTACTTGTCACTTTTTCCGATGAACACTTGGAGGAATTTCTCTACCCGATTCGGCGTTTCCTGCGTGGTGAATACGGCAAGGTTACCCGGGCTGCTGGTTTGGTGCTGGTGCCAGCGTTGGTCGGTTGGCAGGTGTACGACGTAACCATACCCAAAGTGCAACAGCCCTCGTCACTGCGTATTCAGCATCCTTCGTCGAATTTTCCCAAAAAGAACGAGGCTCTGAAGAACCCGTTTTCGGCGGCAACCGATGACGAGGTCGATGGGTTTATTGAACAGGCCCAGGCCAATCAAGTCAGTTTCATTCCCCAGGTGCAGGCGGATCTCGATAGTTGGGCGGAGTACATCGAGCCTGACCACATGCTTGAGGCTATAACCACTGCGCCGATGCACACGTTCTTACAGGAACTGGCAGCGGGTAACGTAAGCCGCGACACAGCCCGTGCAGCACTGATTGAAAAGCACCTATTTGAAGGGCGGGCGCTTTATTCGATGAACTGTCGGCCCTGTCATGGCGACAGTGTTGCCGGCGACGGGCCGATGGCCGATGGTTTCAAGTTGCGGCCGATCAACTTTACCGATAACGGCACCATTGAAACCATCGTCGAGGGTTATACCTTCTGGCGGGTTAGCAACGGTGGCCCGGGGCTGCCAACCGAGGCAACCCCGTGGGACTCGGCGATGCCGGTGTGGAAGCTCAACCTTACTGAAGAGGAGCGCTGGAAGATCATATTGGCCGAGTACGACCTGGCACAGAAGACTCCACGGATACCGGAGTCCCACTGATGATAAATCGTTTTACCGCATTGATTACCGTATTGCTGCTGGGTTGGGGCGGCATGGCCTTTGCTGCGGCGAACCCGAGTGGACCACGGCCGGCAGCCACCGATCAGACTCTGGCCGAGGGGACGGAAATCTACCTGCAGCGCTGCAGCTTTTGCCACGGTCTCCTTGGTGACGGCAATGGCCCTGCAGCGGACTACTTGGATCCCAGGCCGCGGGATTTCACGCTCGGCACCTTCAAGTTTCGTACTACGCAAAGCGGCGAATTGCCGCGGGACGAGGACCTGTTTCGCACCGTCAGCCGCGGCCTACCAGGCACCGCCATGCAGGCATTTGACAGCGACCTGATAAAGAATGGTTTGACGGAGAACGAGCGCTGGGCGGTGATTGACTATATCAAGACCTTCGCGTTCGAGTTTGAAGATCCGGAGCTCGATCCGGTCAAGAATGGCTTGGTGGTGGCGTTGCCAGCGGAGCGGCCCCCATTTAGCGAGTCGTTGGTCGCCAAAGGAAAAGAAGTATTTGAACATGCCAAGTGCTGGGAATGCCACGGCAAGCAGGGCCGCGGTGATGGACAGAAGTCATTCGACCGCACCGACGACTGGGGGTTTCCTATTCGTATCCGCAACGTAACTCACCCCTGGAAGATCAAGGGTGGCGCCGAGGCGGAAGATATTTACATGCGCTTTTCTACCGGCATAAATGGCACCCCAATGCCTTCGTTTGTCGATGCCTTGACCGAAGAGGAGCGCTGGGCGCTCGCTAACTTCATCAAGTCGTTGCAGCATCAACTCACCGATCATCAAGTCTTGAAGGCCAAGGAGATAGTTGCCGAGATTCCCGAGGACCCGGCGGATGCTGATTGGTTTGCGGCCGAGCCCATGGACGTGCGCCTGACTGGCCAGGTGATTGCCGCACCAAGATGGCAGAACCCCAGCATCGAGATGGTCACATTGCGGGCGCTATACAACACGACCGATATCGCGTTCCTGGTACAGTGGGACGACCCGTTTAAGGATGTTACCCACCAGAGTGAGTTGGAATTCGATGCGCAGGAGATATCCCGGATCGGTGCCTTCAACTCTTACGTTGCGGCCAACGATATGGTGCCGCGACAGTTATTGACTTTCACAGACGCAGTAACACTGCAGTTTCCAGCCAAATTACCGGAAGGCACTAAGAAACCGCACTTTTTCAGAGGTGAGTCCTCCAACCCGGTGCACCTGTGGCAATGGCAAGCACATCGGGCAGAGGCCGGGGATCGGGCAGTACAGGAGAGCAACGCCCGGGGCTGGAAACAGTCAGTCAAGCCACAGGCCGAGGAGCAGCAGCAGGTCATAGCTACCGCCAGTTGGGACAAGGGCCGTTGGAGCGTGATCATGCGCCGGCCGCTGTTGACCGATGACCGCAACGATATCCAGTTCATCAAAGGCCAGTTCATACCGTTGGCCCTGAACGCCTGGGACGGTTCCAACGGCGAACATGGCTTAGTTATGAGTCTGTCCACGTGGCACAGCGTGATCTTGGAAGCACCGGTGCCGCTGACAGTCTACCTATATACCTTGCTGGCGGTGCTGATCACCGGGGCATTGGGGGTCTGGCTGATGCGCAAGGAGCAGGCGCAGGCGGCGCAGGCGGTTTAGGGCTGATATCGAGCGTAGTCGTTACCTAGAGCAAGAGGGCAAGTAAAGATGAAGACACTAGCAAGTACATTTCTCGGCCTGATGCTGGTGGCAATGGCAACGGTCGTTGCCATTGCTCGGGCCGATGCGGCGGCGGGCAAAGAGGTGTTCCAAGGCAGCGACTGCCAGTCGTGCCACTACACCCAGGGGCCGGCCACTGAGAAGAGCATCGACGACCAACTGGCCAAAAAAGGTCCGGAACTGTGGTATGCCGGCAGTAAGTTCCAAGGGCCGTGGCTCCAGGCCTGGCTGCAGGATCCGCAACCGATCCGGCCGATGAAGTTCAATTCGGTGATGGAGCCTAATCCGGGTGGGCACCCGGCACTCAGCGCGGACCAGGCAGGTCCGGTTACCGATTACCTGATGAGCCTCACTTCTGACGCAGTCAAGGCCGGCACGGTCAAGGTCAAGAAGAAGAACCTTAAGGGGCGTTTGATTTTCATAAAAAAGATGCCGTGCAGCGGGTGTCACCAGTTTCCGACTAAGAAGAAGTTCTCGGGTGGACTGTCGGGGCCTTCCCTGGTTGGGGCCGGTCAGCGGCTTAATCCTGACTGGGTGTTGGCTTATCTGCAACAGCCGAAGGTATTCAAACCCGTCAAGATGATGCCGGTCTTTGTCGGACTTTTGAGCGACAAAGACATGAAGAACGTGGCCGCGCACGTCGCGACCTTTAAGTAATTGAGTAACTGGAGAGAGAAAATGTCCAGATTCTTTCTGATGGGACTATTGATGTTAATCCTGGGTCCGACAGCCACCGGTGTGGCGCAGGCGGCGGATGGCGAAAAACTATTCCAGTTCTACTGTGCCCAGTGTCACGGTACTGAAGGCAAGGGTGATGGCCCCAACGTCACCGGTGATTTCCCGGTTGATCCCAGGAATTTCACCGAAACTGCAGAGATGAACAAGTTGTCCGACGCAGACATCCGTAACGTAATCATCGACGGAGGGCCGATCGCAGACAAATCACCAATGATGCCACCGTGGGGTAAGACCCTGAACGACGACGAGGTCGAGGCACTGGTGCAGCATCTCCGTCAATTATGTAATTGCACCGGCAAGGCCGGATAGGGCTCGAGGGGTCGCGCATGAAAATCTGGAAAAAGCGTTTGGCAGACGTCGTGATCCTCTCCGGTATGGGTATCAATGCCGTCGTCATCGCATTGATCCTCTACTTTTACGTTCTGTAGGCAAGAGGAGGGAAGCTGTCCGTGCCGGAACTGGCAACTGCACCTGCCGTTAAGTCTACGGCGAGATTGCCCTGGGCGGGGCCGGCCCTGTTCATCAGCGTGGCGGTGGCCATATTGGTCTTTTTCTGGTGGTTTCTCGGTAGCGCTTCGGTTGGGCACGACAAAACTGGCTCAGCGGCTGATTCGGTGGCCGAGCGTATCCGGCCGGTTGGGCAGTTGTTGGTGGTTGCGTCCGAAGGCCAAAAGATCCCCGCGGAGTCGATCACAACCAACAGCGGGCTGCAAGGCCCGAACGGCGTGTTGCCGCCGCGCGGCGGCAACACGGCGCTCGGCGACGCCGAAGTTCAGGCGGCAGTCGACTACATGATGGCGCAGTTGCAATAAATGTGAATAGCCGATGACTGATAAGCCTGACCAAGAAAAAACTGGCCAGCTACTGGCGGAGACATGCAGATGATGAATAACGCACCACTGCTATTTGTTATCACCCTGGTTGCCTGCGTTTTGTTGTTCCTGGGGTTGGACATGGCGGTGATGAAACTCAACGGCCTGACCTTGTTATATCACCCGTGAAGGTTGATCACTTAGCCGAGGTGAATACATGCGCGGTTTGCTAACTCGCTGTGTTGCCCTACACCCGGGTTTTGCCCGATGGCGCTGGGCATTGTCAGGGCTGGTTGCACTGGCACTGGCAGCATTGGTGTTGGGTGCAGCGGGTGAGGTGCAGGCAGGCGCCAGTGATAGTGCAGTTGAAGCAACTCAGCCCGTGGCCGGCAGTCTTGCCCCGGCAGTAATCGCACCACCAGAGTTAACCGCGGCGGACTACCCGAGTATCACCGGCGTCAACAGCCGGGTTACGGTATGGCTGGTTGCCCAGTTGCACCTGTGGTTTGCAGCATTCGTATTGGCTGTGCCGATTTTCGTTTTTATCATAGAGGCCATAGGCATGAGAACGCGCGACAAGCGTTACGATGACATGGCCTACGAATTCATTAAGATAAGCATCACCGCGTATTCGCTGACTGCGATTCTCGGTGGCCTACTGCTTTTCAGCCTGATCGTGCTTTACCCGCATTTGTTTTCTTACCTCAGCCGCGTTTTCGGTGAAAGCATGTTCTATTATGCGTTGCTGTTTTTTGCTGAAAGCGCAGCCTTGTACTTGTATTACTACGGCTGGCAGTGGTTACAGGGCGGTTTTCGCAAGTGGTTGCACCTGACACTGGGGCTGGTACTGAACGCAGTTGGCACCACGCTCATGTTTCTCGCCAACGGTTGGGTGACTTTCATGATGAGTCCGGCCGGGCTCGATCCAGCCGGGTTGTTTGCCGGGGACACTTGGGCGGCAATGCACAACTACCTGTGGAATCCGATTAACCTGCATCGCTTCATTGCCAATATTGCTTACGGTGGCTCGATCGTCGGCGCCTATGCTGCTTTCCGCTTTCTCAGTGCAACCCGGCCCGAGGAACGGGCGCACTATGACTGGATGGGCTACAACGCGAACTTCATTGCCATCCTGGCGCTACTGCCGCTGCCTTTTGCCGGCTATTATCTGGCGGCAGAGATTTATGCCTACAGCCAGCAGATGGGCATCACTCTGATGGGTGGCATTTTTGCCTGGCTATTCATCATCCAGGCGGTTCTGATCGGTACTCTGTTCCTGTCTGCAAATTACTACCTCTGGTGCGGCATGGGTCGCAGTGACGGTGCGGTTCGTTACAACCGTTACATCAAGTATCTGGCAATCGCCATCATTGGGAGTTTCCTGGTCTGGTTCACGCCGCACACGCTGGTCTTGACCAATGAGGAACTGAAAGCTCTGGGTGGGCCCTACCACAAGTACCTGGGTCCGCTGGGAATCATGCCGGCGAAAAATACGGCCGTCAACGTCATGATTCTTTTTACCGCGCTTAGTTTCCTTTTTTATCGCCGCTCAAACCGCATCGCTACGGTGGCCTGGGTCAAGGCTGGTAACGCCGCGCAACTGGCCCTGTACACGGCGGGCATTGCCAATCTGCTGTTTCTCGGCATCTACCACGGTTATTTCACCAATACTGTGTACAAGGTTGCGGCCTCGATTCCACAGGTCATGACGACGTTGATCATCATCGTGGTCAGTATCACGCTGGATTCGGTAATGTATCGTGGAGCTCGCGAGGTCGCGCCGCTTAACTGGGGCCGGGTGCCAAACCGCGCCCAATACGCACTGTTTCTGTTGGCGGTGGCATTTACCTGGTTGATGGGGTTGATGGGGTACATCCGCTCGGGAATCCGCCAGCACTGGCACGTGACCGACGTGTTCCGTGACGCTTCGCCGGATGCTTACACGCCGACGCTCGGCTATGCCGCCAACGTCGTTTCAATGGGCACGGTTTTGTTCATGGCCATGGTTATTTTCGTTTTTTGGCTGAGCCAGGTCAGCAGCCGAAAAACCCCCAATGCTGGGTTCTGGAAGGCCCACTGAGCGGCGATGAAGCACTTTTTCAAGGTTCTTGTTTTCAGTCTGCTGATGATCGGGTTCTTCGCCGGGTTTTCCAATTTTGGTATACCAGAGATCAAGCCGGCGCCGCCGCCGGTCCAGGAGCAACTGGACCTGGACGCAATCACGCCGGAGCGGTTCATCGCCCTGGGAGAAAAGTTGTTCAACGGCAAGGGTACTTGCACCCTGTGTCACAATGCCGTGGGTGGCCGCGCTCCGCTGCTTGACCAGACCGCAGCCATAGCTGCCGATCGACTGGTGGAAGCTCGTTACCAGGGCAGTGCGGGTGACGCACAGGGCTACCTGGTGGAGTCGCTGCTTGAACCCTCGGCCTATGTCGTTGCCGGATTCGGCAAGGCCGGCAGTGCTGACACGATCAGCCCGATGCCCAGCGTCACGGGCGGTAGTATCGGCTTGTCCGAAGTCGAGATCAGTGCCGTTGTCGCTTATCTGCAGGATCTTGCGGGTCTCGAGGTCACGGTGGATATCCCCAACACTGCCGAGGCCGAGGCGAGTGAGCCGGATACACAAGCCAAGGCAGCCCGGGTGGCGCTCGCCAGTGCCGAGGAGGTCATCACACGGTTTGCCTGCACTACCTGCCACAAGTTAGCGGGTGAAGGGGGGGAACTCGGGCCGGATCTCAGCCACATCGGTGCGACTCGGGACGCTGCTTATCTGCGTCGAGCAATTCTCGACCCGGCCGCCGACATTGCAGCTGGCTATCCACCAGTCATGCCGCCGACTTACGCGACAGAAATCTATGCCGGTGAGCTGGAGTTGCTGGTGCAGCACCTGGCAGCGCTGCAATGAGCAAGGTAACGAAAGGACTGGAAATTCCGCGATTACTGCAGGCAGCTCTGGTAATCGGCGGCATCTACCTGGCGTTCTGGGCGGTGTTTGATCTGCTGCTGGGGCAGCCGATTCCCCGAAGCCTGATGGGCATGTACATGTTTTTCGTAGTAGCCGGGGTATTCATGGTCTTTACGGCCACTGAACAGAGTACCCGGGAACTGGTTGGGCCGATCCGGGCATTGGTGGAGGACCCATCCAGGCGGGCGCTGCGCAACGTGGTCTTTGCGGTGGTGCCGGGGTTGGCGGCGGTCGGAGTCTTTCTGCAGATGCAGCCCAGCGACGAGGCGCCACTCGAGTTGCGCTCCATTCACCCGGCGCCACCGTCGTCGGTGAAAATTTTCGGCAAGCGCTACGACCTGATGAGCCTGGAGAATCCATACCGGCACCTGGAAAAAGACGACCCGGAACAATTTCGGGAGCTGGTGGGAACTGGCGGTGAGGTTTATATCCGCAACTGCCAGTATTGCCACGGTGACAAGTTAGACGGCAAGGGACCATATGCCCAGGGGCTGAACCCGGTTCCGCTGAATTTTCAGGATATTGGCACCATTGCCCAGTTGCAGGAGTCATTCTTGTTCTGGCGCATCGCCACCGGTGGCCCCGGCCTGCCTAAAGAGGCGACCCCATGGATTTCCTCGATGCCTGTCTGGGAGAAGTTCCTTAGCGAAGATGAGATCTGGCAGGTAATTCTCTATCTCTATGACTACACGGGCCATCGACCGCGCTCCTGGGGGCATGAGTAAATGACTGCCCAGATAAAGAAAATGTTTGCCAGGACCCAGTCCGGTGTGTCGTGGTTACAACCCTGGTTGATGGCATCCTGGTTGCTGGTTCTAGTTACAGGGCCGGCGATACCGGTTTTTGCGGCAGGTGATGCGGAGCGCGGCGCTGAGATCTACACAGTGCGCTGCGCCTTGTGTCACGGTGATGAGGGCGACGGCATGGGACCGGCGGCCGAGCGCCTCAATCCGCCGCCGCGGGATTTCACCATGGCCCAGTACAAAATTCGGACCACCGGCTTCGAAGAAATCGCGCCCGCTGACGCGGACCTCGTGCGCATGATCCATGACGGTATGCCGGGCACGGCTATGCCGGGCTGGGGCGATCTGTTGTCCGAGCAGGACATCGACGACTTGGTCGTTTTTATTAAGACACTGGCAGGGCTCGAGGAGGAAGAGCCCGGTAAGCCCATAGACTATGGGAACCAGGTGGCGATCTCGGCCGAGAGCATCGAACAGGGTAGCCAGATCTTTCATGACGACGATCGTTGCTCCGAGTGCCACGGCCAGGGCGGCAAAGGTGACGCAGTCAAAAAACTCAAGGACGATTCTGGCTACCGAACCTGGCCGCGCAACCTGACCAAGCCGTGGACCTTCCGCGGCAGTAACGATCCCCGGGACATCTATACCCGTATCACCACGGGCATCGCCGGTACGCAGATGCCATCATTCGATGACCCGGCCAGCGAGAACCGGCTTTCGATCGAACAGCGCTGGCACGTGGCCAACTACGTCAACTCACTGGCCAAAACTGACAAGGTGGTGCGACCGGAGAACACCGTAATCCGGGCGGTGCGGGTGGAAGGGCGGGTGCCCACTGCGCCCGACGACCCGCAGTGGCAGCAGGCGCTGCCTAGCACATTCCTACTGGTACCCCAGTTGATTGCTGAGGAGCGGTTTTTCACCCCCACCAACGACACCATCACCGTACGCGCTGTGTACAACGAAGAGGAGATCGCGTTCCACCTGGAGTGGGACGATCGTACTCGCAGTATTCCCGGCGACAAGGCTGCCGAGAAGATCGCTGATCCCGAAATTAGTGAAGATATGGTTGTGATTCAGTTACCGATGGCACTGCCGAGGGGTACCGAGAAGCCGTACTTCCTGCACGGTGATGCCGCTCACCCGGTCAATCTGTGGTCGTGGCACAGCGGCACTACTGATAGCGCACCACGAGTGTCCTTGCGTAATGCTCGCGGCCTGACCGACACGATCGAGCGTGACCCGGTCGCGGTGGGCCTTGAGGGTACCGGCAGTTACCGGGATGGCACTTGGCAGGTGGTAGTGGGCCGGTCGCGTGTTACCGCTGATCCCACCCAAGATCTGCAGTTCATCGAAGGGGCTTTCATTCCGGTTGCATTCTCTGCCTGGGACGGTAGCAACAGCGAGCAGGGTAGCGCCCATACCCTGACTACCTGGTATTGGTTACTATTGAAACCACCGCCCGGTAACCAGCCCTGGCTGTACGCGGGCTGTACTTTTGTGCTGATCCTGCTGCTCGAACTGTGGTGGGCACGTAACGCCCGCAGACGTTACCGAAGCTGATGCACGCAACGCTCCCCGGCCCAGAGTCTCTGCCGCCGCGTAAGGGTACCAAGACCAAACTACTGGGCGTGGTCTTGCTGATCCTAGCCATGTTAGACGCCTTGCTTTCCTGGCGTGGTGGCTTTGCCCTTGACAACATTATTCTGCTGCTTTTCACCGGCGGGATCGTGTTATTGGTTGTCGGGACGGTACGCCAGGGGGGTTGACTACCGATCGTGATGGGCGCCCGCGGCACTTGTGCAGCGCGGCACCTCTGCGGGAGAATTGCGCAAGGGCGCGCGTCAAGCACTGGCGCTAGAAAAGGACAAGTCTGCCCATGCGGGAAACGGCAAGCACTACAGAGAGGGTGCTCGGGTTCGAGCGCGCAGCGGACCCCGGCGGCGAACTTATCCCGCTGTTGGTACGGATGAAACTCGATCTCGCTGGTGCGCGACTCCACTTGGCTGACTGGCAAACTCTGTCGGAGTGTGAGCGGCAAGCGCTGATTGAGGCGCCAGTGGGTAACCTGGCGGCGGCGGATGCCTATTTTTCGTTGCTGCAGGCAATGCTGGCGGCGGCGGGGCGAGCGGCCATTGACCGGGCCCAGTCCGCTACTGCAGCCAACGCAGCTTGGCTCGGAGATGCAGAACCCGAGAATGTGGCAGCCATTTGCGCTCGTACCGGGATCAAGGTGCAGTGGCAAAGCCTTGAGCGTTTCTCCCGTTATCTGCTATGCCACGCTGCCCGCAAGCACGACCCAGCGCTGTGTCGCGCTATTGCCGCTGAGATTTTACCCCTTTGCTCGGCGCCAGCCCGCGATAAATATTTTAAAACCCGTTAACTAACATAATAGTTACGAATTCGCCGTCAATTTCTGGAATTTTCGCGTTCTTAAATCTTAGCTAATGTTGATCTGGGTCAACGTTGGACCGGGTAAATTTTGATCTGAGTCAATGTTGGACCGGGAAAAATTGATCTGAGTCAATGTTGGACGGGGTAAATTTTGATCTGAGTCAAATGGCCCGTTGGGATCCAATGGACAATCCCCGAATTGGCTGTTCGACGGCTCAACCTGTGCGATTGAGCAGGATGGCAACGTTGAAGTGGCTGGGTTTAGGAAGCACGACTGATGTTTTAGGGCTCACTAATTCCTGGTCTGACCATTTTACCAATATAATCTACGCTGAGCCTGACCGGGCGATAGAGTCCATCCATACAATCAGCGCGGTCGGAAAGTTTAAGTCGTCGATGAAGTCGTCTATTTTTTGGCCAATCTCGACGCGGGTTGAGAAACCGGAACCATCCGTTAAAGTCGACAGCGAGCCTTACTGGATTTTTCCCGGAAGCAGGACATGTTTTTCTATCTGATCCGCCGTTGGCCATTGTGGGCATTCATCGCCACGATGCTTCTGGGCGTCGCTCTTTGGGGCAGTTTTAACTGGGCGATGGCTTTAGCCAATACGGAGGAATTCTGTATTAGTTGTCACGAAATGCGCGACAATGTATATAAAGAATACAGAGGAACAACCCACTTCTCTAACCGTTCAGGAGTGGGCGCAACCTGCCCGGACTGTCATGTGCCAAGGAGCTGGTGGCCTATGACGGTAAGGAAGGTGCGAGCCACCAACGAACTTTTTTACGCCATCACAGGATCTATAGATACCCGTGAGAAATTCCTGGCCAAGCGCTGGTCTTTGGCAAAGCAGGTATGGGCCACCATGGCGGAAACGGACTCCCGCGAGTGTCGCAACTGTCATCTTGATCGTTTTATGAGCCTGGCCAAACAATCGCGGGTGGCGCACGAACGGCACACGCGTGCCGAGCGCGAAGACAAAACCTGCATCGACTGTCACAAGGGCATAGCTCATGAGTTGCCCGAAGCATTTTTGGATGCTGAGCACGAGCGTGTCGAAAAAGAAAAAGTGCCGTGTGGCGACTGCCACTCCGATATGTGGCAGCCACCGATTGATGAGACAGAATCTGTATCACACCAATCGTCATAGCTGGTCGATGACTTAGGAATGCACAGCGAGGAAAAGAGCATGAAATCCAAAAGGAGTAACTGGCCGCAGGCAGGCGCTGTAGTAGCCTTGCTCTTGTTGGCCCCAATTGGTGCGAGCCAGGCAGATGCTGACTCGGCATTGATACAGCAGGGCCAGGCTCTATATCAGGCAAATTGCGTTTTCTGCCATCAGGCCGATGCGATCGGCAAGGCCGGCTTTGCACCATCGCTGACCAATTCGGAATTGCTCAGCATGGCATCGGATAAGTTCTTTATGGGCACAATCCGGGATGGGCGTTTTGGTACTGGCATGCCTCCGTTTGCGCATCTTGGACGAAAGAGCATAAAAGCGTTAGTAGCATATTTTCGCTCCTTTGAGAAACTGCCAAACCGCTCTGAAGAAATAGACGACCAGCGTGAAGCCCACGGCGACCCGCGCCTGGGCCGGTTCTGGTTCGAACAAATTTGCGCGACTTGTCACGGCGTTAAGGGGGATGGCTATCTTGCCGGCGGCACCGGTACTGCTATCGGTAAAGTCGGATTCCTGGACAAGGCGTCAGATGGATTCATTCGCATGACCATCAAGGAAGGGCGCTCCAATACCCGCATGCGCGGATTCAATGGCCCGGATGCTCTAGCCAATCTGAGCGATCAAGAGATCGACGACATCATCGTCTACATGCGCAGCTTGCCGAACAGCCAGTAAATTTAGGAGACCGAACATGAAACGCATCAAGAATAAGCTGTCACGGCGAGACTTTCTCAAGACCAGCGCATTTGTCACGGGATCTGCCACTGGAGCTGGCCTCTTTGTAGGACACAATCCCGAACTCGAAGCAGCCACACCGGCCACTACTGAGCGCGGTACGGCGTTGGGACAGTGCCCATACTGCGGCGTCGGTTGCGGCACCATTATTCAGACCGAGAACGGCAAGATTGTCTCGATGCGCCCTGACAAGGAACACCCGACCAACTACGGTCTGCAGTGTATCAAGGGTTTGACGGCAGCCGAGCCGATGTACGTCGATCGCATGGAGGGGGACACCTACGTGCGCAAAGATGTATGGGCCGAATGGGAAAAGCCCGGGCATGGTGATCTGGGATATATCACCAACAGTAAAGGTTCCTTTGACGAGGAGCACTTCGTGCGCGTTCCCTACCACCAGGCCTCGGAAATGGTGGCGCACAAGATTGTCCATTTTGCCAAGACCCACGGCGGTAATTCCATCGCGCTCTACGGTTCTGGCCAGCTCACCGTGGAAGGCCAGTATCTGGAAAACCTGTTCATGAAGGGGGTGCTCGGCTCAAATACCATTGAGGCAAATGCCCGCATGTGCATGACCTCAGCCGTGACTGGGTATTTCGCCACGCTTGGATCCGATACGCCGCCGCTTGCCTACGATGATATTGAGCTATGCGACATGATCATGCACTTCGGCCACAATGCTCGCGAGTCGCATCCCATCATCTTCTGGCGCGCCGCCGATCATAAGGAAAAGACCGATATTCCGACGGTTGTTGTAGATCCACGCCGGACAGGTACACAGATGGGGTATGAGGACGTCAACCCCAATAACTCTGTGCACGTGCCGATATTAAATGGGGATATCAGTTTTCTGAACGCGATTGCCCACGTGCTACTGAATGATCACCCGGATGTTATCGATTGGGAATTCCTTAAGGAACACACCACCGGCTGGGAGGCGTACACGAAGGGGGTGCTCGCCGATTACAGCCCGGAACAGGTGCAGGACCGGATGGGTGGACCGAATCATGACGTTTCGCCAGAACTTATTCGAAAGGTAGCTGGCATGTTTGCCGATGCGACTCGTAAGCGTTTAGCGCGCAGTAAGGGCAAGCAAGCGAGTGCAGGTGCAGGGGTGGGAAGTGGCTATGGCGGCGTTATCATCATGTGGGGCATTGGTTACAACCAGCATATCCACGGCCAGCACAATGTCATCTCGATCATTAATCTTTTGACCTTGACTGGCAATCTGGCCAAGCCTGGTTGTGGCCCGTTTTCCATGACTGGGCAGCCGAATGCTATGGGCGAGCGCTTCACTGGTGGCTTGACCGGGCGGTTGCCATTCAATTTGCCATTGAAAGATGACATTCACCGCGCCCACATGGCAAAACACTGGAATGTGCCCGAGCAGAACCTGGTCAATGCCATGAACTCCAAGAATCCGGGCTACGCCGTCGGCATGATGGAGCGAGCGCTGAAGGACGAGGTAAAGGCCATGTTCCTGGTCTATGCGACCCATATCGACCTGCCTGACCAGGAGAATCTGGTGCGCCCGGCTTTGAGCAAGACCTTTAACGTGGTGCAGGAGATTTATCGCCACGCGCCGAATAATCTTTATGCTGATGTGATCTTCCCGGCAGCGACCTGGGGTGAGGTGTCGGGTGTTTACATCAGTTCCGAGCGGCGTATTAATATCTGTGATCAGGCCGCTATGCCGCCCGCTGGATGTTTGCCAGATTTGGACATGGTGGTTGACAAAGGTAAGGAAATTGCCCACTTGTTGGGGCTGGACGGTGATGCAATTTTCCCCTGGAAAAAGGCTGACAACGGCTTTATCGACACCGAAGAGATTTTCCGCGACATAGTCCGAGCCTCAGCGGGAACCGATACTGATTTGACCGGTATTCTGGAGCGGGAGAAGGTCGATGGTATTTCACCGTACGATCAGTTGCGTCAACTGCGGGGCATTCAGTGGCCTGCGCCAACTTACGAGATTGCTAAAGCGGGGGGCGCCAAGCGTCGCTACATGTTGCAGGAGGGCCAGTGGGAAACTAAGCCCTACGGTTACTTTCGCACCAAGGATGGTAAAGTGCATCTGAAACTTTGCCAGCAGGATTACACCGATCGGGAGGAGTGGACCCGCAAACTGATGGAATTCGGGGTGAAGAAAGATTTGTATACTATCGATCACCTGGAACTCATCATTGAGGCACGTGACCGCGGACTTACACCGGATCTCCCGGACGAGCAGTTTCGCGATCGGCCGTGGGACGCTGTGCCCAAGGATAAGTACCCGTACTGGTTCGGACTGGGAGTCGTCTACGAGCATTTCCACACCGCCAAGTCCAACCGCAGCCCGACCACTCGCCGGTTGGTGCCGGAGATGTATGTCGAGATGCACCCGCTGGATGCCCAGGATCTGGGCATCAAGGACGGCGACAAGGTGCGCGTGGTTACCCGCCGTGGCTCCCTCGAGGCCAGAGCCCAGGTGGGTACCAACAGTCTGGTCAAGCCTGCGCGTAATAATGTGCCCCGTGGTTACATGTTCGGGCCGTGGAACCTGTCAGTTGCGGACAGTGCCGATCCTAAGCGGAATAAGTGGCTGGGCAACCGGGTCACCAGTCGGGTCTGGGACCCGGTATCGGGGCAGGTGGACTTCAAAAAGTCGGCCGCTCGCATCGAGAAGATCTAACCGGTCAGAACGACCACCTGGACATCGCCCACGGCCAGCCCTGGCCGTGGGCAAGCCCTGGTCCCGCTGCCCAGATCGGGGCACCTAGGCAATGCGACGAAGAGCCTTTTTCCGGTTTCTGGCCATAGGTACGCTGGCTTCGCTGGCTATAGGCCGGGCCTGGGCCGGCGCCCAACGCCTTGGCCTGCGCTACTTGCGTCCTCCGGGCGCTTTGCCGGAGTCGGAGTTTCTCAGTCGCTGTATTCACTGTGGTCAGTGCGGCGAGGTTTGTCCAAACCGTTGCATCAAGTACTTCGGACTGGCAAATGGCCTGGGGTCGCTGGACACGCCTTACATAGTGCCTCGGGAGAAGGCCTGTATTTTGTGCATGAAATGTGGCGATGTCTGCCCCAGCGGCGCGATCCAGCCAATCCCGCGTACAGTCGAGGCGATCACCCAGCGCGTGCGCATGGGGCGTGCCCGGATAGACAAGCGCCTGTGCTTGTCTTACCAGGGCAAGACCTGTGGTGTATGTTATCGCGCCTGCCCGCTGCCCGACTTGGCGCTACGGGTTGGGATGCTGGAACAGCCAGAAGTTCTTGATGGCTGTATCGGTTGTGGTTTATGTGAGCGTTCCTGCATTCAGATGCCACACGCGATTCGTATCATTCCCGATCTCGGGTAAGTCGAATGCGATCCTATGGTTGAGTATCGCAATCAGTTCGCTCTTATCTGGCGACATCTGAACAAGGTACGCTGGCTCATTTTGAGCCTGGTATTTTCGCTGCTTGTATTGCTGCCTTTTGTTCACGTTTACCAGACCTATCTAGCTGCCCACGCCTACGACCTACTGGCTCCAGGCGAGCGGCAGCTTTACGATGTTATGGAGGCCCTCACAGCACCGTTTGTCGATGATCCGGCGGAAGATCTGGATGCTCTGAAGGGCAGCACGTGGTCCGGGAGGTTGTTTGGCCTGAAGCTCAGCGACCCTTTGGCAGCGGCCAGCCAGCTGGCCGCTGGCTTGACTTTTTACAGTCCGTTTTTACTCACTGCACTCATTCCGCTTCTTGCCACGCTGGTACTGGGGCGTTTTTATTGTGGCTGGTTGTGCCCAGCCACCTTGTTATATGAATTGAATACGAATCTCGGAATCCTGCTCAACTGGTTTGGCCTCAGGACCGGCATGCGGCGTTTTGATCGGCGACTTAAATACGCTGTGCTTGCTCTCGGATTGGTGGCCTGTACCGTGAGTGGATCAGTTCTGGTGGCAACTGTGTATCCACCAGCAATTCTTGGACGTGAATTCTATTACGCCGCGGCTCACGGCGGGCTTGGGGTCGGCGCGCTGTTCTTTCTCGCCACGCTGCTGTTCGACTTGCTGGTCTCACGCCGTGCATTTTGCCGTTATCTGTGCCCTGGTGGAGCGTTGTACTCCATACTGGGACGTTACCGGGTTCTACGTATACAGCGTGATGTTTCTGCCTGTAACGACTGCACCAAGTGTAGTGCGATATGTGAGTTTGACCTTAATCCGCTGCGAGACGGCTTTGGTCAGGAGTGCAACAACTGCACCGCCTGTATCGCGGTCTGTCCGACTAACGCCCTTAGTTTCAGGTGGCGGGTAACTGATATACCAAACCAGGGGTCCGGTCACCTGAGCCCGCGCTATCGCCGGGAGCAACAAAGCCAGGGTCCGACCCGAGGCGAGGCCTGATGCAACGGTGTAAATTACTCAAGTGCGCCAGTGCCGTTGCGGCCAACAACACCCCTTTTATCGACCGGGAAGAGAAAGCGCGCACTTTGTGCGGGAAATGCATGACGATTGTTCTCACCGACGCACGAGTGGCCCAGGTTACCAAATTGATTATCGTTGTGGCGATGTTGGGCTGGTGTGCACCAACGCCGGCTCACCACGTGCTGGGGCGTCCCGCTTACAGTCTTAACGAAGACTCGAATACACCCCCAAGCATGCAGGTTGAGGTACAGATCGGCGAATATCTGATTTCTTACATGGTCTTTCCAGCCTTTCCTAGGCCGAACGTCCCCGGTCGCATCAATCTCTATGCGTATCACCTGGACACCGATGAGCCCCTGACTGGGAAAGTGACCTTCAAGGTGCGGGAAGATGGCTGGTTTGCGGACAGTGAGGAAGAAGTCATCGGCACTCAATTACCCGATGACAATGTCTACCGGCAGGGCTTCGTGTTCAAAGAGGATGGCAACTATATTATTACTGCGGCATTCGAAGCGGACAACACACCTTACTTG
The DNA here is from genome assembly GCA_030754035.1 of Arenicellales bacterium. Classification (GTDB taxonomy): domain Bacteria; phylum Pseudomonadota; class Gammaproteobacteria; order Arenicellales; family UBA868; genus UBA12578. The sequence continues at coordinate 17,740 of JASMBC010000006.1, read as the reverse complement.
GTTGACTTTCCGCTGCCGGTCGGAAATACAACGCCGATTGGTCTGTTAGGTGTTGTGATAGCCATCCTGGGTGCGGTATTGCTTGGCGTGAGTATCGCTCAGCGTAAACGACTGGCCCGGGCGAAGGTGCGAACGGCCAGGCAGGCCGATACCCTTGATGCCAGGTCGTCCAACGATATGGGGGAATTGTGACGAGCATTAGTGGGTTGCCCCGATCGACGTTGTTCTGTTCGCCTGAAGGTGCCTGTCTATGATGCACCCGGGCTTGCCGCCGGGCTGGGCGGCGCTGGTAGGGGTTGCGGTAGTGGTTCTGAGCCTCCGGACACTGGTCGCATTGAGAAAACCTACGATCGAGCCGCAGGTGCGAAGGGCAGCACACAGCGCCCCGGGAACCATCATGCGCCACGTTACGGCCCTGGGTCCATGGTTGCTGCTGCTGAAAATTGCACTGGTAGCGTTGTTTTTGCTTATCGTCACCGCGGGCCTTTTTGGCACGCCGATTCCCGAGCGAAATCTGGCGACGGCGCTGACCTGGAATATCTGGTGGGCAGGGTTGATTCTGACAATCTTTTTTGTTGGTTCATTCTGGTGCGCAGTTTGCCCCTGGGATACCTTGGCTGGTTGGCTGGTCCGGCGCCGGCTCGTGCGCAGAGCGCCCACAAACAACAGCCTCAACCTTCGTGTGCCTAGGATAATCCGCAGTGTCTGGCCAGCATTGTTGCTGTTCATCGGGTTGACCTGGCTGGAGCTTGGCACGGGCCTAACGACAAATCCACGGGCCACAGCGATACTGGGCTTAGCTATGGTTGTTATGGCCACCGTGTCTCTGGCGCTGTTCGAACGCAAGGCTTTTTGCCGCTATTTCTGCCCGGTTGGTCGCACTATCGGCTTCTATTCTCAACTTGCTCCAGTTGAGTTACGGCCAGCCGACATCGAGGTCTGCGCTCGTTGCACGTCACTTGAGTGTTACCATGGCACTGACCGGGTAGAGCCGTGTCCTACCCACTTGGCCATGGGCCGGCTGACCGAGAATACCTACTGTACCTCATGCGGTAACTGCGTCAGTAGCTGTCCTTCTGAAAATGTCGTCTGGCGCCTGCGCCCGCCCAGTATCGAGGCTGTGCAGAACGCCCGGCCGCACTGGGATGAAGCCTGTTTTTTATTGGCTCTGCTGGCGCTCGCGGGCTTTCATGGCATAACGATGCTGCCTTTGTGGGAGGAGGGAATCAGCTCATTCGCCCGCCTGGTTGGCGACTCAGGCACCTTGTTGCTGAGCTTTTCCATCGCCCTGCTGGCTGGCCTTGCCGTTCCAACGATGTTGTACTCGGGAGCAGTGGCGGCAACACGCCGAATCGCGGGGATAGCCGTCGAATATAAGCAACTGTTTTCCGGCCTGGCCTTCGTCGCGTTACCATTGGCTTTTACCTACCATTTGGCACACAACCTAGGCCACGTGGTGCGGGAGAGTGCTGGTATCTGGACGCTCGTTTTCAACCCTCTGGGTGCCGGCATGCAGCCGCTAAGCGTGGCAGAGAAGCAAGCCCGGCACATGGACTTGCTCATTCGCCCGGAACTGCTGTTCACACTCCAGGCGGGCTTGATACTATTTGGTTTCTGGGTGGCGTTACAGGTTCTTCGCCACCGTGGCCAAAGGCTGTTACCTGGAGGCGTTTTGGCAGGCTTCACTTTGCTGCCCATGATACTGCTAGCGATTGCCTTTACTGGATTTCACCTTTGGTTGTTGATGCAGCCGATGATGATGCGCTTGTAATGGATCGACGTGCATTTTTCCGCCGTGGTATTGAGCGGGCCACTCGCGCTACGGTGCAACGCGCGAATGAATGGGCAAATCAGCGTGCTGGACATTGGCTGCGGCCACCTTTCGCGTTAGACGAACTCGAATTCTTGCTTGGCTGCACTCGTTGTGATGCCTGTGTTGAGGCTTGTCCTCATGATGCGTTGTTCCGCCTGCCGGCACGCCTGGGTCCACAGGTTGCGGGTACCCCGGGCCTGGATTTGCTGAACAAGGGCTGCCGGCTGTGTGAGGACTGGCCGTGCGTGGCATCGTGCCAGCCGGGCGCTCTTGCGTTCGGGTCGGACACGGTTGAAAAGGGACCAGCCATTGAGAACGCAATTGATCTGCAGGCTCCCCGGCCTTTGGCCGCGATTCGAATAGACCAAGACCGCTGCCTGCCTTATCAGGGACCAGAGTGTGGCGCCTGTGCGGAAAGTTGTCCGGTTGCCGGAGCATTGTTGTGGGCATCAGCAAAGCCAAGCATCGATCCCAAATTTTGTCTTGGTTGCGGTCTGTGCCGGGAAGCCTGTATTACCGATCCCCCAGCGATTACCGTCAGCGCAATCGACCGCAGCGCTGCACCAGCCGATTGAATACTGTTCCGGATCGACCAAATGGTAGTGGCTTGCAGCCCAGCTCCACAAGGTTGCGGCCCGTGACTGGGTGTTGCTGTCTCCGAGTAATACTCCTCAGCGAGACCTGGCTATCCATATAATGGCTAAGATTGATTGGAGGGCAGCTGTCTTGTTGCAGCGATTCATTGTTGCGATTTTTTTTTCAGCCTGCTTGTTTGCTGGCGGGGTCGCGCAAGCCGCTGGCGGTCCATTGGTCGCGGCGGCGGCTAGCCTCCGTTTTGCCTTGGAAGAGATTGTCGACCGCTATGCAGGAGTTACCGGGAGCTCGGTGCGTCTGGTTTTCGGTTCCTCGGGTGCACTGGTCCAGCAGATCGAAAACGGAGCGCCATTTGCATTATTCCTGTCGGCCGACAGCGGATATGTTGAACGCCTGGTTGCCGGGGGATACACAGAAGGGACGGGTACAGCGTACGGGCAGGGGGCGCTGGTGTTGTTTACCCGCTTGGGGTTGCTATCGGAGCCCGGCGAGGGCCTCGCCAGCCTGGCGCGGGCCACCAGCACCGGGCAGATCAAGCGGCTGGTAATCGCCAATCCGGAGTACGCACCCTATGGCCGTGCAGCCCGTGCGGCGCTGCGCCATGCCGGATTGTGGACGCAGGTTCAGCCGCTGCTGGTAGTAGGGGCTAATGCCGGGCAGGCGGCGCATTTCGCCCTCGAAGGTGCAGTGGATGCCGCGCTGCTGCCGCTGACCCTGGCCAAGATCCCGGCGCTGACAAAAGCCGGTAATTATGTGGTGTTGCCTGCGGCAAGCCACCCTGGGATTTCGCTGCACCAGCAGATAGTGGTGCTGCGTGGTGCCGGCGCCGACGCCTACGACTTTTTTGTTTATCTGCAATCGGCCGAAGTGCAGGCTATTTTCAGCCGTCACGGCGTGCGGGCGATTTCCGGCTGAAGTTGCCCCGCGCAGCGGGTCGACCGACAATCCTGACGATGGACTGGAACGCATTGCAATTGTCTGCCGAGCTGGCGGCCTGGACGCTGGCCGTGCTGCTGCCGCTGGGGATTCTCGCTGGCCGCTGGTTGGCCTTGACGCGTACCCGCGCCCGACCCTGGCTGCAGGCCCTGTTTGCCCTGCCGCTGGTATTGCCACCCACGGTTGTGGGCTATTACCTGCTTACCCTGATGGGCTCGCGCTCAACATTGGGTGTCTTGATGGACTCGTTGTTTGATCTGTCGTTGGCATTCAGTTTTCCTGGCCTGGTACTGGCCTCGATTTTTGTCAATTTGCCTTTCGCAATTTTGCCGGTGCAGCGCGGGTTCGAGGCCGTCTCGCAGGAGTTGCATGACGCGGCTGCCTGTTGCGGCATGAGCCGTTGGCAGGCTTTTACCCGGGTCGAATTGCCGCTGGCCTGGCCGGGGGTATTGTCTGCGGCGGTGCTCACTTTCGGCCATACCCTGGGCGAGTTCGGTGTGGTGCTGATGGTTGGCGGCAATATTCCCGGGCAAACGCGTACCCTGTCGATCGCCATTTTTGATCGGGTTCAGGCCTTTGATCCTGCAGCGGCGGGGCGGATGGCTCTGCTACTGCTGCTGATTTCGTTGGTAACGGTTGCGCTCGGCTACGGCACCCTCGAGCGCCGTGGCAAGGCAGGCGCGGGCGGGAACTGATGCTGCGCGTTTCACTAGAACACGATGCGCCGCCACTGGCGCTAGATTTGGAGTTGCCGCTGGGTGAGTTGTCCGCCATTGTCGGCCCCTCTGGTGGTGGCAAGACCAGCATCCTGCGGGCGATGGCGGGCCTGTTGCGGACTCGTCGGGCACGGGTATCGCTGGATGGCGAAACCTGGGCAGACACCGCACAGGGAGTGTGGCAGCCGGCGCGGCTGCGCCCGCTGGGTTTTGTCGGGCAGAACTACGCACTCTTCCCACATCTGAATGCCGTCGAGAATGTCGCGGCTGCGTTGCTGCACCTGCCCGCTGCAACGCGGCGGGAACGGGCGCTGGCCTGTCTCGCGGCGGTCGGTATCGCGGGGCTGGCGGAGCGCAGCCCAAGGGCGCTTTCCGGCGGTCAGCGCCAGCGGGTTGCCATGGCCCGGGCAATAGCTCGTGAGCCGAAATTACTGTTGCTGGACGAGCCTTTCTCGGCACTCGATCGCAGCACCCGCAAGCGTTTACACATTGAATTGAAGCGGCTGCAAGCCAGCCTGGGGGTGACGGTGGTGCTGGTGACCCATGATCTCGACGAGGCCGCGCAACTGTCCGGGCATCTGTGCCTGCTGCACCATGGCCGATTGCTGCAGCAGGGGCCAACTCACGAGTTGTTGCGCCGACCGACCAGTGTTGAGTCAGCTCGACTGCTGGATTTTCCTAACCTGTGCCAGGCTCGGCTGTCAGTTTCGGCAGGTAGCAGTAATATATTGCAGTGGGGAGAGGTGAATATCGGGACATCGACAGCCATTGAGGCTCGGCCGGGGGCCAGTGTGCCCTGGACCATCCGGGCCTCAGATGTATTTCTGGTCAAAGCTGGCCACAGTGATGAGGCTCGCCTGGGGACGATAGTGACCGCACAGGTGGCAGAGTTGATCGAACTGGGGGACTCAGTGCTGGTCAGCCTTTCGGTCGAAAATGGTGGGGGAGAAACGTTGCGTATGCGCTTGCGTCCCGGCGCGGTGCGGCGCCATGACGTAAGCCCTGGGGCCCTGGTGCGTGTCGCCCTGCACCCTGAAGCGGTGATCCCCTTGATCGAATAACAACAGCGACCGCTAGTCTCAGAACATCCCTCGGAGAGTTCGATTTGACTTGCGATGTGTTCCTGGAAAAGTTTTGAGTAAGATAAGGAATAGCCGTTCCGGTTCTCCTAGAACAGGTCGAAAGGCCCTAGTGGTGGAGGATCTGACTTAAGAAGAGCTTGGTTCGTTCGTGCTCGGGGTTTTCGAAAAATTCACGCGGTGGCTTTTCTTCGATGATCTCGCCACCGTCCATGAAAATGACACGGTGCGCAACCGCCGTGGCGAAGCCCATTTCGTGGGTAACTACCAGCATGGTCATGCCGCTTTCAGCGAGCTCGATCATGACATCGAGCACCTCCTTGATCATCTCAGGGTCGAGGGCGGAGGTGGGCTCGTCAAACAGCATGATCCGCGGGTTCATGCAAAGTGAGCGAGCGATTGCAACGCGCTGCTGCTGGCCTCCGGAGAGCTGTCCCGGGTACTTTGCCGCCTGCTCGGGAATCTTGACGCGCTCAAGGTATTTCATGGCGTTTCCCTCGGCCTCTGCGCGGGGCATTTTGCGGACCCAGATCGGCGCGAGGGCGACGTTTTCCAGAACAGTCAGGTGGGGGAACAGGTTGAACTGCTGAAAGACTATGCCCACCTCGGAGCGGATGATCTCAATGTTTTTGAGGTCATGGGTGAGTTCAGTGCCATCCACAGAAATCGTGCCCTGCTGGTGCTCTTCTAGGCGGTTAATGCAGCGAATTAATGTTGATTTACCCGAGCCCGAAGGACCGCAGATAACTATGCGCTCACCACGACCTACCTCTAGGTTAATATTTTTAAGGACGTGGAAATCATCGAACCACTTGTGCATTCCGTTAATCGTAATGATCTTCTCGCCGGAAGAAGTGGCGGGCGCCTCAGTAGTGCTCGAAGTAGGGGTGTCCTGGTTCATGTCTGGTTTCCCTTAATGGCAGGTCAATACTTGTGACCGGTTTGGAGTTTTTTCTCAAGGCTCAATGAGTAGCGCGCCATACCAAAACAACTGATAAAGAAAAACAGCGAGATAAAGATGTAGAGTTCGGGCGCCAGGCCGAGCCACTCAGGATCGTTTAATCGGGCACGGCCTAGGCCGAGAATGTCCATCATGCCGATAATTAACACCAGCACCGAGTCTTTAAATGAACCGATGAAGGTGTTCACGATACCGGGAATGGAGATCTTAAGCGCTTGCGGCAGGATGATCAGTCGATGCGCCTTCCAGTAGGTCAGGCCGAGGGAATCGGCGGCCTCGTATTGACCGGACGGTAGCCCCTGTAGCCCGCCCCGTACGACCTCCGCGATATAGGCAGAGGCGAAAAGTGTCACCATGATCAGCACTCGCATCAATAGATCAAAAGTCGAGCCCGGCGGCAAAAAGTAGGTCAGCATTGTCGAGGCGACGAATAGCAGAGTGATTAGCGGAACTCCGCGGATAAATTCGATAAAGATCACGCAGACAGCCCTCAGCGCGGGTAGTTTGGAGCGTCTTCCAAGCGCTAGTGCGAGACCGATGGGCAGGGAGAAGGCGATGCCGGTGACCGCTACCACCAGGGTGAGGAGGATGCCTCCTAATTTTTGCGTTCCGACTGGCGTCAGGCCGAAGCCACCGAGCAAGAGCCATGCCGCAATAAAGGGGAAGGCTGTCGCAAACATCAGCCAGTATTTTTTGCCGGGAATATTTTCGCGCAAGGCACCAAAGATCGTAATGGCGAAAAGTAAGAAGGTGAGATTTACCCGCCACCGTTCTGGCTCCGGGTACCAGCCGTAGACGAACAATTTAAAACTTCCGCGAATAAATGCCCAGCAGGCGCCATCACGCGGCGCGCCCATCAATGCCCAACACTCCTTACGGGTGTCGGCGCTCCAGACCGCCTCGGCCAATACCCAATTGAGTGCCGGCGGCACGATTGACCACAAAAGCCAGATCGAGGCCAGTGTCAATACGATATTCAGGGGCGATGAGATTAGGTTTTTTCTCACCCAACCGAGCACGCCCGTGGTCCGTACTGGTGGTGGCAGGTCGGGATGGGTCCCGGGGGAGTAAGCCTGTTTCGCCTGGTTTTGTGCCATTGCCGGTTTCTAGCGCTCGGTGAGTTTGATTCGCTGGTTGAACCAGTTCATGAAACTGGAGATCGTTAGCGAAATCACCAGGTAGACACCCATAACTATGATCATCGTTTCCATCTCCTTTCCGGTCTGCATCAGGCTGATGCCGCCAAGGGTCGCGGTGATATCCATATAGCCGATAGCAATGGCGAGAGATGAGTTTTTGGTCAGGTTGAGGTACTGGCTGCACAGTGGTGGCACAATCACGCGCAGGGCCTGGGGGATCACGATTAACTGCAGGGTTCGATTGTTGCGCAAGCCAAGAGCGTGCGCAGCCTCAGTTTGACCGTGGCTGACGGCCAGTATCCCGGCGCGCACGATCTCAGCAATGAAACAGGCCGTGTAGTAGGACAGTGCCAGCCACAGTGCGAGAAACTCGGGTTTGAGGGCCATCCCACCCTTGAAATTAAAACCTTTTAGCACCGGGATTTCCCACGACAAGGGCGTGCCGGTTGCCAGGAACGTAATCCCGGGCAGTCCTATGAGAAGCGCGAGCGAAACCCACAGTACGGGGTAAATTCGCCCGGTCTGATCCTGAACCCGCTTTGCCCAGCGTCTAAAACCTATAACAATGACGATGGCGACGAGGATCGCGATTCCGACTGTCCCGGCACCGGGCTCAAAAACTGGTGAAGGAACGTAGAAGCCGCGGTTTGACAGGAAAAACGCCCCACCACCGATATCCAGCGCTTCCTTGGCTGATGGCAACAAGGTTACAACTAGCGAATAAATTGCAAGGATGTGGATCAATACCGGGACGTTGCGCACGAATTCGAGAAACACGTATGAGATCTTGTTGATCAACCAGTTGCTAGAAAGACGCATGATGCCCAGGATGAATCCCAGGATCGTCGCCAGAATGCAGCCCCAGAACGCCACCAGCAGCGTATTGAGGAGCCCCACCACCGCGGCGCGCAAGTGGGTAGATTTATTGGTGTATTCAATGAAGGGCGAGAAACCGATGTCATAGGCCGCGGGCCACATCAGGAAATCAAAACTGAACTCTTTACCGACATTTGCCAGGTTGATCACAACGTTTCGCGCTATGACAGCAATGAAGGCGCAGAGCACCACCATGGTGAGGATCTGGATAATGACGCCGCGCGAGTCCTCGTTGCGCCACAGGCGCAACAGCGGGTTAGCGGTGCTGGGGGAAGTTTGTGCCATTACTGTGGGGGATGGTGAATTGTCAAACGACGTATCCGGCCGCCCTCGCAAAGGAATAACGCCGGAGGTCCAGTGGGACCTCCGGCGTCAATGTACAACTAGTACAGCTTGAAACTGGCGATTAACGGAACGGGGGCGAGTAGATCAGGCCGCCGTCGGTCCACTGCGCGTTCAGTCCACGGGCGATGCCCAGCGGGGTATTCACGCCGATGTTACGTTCGAAAATCTCGCCGTAGTTACCGATCTGCTTGATGATCTGGTAGGCCCAGTCGTTGGACAGACCCAGTTCCTGGCCCTGGCTTCCGTCTACGCCCAGCAGGCGGCGGACTTCAGGATTGTTGGAACCCTTCATCTCGTCCACATTGGCGCTGGTGACGCCGAGCTCTTCAGCCGTAATGGTCGCGTTGAGGACCCAGGTCACGATATCCGACCATAGGTCGTCGCCTTGACGGGTGGCGGGGCCCAGGGGCTCCTTGGAGATGATCTCGGGAAGCACCATGTGTGCGTCGGGATCCGGCAGAGCCGACCGCGTGGATGCGAGGCCGGAAGCGTCAGTGGTGTAGACGTCACAACGGCCGCTTTCATAGTTCTGCCGGGCTTCGTCGTTGGTCTCGATGGTGACCGGCTCGTACTTCATGCCGTTGGAGGAGAAGTAGTCAGCCAGGTTGAGTTCAGTCGTGGTACCGGTTTGGATACAGACCGATGCGCCATCAAGATCCATCGCACTATTGATGCCGAGGCTCTTCTTAACCATGAATCCTTGGCCGTCATAGTAGTTCACGCCGTGAAAGCGCAACTTGACACCCACGTCACGGGAGAATGTGATGGTGGTGTTGCGCCAGAGTACGTCGCCTTCACCCGCGTTCAGTTTCGTGAAACGCGTCTTGCCGGTTGAGGTTACTGCTTCGATTTTGCCGCCATCGCCGAGCACTGCCGCCGCCGTGGCACGGCAGAAATCGACATCGAAGCCGCCCCAGACACCGTTGGCATCAGGTTGGGCAAAACCGGCTACGCCGGTGCTGACTACGCAGCGCAGCACGCCACGTGATTGGACGTCTTCCAAAGTGCCAGCCTGTGCGGTGCCGGTGACGCCTAGCGCCAATACAGCAGCAGACAGGATAGCGGTCGTTTTCTGTTTCATCAGAACTCCTCCCTCTTGGTGAGTGTCGATTGTTAGGCACCTGCGCCATCTCGCCGTTGCCGGCTCGAAAAGCTAAACCGCAAGTGTTAGGGTAACTTTAACCGCAATCTACGCTGATTTTCCAGACTTATTACCAAAAAGGCCGCAAAAGGCGGATTCGACCTCCTCGGGTAGCTTCATAAGTGGATGGCCGCCTTATGGGCCTGAAGATCGGCATGGTAAGACGAGCGCATCATTGGGGCCGACGCCACGTGCGAAAACCCCATCTTGTGGCCGAGTTTCGCCAGTGCATCGAACTCGGACGGTGTCACGTAGCGTTCAACGGGCAGGTGGTGGCGGGTGGGCTGCAGGTATTGACCCAGAGTCAGCAACTGTACGCCGTGACAACGCAAATCATCCATCACGGACTCAATTTCGTCTGCGTCTTCACCCAGCCCCAGCATGAGACCGGATTTTGTGGGCACGCTGGGGCATCTTTCGAAAAAGCGCTGCAACAGTGCGAGTGAATGTTGATAGTCGGAGCCTGGGCGAACTCGCCGATACAGTCGCGGTACTGTTTCTAGGTTGTGGTTGAATACATCGGGAGGGCGAGTCACCAGGATATCCAAGGCTTTCTCCAGCCGGGCTCGAAAATCCGGGGTAAGGGTCTCGATCTTAAGGTCTGGACTGGCCGCACGCAGCGCGGTAATACAATCCACAAAATGGGAAGCCCCGCCATCGCGTAGGTCGTCACGGTCGACTGACGTCACCACGACATAGCGAAGACCCATTTGCCGAACCGCGTTTGCCAGTCGATCGGGCTCGTCCGGGTCGACTGACTGAGGTCGGCCGTGCGCGATGTCGCAGAAAGGGCAGCGCCGGGTACAGATGTCACCGAGGATCATGAATGTCGCTGTTCCGTTACCAAAGCATTCGCCGAGGTTTGGACAACCTGCTTCTTCGCAAACGGTATTGAGGCTCTGCTCGCGCAGGATGCGCTTCAATTGGGCTACCGTAGGCGTACCGGGAAAGCGGGCGCGTATCCAGGGTGGTTTATTTAGGCGTTCGCCGCAACTGCTGGGGATGGATTTGAGCTGTCCTCGAGAAAGCTTCTGCACTGCATGCTCGGGACCATACTTGCTCAAGTCGATGCCTGCTCTTGTTCGTAGTGCGCGATTGGTGGACAACTGCAGACCAGGTGTTTGTCACCGTAAACGTTGTCTATCCGCCCAACCGGGGGCCAATATTTTTCACGCCTTGTTGCCGGTGAGGGAAAGAAAGCCCGCTCGAGCGGGTAGGGTCGGCCCCACTCGCCATCGGTCAGCAAATGCAGCGAATGCGGGGCGTTTTTCAGTAAATTGTCTAGGGGATCGGCTGTACCGGACTCTATCTCGGCTATCTCATGGCGGATTGAGACCATGGCGTCGCAGAAACGATCGAGCTCTGCTTTGGATTCGCTTTCAGTGGGTTCGATCATGAAAGAGTCGGCCACCGGCCAGGACATGGTCGGGGCGTGAAAGCCGTAGTCGACCAGGCGTTTGGCGACATCTTCCACAGTAATGCCGCTGGTTCCCTTGAAACCCGCCAAGTCGATGATGCATTCGTGTGCAACCAGCCCGTCAGCCCCGCTGTAGACAACGGGATAGTGGGGGTGCAGGCGTCGCGCGATGTAGTTGGCGTTGAGAATCGCGATCGTGGTCGCTCGTCGAAGGCCTGAGGCGCCCATCATGGCAATGTAGGCCCACGAGATCGGCAGGATACTGGCGGAACCCCACGGTGCCGCGGACACCGAGCCGATGGTTGGTCTGCCACCCGAGGCTGGATTCACACCCTCAACTATGACGTGATCGGGTAAAAAAGGCGCCAGGTGGGAGAGCACGCCGATCGGACCCATGCCTGGTCCACCGCCACCATGCGGAATAGCAAAAGTCTTATGCAGGTTAATATGGGCAACGTCGGCACCAATCTCGGCCGGCCGGCAGATGCCGACCAGGGCGTTCAGGTTGGCGCCATCCATGTAGACCTGGCCGCCATGGTGGTGCACTACCTGGCAGATGTCTCGGATACGTTCTTCGAAAACACCGTGGGTCGATGGGTAGGTAATCATGAGCGCGGCGAGGTGATCCTGGTGCTGCGCGGCCTTGTCGCGCAAATCATCGAGGTCGACGTTGCCGTTGTCATCACAACGCACGATCACCACCAGCATACCGGCCATAACGGCGCTGGCTGGGTTGGTGCCGTGCGCGGACGCCGGGATCAGACAAACATTGCGGTGGCCTTGTCCCTGAGACTCGTGGTACGCGCGGATACACAAAAGACCTGTGTATTCGCCCTGCGAACCAGCGTTTGGCTGCAGCGAAATGGCGTGAAAGCCGGTGATCTCGCAGAGCATGTCCTCCAGTTCCTCGAATAGTTGCTGGTAGCCCTGGGTCTGTTCCAGCGGTGCAAACGGGTGCAGATTGGTGAAATCCCGAAACGACAACGGCAGCAGTTCGGTGGTGGCACTCAATTTCATAGTGCATGAGCCCAGCGGAATCATCGAACGCCCGAGGCTTACGTCTTTGCTAGCGGTGCGGCGCATATAGCGCATCATCTCAGTCTCGGACCGGTAGCGGTCGAAGATCTCGTGCTGTAAATAAGCGCTGGTTCGATGCAGTTCGACCGGAATGCGCCCTTCCACTTGTGCGTCCAGTACATCGATATCCAGCCGGTGGTGGGCGCGGGTATCGAAGATGTGCCACAGTGTCAATAGGTTCTCCCGCTTGGTGGTCTCGTCGAAAGTGATGCCAAGGTGATCCGCGTCGATTACCCGCAGGTTGATGCGTGACTCACGGGCGCGTGCGGCGAGCCGCCCAGCAAGGCCCGGTACGTGCACTTGGATGGTGTCAAAAAAATGTGGGTCTACCACCTTGTAGCCGATTTCTTCGAGGCCGAGCGCCAGGATGCAGGTCATACGGTGCACACGGCTGGCAATGGTGTGTAGCCCTTGTGGGCCGTGATACATCGCGTAAAGGGTCGAAATATTAGCCAGCAGGACCTGGGCGGTACAGATATTGCTGGTGGCTTTTTCGCGACGGATGTGCTGCTCACGGGTCTGTAGGGCCATGCGCAAGGCAGGCCGGCCTTGGGCGTCTCGTGAGACCCCGATGATGCGGCCTGGGGTGGAACGTTTGTAGGCGTCGCGGGTTGCAAAAAAGGCAGCATGCGGACCGCCGTAGCCCATCGGCACGCCAAAGCGCTGCGCATTGCCGATGACGATATCGGCGTCCATCTCACCGGGCGGCTTGACCAGCGCCAGCGCCAGGATGTCGGCCGCCACGACGGCCAGTGCCTTTTTCTCGTGAGCAGCCGCGATGGCGTCGGTGAGATCACGCAGGCCGCCGGTTGAGGCCGGGTATTGCAGCAGCACGCCAAAAAACTCGCGCCGTTCCAGTTCTGCAAACGGATCATCTACGAGGATCTCAAAGCCCATGAACCCGGCGCGGGTCTTCAATACCGCCAGGGTCTGCGGGTGCACGCAGTGGTCGACGAAGAAGACATTGGACTTAGCTTTGGACAGGCGTCGGCACATGCTCATGGCTTCAGCTGCAGCTGTTGCTTCGTCAAGCAGTGAGGCATTAGCGAGGTCCATCGCGGTTAGGTCCATGACCATCTGCTGGAAGCCCAGCAGCACTTCCAGACGACCCTGGCTGACCTCGGCCTGGTAGGGGGTGTAGGCCGTGTACCAGTCGGGGTTCTCCAGCACGTTGCGCCGGATGACCGGCGGCATCACGGTGCCGTGGTAGCCACAGCCAATCATCGAGATAAATACCTGGTTGCGGTGACGCATGTGCCGCAAATGAGTGCTGGCGGCGCGTTCACTGCGGGGCGCCTCCATTTCCAATGGCCGTTCGCTGACAATGTCATTTGGCACCGCACGCTGGATTAGTTCATCTAGCGAGGTGCACCCGAGCGACGCCAGCATCGTGCTGGTGTCTTCATCGCTGGGCCCGATGTGCCGACGGATGAAATCGCCGTGCATCTCAAGGTCGGTAAGGCTCTGGTGTTGATTGTCCAAGTTGGTGGGCACAATTATCGAATTTTGGTGAGCCGGCTGAGGTCAAGCCAGGGAGGTGATAAGGCTGTCGTAACCGGCCTTATCCATCAGGGTCTCCAGATCGGCAGCGTCGGTAATCTTGACCCGAAAAAACCAGCCGTCACCGGTCGGATTCTCGTTGACCTTTTCTGGGGCGTCGCTCAGCGCTTCGTTGACCTCAACAATTGTTCCGCTGACCGGCGATTTAACGTCGCCGGCGGCTTTGACCGACTCGAGGACGGCAGTTTCGTCACCAGCCGTGACTTCACGGCCGACGGTGGGAAGCTCCACATAGACCAGGTCGCCCAGTTGTTCTTCAGCGTAGTCGGTGATGCCGACGGTCGCGACATCGCCGTCTAGGCTAACCCATTCATGATCTGCTGTGTATCTGATTTCGCTCATGCGAGCTGACTCCTTGGTTTTCTGTTGCGGTAGTAGTTGTGCGGTGAGAAAGGCAGGTTAGCTACCCTTGTCGGCAGTAGTTTGCCACGCACTAGGGCATGCAGTGCAGTACCAACAGCGGTGTGTGCAGCGTCGACGTAGCCCATCGCGATCGGCCCTTTGATGCTCGGCCCAAAACTGCCGCTGGTGATCTCGCCAACTGGCGCACCTGAGTGGGTCTGCAGCACAGCGCCAGCGCGGATCGGGGCTTTGCCGTCGGGTTTAATGCCAACCCGCACACGCGCCACACCTTGTGTAGCCTCGGTGAGGATGCGCTGTGCGCCTGGAAAGCCACCGGCGCGAGTGCCGCCCAGCCGTCGGCACCCGGGAATAGCCCACTGCAAGTTAGCTTCAATCGGCGAAGTGTCTAAAGTGATGTCTTGTCCATGCAGGCACAGGCCGGCCTCGAGGCGCAGCGAATCGCGCGCACCAAGGCCAATCGGTGTCACTTGGGCCGCTGCTAACAGTTCCCGGGCCAGGCCTTCGGCTTCTGTTGCAGCCACCGAGATCTCAAAACCGTCTTCGCCAGTGTAGCCGCTGCGCGAGACCGTACACTGAAAGCCGGCAATGCCAAGCACCTGCACTTCCATGAACGACATGGTGGTTGCCGCCGGTGCAAGCTGCTCCAAAACGGTAGCCGCAGCAGGGCCCTGCAGCGCCAACAGGGCCTGATCATTGAGGAGAGTTAAGGTGCAATCGGCCGGGCACGAGCGTTGCAGTAGGTTCAGATCCGCTGCTTTATTGGCGGCATTAACCACCAGTGTGAAACAATCCGTTATCCGTTGGACCATGAGGTCATCCAGGATACCGCCAGCTTCGCTGGTAAAAAAACTGTAGCGCTGGCGCCCTGCGGCGAGACCCTCAATGTCGGCGGGTATGAGCGATTCGAGGAATGAGGCGGCACCGGGACCCTGCACCGTCACCTGGCCCATGTGCGAGACATCGAAAAGGCCCGCCGCGGCGCGCACCTGGCAGTGCTCACTGATAATCCCATCAGCGTAATTGAGTGGCATGCGATAACCGGCAAAGGGCACCATTCGAGCACCGAGTTCCAGATGCAGATCATGCAACGGGGTCTCGAGAACGGGTGGATCCGGGTGACGCACGGAGTCGATTAGTGTGGCTCCCATGGCCGAGGTCGATGCGGGGCGATAGTATATATGCTACCTGCTCGAATCTGGTGACCGAGTAGGATACGGATGCCGAGCAGGCAAAGGAAGCCGAAGCAATGACTGCAAATCCCATCTTGGCAGAGGTCACCCGGGGAGCCATGGTAGAAAGTCGCCATCGCGGCGCCATTGCTGTGATCAAGGTCGATGGTCAGATCGTTGCCGCAATTGGCAATACAGAACGTTTAATCTATCCGCGTTCTGCCATTAAGCCCCTGCAAGCACTGGCGCTGGTAGAAAGCGGTGCTGCGAAAGCTTTCGGCCTTGGCGTCGTGGAACTGGCACTCGCCTGTGCCTCACACAACAGCGAACCACAGCACATCGAGGCGTTGCGAACCTGGTTAGGCCGAGTAGGCCTCGTTGAGAGCCAGTTTGAGTGCGGGGCGCATCCGCCACGCCGGACAACGGACCGTGACGAGTTGGCAAAAATGGGCTGCAAGCCTGGCCCCATCCACAATAACTGCTCAGGTAAGCACGCGGGCTTCATGACCACCGCAGTACACTGCGGGGAACCGGTTAAAGGCTATACCCGGCACGAACATCTGGTGCAGCAGCGGGCAATGGAGATTGTCAGCGAGTTGGGCGGGGTCTCGCTGCTCGATGCCCCGGCGGGAATTGATGGCTGTGGCATACCGGTCGCAGGTATGCCGTTGAAATCAGTAGCGCTAGCCTTTGCGCGTTTTGCCAACGGCAAAGGGCTGGCCAAGCAGCGCCGGGCGGCAACACTGGCGATCTACCAGGCCATGGTCGAACAACCGTTCATGGTCGCCGGTACCGGCCGCTGGTGCACGCGGGCCATAAAATCAGGTGGGGGCGCTTTTATCGTCAAGACTGGGGCCGAAGGTGTTTACTGTGGTGCCGTGCCCGCGGCCGGTATCGGCATCGCCATTAAAGTAGACGATGGCGCGCAGCGGGCAGCGGAGTGTGCGATGGGCTGGGCATTGGCCCGTTTTGCAGGGCTCGACGCCCCATGCCGTGCCGAGATTTCGGACCTCGCAGTGTCGCCAGTGAATAACTTTGCTGGGCAGAGAGTAGGGGAGGTGCACCCATCTGCCGAACTGGCAACGCTCGGCAATGGAAGTTTTTGAAGCTAGACAAGAGCCTTTTGTTAAAACGCTGTGGTAAGTAAACAAACAAGCACTCGAGACTGCCATCGACCCAATAGCGGATGCTCGGATTCCCAGCGCATCCTTGTGTAGCGCTTGCTTGATTGCTACGCTTAAGTTGACTGTTCTTCTCATCTGGTAAGGTAACTTGATGAAGCGCCGGACGCTGGAGGAAATTACGGCACTTGACCGCGATGACCCACTGCGGGAGAAACGTTCTGCGTTCGAGATTTCTGAAGATGTGATTTATCTCGACGGCAACTCGCTGGGCGTGTTGCCAAAAGCGGTTCCTGCGCTAATGGACACGGTCGTTACCCAGCAATGGGGCGACAGCCTCATCCGCGGCTGGAGCGAGCACGGTTGGATGGACCTTCCATCTCGGGTAGGCAACAAAATTGGCCATTTGATTGGGGCGCAGCCCGGTACCGTTATTGTTGCCGACTCCACTTCCGTCAATCTCTTTAAGTTATTGGCAGCCGCATTGGCGCTGCGCCCTCGGCGCAAAGTAATTCTTTCAGACAGTGGCAACTTTCCGACTGATCTCCATATAGCGCAAGGGTTACGTGATCTGCTAGAGCGT
Organism: Arenicellales bacterium; assembly: GCA_030754035.1. Taxonomy (GTDB): domain Bacteria; phylum Pseudomonadota; class Gammaproteobacteria; order Arenicellales; family UBA868; genus UBA12578. Next base: position 850 of record JASMBC010000006.1, on the reverse strand, counting down.
AATCACGAATTAAAACTGGTCGAGCCTGACAAGATCGAGAATGCAATTGATAAATCAGTTGCGGTATTGATGTTGACCGAAGTCGATTACAAGACCGGTTTTAAGCACGACATGGCACGATTGACCGGCTCTGCCCATGATGCGGGAGCGCTCACGCTGTGGGACCTGGCCCATTCGACTGGTGCATTTCCAGTCGACCTTACCGCAGCAAAAGTCGATTTTGCAGTGGGATGTGGTTACAAGTACTTAAATGGCGGTCCTGGTGCACCCGCCTTTCTCTACATTGCACCGGAGCACCAGAACAAAGTGATGCCGCCGCTCTCGGGCTGGATGGGGCACCAAGCGCCGTTCGACTTTGATCTCGAGTACCGCCCAGCGGCTGGTATTGAGTGCATGCGCGTAGGCACGCCTCCGGTGCTTTCACTTTCTGCGTTGGACTGTGCGCTGGACGTTTATGCCGATGTTGACATGCTCGACATCAGGCAGAAATCTGTCGCTCTTTGTGAGTTATTTATCTCGGAAGTCGAGGCACGTTGTGCGGAGTTGCAACTGGCAAGCCCGCGCAACGCGGACGCTCGCGGCAGCCAGGTGTCATTTCGTTATGACTATGGTTGCTCGCTGATTAAGGCATTGAGTGTGCGCGGTGTTATCGGCGATTTTCGTCCACCCGATATCATCCGTTTTGGCTTTACCCCACTCTATCATTCGTATATGGACGTATTCCGGGCCGCCGAGATCCTGGAAGAAGCGATTGCCCAGGTGAGCTTGGAGATAAAATAATACAAGGCGATGGCCGTGGGAACCGATGGCCCGTTGAACGGATTTACGGTCCTTGATGCCGCGAAAAAAT
>JASMBC010000069.1 GCA_030754035.1 Arenicellales bacterium | reverse complement strand
TGCTGCATTGGCCCCGCGATCGCCGCTGGCTGACGTAGCACCTTTTTCACGAAGCAATGTGTACAGTTACCAATGAGCATGGCCCGTATGATATCGTTGTCGAGAGCCAGTGGCTAAGCAATAACCAACCGAGCGCGATTGGCAGGATAAAGATCAGCACCCGGCCTATTTTCACCAAACCAGACAAAAGGGCTCAATGCATCATTACCAGCAGCCAGGTAGCGGGCCAGCGGCGTGGTTCCTGCTGTAGCTCGGTGAGAACTGGTAATTCGAGCACCCTTTGATAAAGTCCCTGGCCCTCCGTTGAGCCATTCCGTTAGTCTGAGCAACCCCATGCAGTTTTACATGTTGACGATAGCGTTGTGCACTTTGGTGAAAGCCGTGAGGCGCACTGCTGTGGGCCTTGTTGTTGCCCTTGCAATCACACCAGTTCCCGCCGGCGCAGTTCTGACTGCGATCGTGGACAGCGGCATTAAATCATCGGATCGGCTCACGTTACCGATCGACGAGGGAGTTCTCGAGTACGATTTCGTCAGAAATGACAACATTGCCGACGACAAAACGTATAACCGGCACGGCACTTTCATGGCACGAACGTTTAACCAAGTAGCCGCCACGGAACGGATCATGCCCCTAAAAGTCACCGAGGGACAAAAATTACCAACCCTACACCCCCACACCCAGAAAGCGCTACTGCCGCGAGTGAACGCCGCACTGACCTTGGTTAACAATACGCCAGCGGTGTCCATCGTTTTGTTGAACAGGGCTTGGCCCGTCGATACTGCTCTGCTGAAAACAGCAGCCAGCAAAGGCAAAGTGGTGGTAATCAACGCGGGTAACAAGGGGCAAAATGAGCCAAAAAATACCGCGAAAAAAATACCGCTACTAAATGGTGCCGGCATCATCGTTGGCGGACACACCGCGAAGGGAATCATAGCAGGCATTAGCAACCGTGCTGGCTCACTGAAGGAGTATTACCTTACGGCTCTTTACTCAACGGATGGCACCAAAACTGTGGGTAGCTCATTTGCCTCGGCACGGGTCGCGGCAGTCGCTGCCATGATAAGGAGCCAGAATCCCCAGCTCAGCAATGCGCAAGTCACCGCACTCCTTTTCAGCACTGCCACCGATGCTGGCGCGGCCGGGGTCGATGAGGTTTATGGCTGGGGTCTGCTGAACAAAAGCAGGGCCCTCAACCCGGTGGGCGATATCACCGTTCCTACCGAGGAAACTTCCGAGGAAACTTCCGAAGAATCTGCGGACGAGTCTAGTGATGAGACTGTCGCCGGTAGCGCAGGTGGGTCTGGCGCTGTGCTGGCAGCACTGGTGGTCGGTGGTGCCGGCTATGCGCTACTTGGTAACAACCCCGACCTCAAAAAAACGCTGGTCCTGGACGAGTATGGGCGCGCTTACGAACTCGACCTCGAGACCCGCGTTACCATCCGTCACCCCGGCGCTTCGGCGGGTTCGGTGCTGGAGGGGCTCGATAACAAGCAGACAGAGGAAACGCTCATCAAACGCAGCGATTTTCAGTTGACGGCACGTTACCGCACGCTTGCGGCTAACCGGTTTTCCGCTGGAGTCGGCAGTAATTCGGTTGACGAGGCCCGAACCCGCCTCGCAGGCATGTCGTTCACTGGCCACCATACTGACGGCTTTCGCTACGCCTTTGGGCTGAACGACCCACTGACGGAGTTTTTCGACAATCAGCCCGGCGCGGCCCCTAGCGACGGCTACCTGATGGCGTTCCAAACCGATGCTTTCCAGTCACCACTGCTGGGCTACGCCAACCAGGGGTTGCACGGTGCCCTCGGATTCTCTCCCCGGTCACGCTGGCAAACCGGCTTGACATTCTCGTCAGCAAACGACGGTCGTCGTTACGGGCTGAAAAGTGACAGCGCCAGCCTTAATGCCGGCTACCGCAAGGATCGATGGGGAGTAAACCTGCAGATGGGTCTGCTGGCAGAGGATGGCAACCTTCTCGGGGGCGCGTCTGCAGGCGCCCTCAGCGTGGACACGGCGACTACCTTTTCTGCGAATCTGGCCGGGCACGTAAATCTGCACCAGAAATGGGCCATGGTGGCCAATTACACAGATAGCCTGACCCAGGTTGACGACCGTGCCAACAGCCTGCTGCACGACTTCAGCAGTCTGCGCAACAATAGTTGGGGAGTAGGCCTGCTTGGCCGCAATATCGTTGCGGCCGATGACGCTATTGGTATGGCGTGGTCCCGACCGCTACGCACGCATGCTGGGGATGTCACCGTTTCCGTGCCATGGCGACGTGATTTAAGTGGTCAAATTCATTACAAAACCGCGCGTACCAGCCTGGTGCCAGATGGGGCAGAGCATTTACTGGAACTTTTCTATCGCCGGCAACTTACTCGGCAGTTGCAGTTGTTCGCGTACTTGGCACATCGCACGGAGCCACTACATCGGCAATCAGCCCGTCCCGAGTCCAGCATCCTTGCGTTGATTCGCTACAGACCCTGACCGCTCGCGGCGGAATGGTCGGCGTATGGCCGAGGCCTGTAAGAGTATCAGTCATGGAGATAGCATGGGCGTGTTCCACCTCCGTCAGTCGTCTCGCGTAAACTTCAGGTAATTCAATCCAAATATCGAGACCTCCGCTCTGGCCCAGCCAGACAACAGCTCCGCATCTTCGATCAAAACAACCGCCAAAAAATAGACGTGAATCGATCCGGGTCGAAATCCCGTAAGCGCCTCTGGCTCCTTCTCAAACTAGCCGTAACCATCGGCCTGGTGGTGTTCGTGATATACAAGGCGGACCTGCTCGACCCGGACGGTCGCAAGGCCCTCTGGCAAACACTCAGAAACGTTGATTTGTTCTATCTCGCAATCTCATTTTTGGTTAGCGTGGTAGCGAATCTAGTGAGCACTTACAAGTGGCAAGTACTGCTTCTTTCCAGGCGTATTGTAGTCCGTCTGTATCGCCTGTTCGCGTTGTACTACATCGGGAAATTTTTCAACTTGTTTCTTCCCACCGGCATGGGTGGTGACGTCGTCCGGGTATACGAACTTGGCAAGATCACCGGCACTAATACTGAGTCACTTGCCTCCGTTTTCATCGACCGGTTCACCGGCATGATCACCCTGACGATCGTATCCCTGGTGGCCGTCCTGGTCAGCCTCAGGGAGCATGATCTGCCGATTATTACCTACAGCCTGGCGGTCTGCGTCTTCCTGATCAGCATCCTGATATGGCTTATGCTGGACCGCCGGCCGCTCGCTTTGTTCTCTAACCTGATTACAGGCAGGTTCGAATCTTTGACTCCATTGATACAGAAACTGGCGCGCACCCACGATGCTGTTCGCGCTTATAAGGACAACCTGCCGACACTCTGGTACACGTTCGCAATCTCCCTGCTGTTCTATTTCCTTGCCGTGATCAACGTCTGGGTCTCAGCCCTTGCCTTCTCCCGTGAGGTGGAGTTTCTAACCATCCTGGTCGCCGTTCCCGCCATCATGCTTATCATGAATCTGCCGGTGTCCATTGGCGGACTCGGCCTTATGGAAGCCGCCTACACCATAATATTCACATCCTTCGGCTATAGTAGCGGCCTTGCTGTGTCGACGGCATTGCTTATTCGCCTGAAAACTCTAATCGATGGTGTAGTCGGTAGCATTTTTTACCTGGCCAAGCCAGAACCTATTTCCGAATCCCGTGAAGCATCCTAAACAGCGGACACCAAAAATGGATAAGTACAGCGAATACCGATTCGACAACATTATCCAGGACCCTGATCGTTCCTTTTTCCACAAGTATCAGGACCTCGTTATCGGCAACCGGCGCATTGGTTTCCTTTTTTATTTCGAAGTTTGCACCGTATTGTTTAATCCGATTCAGGGCATGCTCGGACTTGCGCTACGTAAACTGCTGTTTCCACCGTTGTTTGGCAGGGTCGGGAGAAGGGTCGTTTTTGGGCACCACATCAGCATCCGGTCTCCCGGAAATATCCAGATCGGCAACAATACAGTAATCGATGATTTCACCACTCTCTCCGTCCGTGGCTCCACTGGCCAACATATTCAACTTGGCGACAATGTGCTCATCGGCCGTCTGACGATGCTAAAGACCCGTGGCGGCAGTATTGAAATCGCCGACCATGTCCACGTCGGGCCGAATTGTCATCTCGGCACCGCCAGCACCTTGCTGATCGGAGAATATTCCCTTATCGGATCGAACTGTTTCATCGGTGGACTGCATCATGGCTACGAGGACAGCGACAAACCTATTATGCAACAGCCATTGGACAACCGCGGCGGTGTCACCATCGGTAAGGACGTCTGGCTGGGTGCCGGGGTGACCGTGCTGGATGGCGTGAGTATCGGTGACAGTGCGATCATCGGCGCCTCCTCGGTGATCACCCGGGATATTCCCGCTTATAGCATAGCGGTCGGTTCCCCTGCTAAGATCATCAAGCAACGGAGCCGGCCAAGCGATGGTGCCGCTTCAACGAAAACCGTAGATTGAACCCCAACAACCTGACTGCGGGGAAGTCGGCTCAGAAACATCCAGCGGCGGTGACGACAACGAGCCAATAACCTTCGCGAAATTGAACCTTCAGGCTCCTCGGTTCGAATCCTATTATTGGCCGTGGTGGCGGCACGACCTAGGGCCAGACGCCAGCCACCGTTATGCCATGGCGTTGCGGGCAATACGCGCAGCAACTTGAACCGGTGATCCCCGGGACCCGGCCGGGTGCAGAAATATGTCCTGATTTGTTAGCAGACTACTGATGAGGCGCCGTGGCGAGGGAACTGGCGCCCCAGTTTTAATCGCAGACATGTAACAGCCCAGACGCTTTTCTTCGCCCGCGAACGGCAGCGGATCAGACCCGCATAGTACACGATACCCAGCCGCTGCTGCCTGGCGCATTAGTACCGGTGTCGGCCAGCCAACTGGCCGCAAACTGCTGTCACCCAGGGCCAGTTGCCGAGGGTCGAATACCTTGAGCAGTTGCTCAACGACTGCCCGCCTGTGGAAAAACCACTTGCCTGGAGCCCAGGCGACGACCGGCAGCGCCCCAGCCTCCAGTGCACTAGACACAGTGTCGACCGCCGGCATGCCCTCGGCGATGCGATGCACCGTGTTCAATGCCAAGATTTCGATGTTCTCTGCGGTCACGATCTGCCGACCCGGCAAGATAAAACAATGGGCGTCTGACGACCTGCAGACAACCTGCAGGCTGCCTCCGTCTTGGCCTGCCTTGATGAGGTACCGGTCCTGGCCGTTATCGACCCGGCCTTGGACCAGTTCATCGAAAACGTTACAGCCATAACGTTCGGCCAGGCAGGCGATCCTGGGAATACCGGGGTATCGCCTGGTGGCGTGAGCCACTAAATGATCCAGTGCCTCGACGATATCGAAAAACGGATAGATGTGTACGTGGCTGTCTACCAGTATTTCCATGATGGCGGCCAGAGTATCGGGCTGAACTTGCTTCGCGCTCAGTCAGGAGGCAATCAGCACCTGCAGCAGCCTCCCACCGGGGTTGTTCGCACCGCAGGTACTGCCGAGCCCTGGGCCGTCCGGCACCCAGCTTGAAAGCCGGGTCTCGCCCCGTCAACCCGTACAGCCAGCCGAACCCAGATCGCGATGCCGTTAACCGTCACCCGCGGGGGCGCTACTACCATCGCAACTGGTTGGAGTTAGCTGCTGCAATTGCCGTAGTGAACGCCGCTGGCACTCGAAACTTTGAACTCCCAGGTGATACCGCCGCGGTAGCACTGGATAACTCCACCGAGATTCTGCTGGTAGATGGTCCAGACGTC
>JASMBC010000068.1 GCA_030754035.1 Arenicellales bacterium | reverse complement strand
AGGGGTAGAGAGCGAGAGGTCCAGTGTTTTCATGGCATTCAGTTTTCCTTTTCCAGAATTTCGATGCGGTCACTGTCGGCGAGATCTACTGCCAGGCCGCCAATGGTGGTAAAGCGCCGACCGTCAACTGCCTTTTTGTAGGCCTGGTAGTTCAAGGTTGTGCCCTGGCTGTCTATCACACGGATATTAATGATGCGGTGCTGTTCTTGCCAGTGCAGGACAAAAACCAGTGCCGATATCGCGATCACCAGTCCCAGCAGAGAGTAGGCGACCATAGGGGCTGAAATCCCCCCTTTGTCAGGGACAGGAGTCGCTGACGTTCCGGCAGGCTGACTCTTGGTTCGAAAGATCAGCGCAACTACCAGTATCACGGCAAGGGTAAAAAGGATTTTGGTCAGCACGTGTTGGTCTGGGCCCCCGGGGGCAGCTGCAGGTAGAATCCCCGTGATTCTATGCTGTTCATCACAGCAGCGGGGTCTGCCGCTGCCAGGTTGACCTGCGGCGTCAGATCCAAATCCATCACCTGCTGCAGCTCTCCGAGCTGGTCCAGCAGCGCCCTGGGGAGCTCCGTGAGCGTTTCAGCCGAAGCAACATACAGGTAGGTGCCTTGCTTGCGCATACCTTTGTAGACCACACATTTCATTAGCGTTGGTCTCGATCACGAACAGTTGATCGGCGCTATGCGTCAGTCGTTCTTGCGATTCCCGCCCCATAGCCAGGCCCAGCCCGATCGTTTCTCGGTATGTTCGCGCTGGGAGACAGCAGTAAACGGGCGCTCTTCTTTGCCGACGTAGAGTTGGCGTGGTCGGCCGATCCGGCTCTCGGAAGATTCCATCATTTCTTTCCAGTGGGAAATCCAGCCCACGGTACGGCCGATGGCGAATAGCACCGTAAACATATTGGTCGGGAAACCCACGGCACGCAGGATGATTCCAGAGTAGAAGTCCACGTTTGGATAAAGCTTCTTGTCAACGAAATAGGAATCGTTGAGGGCGATCTGCTCAAGCTCCAGGGCCAGGTCCAGTGTCGGGTCCTGGATGCCCAGTTCTGTTAGTACCTCGTGACAGGTATCACGCATTACTGTGGCCCGCGGATCGTAGTTCTTATAAACCCGGTGGCCGAAGCCCATCAGTCGGAACCGGTCGTCGGGGTCCTGCGCCTTCTTGACGAATTTTTGGACCCGGTCCTTGGTGCCGATCTCTTGAAGCATGTTCAATACCGCCTCGTTGGCACCCCCATGCGCGGGACCCCACAATGAAGCAATGCCTGCAGCCACGCAGGCAAACGGATTGGCATCCGAAGAGCCAGCCAGGCGCACTGTGGAGGTCGACGCGTTTTGTTCATGATCCGCGTGCAAGATCAGGATACGGTTAATAGCGCGGGCCAGCACCGGGTTAACTTGGTAATCCTGCGTCGGCACGCCGAACATCAGTTGGAGCAGGTTTTCCGAGTAGGTGAGGTCGTTACTGGGTTGAATGAATGGCTGACCCAGAGAGTATTTAAAGGCGTAGGCGCCGATGGTCGGCATCTTCGCGATCAACCGGTGGGCGGCCGACATGCGCTGCAGTGGATCGTTGATGTCGGTGCTGTCGTGATAGAACGCCGACAACGCGCCAACCACCCCAACCATGATGGCCATCGGGTGGGCGCTGCGCATGAACCCGCTGTAGAACCGTACCAGTTGTTCGTGCAGCATGGTGTGGCGGGTAATCTCGCCGTCGAACTGCTCCTTTTCTTCCGGGGAGGGTAACTCGCCATGCAACAGCAGGTAACAGACATCCATGAAGTCGGTATTCTTGGCGAGATCGGCTATGGCGTAACCGCGGTGCAGCAGGATTCCGGCCTCACCGTCGATATAGGTGATCTCCGATGAGCACGATGCGGTGGAGGTAAATCCGGGATCATAGGTAAAAGCGCCGGTCTGACTGTAGAGCTTGCGGATGTCGATTACCTTGGGGCCAACCGCACCGTGCAGGGTGGGTAACTCCCAGGACTGACCGGTCTCGTTATCCGTCAGAGTGAATGAGTGGCGTACCGCCTGCGCCAGACCATTATTCTGAGTTTGTGTCCCTTGCGACATAACAGCGTCCTCGAATGGGCTAATAATCAGTATTAATTTGATTAATAGTTATGTAAATTAACTTTGTCTATATTTATACGTAATCCCGATCAAATGATAGTCTTGACAGGGAAGAACAGTGTAAAAACTTTGTTTGTATCGTCACCTTGTCTAACTTTATTTTTTGATATTTTGTATAAAAAACAATTAATTAGCCGCTCTAGGTCGCGGCCTAAAGGCTTTTCGGGGAGACATTAGAGCCACCATGGACTGTCAGCCGTTTTCTGTTGAAACCCCCAGTGCAGGTACGATCTGTGGGCTTCGCTGGGGATCGGCTGATGGAATCCCAGTGCTGGCCGCGCATGGCTGGTTGGATAACGCCGCGAGTTTTTTGCCGATTGCTCCTTATCTCACCGGCCTTAATCTGGTGGCGATCGACCTGCCGGGCCATGGTTTTTCGCAGCACCGACCGGACGGGGCGCATTACCATTTAATGGACTACCCGCCAGCCGTGCTCGAGGTCGCTGATGCCCTGGGTTGGGAAGAGCTGGTGCTGTTGGGGCATTCCTTGGGTGGCGCGATCTCAACCACGGTGGCTGTAGCAGCGCCCCCGCGTATTCGGGCAATGGTGCTCATCGAAAACCTCGGCCCAGCATCCCAAGCGGCTGATGGCGCCCCGGGTCGGCTGCGTGACTCGATCACCGCTTACGCCAAGCTTCGCGATAAGGCGCCGGTTGTGTACCCTGAGCTTGAGTCGTTGATCATGGCGCGTGCGCGACTCGGCAAGATGGACCACAAAGCCGCACAAGCTCTGGTGAGTCGCAACATTACTAAGGTTGAAGGCGGCTATCGCTGGTGCAGCGACCCACGACTGCGACTGCCGTCACCTGTATTTCTAACCGAGTCGCAGGTACTGGCCTATCTCGGTGCTATTGAGGCGCCTACCCGGGTACTGCTCGCCAACGATGGCCTGCTGGCCAAATCTGAAACTTTGACGCCTCGCCTTGCATCACTACAAACTGCGAGCGTGCAATGGCTGAGCGGAAAGCATCACCTGCACATGGATGATCCCGGGCCGGTAGCGACGGCCATCTTGGACTTTCTGTTAAGGCTCGACTAGCTCGATCAGTTAGTCTCGCGAGGCTGATTCTGGAACAGCGTCTCCAGCAGTTTGTGCTGGATCTGGATACCAACAGCATCGGCTGCGCGTGGATGGTCGTGCAGGATCACGACGACCCAGGTGTTTCCAGATGGATCAATGGCATAGCCGGCCAGCGTGCGCACATCGCGCAACAGGCCTGTCTTTAATCGAAGTCGACCAGGCCGGGCAATCCCATGAAAACGCCGACGCAATGAGCCATCGACGGTGGCGATGGGTAGTGAACCGACGAATTCAGGCCACCAGGGCTCGGTGGTTGCTTTTTCCAACAGTGTGGCCAGGCCTGCAGCGCTGAGCCGGGCATCTCGGGAGAGTCCGGCACCATTGTCGATACGCAAAGCCGGCATCAATACACCGCTGGCGTCCAGCCAGTCCTGGATAACTTTGGCACCTTTGGCCGGAGTTGCCGGGGTCACCGCAAACTCGCTGGCAAGAGTTAGCAATAGATTACGCGCCATCACGTTGTTACTGAATTTGTTGGTGTGCCGAATGACATCGGCCAGGAATACCGAATCGAGAGTTCCCAGGGCTTTGGCTTGTGCCGGGGTTTTACCGTACACCCAGTTGCCCGACAGCGTACCGCCCAACTCCTGCCACAGGGCCTTGAAAACTCCGTAGACGTACTGGCCATGTGGCAGCAGGGTACGTCGCAGAATACTCTGACCGCAGTTGGCGGGATACGTGCCGCCCAGTTGCACATCCGTTTGCTGTGTGTGGGCGGTGGACTCAAGGGTGATCCGGCGCAGTCGATTGGCGCAGCTGGTCTTGTCTTGTTTGACTGAATTCACCAGATGCAGGGTCGTGGCAGCGGGATCAGCATAGACCACAAGCCGGCCCATACGCGAATCAAACACCAGTGAGGTAGCACCAAAGTTCACCAGCAGCGCGCTGGGCAGCGTGTTGTAACTACGTTGATGTTTGCCGTCGATGGCTTTTCGGCCGATAGCCTTGCGCTCAAAGAGGCTGTCATCGAGTACCAGGTTGCCCTGGATATGGGTTAACCCACGCTCGCGCAACTGGCGCGCCAATAGCCAGAAGCGTTCGATGACCAACCAGGGATCGCCACTGCCGCGCAGGATCAGGTCGCCATGCAGCGTATCGTTCCGCAAGGCGCCATCAATAAGCACCTCGGTCTGCCAGCGGTGTTGGGTGCCAAGTAGATTGAGTGCAGCCGCGGTTGTGACCAGTTTCATGACTGATGCGGGGTTGCGTGGTGTGTGGCTCTGGTGGGTGATCTGTGATCCCTGGGAGCCCACACGCCTGATGACCACGCTGATCGAGTCGAGCGGGATACCGTTGGCCTGCATCAATTGGGCGACCGGCTCCGGTAGGGTAGCGCCGGCCCCCTGCGATGCAAGGGCAGTGGCAAGCAGCACGCTGACCCGAATAAGTGACTGCATCTTCATAAGTGAAATTCTAAACTTCTGCCACAAATACTGAAAATTTCCGCAAAGACAGTGCATTGTGGCATGGCCAGCGTTGCTATAATGCGCCCCGGCCGCAAAGCCTGGCACCAGATTTCTATTGAGTCATGACAAAAAAAAGCATCTTCCGGATCATTTTTCACAACCAGGGAAACATCTACGAGGTTTATGCCCGCGAGGTTTCCCAGGGTGGCATGTATGCTTTTGTTGAGGTCGGCGAGATCATTTTTGGTGAACGATCCAAGCTGGTGGTGGACCCATCCGACGAAAAACTCAAGAGCGAGTTCTCAGGAGTCAAACGCACCTATATTCCGCTGCACGCCATAGTGCGTATTGATGAGGTCGAAAAAGAAGGGCAGGCTAAGATTGTGCCTGCTGGCGAATCCAAAGGGGGCAATATCGCCTCCTTCCCGATGCCGATCAAGCCGCCCGTATCGTAGTCGTTCTCTTCAGGGCGTGTTTTGCGCAGACTAGGCGCAGCGCACGCCAGTCCCGCCAAGACCACAGTAACCACCCGGATTTTTGGCGAGGTATTGCTGATGGTAATCCTCGGCATAGAAGAATCTCCCGGCGGGAGCAAATTCAGTTGTAATCTCAGCAAAGCCGGCATTGCGCAATGCCTCTTGGTATCGAGTGGCTGTGTCACGGGCCATGCGGATCTGTTCTTCATTGCCGGTGTAGATGGCCGAGCGGTACTGAGTGCCAATGTCGTTGCTCTGGCGCATGCCCTGGGTAGGGTCGTGCGATTCAAAAAAGACTTTCAGTAGTTGGGCATAACTTATCCGCCGGGGGTCAAAGATTACCAGCACCGCCTCGGTATGGCCGGTCATCCCTGAGCAGACCTCCTGGTAGGTGGGGTTGGGCGTGCTGCCGCCGGCGTAACCTACGGCCGTCGTCAGTACGCCATCGAGTTGCCAGAAGCAACGCTCTGCCCCCCAGAAGCAGCCCAGTCCAAAGACCGCCTGTTCGGCGTCTGCAGGGAAGGGTGGTTTAAGCGGTGCGCCATTCACATAGTGTTGTTTTGCAACCGGCACCGACTCGGTTCGCCCTGGAAGCGCATTGGCCGGTGAGGGAATCGTGGAGTTACTCTGGAGCATCGTAGTTTTGTGTTTGAGGTTTGAGGTTTGAGGTTTGAGGTTTGAGGTTTGAGGTTTGAGGTTTGATGC
>JASMBC010000067.1 GCA_030754035.1 Arenicellales bacterium | reverse complement strand
CTGCTTGCGTTTAATAACCTCAAGGTTAGCGCATTGATTGCGCCGGGCGACAAGTTGAAAATGCCTGGCCAAAAGCCTGTGGAAACTAAGGCTGCTACGGCCAGCGTAGCCGGCCCAGTAATGCTGGCTTCGGTAGCGCCTTTGCCCGGGGATGTTGCAAAGTCGGTCACGAAAACAGGTGCCAAGGAGACCATTGTGAATGAAGGAGTTACCGATCCTGACTGGCCACAGATTTCGCAGAACTCAGGTGTTAACCATTCGACCCTGTTGCTTGATGCCACTGAACTAAGCGATGGGCCGCTTGACCTGGCACCGACCTTGGCGCAACGGGAGGGTTCCGTGAGCCCGCTGGACCGACCAGTTGATCTGTCCGTACAAACGGCTGGGGTCAATGGCAAAACGGTGTACCGCATCAACATCGAGCCCGAGGAGACGCTGGGCCATTACTCTGATTGGTTACGCCTGGGTGGGGTGAAGAAACTGCGCGAGCTGAATGGTTATGATTCGACACGGGTGCTGGCAAGTGGAGATGCGCTGCTGCTGCCGGTGACTGGGTCGGATCAGCAACACGCCTTTGAGCGTCGCCGGGAAGAATATCACCGAGTGCTTGTTGAGGAGTTCAAGGAAAACTTTGAGGTGACAGGCACTGAGGCCTATACCGTACGCCCCGGAGACAGCTTGTGGGCGCTGGCTCACGAGTTTGAATTGCCGATCTGGGTAATCACCCGTTTTAATCCGGGTTTACGTGCAGGGCCTCCGCGTGCGGGTGAGAATCTGCAGATTCCGCGCATCCGCTCCCGCCAAGGCTAAGTGCGAGCGCGTGTTTCAGCCGGAGTCATCTGGTTTTTGCTTAAACTCAAGCGCAACCGAATTGATGCAATAACGCTCCCCGGTTGGTACTGGCCCATCATTAAATACATGGCCGAGATGAGCATCGCAGCACCCGCACAGCACTTCGGTACGGATCATGCCAAGGCTCGCATCGGTGTGCTGGCCGACATCTGCTCCGGGAGCTGGCTGCCAGAAACTTGGCCAGCCCGAACCCGAGTCGTACTTGTGTTGTGAATCGAACAGCAGTGCACTACAGCAGATGCAGTGGTAGCTGCCTGCCATCTTGTAGTCATTGTACTCACCGCTGAAAGGGGGTTCGGTGCCATGGGTGCGACAAACCTGGTATTGCTGGGCGCTCAGTCGTGCGCGCCATTCATTCTCACTGCGAAGAACTTTTTCTTTCTCACTCATGAACGCGGACCGGGCCTGTAGCCAATGATTCAGTTTTGCCGTTGCGCCCGTGCGAGTCGGGCCTCATAGGCCTGGCGCGCGATACCAATATCCTCGAGAAACCAGGTCAGTTCATCCATATGCAGGGCCTGGGGTCCGTCGACCAGAGCTTCTTCAGGTTTAGGGTGAAAATCGGCGAGTATCATGTTGGCGCCCGCAACTACACCCTGCGCAGTCGCATGCATGACGTCCAGGATGCCATCGGGTCCGGCGTTACGACTCCCTACTGAATGTGATGGGTCGATACACACGGGCAAGTGGGTCAGGTGACGCACCACCGGCACATGGCAGAAATCGACCAGGTTGCGGTGCGGGTCGCCCATGTTGGTTTTCATGCCGCGCAGACAGAAAATGATATTGCGGTTGCCTTCGCTGGCAAGGTATTCAGCGGCGTTCAGTGATTCGTCAAGGGTGATACCAAAGCCGCGTTTCAGCAGTACCGGTAACTCCTGTTGGCGACCAACTTCTTTGAGTAGTTCAAAGTTTTGTGTATTGCGGGTACCGATTTGCAGCATCACCCCGGTCGGGTGACCGGTCTCCTCAAGCACCTGAAGAATCTCCCGTACGTGTGAGTCGTGGGTTACCTCCATGGCGATTACCCGGATACCGTATTTGCCGGCGAGCTCAAACACCCATGGCAGACAGCGGGCGCCATGCCCCTGAAAGGAGTAGGGGTTGGTGCGAGGCTTGTATGCGCCCATGCGGGTACAGACCTGGCCGTTGTCGCGCAGGGCACGCATCATCGTCTCGACATTGGCTGGATCGTCTACCGCGCACAGCCCTGCGAAGACATGCAAAGATTGCTGATCAAAGCGCACGTCGTTATAGGTGAACCCCGAGGCGCGCACGTCTCCGGTGTGGCGTCCGATCACGCGGTATTCGCGCGAGACCCGAACCACTTTCTCAACCCCGGGGAGGCTTTCGATCTCGGCCTGGTCCAGGCCGGCAACATCACCGACCACGTAGATCTCGGTGAGTGTACGGCCAGTGCCGGTGATGCTGTGGCTATGTGGGGTAATCCCGGGCTTGGCAGAAAGGTAATCCATCACCGCCTTACCTTCGGCAGTGCTGATCGGACTGTTGGGTCGCAGGATGACTATCATTACGAATCTCCTTGTTCGACTGGTAAGGCGGGGTCGTTGCCCCACTCGGACCACGAGCCCGCATAGCCTCGCACCCGGGTAAATCCCAGCGATTTGAGCATCATCCAGGCATGGGCCGAGCGGTGATGGGTCTGGCAGTAGGTAATGACCTCTTGCTGGGGATCTATTCCTCGCAGGGTCAGCATGTCTTGCAGTTGAGAAGCGCCTTTCAGTCTTAGGTTGCGATCAGGGTCCATGGTGTCTTGCCAGTTAATGTTTTTGGCGCCGGGGATATGGCCACCGCGCGCAGCATAAGCCTTGGTTCCAGCATATTCCTCTGGGGTTCTGGCATCCAGCAGTACGACCCCATCGTCATCCAGGTGCTCGAGCACATATGCGCGGGTAGCGAGTACCGTGGGATCGTGTGAGGCCACTGGCAGAGTTTGCCTGTTATCCAAAAAAACCGGATCTTCACTCACTGGGTGACCCTCGTTATTCCAGGCATGAATCCCCCCGTTCAAGACCTGTATGCTCTGGTAGCCCAGGTAATGCAATGTCCATGCAAGTCGCGCGGCCCGGCCGCCGCCTTCGTCGTCATAGGCCACCACTCGGGAGGCGGAGTCAAGTTTCAACATCCCAGCCAGGTGGGCCAGTCGTTCCTCTGGCGGCAACAGGCCCGACGCTGGTTTGGTGCCGGCCAACAGCAAAGGATAGTCCAGGTGCATCGCCCCCGGCACGTGTATCTGGCTGTAGGACTCAGGTTTTCCCAGATCGACTAGCAGCAGTTTGTCGTCATCGAGTAATGGCTCAAGCTCGTCAGGTTCGATCAGGATAGGGTAGTGACTCATAATGCACCAAAATGGGGCCTGGCAGGATTGCACACCGCCCATGTCTGAAAAAGAGAACAGAGCATTGTCACCATCTGGCCCGCTAATGCAACTGTACAGGGCGCCTCTGGGGTTCAAGACCGCTGGCTGTGTTGCCCGAGGGCGCTTTTGTGACGCTGGGTCTGACCCAATACTTTGGTCGCTAGTCAATGTCTGCGATAATCCCCGCGTCGTCGGGTAGCCCGATTAATGCCCGACGGCCTGTTCCTTTTTCAGTGATCCACCTCAACCGACCTATCAGGAGCGCGCCATGAAGCTCGTTACAGCAATCATTAAGCCATTCAAACTCGACGATGTCCGCGATGCCTTGGCGGAAGTCGGCATCAAGGGTATGACGGTTACCGAGGTTAAGGGTTTTGGCCGGCAGAAGGGCCACACTGAACTGTACCGCGGCGCCGAGTACGTGGTGGATTTCGTACCTAAGGTCAAGCTTGAAGTCGCGGTGGATGCTGCGATTCTCGACCAGGTTATCGACGCGATTGTCGGTGCAGCGCGTACGGAGAAGATCGGTGACGGCAAAATTTTTGTCTACGATGTGGAGCGTATCTTGCGCATCCGTACCGGCGAGACAAACCAGGATGCCCTTTAAGATGGGACCTGTTATTGCTCGTTTTGCACTGGCGATCATGGCCGCGAGTTTCCCCGCAGTGACCTTTGCAGCTGCTGATAGTGGCGATACCGCTTGGCTGCTGACATCGACCGCACTGGTATTGTTTATGACGATTCCGGGCCTTGCGCTGTTCTACGCAGGCCTCGTGCGCACGCGCAATGTACTGTCGGTGCTGATGCAGTGTTTTATTCTGGTTTGTGCGGTGAGCGTGCTTTGGGTGACGTTGGGGTACACGCTGGTTTTTGGGGCCGGCGGCATAGATGGTTGGATCGGTGGATTGGAAAAAGTCTTCCTGCGTACAGTGACGGTCGATGCGCTATCGGGAACAATTCCCGAAAGTGTCTTTGTTGTTTTTCAGTTGACTTTTGCAGCGATTACCCCGGCGCTTATCGTCGGCGGTTTTGCCGAGCGCATGAATTTCGCGGCCATGCTGATCTTTTGCCTGCTGTGGACGCTCTTTGCCTATGTGCCAGTCGCGCACTGGGTCTGGGGCGGCGGCTGGCTGAGTGCGATGGGCGTCATGGATTTTGCTGGCGGTACGGTGGTACACGTTAACGCCGGCGTGGCGGCACTGGTAGCGGCGATCGTTCTTGGCCGCCGCCGCGGATTTCCGCAAACGGCGATGCTGCCGCACAACATGGCTATGACGGTGACGGGTGCCGCCATGCTGTGGGTGGGTTGGTTCGGCTTTAATGCAGGCAGTGCGGTTGCCGCTGACGGCGTGGCCGGCATGGCTATGTTAGTTACCCATATCAGTGCCGCTGCCGGGGCGTTGATGTGGATGACTGTAGAGTGGATTCGTCACGGTAGGCCGGGTGCGCTCGGCGCGGTCACCGGCATGGTGGCGGGTCTAGGTACGATTACTCCAGCTTCGGGTTTTGTCGGGCCGATGGGCGCACTGATCATCGGCGCCAGTGCTGGCTTTATTTGTTACTGGGCGACCCAGTTGGTCAAACAGCGTTGGGTGATCGACGATTCGCTGGATGTTTTTTCGGTGCATGGGGTCGGTGGTGCGCTGGGTATGCTGTTGACCAGTGTGTTTGTTATGTCGAGCCTGGGGGGAGCGGGTCTGCCTGAAGGGGTCAGCTTGGCCAGTCAGTTTGGTGTACAGGCATTGGCAGTGGTTGCTACCGCAGCCTGGAGCGCTCTGGTCAGCTACCTTGCACTGAAGGTTGCCGGTGCTGTGGTACCGCTGCGCGTTGGGGTAGATGAAGAGATTGAGGGGCTTGACCTGGTCAATCACGAGGAACGTGGTTACAACTTTTAGCCCAACGTAATCGGGGAGTGATCCAGGGCATGCCTGCCAGAACCGAATTCTACGATCGCACTGCGGCGCAATTGCGGCAGATCGAATCGCAGGGCTTGCACAAGCACGAGCGGGTGATCAGCTCACAGCAGGGCGCGCGGATCGAGGTGGCCGGTGGCAAGTCTGTTGCAGTCGGGGCTTGATCTCTCGCCCATCATTACCCACCAGTTTTCGATGGACGACTTTCAGCGTGGCTTCGATACCATGGGGTCTGGCCAGTCCGGCAAAGTGCTCCTGGATTGGTGCTGAGTATGTTGGCCTAAGGTGTGAGTTGCTGGCCTAGCGTCGAGTCTCACTATTTGGGTTGTCTTAGGCTCGCTAACCACTCAAGTGTTCGAATTTGCCTCGGCCAATGTGGGTATCAGGTGCACATCGCGCTGGGGGAAGGGGATCGAAATGCCAGCGGCGTCAAGCCACAGTTTGGCATTTTTGTTGAGTTCAAACTTTAAGGTCCAAAAATCTGTGCGCTCACTCCAGCAGCGCAGGCTGAGGTCTACTGACGATTCACCCAGGCCTGTTACTAACACCTGCGGCGCGGGCTCACTCAGCACGCGGCTGTCCTGCTTTAGGTGATCAAGCAGTAACGTTATGGCTTTTTCGACATCGTCCTCGTAGGCGATGCCCACGGGCACGTCCAGGCGCCGGGTGGGCAGGCGGCTGTAGTTCAGGATCGATGTGTTCCACAGCGAGGCGTTTGGTACCGAGCGGTACACCCCATCATAGGTTGTCATATCGGTAGTAAAAAGCCCGATCTCATCGACCGTGCCGGCAATACCGCCGGCGTCGATGTAATC
>JASMBC010000066.1 GCA_030754035.1 Arenicellales bacterium | reverse complement strand
TCATGGCGGCAGCCTCCAAGGCACTCAAGATTATCCCGGCACAGGGTTACCGGGCTCTGGTGATTCACAACGAAGGTACGAATTTCTCGGTAGGCGCCAATGTCGGTGTAGGTCTTTTCGCGGCCAATATTGCAGCCTGGCCCAAGATCACCGAGTCCGTAAAGCAGGGCCAAGATGTGTACAAGGCACTCAAGTTCGCCCCCTTTCCGGTGGTCGGCGCCCCGTCAGGTATGGCCCTTGGTGGTGGCTGCGAGGTCTTACTGCACTGCGATGCACTAGAAGCCCACGCCGAGACCTACATGGGCCTGGTCGAAGTGGGTGTAGGACTGGTGCCGGCATGGGGTGGCTGCAAGGAGATGCTGCTGCGCTGGAGCGAAAACCCAAGACACCCCAAGGGCCCGATGCCAGCCGTAAGCAAAGTGTTCGAAACTGTAGCGACAGCGACGGTCGGCAAATCGGCGGAGGAATCACGGGCCTTGCTTTACCTAAGGCCCAGCGACAACATCGTCATGAACCGCGACCGCCTGCTGGCAAGTGCCAAGGAGCGTGCGCTCGCAATGGCAAAGGACTATGCGCCACCCGAACCGCGCGAACTCACCCTGCCGGGGCCCTCGGGCGAAGCGGCCATGACACTGGCTTTGAATGACTTTCATCAAGCTGGCAAAGCCACCGACCATGACGTCACCGTCGGCAAGAAACTGGCCCACGTGCTGGCCGGCGGTAAGGTGGACCCCACCGAAACCCTTAGCGAGGACAAGCTATTCACCCTGGAACGCAACGCGATTGTCAGCCTGCTGCGCACGCCGCAGACCCTGGACCGTATCGAGCACATGCTTGAGACCGGCAAGCCTTTGCGTAACTGAATCCGATAAAGAGAAAACTATGCCCAGCTACACCGCACCACTACGCGATATGCAGTTCGTTTACAACGAGCTCTTCGACCCGACCGAGATCACCGCTCTGCCCGGCTGTGAAGATGCCACCGCGGACCTTGTCGATCCTGTTCTGGAAGAAGCTGCCCGACTGGCGCAGAACGAACTTTTCCCTTTAAACCACAGCGGCGATACCAGTGGCTGCCAGTACGAAGATGGCAAGGTCACCACCCCGCCAGGATTTGCCGATGCTTACCGCCAGTATGCCGAGGGCGGCTGGATCGGCCTACCCTGTGACCCGAAGTACGGCGGGCAAGGTATGCCCGGAGCACTCAACGTGCTGCTCGAGGAAATGGCCTGCTCGGCCAACGTAGCGTTTGCGACCTATGTCGGCCTGACGCGTGGCGCCTACCGCGCGATAAATACTTTTGCCAGCGATGAGCTCAAAGACTGCTATCTGCCAAAGATGGTCAGCGGCATCTGGTCGGGCACCATGTGCCTGACCGAATCCCAGTGTGGCACCGACCTGGGCCTCATTCGCACCAAGGCAGTCGCCAACGAAAACGGCTCGCATGCTATCAGTGGCACCAAGATATTCATCACGGCCGGGGAGCACGACCTGACTGAGAACATCATTCACCTGGTGCTGGCGCGGCTGCCGGATGCCCCGGAGGGTATTAAAGGCATCAGTTTATTTCTTGTGCCCAAATTTCTCCCAAACGATGATGGAGAAGCGGGCGAGCGCAACCCAATACGCTGCACCCGGATAGAAAGCAAGATGGGAATCAAGGCTTCGGCCACCTGCGAGATGAACCTGGAGAGCGCCACCGGCTGGCTGATCGGTGAACCGCACAAGGGTATGCGGGCGATGTTCACCATGATGAATGATGCCCGACTCGGTGTCGGCATCCAGGGACTGGGCTTGGGGGAAAGCGCCTACCAGGCCGCGGTCGAGTATGCGCGTGATCGTCAGCAGGGCCGCGCCCTTAGTGGGGCACGCTACCCCGAGCAGGCCGCCGACCCTTTGTTGGTACACCCTGACATCCGACGGATGCTCCTGACCATGCGCGTCTTTACCGAAGGTACGCGGGCACTCGCCGTATGGGTCGGCCGACAAATCGACATTCGCGATCGCAGCGAAGATGCCGAACAGCGCAAACAGGCCGATGACCTGGTGCAACTGCTCACCCCGCTGGTGAAATCCTACCTCTCAGAAGTCGGCCACGACACGGCGCAGATGGCGGTGCAGGTCTATGGTGGGCATGGCTATATTCACGATAACGGCGTGGAGCAATACGCCCGTGACGCGCGCATCGCCATGATCTATGAAGGTGCTAACGGCATCCAGGCACTGGACCTGGTGGGGCGAAAACTGACCGCCCACATGGGTCGCTATCTGCGGCGCTTCTTTCATCCGGTGCAGGCCTGGATTTCCAGCAACACGGCGAACGCCGAACTGCAGCCCTTTGTGCTACCGCTGGCCAAAGCCTTCGGCCGCCTGCAACTGGCCACCGGGCAGATTGCCCAGGCCGGCCTGAAAGACCCCAATGAGGCAGGCGCTGCCTCCAGCGAATACCTGAAACTTTTTGCGCTGGTGACGCTGGCCTTCCTGTGGGCACAGATGGCCAAAGTCGCACTGGAAAAACAAGACAATGATGACACCGGGTTTTACCAGGCCAAGATCGCCACTGCGCACTTTTTTATGGAGCGCATCCTGCCGCAAAGCGGCGCGCTTTTTGCATCCATCATGTCGGGTGGCGCCACCATGATGACCTTCCCAGATGACGCCTTTTAGGTATTTCGCCGGCGGTTTGCCGAGCTGATAAGCGCGTGTACCCCTTTTTGCGTGCCAGCCGGGTGTTCGGCCGGGCACTGACTACCCGGCTTAGCCCTGCTCTGCGGCCATCGTTAATTGCCATGCGGGTATGGCCCAACGATCTGGACACCAACGCGCATATGAACAACGGGCGCTACCTCACCCTGATGGATCTGGGACGCTTTGACCTGATGACCCAGTGTGGCCTGGTGGGTGCGGTATTGCGCCAGCGCTGGTTTCCGATTGCCGGTGGCGTCATGGTGCGCTTTGAGCGACCGCTGCATGCTTTTGAGAAAATTACACTGAAGAGCAGTATTCTCGGCTGGGATGATAAGTGGCTGTATTTTCGCCACGACATACTAACCGGCGACACCCGTGCGGCCCGAGCCACGACCCGCGGCCTATTCAGAACCCGTGGGCAATCTGTACCCACTGCCGACTTGCTGGATGCCATGAATTACGACGGTGCGCCCATGCCTCCGCCCAATAGCGTCCGTCAGTGGGTGCGCGCGGATGAACTGATGCGCGGGGAAGACGAGTAGAGCAGCCCGAAGCCTCTATTTATAATAGTTGGCCGCTCAGCAGTTGCCAATATCAACGACCATTTTGCGGCAACAACACGAGGACGTGACAGCGATGTCCGTTCTTGCAAGCGCGGTCGTCAAGAGCACCTGAAGATCAGTACGTTCTTTGGCTTCGCCGCGATGCTTTAGGCATTCAACCAAACCGTGAAGAGACCAGACATTGTTTTTGTGTTGAGCGCAGCGTTGTACAGCATCGTTTAATCCTAAATCTGCGCGATAGACTTCTTCAGCTTCTTTGTGGTGGCCTTGCTCCATCAGCAACGCTCCCAGAGCATGGCGTGGCGGATGCATCCAGGGCCACGGCTCGGAATAGTGTAGATCGTCGCAACGCTGCACACTTTCACGCAAATGCGCATAAGCGATTTCGTGATTGCCTTTGTGGTACTCCAATTCTCCGAGCAGCATCTTTTCGCCAACACCCAGTGTTTCGATTGCCGGGTTATTGAAGAATTTTCGGCCCGGGTGTACCCGTTCAAGAGAGTCGTAAAACTGGCGCTGGTGATCTTCGGCTTCTGTGAATTCTTTCATTGCTGCATAGGCAATCCCTTTGGCGTAGTGATGCATGCAGGTCGAAACACAATAAAGCTTTGGGTCTTGGGGCATTGGGGTATCAATGATTTCACGCCATTTTCCAAAACGCACAAGCACATGCATTTTCATGGCGTAATAGCCCTCCATAGTGCTTGCGATAAACGGCTTGTCTTTCAGGTCAATCACATCAGGGGGCAGGTTGTCGCAAATCTCTTGCGCGGCGGCCATTGCAGGCTCAAACTGTCCCAGAAGCATGCAGGTATACATCATCAGATGCAGATCATGGCACCGCGCAGTGGTGTAATAGTTGTAAGGCCCGGCGTAGGCGAGATACTTGCGGTCCACGTGAATGGCGGCTTCACTCGCAATCCTGGCTTTTTCATATTCGCCACACAGAACATAGATATGCCCGGGCATATGATGAATATGGCCTGCATCGGGGCATAGACCGCCAAGGCGATCGGCTGAGTCCATTGCCCGTTCCGGCGCGGGAGACATCTCAAGCAGATGTATATGCAGATGCAAAATCGCTGGATGCTGTTGTTCGCCGCTTTCATCGGCCAGGGCAACGGCCTTTTCACAGACCGCAATTGCCTCAAGCGTATCGGCACCAGCCGTTGGCAGTCCTGCTTTGACGTCCCACAGCCGCCATGGTGTACGGGTCATCATTGCCTCGACCAACAGGGCCATGACGTCCTGGTTTTCGGGAAAGTCAGAGTAAACCTTGCGCATCGCCTCTGCGTAAGCATCATCCCACCCGTCATATTCCGATTGACTGACGGTGTGTGGCCTTTGAACCCGCACAGCCAGCGCCCTGATCAGCGCCGCCTCTAATGGCATAGCGTTATCCGACAGCGCCAGCGCCTGATCAATATGACCCCGACAAAACGTAGTACAGTCAACAGCTTCGGGTTCACTGAAATCACACCAGGGCATGTTGTAAAACGGCCCTGCTGCATAGGCCGCTCCCCAATGCAGCATTGCGCAACCTGAGTCAAATTCCAGCGCCTTTTTGAAACAGGCCAGTCCTTCTTCCTGATTAAAACCAAAACACCAGTTCAGCCCCTGGTCAAACAGGCGCTGGGCCATGTCAGATTCGGTGCTGACTGCAAAGGCACGACTTCCCAGATCAAAGCTCAGTATGTGGTCTTCTTTCATTTCTTGATCTGCCGATTAGCTATACCATCCCCAAAACGCGTTTCAGTTAAGCATACAAACCGGCACTTCACTGCTGTTGTAAGGAGGTGGATTGGGCAGGAATACCAGGCCTGTTTTAATGCATCGCACCAACTGCCAGCCATCGCGCTCGAACGTGAGCGATTCTACCTCGCACGGTTCGTTGAATATGGGAGAGATGTGTTGCATTCGTAGCCGGTCCGGGGTGCCATGAGTAATACAGTCGTAAAGCGCAGTATAAATACCCCACCTGTTCGGTCAATCGAACAAAAATGATCTGTCACTATCCAATAATCTAGCGGGGCTTTCGGCGCCTAACTGTGAGGCTAAACACCTGCAGTTCACTCGCTATAGGCTCTGCCGTTGCAACTACGTGAGAGACACGGACTGGTATCTGTCCAGATGGCGCCAGTGAGATCCGCACCAGTCAAGTCGGCTCCCTCTAGATCAGCACCGCTAAGATTTGCCTGGCGAAAGTCTGCTCCCGCCAGCACAGCCCAACCCAGATCTGCCCCAGAAAGATCTGCGCCGGCAAAAACGGTTTCTCGACCTAGAGCCTGGCGGACATTGGCAGATACCAGGCTGGCACCAGAAAAATCTGCCCGATGCATTATTGTAATCAGCATCGTAGCCCCATCGAGTTTCGCACCGGTAAGATTTGCCTCTTCAAGAATTGCCTCGGCAAGATTCGCATCGCTAAGATCAGCGCCGCTGAGGTCGGCATGGGTAAAGACCGTTTTGCGTGCATCTGCACCAGAAAGATTTGCCTGGGTCAGATTGGCACCGGTGAATTTCACCCGGTTGATATTAGCGCCCTTGAGTATCGCCCCCTGCAGATCTGCCCTTTCCAGAAAAGTCATCCACAGGGTTGCCCCGGCAAGATCAACGCCGGCAAGATCAGCACCATTCAGGCGACACCATACACAGCTGTTGCTGGCTTCGAGCTCTTCACGATCTGATTCACAACCACCCACAATCAGGAACATGATTGCAATCAGAAACAGTCGACCTGGCCGATACCGAACAGGCCGGGACCGATGTAAGGAGTGTGGAGCGAACGTTGCCATAACGGGTCAGCATTGTGACATAAAAAACGCATTCATATCCATGTTAGTCCAGTGTCGTCCAATATGTG
>JASMBC010000065.1 GCA_030754035.1 Arenicellales bacterium | reverse complement strand
CCAGTACACACGCACCGATCAGGCCGACAGTGAGAAACGGTGTGCGCTCCGTAGGGTTGTCGTCGTGCAGTGGTATCAAAAAGAGTTACCGGGCGTTGGGCTGCTTATTGTAAGCTGCGACAACGCTGCTGCTAGCCCGCTGAGAAAATCCTATCACTGCAGACGATGTTGCAATCCAGACTTGCGTCGGGCCTGCTGGCTGACCGCGAGGGACAGTATGTCTTGACTGCCCCAGATCTCCAGCGCGTGCACTGCTCGACTCAAGGCGGTGTATATCAACTCCCGGGATAACACCGGTGAAGGGCGCTCGGGCAATACCAACACAGAGCGACCAAACTCGGAGCCCTGGGATTTGTGTACCGTCATCGCATACACGGTGTCGTGAGCCGGCAGACGGCCCGGCCAGACCGTGCGGTAAGTCCCGCTGGGCTGCGGGAAATAGACTGCCAACTGCGCTGGACGATTCGGATCAACCAGCGCAATGCCCATATCACCGTTAAACAACCCCAGGCGGTAGTCGTTACTCAGGATAATCACGGGCCGGCCGGGATACCACGATACACCGGCTGGTATCTGTCCAGTTTTGATCAACTGCTGTTCGATCAGCCGGTTAATACCGCTGACACCACTGATACCGCTGCGGTGCGCGCATAAAACCCTGAGTTCTCCATAACATTCAAAGACACGGTGGGCAGGCGCCCCGGCAATCGCGAGAGACAGGCACTGGCTGTAACCCGACACGATACGCTCGATCAGAAGCCTTGCTAGCCCGGGCTGACCCTCGTACGGCAATAGCGTTGTGGCGCTGGCAACAGGATTCTGCAGACAGTCGATCGTCTGGCTCACATCACCTGCCTGGACGGCGCTGGCCAACCTGCCGATATCGCTTGTGCGATCATATCGCCAGCTATCCTGCAATACAGCGAGCGAACCGGCGAGTGGCGCCGCGTTACCAGGCGTAGCACCAGAGACATCCTGCACACCGGTTACCCGGCCAAGCCTGGCTGCCAGCGCCTCAGGCAAGCCTTGCGCACCATTACAGATATCTTCGAGTACAGAACCAGCCTCCACTGAGGCCAGTTGATTCCGGTCCCCCAACAGAATGAGGCGGGCATGTCGAGGCATCGCCTCGACCAGCTTGACCATCAGCCCTAGGTCGATCATCGAGGCTTCATCCACCACCAGTACACGGCAAGTCAGGGGGTTGCGGGCATCATGAACCGGATTGCCATCGGCGGCATGAATTCCGAGCAGCCGGTGTATCGTGGTCGTGCGTTCGGGCAACTGAAGATTTTCCAGTCCCGGCAGAGTTACCGACTGTACGAACACCTCCCGTAGCCGTGCCGCTGCTTTGCCGGTGGGGGCTGCCAGGGTGAACGCATCTGCAGGCATGCCCGCAACGGCCTGCAACAGTGCGACGGTCCGGACTACGGTCGTGGTTTTACCGCTGCCCGGACCTCCTGTGATAACACTCAAGGGACGAAAAACACTCAGGGCAGCAGCCACCTTCTGATCTGAACTGCCAAGACCCGCAGGGAAAACTGCGGTCAGGGCCTGGCTCAAGGCGTTGTCATCGATGTCAAGATCCGGCAGCCGAGCACGAACTAGAAGGTCTTCAGCCAATCGTTTTTCCCAGTCCCAATAGCGATAAAGATACAGTCGGCCGTCAGGTTCAAGTACCAGCGGCCGATATTCGCCCGACACTGTCACCACCATGGACTTTTTCAGCACAGCCATCCACTCGGCCAGTGGCGGTGCGGTGATGTTGAGGTCATTGTCGCTGGTCAACAGGCGGCGGTCGGCTTCGTCGGGCAGATTGACACAGACATGACCAGAACCTGTACGCTGACTGACCAGTGCAGCGGCCAGCCGCAACGGGTCACCTGCAGTTGGGTCAAGCCGGCCCAGTAACTCGGCAAAGTGAAATGCGATGTCGCTGAGATCGCCATACCGCCGTGCGATTTCCAGTTGTTTGATCAGCGCACTCATATGACACTGCCCAGCAGTCTTTCGAGCGGTCCGATCAGCGCCTGACCGGGTCGGTCGTAATACACACCACATTGGTTGTCCAGTGCGGGATCCATGCCTCTGAGAAAAAGATAGTAAACACCGCCGAAATGTTCCTCGTAGTGATAATCAGGTATCCGATGCTTCAAGTACCGATGCAGAGCAACTGTGTAGATTAGATATTGCAGTACATATTGCTCGCGCTCCATCACCTCTTTCAGCAGGCCGGGTCGGTAATCATCTTGATTCATACCAAGAAAATTGGACTTGTAGTCAACCAGGTAATAGCGGCCCGCTGCCTCAAAGACCAGATCGATAAATCCGTGCATGAATCCGGCAGTCGAGCCCAGTTCAATTTGTTGGATAGCAGATTTTATATGGGCGTCGTCTGCTGAAGCTTGAATCGCTGACTTGAGCGCTTGGGGATCGTGCGCTGCGAACGGGTAGTAGAACTCCATTTCGTCGACGCGCTGCGATTGTTGAATATCTACCAGTCGTAACTTGCCGTGCGGATCGAGCGGCACATGGAGGACGCGGTCCACCAGTTGTGCTACCACATCCTGCCACTTCGCTTCATAACCGTGTGTCTTTAGCACCCGCTCAATAACCGCGTTGCGATGGTCTGTATCAGGGCTCGAAAAATCCAGTTCTTCAAACACCTGATGCAGACAGGTTCCTGCCCGTGCACCGCGCGGAAAGGTAAAAACATCCGGCCGTTCACCGTCATACAGCACTCGCTGCTGAGCGTGATCGTAATCCGGAAGTTCCGTGTTGTACCCCGTCGAAAGTGCGCTGAAGCTCGTCAGCCGCCATGTCTGATCGATCTTTCGATCGACCTGTCGAGCAGCCATTGGCCGTTTAGACACGGCATCGGATGTTGTAAGGCCGTTAGGTTCAAAACTGGGCTCGATCACCTGGATGGCACCCTCGGACCTTTCAGCCAAGCGCTCGAGCGTGTCGAAAATCTCTGGATCGGTGATTGCTCTGAAGCGTGTTTGAAGTGCTGTGATGAAATCATCTTGCACGACATCCAGTGACCGGTGCAGCAACCAGGCCATTGCGGACGTAGCCGCATCGTTGACGGCCCCCCAGGCGAGGTAGCAGCGACAGCGTGCCCGAGTCAATGCCACATAAAATAATCGCAGATTTTCGGCCAGTTCTTCACGGCAGGCCTGCGCCAGGTGTTGTTCAAAGTCCACCGAACCAAAATCGACCGTGGCGGCATTACCCTGGCTACTGTCATGAAAAATGCAGCGCTCAGAGCCAGCCACTTGAAGCCCGCCGCTCCAGCTGAACGGTAGAAACACCACCGGATACTGCAGGCCTTTGCTGCCGTGCACGGTGACAATCTGGACCCGGTCCTCGTCACTCTCAAGTCTGAGCAGCGATGGATCATCTCTGACCGGCGGCCGTGTCATTGCTTCTGAAAACCAAGTAACCAAGTTGTTGAGTCCGGCACAGTGCCGCTCCTGACCATGAATCAACTCAGCCAGCTGCAGTAAGTTTGTCAGGCGCCGGTCACCATCTTCAAAATCCAGCAGCCGTGGATAGACGCCCTCTACCGCAGTCCATTCTCGAAACATTCGCATGAATCCGTGGGTGCGCCACAGCTCGTGATAGTGATGAAATCCGGCAAGCCGGGCATCCCACGCCAGCTCGAGTGACGAGAACGACTGCAGGGATGCGGCATCCATGCCCCAGAAATCGGTCAGCAGTGCCGCCCGTACTCGTGCTTCCCGATTCGGTTCCAGTATCGCGATGAGAACACGCTCCAGTTCCACTGCCTCGTGTGTTTGATAAACGCTTTCCTGGGAATGTCGAACGCTGGCGATGCCGGCCTCTCGCATTGCAGTTTCCACAATACGGGCCTGTGAATGCGTTCGTACCAGCACCGCGATGTCGCTGCGGTGAAGTGGCTCCTCACCGATCTTTGCTGGTAGGGCGAGAAGCCGGGTAATTTCGGTTGTAGTCGCCGCTACACACAACGAGCCTGCACGGTGCTTAGCAATCGGCTTATTGTCATCATCTTCTCGAGACAATGGCCAGATCGTCAGGGCCGGTGCTGCTAAGCCGGATTCGGTCAGCTCGGGCAGTTGCTTGGGTGCTGGTTGTGCAGGTGAAAAATCGATCTCATCCAACAGGAACGCCGGTAAATCTGCCCGCCGTTCAAAAAGCAGATTTACAGCGTGAACCAGTTGCGGTACCGAGCGCCAGTTCTGCTCCAACGAAAACTGCTTCGTTGTGTCCTGCCGTGCATAGAGATACGTGAAAACGTCGGCACCGCGAAAACTGTAGATCGCTTGTTTTGGATCACCAACGAGAAAGACAGGGCAATCAGACCCGTGATAAATCTTGCGGAAAATATCGTACTGAACGGGGTCAGTATCCTGAAATTCATCAATCAGTGCTACTTGATAGTCCGAACGAAGTTTCTCGACCAGCGAGCCACTATGAGGGCTACGCAATGCGGTTTGTAGCCGTGTCAGCAGATCATCATAGCCCAGCGCTCCGCGCTCGGCTTTGCGAAGCGGCAACTCAATCACCACGTACTGATACAACTCACGTTGAAAAATGCGGTAGCGCTGCTGATAAATAGCTTCTAGGTTTTCAAGGCATTCAGCAAAATCATCACAGGATTCAAAAAAAGGGTGGGTTGGCGGGGCGTGCCCTTTTTTCACAGAACGGCGATCGGAAATGACCGATGCCTGAAATCTGTCGAACCGTGTGAATTCACGTAGCGCCATAAAGTCGGGCCGCGAACGCTTGAGCAACTGGTCCATCTGGGTAATCCAGACGGCAACGCTGGATACCCGGTACCGGTTGCGATTCAGCCGATCGTCTTCGAGCAGAATCTTTTCTACGCTGTCTCGCTGGGCTGACCAGTCGTCAGCCAACTTTTGGAAACAGCTCTGGAGCTCGTTTTCCAGAATCTTGGGCGGTTTGGGTTCGGGCAAGGGCGCTATGTGCAGGTAGGGTTTACCCGTGACGTTAGCCAAGCCGTTCAAAAGGGTCTCGGGACGATCTACCCCATTTGCCTGAAGCCAGTCGACCCATAAAACATTGGCTGGGTAGATATTTCGGCGCCAGAAATCATCCACTACTTCACCGACGAACTGCCGTTCATCTGTCAGCAGTTCCGATTCAAACGGCTGCGCACCTTCGAACGCATTTTCGGCAAGAACGCGTTGACAAAACCCATGGATGGTAAAAATCGCAGCCTCATCAAAATCTGCGATGGCCCGTCGCAAACGTTTGACGGCCAGTTCCGAATCCGGATGAATTGCAGCAAGATGGTTCAGGAGTGCATCTTCTCCAGCATCCCCGTGTTGAAACACCCCAACAGCCTGCAGCAACAGATCACGGACCCGTTCTCGTAACTCCCGGGTGGCGGCATGAGTGTAGGTCACGACAAGAATATTCCTGACCTGAATTTCGGTCTGGAGTACAGTTCTCAAGTAAAGTGCCGCAATCGTCCGCGTTTTGCCAGTGCCCGCAGCCGCTTCCACCAGATTCATTCCGGCGAGCGGCAACGCGCAGATATCCAGAGGTGGCGTCGCCATCAGCGTATCACCACTCGATTCGCCTGCAGTGGCCCGAGGATCCGAGAGGCCAGCTGTTCGAATTCTCCCTCTAAAATCTCGATGCCGCTATCGCGAAAAGCGAGCTGGTTGTAGGCGTCTTCGCTTTCGCCCCAGGCATAATCGTTACCCGCCCACGTCCTAGCTGCTGCCTTGGCCGGGTCGCCGGTGGTGCTCACATACTCCCACGCGCTTCGGGGGAAAAACGGCAGTGGGCGGGTCAAGCCCTCCTGGTATACCGCGATCAGGTCGGCCAGCAATGTGTGGGGTTCACCGATGACGTCGAAGGATTCAGCCTGATCAGGACCGAACACTTGGCTGGATCGAGTGTACGAGGTGTCGGAAGCGCACAGGGCAAGGTGTGCGACCCACAACCGAATCCGGTCACGAACCGTCAGATCCATCACACTGCAGTGCACCAGTCCGTTCGTTGTGAGCGGAGACACTGACCCTGTAAGGCGGGTCCCGGCAACATCTAGCACCAGTTCAATCACCTCTCCCTCAGCGCTAAAGCCGGCCGACAGTAAACGGTCATAAAGCGGTGCAATCTTATGCCACTCAAACTCCAGTGCCCGAAAGCCGACTGCCCCCATGGGCACCTTGCCGCCGGCGCGCAGCTGATCAACCACTGCTTCAAAGGCTGCACCTCGCTGTTTTTCTGCCAGCATGACTT
>JASMBC010000064.1 GCA_030754035.1 Arenicellales bacterium | reverse complement strand
GAGATTATCAAGGATTAATGATATTCTAAATTATCGAATATTCTTATGTATGGCCTAATTGGCCTATTCAATCAGGCTCTTGCTAATGAAATATTGCTCACTTTGGGTCTAGTAGGCCGAAATCCAGTTTTCTGCGCGCCTTATCCTTTTATCGAAATGTCTTGTTGACCCCCTAGTTAAATCTTCTAACAGCTCTAATTGATTCAATGAGTTTTAGCGATTCGCCGCCGCTTAGCGGGTTCCATCGCGCATCATCTGCGCTTTAATTTCCTTTATTCGTGCGCTGATGCTGGCCTCAAGATAGGCGCTACCTGTGCCGTAGCTGGCGGCAGTTTCTAACTGTGTGAGTGCCTGATCGTATTCATCACGCCAGTAGTGATACTCAGCCAGGGCCTGAAACGATCGTTCCGGGTGACCGGTTTCCCCTTCAACGCGGGCCAACAGCCGATAAAGTTCAGCCTGTCTTGGCGCCTCCCTTAAAGCGCCACGCAATACCGAGTGCGCATCGACAAATTTACCAGCTTTCATCAGGGTATCGGCCAGGTAGTACGCCATGGCGGGTGATCGCCGATCTGACTCGGCCGATAACTGCAGTACAGACACGGCCTCATCTGCAGAGCCGCTCGCAAGCAGGGCCTGGGCAAGAGCGGCCTGATAAGGCGGGTAATCCGAGTAATCCGCCACTAGATGCCTGGCATTTTCAATCGCACTTTGGTGATCCCCCAGCCGTACCTGGGACAGCACCAGGCCATAACGTGCAGCCCTTGCTACTAGAGCATCCGTCGAGTGCACTTCGTGGGCGAAGGCGGCCGCCGATTTTTCAGCCTCTTCAGCGAAAACCGCACGAATTCTCGTGCGCGCATGGTAATAATCAAGCGAGGGCGCAACAGAGAATCGCGGGTATTGCCGAAGGCGCCCCTCTACTAACGCCAAGCGGTTCTGGGTCAGCGGATGCGTTCTGAGGTACTCCGGTGCACCAACGGCCTGGAGCCGGTTCTCCTGATCCAGTCGCCCCAAAAAACCCATCATAGCCGCAGCGGGATAACCTGCCTTGGTAAGGATCATCAGCCCCAGTGCGTCGGCTTCACGCTCAAATTCACGGTTGTAACGCAACTGATCAGAAAGCGCCGCGCCGCTGGTTGCCGCCATCGCAGCTGCACCGACCTGGCCGCCCAGCAAGATCGCCGCGATGATACCCGCTGTCGTTGGCAACTGGCGCTGGCGCGCCCGATCCATCATCCGTGGCAGATGGCGCTGCGCCACATGGGCCAACTCATGAGCCATGACGGAAGCCAGTTCAGCCTCGTTTTGCGTTGCCAGAACCAGCCCGGTAAAAACAGCGAGCCGCCCACCAGGGCCAGCGAAAGCATTGATAAGTTTATTATCAATCAGGAAAAACCGCAGGCTGTCGGCATCGCCTTCAAGATCAGTGGTCAATCGCTGACCCAGGCCCTGTATGTAATCCAGTAGCAGCGGGTCATCTATGAAACGCATCTGCTGGCGCGCTGAAGCGATAAACTGACGACCCATCGACTGTTCTTCAGGGGTAGTGACGACACCCACGCGGGTATCCCCGAGAGATGATGCTAAGTTCACCTCACCGACCGTGGCGGTACTCACTAGGGACAAAACAACGAACAGCCCGAAGGACAGACGGCACCACCCAGTTTTAAACCCCGTCCTGTTCACCACGTTAGTTTAACAAAGCCCCTGTCAGGCGGGATTTGGTTTCAACGCGGCCGAGCTTTAGAATCGCCGGGCGTGTGGCTGGATCAGATCGGCCCTCAGTTACAAATACACGCCCGATGGCCTGGGTGCATGATGTGGAGAGTCCTATGCTGCAAACATTCAGCGATGAACAGTTGAAAGAGCGTGAACAGCAACTGCAGGCGCAGTTCGCAACTGCCTGCGATGCCGGCCTGTCACACGATATGACGCGTGGCAAACCTGCCCCCGAACAACTTGACCTAGCCGGGGAACTCCTCTCGCTACCCGGCTTGGGTAACTTCCGTGATCCACACAATACTGACTGTCGTAACTACGGAGGTATCGACGGACTGCCCGGGCTAAAAGCCCTGTTTGCTGCCATTCTTGAGTGCCAGGCCCAAGATGTCATTGTCGGCGGTAGTAGCAGCCTGACCCTGATGTATGACAGCGTTGCCCAAGGCGTTCTTTTCGGCGTGCCCGGCGGCGACAAACCCTGGGGTCAACAGGGTACTGTGCGCTTTTTGTGCCCGGCGCCTGGCTATGATCGCCATTTCGAGATCACCAGCCACCTGGGATTCGAATTGCTCAATGTCGATATGACCGACGAAGGGCCTGATATGGACCGGGTTGAAGCGCTTGGGGCCGACCCGTCAGTAAAAGGAATCTGGTGTGTACCCCGTTACAGTAATCCCACGGGGATTACCTACAGTAAGGCTGTGGCAAGACGGCTTGCTCGGATGACAGCTGCACCGGACTTTCGCATCTTCTGGGACAATGCCTACGCCGAACACCACCTGAGCGAAAAACGTACGCCGGTACCGGATATCCTGAGCGAATGTCGTGACGCGGGTAATCCGGACCGAGTACTGATGTTCGCTTCGACCTCAAAGATGACGCTGGCCGGCTCTGGTATCGCAGCGATGGCCGCCAGTGCCGCCAACCTTGACGATGCCCGCCGCCACCTGGCCTTTCAGACTATTGGCCCGGACAAAATTAACCAGTTACGCCACTTGGCGTTTCTTGGCGATATCGATGGACTTCGCGCTCATATGGCCCGTCACGCCGAGATTCTCAAGCCCAAATTTGCACTGGTCCAGGAAATTCTTGAGCGCGATCTTGGCGGAAAGGGCATCGCAACCTGGTCTAATCCAGCCGGGGGCTACTTTGTCAGTGTCGATGGGCCCGATGGATGCGCCCGAACAGTAGTTGAAATGGCAGCGCAGGCTGGGGTGAAACTCACCCCTGCGGGGGCGCCCTTTGCCTACCGTCTCGACCCAAGGAACGCAAATATACGCCTAGCGCCCACTTTCCCTCCGCTCGAGGATATTCACCAGGCCATGGGGATTTTTACCCTTTGCCTGGAGCTTGCAGCGATCCGGCAACGACTGGGCCAGGCCTGAGATTTCGGGCAAAACCAAAAAGAATTTGTACTTTGCATTGGAATATGTTTTAAAATTTGGTTATCTACTAATATATTGTGTATCACCCCGTTCCCTAAAACTGCTGTTCTTGATCGGGGCCGCGGACTGCAAAGCGACCCTTCTGGTTATGGGAACATCGTTCAGTCAGTTAACCCAGCTCCACCGGGTATGCGACCGGCCAACAAAGATCAGCGCTGAACGGATGTCACTGAATCTACTGCAACCGTGAGGAAACAAAGCTATGCCCGACTCCAACCAGGAACTCGACGCCCGTGGATTGAACTGCCCGCTGCCAATATTGCGCGCCAAGAAGACGCTGAACGGTATGGCGGCCGGTGAAGTACTCAAAATCATGTCAACAGATCCCGGATCGGTGAAGGATTTTCAGGCCTTTGCCACACAAACCGGCAACCAACTTCTGGACTCATCGGAGGTTAACGGCGAGTTCCACTTTTTCTTGAAAAAAGGCGACTAAATCAAACGGCCTGCCTGGCCGTGGGGGCGCCTGCTGGCAACAGACCTTGCTGGCGCCTTACAACTTCTCGGAGGTTTTCTTATGAGTGAAAAAAGTCTGACTATTATTGCAACCAAGGGCACCCTTGACTGGGCCTATCCCCCTTTTATCCTGTCCTCTACTGCAGCCGCGCTGGGATACAACGTGACCATGTTCTTTACCTTCTACGGACTGCAGTTACTGAAAAAAGATCTCAGCCTTTCGGTCAGCCCGCTGGGTAACCCGGGCATGCCTATGCCCATGGCAATGGATAAGTGGTTCCCTGTACTGGGTACGGCAATCCCGGGAATGCAGGCCATGATGACCGGCATGATGAAAAACACCATCAAAACCAAAGGTGTAGCCACCGTGGCCGAACTACGTAACCTGTGCCTGGAAGCGGATGTCAAAATGATCGGCTGCCAGATGACGATTGATCTTTTTGATATTAAGCACGAGGATCTGATCGACGAGATCGATCTGGGCGGGGCGGCAACCTACTTCGAGCATGCCGGCGAATCCAATATCAATCTATTCGTCTAGTTTGCGCGAAGTCATCTTTGCGATATAAAAAGGCGCCCGTGGGCGCCTTTTTGTTTTACCGCCCTCAAGGCTATTCCCTCGAGGGTTATTCAAGATGCCAGGCCGCGTTCCGATAAACGTCTGAAATTTAGCTGAGTCAATACCATCGAGACCCGATGAGCGCGGCCCTTTACGTTGCCAAAGCGTCACGGACCCGCTCAAGGCGGGATTTCACCTCGTTGGCCAGCGGCGCAATATCGCTTCGGCCGGTGACCCCCAGCATCACTGTCGGTTCGATAAAGCCTACCGTGGTGGATCCGTCAGTTTCTTCCCTGACAATCACATTACACGGCAGCAGCAGACCAATATCCGGGTCGGCTTCCAGTGCCTGGTTTGCCAGTTGCGGATTACAGGCTCCCAGAATCCGGTAGGCGGTGCGATCAATATCCAACTTCTTTTTCAAGGTCGCCTGAACATCGATCTCGGTCAACACCCCGAAACCCTCGTCAGCCAGCGCGCTGGTCACGGCATTGATCGCTTCTTCAACCGAACCCTTAAACGATGTGCTGAACCCATACATATGATGTCTCCTTAAATTAATGGAAAAGCATGATTACGAGCGACCACAACTGTGGCAGTAGCACCCCTGAACATCGCTCGCGAACGACGGTTTGCGCCAAGCAGGATCAGAAACTTTCCTGAGCGGCGCTAACCTGCGGCAGATAGTGTGGCCAAATGCTGTCTGGCCAAACTCGTGTCGTGTGTGCGCATCCGAGCCCCGGCCTTAGCCCAGTCGCCATCACCAACGCACAGGCCCTGGCGGTCGCGACAAAGCAGATGCTGGACATATCATCAGCGGATCGGTTCGACATCGCGGCCTTAGCCACGATTGCCATGAAAGTCAGTGCCATGCTGGTGACACAAACGCTAGTCTTGAATCAGCTTAACCGGGTTACCCAAATTCGGCTGGTGCCGTCTGTCACACAAGTTATTGGCAGATATCTGCCAATAACTTGGCCGCACAGCGCGGTACCATCGTGCAACAGACACTATTGCGCGGGCTTACTCATACCGGCCACCTCAAGCATTTTCTCGCGGACCAGATTCCAAAGGTCGCGTTGCTTTTGGTCCAGTACCTCGACCTGGTCATGGTAGACCTGGATACTGGACTCGATTGACTGGCGTTGCAGATCGAAAATCCGGCCATAGACCTCACCGACGGCCGCTGGATCAGGCATGGCCACAGCCAGTACCTTGCTGACCTTAGCAAAGGCATCTGCGATGTCGCTCATGCGCTGGGTGGATTCGGCGCGGGCGCGGGTCGCAATAGCGCCAATCTGGGTCAGTTGCTCCTCGGTCAGTTGCAGCGCCTGGAAAACCTGCGCCATTAACTGGTTGGGCATCGACTGCATGCCATATCCCGGGGGCATAGTTTGCTGGGGCATCATCCCAGGGCCCCGGTGGTTACAGTGATGGGGCATCATGCCATATCCCATGGGCATAGTTTGCTGGGGCATCATCATTGGTGCCATGCCCGGTGGAGGTGGCGGGGTCATACCCCATTGCGCCATTGCCGGCGCTGAGGTGATGAGGGATACAACAAGTAAAGCTCGAGTCAGTTTCAGCCGGGTGCTCATATTTTTCTCCCAATAGTGCTGCCGTGGCGGCCTAACGCTACCACGGCAATATCAACTGCGGTAAAAACCCGAGCAACACACAGGGGGCGGACCCGGGGATGTCTCTCATGACGACCCCGGGTTCAACAGGGGCGGTTATGAGGGTCGATCAATTCGACTCGGCCGTCCCGCCCATACCCTGCAACATCTTGGTCAGGTCTTCCATCGAAAGACCGCCACTCATCGGCGCGCTCGCAGGAAAACTGTACGCTGAGGGATTCAGCCACTGGCTGTAGGTTGCCGGGTTGACCAGTCCTGCGTAATTGCTGGGATTGAGGCCTTGGAGGTAGGTCATCGGGTTGATGAACTGGCCATAGGACATCGGGTTGATCATCGGCATGTAGTTCGACGGGTTGAGGTACGACGAGTACGAAAGCGGATTGATCCAGGAAACCCAGTTACGCGGATTAGCAAACTGGGTATAGAACTGGGGCGACATGAACTGCTGGTACGCCGCCGGGTTCATCAACTGCGCATAGGTCGTCGGGTTCATAAATGCGGTGTAGCCACCTGGTTGAGCCATGTTCAGCATGCCGCTGGGCTGTGGCGTATTAAAAAAGGCACCGAGACTTTGCGGCATCAGCATACTGCTTAGCCCGCTGAGCGCACTGGTCG
>JASMBC010000063.1 GCA_030754035.1 Arenicellales bacterium | reverse complement strand
CTCCGGCGCCGGTCGGTGAAGCAGCACTTCAGACCTGGCGGGCCGTGGCCGAGGACATCAAGATAACCCTCGCCGAGATCGAAACGGCGCTCGCTGATGTTCGTCAGCGCTATCGCGATAATGGCGGGGCCTTTGTCAGGGCACCGCCGCCCAGCGAGATGCCGCCGCTGCTGCCCGAGTAAGCGATGAGGGGCCTTTCGCTGCACAAACAGTTTCGTGGCCTTGTCTTGGCGTTGGCTTGTGGTTGGCCGCTCGCCGCTATGGCGGCCCCCGGGCCGCTGGCCCAGACTCCGATCCTGACCTCGGCAGCCAGTGCGCCCAATATCCTGATCGTGATCGATGACTCGGGCTCCATGGGTTGGCGCCGCTCCGGCCAACCTAAAACGCCGATGCGCTCAGCACAAAGTGCCGCTATCGCGTTGCTGGATTCCCTCAGCAAAGTCCGGGTCGGGGTAGGGTCGTTCAGCCGTTATAACTTTGGTGGCGAACTCGATCAGCCCATCGTCGATCTGGATGCTAACCGAGCCCTGATCTATAAAGCGATCAACAAACTGTCTCCGGGCGGGGGCACACCCTTGGTGGGCACTCTGCAGCATATGGGCCGTTACTTTGTGGGTCTTGGCGGTCCCAGCAACCCCGGCAACAGTGCCTCGGCAAACTGCACTGCCAACGGCCAGTACCAGGGCGCACTGACCCTGCATCCCGATAACGCACCGCGCGAGTTCCCACTGAGCAAGGTTTTGCCAAGCGGGCCGCACAAAGGGTGGAAAAAAGCAGCGGCGCAATCACCGGTTTGTCACTGGTGTCAGAAGAATTTTCTTATCTTGTTAACCGACGGCTGGGGCTGGGGCAATGCCTCGAAACCACTACGCGACTACTGCCCCACCTGTTATCACCCGCTGATCAGTGTGGCCGCGGCGCTTAATGATATCGACCTGCGTCCGGATGTCGATGAGTTCGATGGTAGTGAGTCGAAAAACAACCTGATCACCTACACCATCGGCTTTCATACCAGTCAGGCTTTGCTTAAAGAAACCGCGAAAGAAGGCGGCGGGCTTTATTTCGAGGCGGATAACGAGACCGAGCTTAAGGCCGCCTTTGCCAAGATCGGCGAGGATATCCTGGCGCATACCAGCGGTTCGGCATCGGCCGCCACTTTCAGTACCAGTTTGCTCAAGACCGGCACGGATCTTTACCTCACCACCTTCAACACCGAGTACTGGACCGGGGATGTGATAGCGGGCACTCTGGATGCCAGGGGTCGACCAGGGGCTGTACGCTGGTCAGCAGCAAAGCAGCTCGATACCGCCAGTGATCCCGACACACGGGTAATGCTGACCTGGAACACTGAGAATAATCCCCCGATCAGCACCTGCCCCAGCTCGTCGAGAAAAACCAAAGTGCCCAAGGCGCGCCCGGGTGGTATTCCCTTTCGCTGGGATTACCTGTCGACACTGCAGCAGCGCGATCTGCTGAAGCAGGCGAGCGTTGCCGGTAATCTGGTCTTTGAGCGCAAATGGGGCACCTCCGGTGCAGGCAGTGGCCGGTTCGCACGGCCCTTTGACATCGCCACCGACAGCAAGGGCAACGTCTATGTGGTGGATTACAACAACCACCTGGTGCAAAAGTTTGATATTGACGGCAACTTTCTCACCCAGTGGGGCGGTAGGGATTCAGGCAACACCAGCCTCAATTACCCGGTGGGTATTGCGACCGATATGCATGACAATGTTTATGTCGCCCAGCACGGCTCGCACACGGTTAAAAAATTCTCCTCGGCAGGCGAGTATCTTGCCACTGTCGGTGGCTACGGGCTTGAGCCGGACCAGCTTTATTATCCCTTTGATGTCGCGGTTGATTCGGCCGGCAATATCTATGTGGTTGAACTGCAGAATCACCGCATCAAGGTATTCGACCCGAGCGGGCGGTATCTGCACGAGTGGGGCGGCAGGGGCAGTTCCGAGGGCAGGTTCTGGAGCCCCAACCGGATCGCGATCGACCTTGGAAACAACGTATATGTTTCCGATTATGTCAATCACCGAATTCAGAAGTTCGATACCGACGGCAAGTTTCTGGCCCAGTGGGGCAGTTACGGTACCGGCAACGGGCAGTTCCGTTACCCCTATGGTGTGGCCACCGATGGCAGTGGCAATGTGTTCGTGGTGGAGTATTTCAACCGTGTGCAACAGTTCGATGCTGCAGGTAACTTTATAGAGCAGTGGGGCACCGCCGGATCAGGCGATGGCCAGTTCAAGTATCCCCGGGGTATCGGCGTGTACGATGGTGGGGTTTGTGCCGGCTCAAGTTTTTTTGTGGCCGATGCCTATAACGATCGGGTGCAAAAATTCTCCAGCCCCGGCAGCGCCAGCATCAGTACCGATATCGGCAAGGCACGATTGCGCTACGTTCGCGGTGAGCGCACCAACGAGAGTAAGGGTTGGGATTTTCGACAGCGCAAGAGCCTGCTCGGCGACATCATCCATTCCTCAGCTGTCTATGTGGGTAAGCCCTCCCTGAACTGGCCCTCGGGCGGCGGTTTCCCGGGTGGTGATAACGCCTATTCGGAATTTGCCAAAGATAAACGTAACCGCCAGGCAATCGTGGCCGCCGGCGCTAACGATGGCATGCTGCATGTTTTTGCGGCTGATACCGGCAAGGAACTACTTGCCTATCTGCCGGGCAATCTTTTCTCTACGGCGCCCAGCGAGGGATACCATTACCTGACCGACCCCGATTACGCACACCGCTATTACGTGGACGGCACACCGGCTGTGTCGGACGTGTTCATCCCTTCGCGTTTCTCGACTTCGCCGCACTGGCGCAGCGTGCTGGTGGGTATAGAGGGTTCGGGCGGGCGCGGTCTTTTTGCGCTGGATTTAACTGATCCAAATCGCTTTGCTGAGGCCAATGCAACTGATCTGGTGCTGTGGGAGTTCTCCAGCGCAGATGATCCGCATCTGGGGCGTACGCTGGCCCGGCCAACCATCGCGCTGCTACCCAATGGGCGCTGGGCGGCAATCGTCGGCAACGGTTATGAGCACACAGCTACCGGCACCGCCTCGTCAGGGCAGGCTGAGCTTTTCATCATCTACCTGGATGGCGGTCTGGATCGAAAGTGGAGCGAGGGACGTGATTACCTGCGTATCCCCACCGGAGTCGGGTCGGTCACACAGCGCAACGGCCTTTCCACTCCAGCGGTTATTGATACCAATGGAGACCACGTTGCCGACCGGGTATATGCCGGTGACGTACACGGCAACCTGTGGGCCTTTGATCTATCGAGCACCAAGGCAGCGGACTGGTCGGTGGCGCACCGGGGCCCACTTTTTACCAGTACCCCCAGGCAGCCAATCACAGCACGGCCGGAAATCATCCGCCACCCGGCGATGCCGCAAAGAGGCAACCAGCCTAACCTGATGATCTTTTTCGGCACGGGTCAGTACCTGGTGGCGGGAGATAACACGACCACCGATACCCAGAGTTTTTATGCAATCTGGGATCGCGGCGACGGCAAGCTCAACCCTGCAGACCTGGTCGAGCAGGTCTTCTTACGCACCGGGCAAAGTGGGGGGCGCATCACCGACCCGGATCGCTGGCAGCGCCTGAAAGTCGATTACAAGAAATCCGGTAGCGGTGATCGCTATGGCTGGTATCTTGATCTGCCCGACCGTGGAGAGCGGGTAGTCACCGATGCACGTTATCGCAGCGGGCTGGTGTTTTTTAATACGCTGGTTCCAAGTGACCCCCGTCCTTGCGCAACCGGAGGTACTGGTTGGATGATGTCCGTTGATGCATTGACCGGCGGCAGCCCGATTGCCCCGGCATTTGATTTTGACGGCAACGGTGAGATCGATGTAGAAGGCGATACTGAGATCGTTGGCACCGAAGGCGGCAAAAAGAAACGCCGTCTGGGTTTTGCCGGCAAAAAATACAACTCCAAGAGTGGTATCCCCACCGGGGTCTCCATCATCGGCGATAACCGCTATACCTCGGGCAGCGGCACTGACGATGCCTCGGAGGTGGTGGTTGAGGCTTTGCAGCCAGGGGGAGATGCACCGACCGGGCGGATGTCGTGGGACCAGCTATTGCCAGAGTAGAAGCTTCTATGTTTTGATTTGCCCGGGCAGACCCGATAGGCGGCCTGCCAGATCAACCAATAGGACAAAGGGGTGAAGCATGCCGGGTAAAGTCATTGCATTTTTTCCAGAAGCCGCATTCGGCCCAGCGCTGAATTCGGTCGGTATCGCGCAGGCGTGCGAGAAACTGGGTCACAAAGCAGTGTTTCTGACCGACCCGGGGATGCAGGGGGTGTATTCCGGTTATGGATTTGATGAGTACACCGTCAATATGTCCGAGCCGATGCCGCCGCAGGAGATGGCCAGGTACTGGACGGATTTTATCAACGGCCATATTCCAAACTTTGATCTTTCCCCGTACCAGCAGATCGACAACTATGTAAAGGAGTGCTGGGAGGCGATTGTCGAGACGGCCATCTGGGCCGAAAAGGAATTGCCCGGTGTGCTCGGCAAAATACAGCCGGACATGGTTTGCGTGGATAACGTCATCCTGTTCCCGGCGATCAAGCGTTATGCGCGGGAGAATCAAAAGCCCTGGGTGCGGATCATTTCCTGCTCAGAGAACGAAATTGATGATCCAAATATTCCACCACATCTTTCAGGCTGCGGTGAGAACGATACGGCTTGTTTTGCCGCTTATCAGGAGCACTTCAATGAGGTGGTGAAACCGACGCATGACAAGTTCAATGTTTTTTTGGCGCAATGTGATGAGGAGCCCTATCCTATTGGCGAGTTCTTTGAGGCCTCACCGCACATGAATTTGCTGCTCTATCCAGAGTCGGTCAAGTTCAAGCGCGCTACGGCGCTTGACCCCGCGCGTTTTCAGTACCTTGAGGGTTGCGTTCGCGATGAAAGCGCATTTGAGGTTCCCACCTTTAAGGCCAATAACGATGCACCGCTTCTGTACGTCAGTTTTGGCAGCTTGGGCTCGGGCGATACGGTGTTGCTCAAGCGTTTGATGGAGGCGATTGCGGTAATGCCCGTGCGCGCACTATTTAATGTGGGTGATTACGAGAGCGAGTACGATGCTGTGCCGGCTAATATCGAGATTGCCTCGTGGTATCCCCAGCCTTCGGTTATCTCCCAGGCAGATGCCGTGATCCATCATGGTGGCAACAACTCGTTTAACGAGTGCCTGTATTTTGGTAAACCTGCGCTCATCATGCCTTACGTGTGGGATGGTCACGACAACGCCAAGCGGGTTACCGAGACGGGACATGGTTTTCATCTGCACCGT
The DNA here is from genome assembly GCA_030754035.1 of Arenicellales bacterium. Classification (GTDB taxonomy): domain Bacteria; phylum Pseudomonadota; class Gammaproteobacteria; order Arenicellales; family UBA868; genus UBA12578. The sequence continues at coordinate 1,307 of JASMBC010000063.1, read as the reverse complement.
AACGACTGGACGCCCGATGAGCTGCACGCCTGCATCGATAGCATGTTGACCAATAAAAAGTTGCACGAGCGCCTTCAGGCCACGTCGGCACATATGCGCTCCGAGGATGGTCCAACCAAAGCGGCTGAAATCCTGGATCGTTTGGTAAGTTGACCCGCCCTTTGTGCCCGGCAGTTTGCTCTCAGCCAGCTTGGGTCGGCATAGCCTCTTCTAGCAAAAAGTACCCGAGTTTGTTGAGTGCTGGCAACCCAGCAAGACGGCTTGCACGGAATAGTTGTCACCGGTGATATATCAAAAAAGCGACCCGGCCATCGACTGGTTGGCAGGAGAGTCAGGGAATGCCCGGTTGCCTGATGATGTAAATTGTAAATATAGTAGTGTCGTACCCCTCCCTTGCGGCTGACCAGCCCCATAAGTCCCCCGTGTAGCCACTGCAGCCCAATAGAGAGACGTATCGATTGGCTCTATCGGGGATACACCCGCGTTTTTTGATCCTGGCCGCGTGTCAGGGGTGCCCTGGCTGGGTTGACCCAAAGCTGGGCTTCGCTACTTTTATCAAGTTGAGCTAAGATTGATCTAGACTCAGGTATTTCAGGTAGTAGGCACCCTGGTAGTTTTGATGAGGAACCGAATAACGAGAAGATTCTTGTGCTGGTCTTTTGCCGTGGGGTGCACCATTTTCCTCGTTGGTTGCAATAGCGGCGGTGGCACCACCTCGGGCACCTCGGGTGGGCCAGGCTATCTCACCGTACCGCTGGCGGGTTGGTGGCATGGCAGTTGGTCTCGCAATACAACCTTGACCGATATCATTGTTGATACCGCGGATGTCGCCACCCAGCTCGATCCTCTCGATGGTGTGGCGCGCCTGCAGATCACCTCAGCCAGTGGGTCCTCGCAGACGATTTCCGGCTCCTTGATGATGAGCGGGTTCGAATGCTTTGATAATGGCAGCATACAGGGCTCCTGGTCGGGTTCAAACGTGGGTATCAGCGTCTACAGTCAGCCGACTCTGGTGGAAACTGCTGGAGTCAGTTCGACCATCACGCAAGTCTCAGTTGGTAGTGGTTATTCTTCGGCGCCTACAGTGACTTTTTCTGCACCAGAGAATGCCACCGGAGATACGGCAACCGGTCACGCGGTGATTTCTGGTAAAGGCAGCATTGCGTCAATTGCAGTATCGACTGGAGGAGCCGGATATACGCAGGCAACCACCACGGTGACCATTACCGCACCTGACCTCACCGGTGGTACCCAGGCTACTGCTACAGCAACAGTCTCAGCAGGAGGAGTCATAGTCGGTTTTGTCG
>JASMBC010000062.1 GCA_030754035.1 Arenicellales bacterium | reverse complement strand
CTGGAATCGAGCAACATACGCAACATCAACCAAAGCTGGTCTGCAGTAGTGGTATCGCGGGTACTGATCCGCCAGTCTTCAATCAGAGAGCCTTTATCGGTTACCCCGACAGTAATGTTGGTGTTGCCGATATCGATCAGCAACAGCAACTGCTCGGTTTGGGTGACTGGCTGTGTCAAGGCGTCGCTCGGGTTGTGGCCCGGCCCGTTATTACCCAGAATTGATCAACTGTGGCTGGGGGTCGGTAATACTGCATCCAGCAGGGTCTTGGTGTAGGAGTGGCTGGGCTTTTGAAAGATCTGTGATGTAAGGCCATATTCAACGAATATGCCGTTATGCATCACCGCCACATTATCACAGAAGTGTTCCACCACAGCCAGGTTGTGACTGATAAGAAGGTAGGTGAGTGCATATTCGTCACGCAGATCCTGTAACAGATTGAGAATCTGGGCCTGAACCGATACGTCAAGCGCCGAAACCGGTTCGTCAGCAATGATGAGCCCAGGCCGCGTAACGAGTGCCCGTGCGATGGCGATACGCTGACGCTGGCCTCCCGAGAACTCGTGTGGGTACTTAGCGGCATCGGAATTTTTCAGGCCAACATCGTCAAGGGCTGCGATGACACGTGTGCGAATCTGCGTCCGTGGCGCTGTCTCGAGCGCCTCAAGTGGTTCGGCAACAATCTGGCTGACAGTCTGGCGCGGGTCGAGGGAACCAAAGGGATCCTGAAAGACAATCTGAAACTTTCTGCGTAATGGCTGGAGTTCCTTGCGGGAAAGACGGCCGATATCAGAGCCACTGATCCGGACAGTTCCGGAGGTGGGGATTTCCAGTCCCATGATCAGCCGTGCCAGGGTCGATTTTCCGCAACCGGATTCTCCAACGAGACCAAGGCTCTGTCCCGCTTTGATCTGAAAGCTGACTCCAGCAACAGCCTTGACCGACCGCGCCGGGCGAAACAGGTTGTCACGGGGCAGCACATAGGTCTTGCACAGATCGATCACCTCCAGCGCAAGGGTATTGTTTGACTCCGGCCTGTTCATCGTGGGCCCGTTTGCCATTGTGCTCTTGCGCGGTCCAGGTGGTAACAAGCCACCTGATGGTGGCTGCTGAGCACTACCGGAACCGGTGGAACTGTGCGACAAGTGTCTGTCGCCAGTGAACAGCGATCTGAAAAAGTACAGCCTGCTGGCATATCGACCAGGTCGGGCACTACGCCGGGAATGGTCGGCAGTCGTTTATGCCGGCTATGGGTCGAGCGATCTATCCGTGGGATTGCGGATAGCAGGCCGCAGGTATAGGGATGGGCGGGGTCAGAAAATATGGTTTCTACCGAGCCGGTTTCAACAGCCACCCCCCCATACATAACGATAACCCGCTCGACCAGTTTGGCAATAACGCCCAGGTCATGGCTGATCAGCACCAGGCCCATGTCGAACTCATCAATGAGCTTGTTGATCAGGCCGAGAATCTGCTTTTGGATTGTCACATCCACCGCTGTGGTGGGCTCGTCAGCAATCAGCAGCCTGGGCTGGTTTGCCAGTGCGATCGCGATCATTACCCGTTGACGCTGTCCTCCCGACAGTTGGTGTGGGTAGTGTTTGAGACGCTCTGCCGCATTTTGAATACCTACCGTCTCCAGCAGGCGAATGGTTTCTTCTAGAGCCTGAGCCTTGCTGAGCGCGCGGTGAAGGAACATGCCTTCCATGATCTGCCGGCCGATGGGGTGCACTGGATTTAGCGAAGTCATCGGCTCCTGGAAGATCATAGCGATCTGATTACCGCGGATATCGCACCATTCGGCTTCGGTGCAGTTCAGCAGATCGCGATCATTGAGGCGGATTGCGCCGGTTGTCACGGCGTTGTCGGGCAACAGGCCCAGAATCGCCAGGGCACTCATCGTTTTACCGCAACCGGATTCGCCAACAATTCCCAGGGTATCGCCCGGGCCCAGATCAAATGAGAGGTCGCGCACGGCCTGGGCGCGTCCCTGGGCAGTGTCGAGAGAAACGCTGAGGTCATCTACGGTGAGAAGGGTCATCGCTTGTACACCAGCCGCGGGTCCAGCACATCGCGGAGTCCATCGCCCAGCAGGTTCAGCCCGAGCACTGTCATGGCGATGGCGGCACCCGGGTAGACGGCGAGCCACGGGTTAAGAAAAACCAGCGTCTGGACTTCGCTCAGCATCCGGCCCCAGGAGGGTGTTGGTGGCTGTGAGCCAATGCCCAGATAACTCAAGGCGGCTTCGGCCAGTACCGCCAGCGCGAATTCGACCGTAGCCTGCACCACAATCACCGAAACGATGTTGGGCAGGATGTGCTCCCAGGTGATGCGTATTGCGCTTTTTCCTGCAGCCTGGGCAGCGAGTACAAATTCTCGAGACCAGATCGCGTTGGCGCTGGCGCGGGCCAGTCTGGCAAAGGTGGGGATCGCAAAAATTCCGATCGCTAGAATCGCATTAATGGCCCCCGAGCCGAGGGTCGCGACAAGCATGATGGCTAACAGGATGACCGGAAAAGCATACATGAAATCACAGACCCGCATAATCAGCTCTTCTACCCAGCCTTTGGCTGACGCGGCAATGAGCCCAAGCATCACTCCGAACAGCAGGCCAATGCCGACCGCAACTACGCCGACCATAATAGAGTTCTGCGCACCGGTCATAATGATCGAAAGAATGTCACGCCCAAACTGGTCTGTTCCAAGCCAGTGTTCCAAGCTGGGCGAAGCCAGCCGTTGACGGATATTGATGCGGGTTGGGTTGTGCGGGGTCCAGAAAAGGGAAAGCAGAGCCATCCCTGCCAGCAATGAAGTCAATATGCTGCCGGCCAGGAATGAGCGGTGCTCCAGTGTCCGCCGCCAGATACTGGCCGGCGCACTTGCAACAGTTCTACCGGCCTTGTGGCTGGCGAGAGTATTGCCCGGCAGGCGTTTGTCAGACATCGCTGGAACGCAGCCGAGGGTCGATGAGGGCGTACAGCAGGTCAACCACCAGATTAATAATCACTACCATGGCGACGAGCAGCGTAACGATGTCCCGTACAACGACAACGTCACGATTGGCGATCGATTGCAGAATAAGCCTGCCGATGCCGGGCAGTGCAAAGACACTTTCTACTACAATGGTGCCCGCAAGCAGATTGGCGAACTGCAGCCCCATCACGGTAACAACCGATATCATGGCATTGCGCAGTACATGGCGCCAAAGCGTTTGTCGGCGATTCAGGCCTTTGGCTCGGGCAGTACGGACATAGTCTTCACGCATGGTTTCGAGCGTTGCAGAGCGGGTAAAGCGTGCGAGGATTGCGCCCTGTACGGTTGCCAGCGCAATTGCCGGGAGAATCAGCGCCTTTAATGCAGGCCACCAGCCGGCATACCAGCCGGGGAATCCGCCAGATGCAAACCAGCCCAGGTTTACGGCAAATAGCAGAATGAGCATTAGTGCCAGCCAGAAATTCGGTATCGAGATTCCTAGCTGACTGACACCCATGACCAGCACATCACCATGGCGGTTATGGTGGGTTGCCGCGTATATGCCTAGAGAAAACGCTATCACGACAGAAAGCGCCATGGCCATTAATGCAAGTGGGATAGTGATCGCCAGGCGCTCGCGCAACAGTTCCGAAACTGGAACGCTATAGGTATAACTGACCCCGAGTTCGCCGCGAAGAAAGTGCGATATCCAGTCGATATAGCGTTCAGTAACTGGTCGATTTAGTCCAAGTTGTTCCCGCAGTGCTGCAACTGCGCTATCGGGAGCGTCCACACCCAGAATTACCAGGGCTGGGTCTCCCGGCAGGATCTCAAGGGCAAAGAATGTAAGTAAGGTAGCGGCAAACAGGGTTGCAGCAAATGTGCTAAGCCGCTTGATCAGAAAGAATTTCATCGAGATAATTTCAGGTTCGGCTTGCGCAGCGCCATGATCGTTTCGAGTGCATCACGCGCTGCAGCCGAAGGCATTTGATTCTACCCGATCGTTTCCTGGCGAGATGATTGATTCTGGCGGCTAGGTAGGCACATGATCATTTTGCTGCCAATTTTAGGAACTTCCTTGGTAGCGATGACATGAGGTAGTGTTACCCTGGCTGTTAGCAGAGTTGACGATGCCGGTGCAGACAGTTACAACATTATTGCGGATTGGTATGCGGGTACGACCGAGCGAAATGCACTATCGAACACGACACCGGGGACTTTAATTGATGACTGAAGGAAATCAGCAGGGTGAGCGCCGCCGCATTTATTTGCTGCGCCACGGTGATGTGAACTATTTTCAGGATGATGGTACCGTGGTACCGCGTGCGGGGCTCGCTGGGCTTACCGAGAAAGGCAGGCGGCAGGCGGACATGGTTGGTCAGACGCTTGCGGAAGTTGAATTTGATCAGGCCGTGTGCTCGGGAATGCCGCGCACCCGGGAAACTGCCGAGCGGGTGCTTAGTCACCACCATGACGTCAGCCTGGCATCTCACGAAGGGCTGCGGGAGATTCGGGCAGGGGATCTCGACCAGTTACCACCAGAGCGGGTAGAGGCCGAGTACGTGTATGCTTTTGAAACGGCAATCGAGCCGGGGGCCCGCTTTGTTCGTGGCGAGGCATTTAGTGCGTTCTATTCTCGGGTGGTTAAGGCATTTTGCCAGTTGCTGCTGTCACCGGATTGGCAGACTTTACTGGTGGTGGGTCATGCGGGAACTAATCGCGCCATACTCAGTTGGGCTGCATACGGGAGCCTGGCTACATTTCCGGCCTTTGAGCAGGATTTGTGTTGTGTGAATATCGTCGATGTTGATGTGCGCGAGGGCGAATTTATCCGTCGATATATCAGGTTGGTCAATCTGAGCGTAGATAACCTGGTCAAGGCCGGCGTTTTTCGTACCACGTTAGAGCAGTTAGACTGGGAGCGGAGTGAGCGAGGTTCGGTTCGCTCAACCAGTCCGTTGCAGGGCGCAGAAGGGAGTCCTCAGTCGACCGCATGAAAGGTGTGGCCGGGGCCACAGATTTGATAACAACATCCAGCCGGTGGGAAAAACATGGAATTCAGTAATTTATTTAGTCTAAAGGGCAAAGTCGCAGCAGTAATTGGAGCCGCATCCGGCATCGGTGAGGCCGTTGCTGTCGGCTGCGCCCAGCATGGCGCTGAAGTGCATTGTCTCGATATCAACGGGGCAGGGGCAGAGCGTACTGCCGGAATGATCAGCTCCCAAGGACAGGTTGCGCACGGGACGTGTCTCGATATCAGCGATGCTGATGCAGTGGACCATGCACTTGCCGACCTCGTTTCCCTTTCGGGTCAGGTCGATATCGTAGTCTGTACGCCGAGTATCAATGTTCGTAAATCCATACTGGCTTATTCGGGTGAGGAATTCGATCGCGTGATCAGCGTGAATCTGAAAGGCAGCTTTAACGTGATTCAGGCGGCAGGGCGTCACATGACGGCCCAGGGCTCGGGAAGCATCATCTTATTCTCATCTATTCGATCGCAGATTGTTGAGCCTGGACAGTCGGTATATGCCGCTACCAAGGCTGGAATTGTGCAAATCGCACGCACCGCAGCAGCTGAATTTGGACCCTCTGGTGTGCGCGTAAATGCAATCGCGCCAGGCGTAGTCGAGACGCCGCTGACGGCTCCGATAAAGGCCAAACAGGAGTGGTATGATGCTTACGCTTCACGAAACATAATGGAGCGCTGGGCCGAACCAGGAGAAATGGTGGGAGCGGCACTCTTTCTTGCATCACAAGCCGCCAGTTATGTTACTGGAACCGTTCTGTTCGTTGATGGCGGATGGACCGCAGTCGATGGAAGATTTCAGCCGCCGGGTGTGTAATATTGCGACCGCATTTTGTGACCCTGAGGGCGCGAGAACCTGAAAAAAAGAAAGTTTCTGGCGGTGAGTGGGAATTGCCATGAAATGGTTCTTTTTTCTGTTGCTGCTGGCTAATGGCGCCCTCTATTTGTGGACAACGAACTATACCCCGCCGGCCGGCGCCGGCACCGGGCCAGCACTGGAGGACCGCAACCTGCCGGCACTGGCGTTGCTGAGTGAAGTGGAGAGCGCAACCGGTGCCAGTGAGATGCTCAATTGTGTGCGCATTGGACCGTTTGCCACTGAGGAGACCATGGCCCGGGCGTCCCGGCAACTGGTTAACCGCGGCTACGGTTTGACCCGGCAGAAGGTCAGTGCCCGTGAGGTGCGCGACTTTCAGGTGATACTCGGCCCATTTAGTTCCGATATTGCGCGTGATAACGCGCGTTCACGACTGGAGGGCCAGGGCATAGATTACGCGCCGCAGCAGGGGACAGCGGGCCAGGTATTGGTGCTGCGTACTTTTGCCCGCGAAAGAGCGGCTGGTGAATTCGCCGCTGGCCTTATCGGGAACGGTTTCGAGGCCAGCGTACAACTTGCAGTCCGTACCTTGGGCCCACTGGGCTGGCTGGAAGTGCCGGATGTGGTCACGCAGGAGCGGCATGACGAGTTGGCCGCGATCAACTGGGGTGACGCCATGGCCCGGCTGCAGCAGATTCCCTGCAAAGAGGGTCAGTAGGAGCGCTGCCAGGACGACTGCTGGTACAGTAAAATGACCCCTTTCCCGATCGGGGCCGTGAACTTCACTCTTGTGGCTACTGGATACTGCCCGCATAGCTCAGTTGGCAGAGCAGCTGATTTGTAATCAGCAGGTCGATGGTTCGAATCCGTCTGCGGGCTCCAAAACCCCCTTAAATATCAGCGCCGTATCCAGCCTCACCCAATAAGCACTCCAACACAGGCTGAGACAAC
>JASMBC010000061.1 GCA_030754035.1 Arenicellales bacterium | reverse complement strand
GCACGGGCCACGATACTGGCGTGAAAAACTGGCGGGTGGCAGGGCTCATGAGGTCAAGGCGGCGCCAAAGCGCTTTGCCGGGATTCAGCCAGGGCAGTTAATGCTGATTCCCACGCCGGCGATAGTTGATCGCTATATACGCTCTGTTCGGCCTGGTCGATTTATTGATTCAGTCGGATTGCGGGCACGCCTGGCAAAACGCTACCAGGCCGAGGCCAGTTGCCCTTTGGTGACTGGTATCTGCCTGCGTATCGTGGCCGAGGCTGCTTACGAGGCCATGAATGATGGCGTGCCCCTTGATAAGGTGACGCCGTTCTGGCGAGTGATCGATGAGTATTTGACTACTGCCGGCAAGCTGTCTTTTGATTCACGCTTTATCAAAGTACAGCGTGAGCGCGAATTGCCTGGTTTTGACTAAAGTCAGCGGGCCGATCACCTCGATCAACCTTAACAGGGATATTCGTTACTGCGCTGGTTGTTCGGCCAGTCCCATCTGGCCGCCACACCCGGCCAAGAGCCGTTTGGTGTGGGCATTGCCAGTTTCACAGGCGTGATCATGCGCGGCGGAGTTACCTGTGATTGGCGAACCTGATTGTCGCTGGCGTGACTTAACAGGACTCAAGCTTGGCGTATGCCAGCACCAGCCATTTGCTACCGCCTTGTTCGAAGCGTACCTGGACGCGGGCATGCTCGCCCTGACCTTCAACCGTCACTACGGTGCCGACGCCGAATTTGGCATGCTGTACTCGCCCACCCAGGGCAATGCCATTGGCTTGGGTCTGGGCGGCAGCCCTCGGCGCGATCTGGTTATTTTTTCTGGGTGCCCGGGTACGCAGCCCCGCACCCGCACGAATATCCTCAGCAAGCTTGAGCGGAATCTCTGACAGAAACCGTGACGGACTGGCGACATGTTCACGTCCGTGTAGCCGTCGTACTTCAGCACAGGTGAGCACCAATTGTTCCATCGCCCGGGTCATGCCGACATAGCACAGGCGTCGCTCTTCTTCTAATCCTCCAGGCTCATCCAGCGAGCGCTGGTGCGGAAACAGGCCCTCTTCCATACCGCACAGGAATACCAATGGGAATTCCAAACCTTTTGCCGAGTGCAAGCTCATCAGTTGCACGCAGTCTTCCCATTCAGCGGCCTGCCCTTCGCCGGCTTCCAAGGCAGCGTGTGCAAGAAAATCAGACAGGGCGTCAGTGTCTTCTTCACCGTCTGCTTCACTGGCGAAATTGCGCCCGGCACTGACCAGTTCTTCGAGGTTTTCTACCCGGGTGATTGCTTTTTCACCACGCTCCTTGCGGTAGTGGTCGATCAGACCACTGCAGCCGATGGCAAGGTCGATCTGCTCAGCAAGATCGAGGTCCTGGGTGTCTTGCGTCAATTGTTCAATCAATCCGATAAAGCCTGCCAGCGCTGTTTTTGCCCGCCCTGATAGTTCTTCAGACTGGCTAAGTGTCACGGCTGCCTTCCACAGCGATAACTCGTGTGTGCGGCCATATGCGCGCACGGCTTCGACGGTACGCGCACCGATGCCACGCGGCGGTACATTGACGATACGCTCAAAAGCCGGGTCAGAATCACGATTGGCTAACAGGCGTAGGTAGGCCAGTGCATCCTTGATTTCGGCACGCTCAAAGAAACGCAGCCCGCCGTAGACCCGGTAGGGTATACCCTGGGCAAGCAGCAGTTCCTCGAAGACCCGGGACTGGGCATTGGACCGATAAAGTATGGCGATACTGTCACGCCGTTGCCCCTGGCGCTGCCAGGATTGGACCCGGTCGATGACAAAACGCCCTTCATCGATTTCATCCAGCGCGCCATACAACTGAATCAGTTCGCCGTCTGCTCCTTCGGTCCACAGCTTTTTGCCGAGCCGATCGGCGTTCTGGTCGATCACGGCATTTGCGGCTTTGAGAATGTTGCCAGTCGAGCGGTAGTTTTGTTCGAGGCGGACAACCCGGGTGTTGGCAAAGTCCTGTTGCAGTTGATGCATATTCTCAATCCGGGCACCACGCCAGCCATAAATGGATTGATCGTCATCTCCTACTGCAGTGATTTGCTGGTGTTGCTGCGCCAGCAGTTTGAGCCAGCGATACTGGATGGCGTTACTATCCTGGAATTCATCAACCAGGATGTGCTGGAAGCGCTGCTGGTAGGTTTGCCGTAGCGCTTCATTCTCCTGCAGAAGCTCCAGCACCCGAAGCAGCAGTTCAGCAAAATCGACTAGCCCGAGTTTCTGGCAGATCTCCTCGTAATGGGTATACACCTGTACCAGGGTTTGCTGATAACTATCACCCCCACCCTGCAGGCTCTGTGAACGGCGACCTTCTTCCTTGTGGCTGTTGATAAACCACTGAATCTGGCGTGGCTGCCAGTGTCCCTCGTCCAGGTTGAGTTCACGCAGAGTCCGGCGGATCAGGCGGTATTGGTCGTCCGAATCAAGAATCTCAAAGCCACTGGGAAGGCCGGCTTCCTCATGGTGTGATCGCAGCAGGCGGTGGGACAGTCCGTGGAAGGTACCAATCCACATTCCACGTACCGAAAAACCCAGAAAATCCTCGATCCGCCGGCGCATCTCATTGGCTGCCTTGTTGGTGAAGGTCACTGCCAACACCGAAAACGGCGAAGCCTCCAGGGCCTGCACCAGATAGGCGATGCGATAGGTCAGTACCCGGGTTTTGCCGCTGCCCGCGCCGGCCAGGACCAGCACCGGCCCCGGTGGCGCGCCTACTGCCTCGCGCTGGGCGTCGTTCAGGGCATCAAAAATCCGCGAGACATCCATAGTCGTTAGCGGCGAGTGAAACGCTGACAGGCAAGACGGGGGTCAGTCGCAAATGCCAGGCGTGGCCCGGCGTCCCATAGCGATCGGTCCAGTTCTGGAAAATACACCAGATTTTCGCCCTCAACATGGTCGGGCACCCAGGTTACGTCGACAAAATTGCAGTATTTCAGGGCTTCGATGTACAACTGAGCGCCGCCGATAAACCAGATGTCACCACTGCAGCTATCGAGCGCTGCCTGCACTGATGAAAAACAGGGTACCGGGTTCAAGGTGGCCCGGGTAATCACCTTGTTTTGGCGTCCGGGCAGCGCCTTGCTGCCGATTGATTCCCAGGTGCGCCGACCCATGATTATCGTTGTGTCCAGCGTCAGGCGCTTAAAGCGCTTGAGGTCTTCAGGGTAGTGCCAGGGTAGCCCTCCCGCCTGGCCGATTACCCGGTTGGCTGACATGGCAACGATGGCGGCTCGTATGGGTATCGCGCCCGTTGCCGTTATGCCCGTGTTAGACGGCAACTTTGAAACCGATCGCTGGATGGGGCGCGTATCCACTTAGGCGGAAGGTATCGAGCAGCGAATCAGTGCTTGCTTCCAGCAAGCCGTCGATGTCCTCGAGTTTTTGCACCGATGGATCGATCTCAAGCTGCCCCAGCACAACCGGTTCGCGCAATAACTGTTGGCGCAGTCCGGGCACGTGATCGTACTCGGCCATAGAGCCATCGGCTTTGGCCGTGTATATATGCGCGTCGATCAGTGTGTGTCCAAAAAAGCCGGCGGGGATTCCACTGAAGCGGGAAATCAGTTCCAGCAAAAAGGCATATCCAGCGATGTTATATGGCAGTCCCAGCGCTACATCGCAACTGCGTTGGGTGAGATGCAGGCACAGCAGCGGAGCACCGCTTTCATCACGCTGCACATTGAGCACCCAGAAAGCGTGGCACGGTGGCAGGGCGCTGGATTGGGCGTTCCCTGGGGCCCAGGCTGATACGACCAAGCGACGACTGTCGGGGTTGTTGCGCAGCTCGCCAACCACCCAGCTGATCTGGTCATTAAAGCTCGTCTGGTTATCGTTGTGTACCGGAAAATGGCGCCAGAAATTACCATAGGCGCTTGGCACTTTGCCGTATTCATCAGCCCACGGATTCCAGAAACGACACCCATGTTGGCGCAGCAGGTCGATACGGGTATCGCCGGAAAGAAACCAGAGGTTTTCGACGACAATGTTTTTCCAGGAGATCTCCTTGGTGGTCAGAAGGGGGAAGCCCTGGCGCAGATCAATCTGATAGTTGACATTGAATGTTGATAAGGTATCGACCCCTGTGCGATTGGCTTTGCGCTGGCCCGTGTCCAGAACGCGGCGAACGACTTCAAGGTATTGCTGCAATCGATTCTCCCGGATAACGCTGCGTGTTTTGCCCGTTTTAGCCGGTTTCCCGGAAAAAGTGCTCTATTGCCTTGCGCGCCACAGTGGCCGATTTTACATACCAGACTTTGCGGTTAATACACATGGCAGCGAAAGCCAGCTTGCGGCCGTTTTTTTCAGCATAACCGACAAACCAGTCATAGCGCCCGGCTGGAGTTTCTCCAGTGAGGCTACCGGTTTTGCCGCCCACGTTAACTGCCTCCATGGTGCCGCGCGCGAAGTTCTTGAACGAGGCGCGTACTGAGCCATTAATCACGGTCTGTTGCATCAGGCTTTGCAACTCCTTGGCCGTGTCTGCCTTGACTATCTTCTTTCCGGGTGCGGTTTTAGCTTCATAGAGAATCAGGCCGTCTTCACCCACAATGGTTCGAACGAGGGTGGGTTGGACCCGGCGGCCACCATTGACAGCGGCGGCTGCTATCACAGCACCGTGTACCGGTGACAAGGTGGTGGTCCGTGTATAGCCGGCCGCAGTTTCGGCTATTGACCAATCGTCAGTGGGGTCCAGGTCTATGGCACTGGCCTCGAGAGTAAAGTCAGCACCCAGGCCCTGGCGAAAACCGAAAGCCTCGGCATAGGCAAAAAGCGTTTTTCCACCAACGAAACGCACACCGAGTCGGGCGAAGACAGTGTTGACCGATTTGGCAAAGGCGCTGGAAAGGGGGAGCCGCCGGGTCCACTGGTTATCCTTGTGTTCCAGGACGTTTTTTCGGTAAAGGCTCGTGGTTTTGCCATTAAAAGGAATCACGGTATTTGCGTTAGCCTTTCCGATATCAATCGCTGCGGCTGCGGTAATGATTTTGAATACTGAGGCTGCAGGATAACTGGCCTTCAGTGCAAGGTTTTCGCTGTTGTTGCCATCACGCCGATGATTAACCAGTGCCAGAATCTCACCGTTATCCGGGTTCAGGGCAACGAAAACACCATAGTCGGGGTCGAAGTGGTTGAATACTTGGGCAACCGTGTTTTGCAGTTGGGGATCGAGCGTGTATTGGATTGTAGCGGGGTAGTTTTTATTGCCGCGGCGGATCGTAATCTTTCGTGGGTAGCGGTTGGCGCTGATCGCGCGTGCGAGCGTATGACGTACCAATGGCCGGTCAACGCCCCAGATCTCCTGTCGTTGCCAGGATTTGGTGCCCAGATTTTGAGGCGCGACCACAAGGCCTGCCACAAGCAGCATAAGCCACATGGGCACCAGCCAGGTAAAAGTCAGCCGTCGGCTTGACAGGGGTTTGATCTGCACAGGTTCGCTCATGAAGATGACTGGCTTTTTGTCAGAGTATCACGTGCCTCATTGACCAGAGCAGCAAGATAATCCGTGCCGCCGCGGTCGGTATGCAGGCGTTGAATCAGCCGTCGGTGTGCTTCGATGACCTCCTTGCGTGAGGCATCAGTTGTGACACCGAGAATCTCACTTGCCTGTGATTCTGACATCGACCCTTGTGGCGGCGTTGTGTGGCCAGCGGCTTCATCCTCGTTGCGCCAGGAATCACCCTGGGTGCGGTCAAGGTAGGCTTCCAGCAGTGCCGCAGACTGAGCATCGCGGCTTCGACACTCTTGCAACAGTTCCAGGAGCTGTAGTTTGGATAGATCACCCAGTGCGCGGCCCGCAAACGGGCCACTGATGACTTCCCCGTTTAGTTCACCGCTATCATGGTCAAGCGTCATTCGCAGCACTTCGGTTTCAACCCGGGACGTCTGCCCGGAGCTGGGCCCCCGGGTGGTTTTGAACAGGCGCCAGGCCTGGCGCGCGACCAGCAGCCGCTGCAACCAGGGGACTGCCGCGCTGATGATTGCGAACATCCAGTGAATTCGCCCGGTGACCACCAAAAGCAGTAAGGCGCCGGCCACACCGTACAGTACGATCAATTTCAGGGCGCGACTGCGCTGGACCGGGGTGGCTTTGCCCAGCCAGGATGCCAGCCACATCAGGCCAACCAGCGCGACCAGCGCCAGGAATACCCGTGCCAAGATCAGTCGCCGCCGTGCAGTTGCCGGGTCAGGCGCAAGGCTTCGCCACCGTGGCTGCGGCCAAGTTCCCGAAGGGCTTTAGGACCTCCCGCGGCATAAACAGCCACGGCGCACAAGAGGTCGCGTAACTGATCCGCACTGGCGGCATCAAAGCGACAATGCGCACCACGAGTCAATTGGGCGATACGGGCAAAGGTTTTCGCGGCGCCCGGATCACCGCCGTCCTGAAACAGAAATACCGGCACCCCGAGAATACTCAGTTGGCCAGCGAGGCGCGCCAGATTGTCCGGGTCCTCCTCCACGCAATCGCCAACGAATACCAGCGCATTGACTTGGCCATGGGTCGCCTGTTTTATAGTGTGTTGCAGTACCCGGGCGATTTGCGTTTGCCCAGCCCCACAGCGAATGGCGGTCATCACCGACAGCAACTCGTTGGCACGAGATGTCCACGGGGCAGCTTTGAATTCACCGTAGCCGCGGTAGTAGGCAAGTTGTATGTCCAGTCCACCCAGCGCTGCCGTCTGTTCGAACATCTGCGCCTGTATATGACAGGCACGATCCCACAAAGGTTCGCGGCTGGCGGTGGCATCCAGTGCAAAAATCAGTCGGCCTCGGTCACTCTGGGGCGCCAGAGGCGTGCGG
>JASMBC010000060.1 GCA_030754035.1 Arenicellales bacterium | reverse complement strand
AGCCAGCAGGAAACTGGGAAACTTCGGTAATGACAGCATCTGCACTGCCACGTAGTAGACGTAACCGCCCAGCATGATATACACACCGTAAGCCAGGTTGAGCACCCGGCCCACGCTGAAAATCATGGTGAAACCCACCGCGATCAGCGCATAGAGGCCACTGAGCAGGAATCCCTGGATGATAACCTGAGCCATCGTCTCAGTCGTTTTGACTGGCGTTAAAACCCAGCCCGGGCGCTTTCGTCACCGAAAACGCCCGGGTGGTTAACCGCCTAACTCAGTTCAGCTGTTACTTGATCCACGAAGGTACGCCGAACTCTCCGTTCGCATACTTCTCGGGATACACAACCGCCGTCGATCCGTCCTCATACCACTGGATCACCACCATGGACGGCGCTCCGTCATCCAGCGGCTGGGTGATATCGAACTTAATGTTGTGGGTATATTCCCGATTGGTTCGAGGCTCGATCTCACCGGGCTTCCAGAAGCCGTAACGCAGCCACAGCTTGCCGTCCTTGTAGATCTTCAGGTCCTCGTTTTCCATCTCCGTGACCCATGCATCCAGCGGTGCAAAACCCCCGGCGCGTTCAGCGGCGTTGAAGGCGTTATACATCCCGTAATAGGCATTAAAGCCATTGAAGTGGGGGAAGATCGGCCGACTGCTGCCGTACTTGGCTTCATATTTTTCTACAAACGCCTGTGTTCGATCGTCCATGGCGAATCCCACTGACGGAATCGGGCTCAAGGTCGAGGTACCGCCGCCCATCTGGCCGGTATCGTTCCAGAAGTCTTTGCCGAAGGCTGCCACGTTGATTCCCGTCATCGGCACCGGCACCTGCAACTTGACGTACTGTGACGAAGGTACCTGGCTCCTCACTGAAGAAATCAGGTAGATGAAATCGGGCTTGGATTCTGCAGCTTTGCTGAATATGGGTGAAAAATCTACCGTATTGGTGTCATAAACGATGTGATCAATAATCTCGATGCCAGCTTCTGGAGCCAGCATCTGGTCGACCAGTTCGAAAACGCCGCCGCCAAACGCGGTGTCTTCCTGCAGCACCACGGTTGTTTTCCAGCCCATCTTGTCAGCCAGAATATCCTTGCCGAAATCTACGTACAGCGTTGCTAACGCATAGTCGCAAGCCACATTCATAAAGTACATTTTGTACTTGTCGTACTCGTTGACCACCATGTCGATAATGCCAACATAAGAAGTCCAGGTATCCAGGGTTGGTATCTTGTATTCCGCCATGCGCGGCAGCCAACTCAGTGACACGTCATCGATACTGCCCGAGATGATGAAGTCAACCTTTTCGGTCTCAGCCAGGTACTCGTAAGCCTTGATACCCTCAGTAACGTCTTCGCGGGTATCGGCCTTGACCAGTTTGATCTGGCGACCTCCCAGCACGCCGCCGGCGGCGTTGAGTTCTTCGATAGCGATCTCGGCTCCGCGTATCGTGCTCTTGCCGGTATCCGAGTCAAAGGATCCGATATAGCCCACTACCACCGGGTCCTTCGCTGCCATGGTTACAGGGCTGCAAAGCACGCCTGCCACAAAGAGCGCTGTAGTTGCCATTATTGAAACAAGGGTCATTCTATTTGTACCCATCTTTAGCCTCCTTCTTTAAGTTTGTACTACTTTGTTTGAACTTCCCGATTACTCTTCCTTTATTCTAGAGCAAGAAAATACAAATATAAGCTTCATATGTCTACACGCCACTTGCCAAACAGCCCTCCAACAATCACGTAAACAACTCCTTAATCGATTGATCACCATCTACCAGGTCAAGCGCTCTACCCGGCGTTGCCGGCGTGCTGGCAAGCGCCGCTAAAATACAGGCAGCCACATTCTCTCGCGAAATTTTTTTGGCACTGCTGCTGGCAAAGGTTGTACTCACCTTGCCGCTGCCCGGGTTATTAGTCAGCAGGCCGGGCCGCAATATAGTGAACGGCACCTCGCTTTCGCGCAGATAATCATCAGCTGCTTTTTTTGCCAGCATATACGGTGCAATCTTTGGGAAATGCGCAAGCGGGTGATCCGCATCCAGAGCACTAACCATGACAAAGTGTTCAATTCCATGGCGCTTACTTTCCTCTATGGCTAGAACTGCGCCGTACAAATCAACCAGCAGGGTCTTGTCGGCACCGGTATGCCCGCCGGATCCGGCGGTAAACACAACTTTACTCACGCCATCGAATGCCTGAGCGAACTCACCCTCCAGATCCGCAACCACGGCCCTGGTGCCCAGTTTTTCCAGGCTCGAAACTTGCTCCGTGTTGCGCACCATGCCAAGTAGGTCCATTCCCAGGGCGCTCCCCTGCCGGCAGACTAACTGTCCAATATTGCCATTGGCGCCAATGATCAATGTTCGCATAAATGCCAGGTCGAGCAGCTGACAAAACTCGACTTAAAGTTGTTTATAGAGTTTGGGGATCGCAGTGCCAACATAGTGGAAAAGGCTAGATTTATAGCCTCTACGACCCTACCACAGAAAATCTACAACCTGCAAGCATTCATTGGCTTCCAAACGATTTATTCATTCGAAACCGAATGGATTATAGACTGCCGCACAAAATACCGGCTATACTGTGGCCACACTAGTGGTGTAATTGACAGCATAAAAACATTAGCCGCGGCCAGAGCAAAGCGGCAACTGAAAATATGAGGATTAGGTCTAGATGTGCGGTCTTGCCGGGCGGATTATTAAACAGCCAGGTCTGATTGGGGCAGATCTTGTAACCCTGATGCAGGCCCAGGCCCATCGGGGCAGCGATTCGACCGGCTTTGCCCTGTATGGTGAATCGCGACAGAATGGCTACGTCGTCCGCGCTGTGTCGTCTGACAGAAGCCTGCTTGACCACGACCTTGACGCACTGCGACAAACGCTGCAAGCACATGACAGCGATTTCATTGAGGATCCAACCTGGGACCATACCGCTCAGCCGCATGTCTCGGTGAGATTGGTGATCAGTGACCTGGAGATCCAGCCGTGGCTGGCCGCAGCCGATGCGCTGGCGCGAATGGAGATTCAGTCGGTCGGGCGCTCACTTGAAATCGTAAAAGACCTGGGCATTTCCGAAGAAGTTGCGGCAAAACATAACATCGTTAAGTTTGTAGGCACTCATGGCATTGCCAATGCCCGTATGGCCACTGAATCCCGGGTTTCTCCAACCGCCAGTCACCCGTTCTGGGCGCGCCCTTTCCCGGATATAGCCATCGTTCACAATGGCCAGCTCACCAACTACTTTGGGCTCAAGGCGCGACTGCAGCGGCAAGGCTATACCTTCCTGACTGAGAACGACTCGGAACTTATCGCTGTATGGCTATCCGATCAGTTATTCCGCGGCCTGACCCTGGAAGAAGCGCTCGAGTCCTCGGTGCGTGAGCTGGACGGCGTCTTCACTTACATTATTTCCACACCTGCACAGATCGGCATGGCTAAAGATAGGTGGGCCATCAAACCACTTACAGTCTTCAGCAACGGACGGGAGATGGTGACTGCGACCGAAGAACAGGCTGTACGCAAGCTCTACACCGATGAAGTACGTATCACCAACTTGGATGGACCGGGGTATTCCACCACCTGGGACGTATTGCCAGCGGCGGGAGGATAACTGTGGGTTCAAAAGACATGACCAACCGCGTTGAAATTGCGGCCGGTGACCGACCGGTGAAAGAGATCAACCGGGACATTCGCAGCCAGGTTCAAGCAGGCAAGCCGATCGTTGTAACCAATACGATGTCGCGTCACAACCTGGGCGTGGGCCTGCCTGCCAGCGCCGACATTCTGTTCGAAGGCAGTGTGGGCTATTACTGTGGTGGACTTAACGACGGCGCGCGCATTCACGTAACCCGCGACTGCGGCTGGGGCGTGGGCGAGGCAATGGCCACCGGCGACATCACCATTGATGGCTACGCGGGGATGAGTGTCGGCGCCTCGATGCGCGGCGGCACCATTCACGTTAAGGGTGATGCGGGACCTCGTTGTGGTGTAGCAATGAAAGGCGGTGACATCATTGTTGAGGGTACTATCGGCTACCTGTCAGGTTTCATGGCCCATGCCGGGCGCATCATTGCGCTGGGCGGCGCCAACGATGCCGCGGCGGACTCTTTGTGGGGGGGTGAAGTATGGGTGGCCGGCCCCATCGGCTCGCTCGGTGTTGACAGCAAGATAATCGAGCCAGCTCCAACAGAAGTCGCTTCGGTGGAGAAATTACTGGCTCAGCGTGGGCTTGATGGCCCCGGCCGGGACTGGCAGAAAATCGTCTCGGCGCAACGACTATGGCACTTTGAAAGCCGGGATGCACGCGCATGGCTGATGATCTGAAAACACCCTGGGAATACCCCTTCGAGTCGGCCACAGAAGAATTGATCGGCTTCGCTGACGGCGCCATAGATGGCCGACCGGCAGGAATACCGTCGTCCTACGATCGCGGCGGCTCCATTCGTTGGACCCCGGAATCAATCTCAGAAATCCACGCCTTGTCGCAACTGGGGCGCTACCAGATTCGGGGTTTCAATACCTTTAACAAAAGTTTTCCGACCCTGGATGATCTGGTTTTCGTGCCCGCGACCATGACCCGCCTGCCCCTGGAGGGCTACCGCGAGAGCTGCGATACCCGGACCGTGCTGGGTGATCGGCCTGGGTTGGTTGAGCAGCCACTGGAACTCGACATTCCCATATATATTGCATCGATGTCTTTCGGTGCATTGTCGGCGCCGGCCAAGGCGGCGCTGGGTTATGGCGCCTCGAAGGTCGGCTCCATGACTTGCACCGGTGAGGGAGGGATGCTCGAAGACGAGCGGCGAGCCTCGCGGACTCTGGTCTACCAGATGACACCATCGCGCTACATGCTGGACCTGGAACACCTGCGCAAAGCCAACGCCATAGAGTTGGTAGTGGGGCAAGGCGCCAAACCCGGCACTGGTGGCCTGCTGCTGGGCATGAAGGTCTCTGATCGAGTAGCCGACATGCGCTCGCTGCCCACCGGGGTGGACCAACGCTCCACTGTCCGCCACCCGGATTTTCTCGGTGCCGATGACATGCAGATCAAAATTGAAGAACTGCGGGAAGCCACCGACTACCAGGTGCCGATCTTCCTCAAGATGGGGGCCACTCGACCGCGCTGGGATGTGGCGATTGCCGCCAAGGCCGGGGTTGACGTCATCGTCGTTGATGGCGCCGAAGGTGGTACCGGGGCCTCACCCGAACTGCTTATGGATCACACCGGTATCCCGACCATGTCGGCTATCCCCGCTGCGCGCGAAGCGCTGGAAGACTGCGGCAAAGCCGACGAAGTCAAACTGGTAGCGGCCGGCGGCATCCGCTCTGGCGCCGATGCAGCCAAGTGCCTGGCACTGGGTGCTGACGCGGTCATGGTTGGGCTGGGGTCGATGATTGCGCTGGGTTGCAACTCACCGCGCTACCTGGAGTCGTATCAAACCCTGGGCACCTCACCGGGCCGCTGCCATCACTGCCACACTGGCCTGTGTCCAGTCGGTGTAGCCACCCAGGATCCGGAACTGGAAAGCCGCGTAGACGTGGCGGCTGCCTCAGAGCGAGTGGCCCGCTACCTCACAGCGATGACCATGGAGATCTCACTGCTGGCCAAGTCTTGCGGAAAATCCAGCGTGCACAACCTGGAAAAAGAAGATCTGCGGGCTCTGTCCACGGAGGCGTCCGCGTTTACCGGAGTAAAAATGGCCGGCATCGACAAACCGTTCACCTGGTAACGCGATCTTCTCTACCTGCCACAATGGAGAAACAGTGATGACTCCACAGGTGGATTCGATCAACTCCAACAGCGAACTGCCTGGCTCAACGGAAGTCGTCGTCATCGGTGGCGGCATCATCGGAGTTGCAACAGCACTGACCCTGGCAGAACGGGGCATAGCGGTGGTGTTGTGTGAGAAAGGCACGATTGCCGCTGAACAATCCTGTCGCAACTGGGGCTGGGTTCGGCAACAGGGCCGCGACCACCGTGAACTGCCACTGATGGTTGAATCGACCAGGCTGTGGCAGGCGATGGACGCGCGGGTAGGCTCTGCCACTGGTTTTGTTCAGTGCGGCGTAATCTACCTTGAGGAAACCGAACAGGATCTCGCTGCCCGGGAAACATGGCTGGAAAATGCTCGCCCTTACGGCGTTGACTCGCGCGTGGTCTCCTCTGGAGAAGCAAACGAACTATTGCCTGGCAGCACAAAAGGCTGGGCGGGCGCTCTTTACACCCGCTCGGACGGCCGGGCTGAGCCCGCGATGGCGGCCCCCGCGATGGCCCGGGCCGCACAGACACGGGGTGCAATCATCCTGGAGAACACCGCGGTCCGCGGCATAGAGACCACGGCTGGTGCAGTTTCCACTGTGATCACCGAGAAAGGTTCGCTAAATTGTTCTTCTGCTGTTCTGGCCGGCGGCGTCTGGTCCAGCCTTTTTTGCCGAAACCTCGACCTGACCCTGCCCCAACTCAGCGTGATTTCCTCGGTTCTGCGCACTCGGCCCATGCCCGATGGCCCTGAGCTCTCGGCCAGTGGCCCGGGCTTTTCTTTTCGCAAACGAATGGATGGGGGTTACTCTATTGCCGAATCCCGTGGTCCAACAATTGCCGAGATCGTTCCGAATTCCTTCCGTTTCGGCAAAATTTTTCTGCCGCTCGCCTGGCTGGCTAGACAACATTTACGACCCAGGCTCTCAAGCCGGTTCCTGGACGAGTGGCGGCAACCCAGGCGCTGGCCCCTGGACAGAATCTCGCCCTTCGAGATGACCCGGACCCTGGACCCAGAACCGCCACCGGGCGTGCTCGATAGAGTGCGCAAAAGCCTGGCCGCCACATTTCCCTTTTTTGACCAGTTGAAAATTGCCGCAAGCTGGGCGGGCTTGATCGATGCCACCCCCGACGCAATTCCGGTTATTTCCGCAGTCGACACTCTGCCGGGGCTGTTCCTGGCCACCGGTTTCTCCGGTCACGGTTTCGGGATAGGCCCGGCTGCCGGCCAACTGGCCGCTGACCTTGTTACCGGCAACACCCCGCTGATAGACCCGGCGCCTTTTCGCTTCTCCCGGTTCAGCGATGGCACACCCATCCGCCCCGTAG
>JASMBC010000005.1 GCA_030754035.1 Arenicellales bacterium | reverse complement strand
GGCTCCGCGGGCCGGATGGCTAATCCCCGCGACTACGCGATGCCGGGTAACCAGGCTCCGGTGACGCCGTGGCCATCGAATTTTGTGTTGCTGTCGGCGATTGCGCAGGCGACGTCGCGCATCCGAATCGGAGCCATTGCGCTCATCGCCCCGCTGCGGCATCCGCTCATTCTCGCCCACGATCTGGCCACACTCGACCTGCTCGCCGAGGGGCGTCTTGTCATCCAACCGACCGTCTCCTGGCATGCTGATGAGTACGCCGCCCTGGGCATTGACTTCCACCGCCGCGGGCGCATCCTCGACGAGCAGCTGGAGATTTTGCGGCTGGTGTGGCAGCGCTCGCCCGTCAGCTACTCCGGGGAGTTCTTCTCCTTCGACGACGTTTACCTTGAGCCAAAGCCCTGGCGGCCCGAGGGCCCGGCCATGTGGTTCGGTGGGGAACACATTAGTAAAGCCATGGTCCGCCGACTCGTCAGCTACGGCTCGGGCTTCCACCCCGTTGGGCGGGTAACGCCAGGGCTCGTAGCGGACCTGCGGACAAGGCTGGCCGACGCGGGCCGGCGGCTCGAAGACTTCGAGATGGTGGGTGGCACCCGGGTGGCGTTCCCCAGCGACGACGCCTGCGCCCCACTGCCCGAGGCGTTGGAGGAGATCCCAAGGCAGCAGGCGTTGGGCTTCACGACCTTCGCGATCAAGCCGTCCATCTTCATCGACGACCGCGACCATCACGCCACGTTCTGCCGCGAGGTGGTCCGGCGGGTAGAGGCGCTCACGGCCTAGTCGGAGCGACCCCTAAAACTCCTGTTGGGCGGCAGAGGCTTGAGTTGTAGACTTACGGACTGGATAATGGATTTACGCCAGAAATGGGTAAACGTCGAGTGTGTGCGCAACAGGTGGGAGAAATGTCTCTTGGACAGCATTGTTCATATACAAAACCTTAGGAGGTTGAGATGGCATTGACCAAGGCTCAGAACGAGGAGGTTTTTGTTCAATCCCAGCAGTGGCAGCCTGAGTTTGATCACAGCAGCGCGTGGCGCGCCCGGCTGGGCTTTGTTCTTATCTCCAACGACACAGTGATAGAAGAGGATATGTTTCGACTCGCTCCCGAAGGGGTGGGAGTTCATTTCACCAGATCACCGATGCCGAC
Organism: Arenicellales bacterium; assembly: GCA_030754035.1. Classification (GTDB taxonomy): domain Bacteria; phylum Pseudomonadota; class Gammaproteobacteria; order Arenicellales; family UBA868; genus UBA12578. The sequence continues at coordinate 48,224 of JASMBC010000005.1, read as the reverse complement.
GGGGTGTACTGTCGAAAATCTGGCATCAATGGAAGCGGGGCTTGCGGTTTCCGCTGCCGAACTGTTGCCTGAATTTGATCTTGATGTGGTTTGTTACGGCTGCACCTCGGGAAGTGTTGTGATCGGCGAGTCCAATGTGATTAGAGAACTCGTTCGTGGGAACCCTAAGCGCAAGGCGACGACACTTGTCACTGGCGTGATCGAGGGTTTGCAGGCCCTGTCAGCACGGCGGATTGTTATGGGAACACCCTACGTTGATGAAATTAATTCGATTGAAGCTCAATATTTCATCGATAAGGGTTTCGAGTTGCTGAATGTTCAGGGTCTGAACCTGACTTTTGATGCGGACATCACGCGTGTGACACCGCGTTACATTTGCGAATTTGCCCAGGCCATTGATCATCCTGAAGCGGACGCTATTTTTATCAGTTGCGGTGCGATGCGTGCGATTGAGGTTATTGAAGACATCGAACAGGCCACCGGCAAGCCGGTGGTAACCAGCAACCAGGGAATGATGTGGAAGTGCCTGCGAATGGCCGGTATTGACGACCGCATCAATGGCTACGGGCGATTATTCCGTGAGCACTAGGCATGGAAATGTAAGCGCCCTTCAGCAGTTGTAAGCAGCATGATGGATCATCGAGACCTCTGCCTGCAGTAAAGTTCACCCAAGAACGGAGAACGTGCTGCCCTGGTGGATTTCTCGAAGCCGCGAGAAAGTGCCCAGATTGATTACCCGATCCAGGTTTTCACAACGATAATTCAATGGCTGGGCGTCATGATCGTTCCCTGATTGGCAGTATTCGATGAGTTCTGCCATTACTTTCCCTGCTACTGGCGCGTTTTTGAACTGATTGCCGCTGGTGCCGATCGCCATGTAAAAGCCACCGATGCATGATCGGTCATAGATTGGAATCCAGTCCTCCGTTACGTCATAGAGATCGACACAGCCTTTTAGCGTAGTGGGGATGCCGAGTCCCGGGAACCGCTGGGCATGACGTTGCGCCTGCACCGTCCATTGATCAGTGAAGTTTTTCTCGTAGTCATCAGGATCTACCCACTGGTGTGGATCACATGGCGGGTCCTCACTGCCGATCAGAATGTTATTTCCCAGTTCTGGACGGGTGTAGACAGCGGCATCGCTGTCTGACGTTACACACCCGATCGAGCCGTAGTTCATTCCCTCCGGTGCTGGCACGTGGACCACCTCTTGACGCAGTGCGCGAGTGGAGATTTTCATGTCTTTCTCGGCACCTGCAAGGGCATTGATCTTGCATGAGTGGGGCCCGGCCGCGTTGATGACGATTGCTGCATCGATGCGGGTCCCATCGGCAAGGACCACGCCCCTGACGCAGCCATCAATCACGGGAATCTTTGCCACCTGGCTGTTGAACATAAATGTTGCCCCGACCCGTTCGGCTGCGAGTTGAATGTTACGGGTCGCAAACTGTGGATCGGAGATGTAACCGCCCCTTGGAAAAAAGATGGCGCCGTTGACCTCACCTCCGGTTGGTTCGCCAAAAGCCGGGTCATCCAGCGCCCTGGCGGGTGAGAAGGACGACAGGTTATAGAACGGAAAGCGCTCCAGAACTTGCTCATTCGACAGGTGTTCATATGAGATATCGAGGGCATCAAGATGCACGAGTTGACTGCGAAGCCCATCGTTTACCTTGGTCTTCATGATCAGGTTGCCAGTTTCATTGAACACAGCCAGCGGCTCGTCATCGGGCGCCTTTAGATAATCTGCCCACTCGCGCCAGTAAAAATACCCATCGTAGGCCATCGTGCAGCCATCCAGGGTTGAATAGTAAAGCCGGATAATGGCGCACGAGTTCGATGTTGATCCATAACCGGCAGCCGGCAACATGTCTAGACTAATTGTTCGATGGCCTTTTTTTGACAACTCATAAGCAGTGGCGGCGCCGATGATTCCCGCACCTATGATGATGACGTCGTATGTGTTGCTGTTCACTTAAGTTTCTTTGATATCGATCGGGGTTGTTCGAAATTACAGTACTGTTAGATCACGCGGATATTCCGTCACAATTTCGATGCCATCATCGGTGACGATGACCGTGTCGCCAACCCGCGCCCCAAAAACATCGGGTACCGTTATCCCGCCGTCGACGGCGAAAACCATGCCCGGTTCAAGTGGTGTTCTGTCACCGTACTTCAACTCGGGCTTTTCCAATGACGAGTAGCCGAGCGCACGGCCGGTTCGGTACGATGGGGCGAAGCCTGCGCCCTGGTAGACCTCATCGGCAGCTTTGTGAACATCTTCGGCGGCGACGCCGGGGCGCATTTCACGAAATGCTGCCGCCTGTGCTTCGATTGCGGTGTTGTAGACCCGGGCCGTCTCATCGTCGACGCTGCCGACGAAGTATTCCCGGTCATAGCCCAGTTTGAATTGCTTAAAGTGGCATATCGAGCAAAAGCACATGTAGATCGGATCGCCATGACGAATCTTGCGCACCCGCGGATGCAGGTGGGTGTAACTGGTAAAGTGGCCGGACTGTAAAGCCTGAAGATTATGGATTACCGGGCTCATCAAGGAGTCCTGGTCTTCGGCAGCGATAATCTCAGCCGCTTTTCGTGTACCGGCGACCATACAGGCTAAGGTCACTTCATATTCGGGGACACCCACTGCCATAGCATCGCGCCCAGCGATCCCCATGGCGATGGCGACCTGACCGGCCTGGCGAATCATATTGAGTTCTTGCGCAGATTTGATTATTCGCATTTGCGAGATAATGGGCGTGGCGTCAATAGGATCATTGAGTCCAAACTCTGTGGGCAAGAAATTTGCAATCACTGCCGGAATATCGTTGCTTTCGATCGCGATGCGGGCATTATTTTCAGCGCTCCCAAGTGCTTTACGCAGTGGGTCGCGCCATTCCTCGCCAACGCCGTCAGAATATAGACCTATATCCTCGACCCAGGTCATAGCGCGGGCCATTAACGACTCGGACGCAGGTGTTATCAGAGTGGCGTCGCCGTTGCTCGCAACGACAAGCATTGTTGGGCGGCCGAACTCAAGCCCGAGATCTCCCCAATAAGCGGAAAAGTAGTAGATGGAATCAATGTTGGTGATAATAAGAATATCGATTCCCACATCCTTGAGGTGCTCCTGCAGTTCTTCGGTGCGACTTTGAAACAACGGCAGCAGTTCTCTTTCTGCGGGCATCGATATCTTTTCGTATGACATGTCCACCCTCCTCCTGGTGTACGATTCTCTCGGGTGAATAACGCTACAAGTTCTAACGGCAGTAGTTATCGGGAAGCTTTGATTTACCTGTATAAAGATAATATACTTCTTGTTGAACTGAAGCACAAGATAAGGAAAAAAGATGGCTGACAAGGGCGGGCGGAATTCTCCAGGGCAGCGCACGCTGGCGGTTCACGCCGGCGAAGGGCCGGATCCACATACCGGCGCATCGGCACCGAATATAGTCATGTCGAGTACCTTTGTGCTGGACGAGCCGGTAGGTTTTTCTGCTTACGATATTCCTGAGAAGGCTCCCTACATTTACAGTCGCTGGAGCAATCCGACAGTACGGCAGTTAGAAGACAAGCTCGCAACGCTTGAACAGGCACAGGCCTGCCGCTGTTTCGCCTCCGGTATGGCGGCAACGGCTGCCGTATTGTTCAGTCTGCTGAAATCCGGCGATCGACTGGTCATCAGCGATGCTAACTATCCGGGAACGGCCGAGCTGGCGCGCAACGATCTTGCCCGAATGGGGATCGAAGTCGTAGCGGCGAATTTCTCGGACCTGGATGCGATCGAGCGCGCAATTACCCCGGCGACCCGCCTGGTCTGGGGTGAGACACCGGCCAATCCGACCATGCGCCTGACTGACATCGCGGCTGTCGCCGCGATCGCGCATCAGCACGGAGCCCGCCTCGCTATTGACTCCACTTTTGCCACTCCGATCGCGACACAGCCAATCACCCTTGGTGCGGATTATGTGATTCATTCGCTGACCAAGTACTGCTGCGGGCATGGTGACGCGATGGGTGGCGCGGTCCTTGCATCTGAAGAGAATATCCAGGCAGTTGCGACTGCTGGACAGATTCATTTCGGCGGAGTGATCAGTCCGTTCAATGCGTGGCTGATTAATCGGGGTCTGGCAACGCTGCCGATCCGGATGCAGGCCCACCAGGACAATGCCATGGCGCTGGCGAGGTATCTGGAAGCACACCCTCAGGTCGACAGGGTGTTCTACCCGGGCCTGCCAAGTCATCCGCACCATGAACTCGCCTGCCGCCAGATGGATAACTTCTCCGGGATGCTTTCTTTTCGAGTCAGCGATGGCCCGGCTATGAGCCGGCAGATGATGGCGCAGCTGCAGGTCATCCATTACGCGGTATCCCTGGGTCATCATCGCAGCCTGATCTGCTGGCTCGGGACCGATGACCTGATGGCATCGAGTTATCACCTGTCCGATGAGCAACTGGCGGCGTACCGTGAATTTGCCGGTGACGGGGTTTTCAGGCTTTCTGTGGGCTTAGAAGATCCCGCGGATCTGTCTGCTGATCTCGCCCGGGTACTCGGTTAAATGTCGGGTAACAGCAGAGTCGGGACGGTACCGACAAACCCCGTGCGCTCCACACCGCGTGAAGTGGGCTACGACCAGGGCACTCACTGGCGGGCTAAACTGGGGTTCATCATTCTCTCCACTGATCTTGCGATGGAAGAGAACATCTTTCGCCTGATACCTGAAGGTGTGGGGGCCAGTGTCACCCGCCTGCGCACAGACAATGACTGCACCGTTGCCAATCTCGCTGCCCATATCGACGATATGGCCGAGGCTGCCTCGCTGCTGCAGCCAGAAGCACGCCCGGACGTGGTCTGTTACGCCTGTACCTCCGGGTCGATCGTCATCGGCGAGGAACGGGTGATGGCCGAGATCAGACGCGGTGCTCCCTGGGCCCAGCCGGCAACCCTGGTTACCGGCGTTATCAACGCCCTGCACCGGCTGGAAGCGCACAGAATCGTGGTGGCCACGCCCTATCTTGATGAGATCAACACGATGGAACTGAAATTCCTTCAGGGAAAGGGATTTGAGGTGCTCGATATCCAGGGCCTGAATGTCGAAGATGGCGAGGCGATGGGCCGCATCACCCCTTCTTACCTTCGGGACTTTGCCCTGAGTGTAGACCGGGATGATGCCGATGCCATCTTTGTCAGCTGTGGCGGTATCCGCACCATCGACGTGTTACAGCAGATCGAAGATGCCGCCGGTAAACCTGTTGTGTGCTCTAATCAGGCCATGCTGTGGGATTGTCTGCGTCGTGCCGGCATCGATGATGCTATTGAAGGCTATGGCCGGCTTTTCCAACTTGATTGGGGTGACAACTGTCTAAGACCCAAACTTGGCGACTAGCGGAGTGGGTGATGATGTGACAACTGCCGCAAAAAAAACTGTGTCGTCTATTGGCCAACGACGCGAAAATCAATCCGAAAGATTCAACCGCATCTACAAGGCTATTCGCGAGCGAATCTGCCTGCTTGACTACCATCCGGGCACATTGCTCAACGAAGGCCTTCTCGCTGAGGAATTCGGGGTCAGTCGCACGCCGGTTCGAAATGTTCTTCAGCGCTTGGGTCATGAAGGCCTGGTCGAGACCCGCAATGGTATTGGCACTATCGTTACTGATCTTGACCTCAAAGCATTTAAGGAGGTCTACGAACTGCGAATGCGCCTGTCGGAGATGACCGGTGACCTGTCTCCTATCGCACCCACTACTGAAATTCTTAAGGACATCAAAACACTGCAAGACCGGGTCGAAATACTCAAGGATGGCCCGGTTGATCAGCGGGCCTATGCATTGTTGTGCAACGATTTACACGAACTTCTTCTGGGTCTGATTGGAAACCAGGCGTTGCGCGATATGACGGACTTCCTGTACTACCGCGCGGCCCGCATCTGGTTCACTTTCCTGCACAATCTGGATTGGAACGAGGCAGTAGGAATTCTGGGTCATGAGATCTCCGAGATTCAACGTGCCTTGGAGGTTGGTGATATGCACGGTGTTGGCAATGCACGGCGCCAGTACCTCTATATGACCTTGAAGGGAATCGGTCGTTATTTCGTGAATGTTTAAATAGCATTCTTCGACCCTCCCGTAACCCGGTCGCGAACCCCACTAGGGCATCAATAAGCCCGGATTCAGGACTTGAGCAGACGCTTGTCAGGAGGACCCATGAGAGATAACCCGATCCAACCCACAGTAGATTTTGATGCCGATGGCGTTCAGCATGGTTTTTTGAAGGTTCCCTATTCGGGGGATGATTCAGCCTGGGGCGCAGTGATGATCCCAGTCACGGTGGTTAGAAATGGTGAAGGACCTACCGCGTTGCTCACTGGCGCCAATCATGGCGATGAGTACGAAGGACCCATAGCGCTCTGGTGTCTGGCCACTGAGCTTAACGCGGAGGCCATCAGTGGCCGTGTGATTATTGTGCCGGCCATGAATTACCCTGCCTTCAGGGCCGGTAAACGGACCTCATCAATCGATGGCGGCAACATGAACCGGGTGTTCCCCGGCGATCCGGATGGCACCATTACCCAGATTGTCGCGGATTATTTTTCCCGCACATTGCTGCCGCTGGCGGATTACGTAATCGATATTCATTCCGGTGGTAAGACGATGAAGTTCGCCCCATTCGGCGCGGCTCACGTGTTGGATGATAAAGAGCAGCAGGCCCGCTGTGTTGCTGCGGTGGAGGCATTTAATGCCCCCTATTCGATGATGCTGCTAGAGCATGAGCCTGTTCATCTTTATGACACTGCTGCCGAGAACCAGGGAAAGGTTTTTGTAGGCACTGAGCTGGGCGGTGGCGGCTCTACTGATGCAACCACTGCGGGTATCGCAAAGCGCGGCATCTCCAACGTGCTCATGCATGCCGGTATTTTGCCTGGTAAGCCAGAACGAATGCCGTCAGCTAACGTAGATACAATGGACCCGCGCTGTTTTATCACCTCTGAGCATTCTGGACTTCTCGAGATGTGTAACAACCTGGGCGATGAGGTTAAGGAAGGTGATCTGATCGGAGTGATTCATGACACAGAGCGAACCGGGGCGCCCCCGGTAGAATACCGATCGAAGGTAGATGGCATCTTTATGGGCCGTCATTATCCCTGCCTGATCAAGCCAGGAGATTTTCTGGCGGTGATTGCGCTAAAGGTTGACTGATCATCGTAGCTTGGCAAAACATCCACTATTCATAAAGAAATCGACATGCAATACAGCAAGCCGTTTCCCAAGGCAGAATATGACCGCCGCCTGGTTAAGACAAAAAAGAGAATGGTCGATCAGGGTTTTGATCTGATCATCTGTCAGGATCCGGCGAATATGAACTGGTTAACCGGCTTTGATGGCTGGTCTTTTTACACCCCCCAGGTGGTTCTCGTTCATACCGATGAGGCAAGTCCGATCTGGTTTGGCCGCCCCCAGGATGCAAAAGCAGCACACATCACCACAGATATTCCACCAGAGAACATTACAACTTTTTCCGAAACGCTGATTCATCACCCGAGCGAACATCCCTACGATGAGCTGGCAGAACTGATTACCGCGCGTGGCTGGGGATCGGCCCGCATTGGGGTGGAGTTGGATGCGCATTACTACACTGCCCGTGCACACGCCCACCTGGTTAAAGGCATGCCAGACGCAAGCGTGTCTGATTCACAGGAACTGGTGAACTGGGCACGGCTGATCAAATCAGACGCCGAGTTAGTTTATATGCGCGAAGCAGGCCAGATCGTAAGCGCTGCCATGAACAGGGCAATCGCAAAAGTCGCGCCCGGTGTGCCGGAGTACGAGATCATCGCTGAGGTTTACCACGCACAGGTGATGGGTGTTAACGGCAAATATGGCAACTACAGTAGCTTATGCCCGCTGATACAGGTGGCTGAGGGCACCAGCACGCCACACCTGACCTGGTCTGAACACCCCTTGCCTGATGATGCCCTGGTAATGATGGAGTTGGGTGGTGCTCGGCACCATTACCAGGCCCCGCTGACGCGCACACTGTATCTCGGCACACCGCCTCAAGAAGTCGTGAAGTTGGCGGATACCATCGTTGAGGGAGTCGATGCCGCTCTGGAGGTAGCCCGCCCTGGCTCGACCTGTGAGGAGGTTGAGGCGGTATGGCAGAAGGTGCTCAACCGCAACGGCTACCAAAAAGAAAGCCGGGTGGGGTATCCGATCGGCGTCAATTACCCGCCAGACTGGGGGGAGCGCACTGCCAGTCTACGTCCAGGTGACACAACCGTTCTGCAAAGCGGTATGTGCTTTCATTTCCAATCGGGCGTCTGGCTGGAGACGATCGGCGCTGCCGTATCGGAACCCTTCATCGTGACCGATAGCGGTGGCGAGCGCCTGTGTGACGTAGCGCGCGAACTGATCGTCATCGATTAGCAGTAAAAAGTTTTCTCTATCAATTAAGGTTTTACCATGGGCAATTCCGTGAATAATTTCGCTTCCGATAACGTCTCCTGCGCCTGCTCCGAGGTTATGCAGGCCTTAGCGCGTGCCAATACCGGAACCACGCCATCTTACGGTGAAGACCCATGGACCGCAGGACTTCGCGCAAGACTTTCTGAAATATTTGAAACACCGGTAACGGCTTTTCCGGTGACGACCGGGACCGCCGCCAATGCCTTGGCGTTGTCTGCTTTGACGCCGTCATTTGGAAAAATCTTCTGCCATGAGTTATCTCATATCAATACCGATGAATGTGGTGCACCGGAGATGTTTACCGGCGGCGCAAAACTGATAGATATGAAGGGCGTCGATGGCAGGATCAGTGCAGACACACTCGAGCAGGCAATTTACGGCCGCGGCAACGTACACCATGCTCAGCCCTCGGCCGTAAGCATCACCCAGGCCTGTGAGTCAGGTACGGTATATCCGCTTGACCAGATCAAGTCGATTACATCAGTTGCACGCGCACACCAGCTGCCGGTTCACATGGATGGCGCGCGGTTTGCCAATGCCCTGGTGACGCTTGGGATAACGCCAGCGCAGATGACCTGGCAAGCGGGAATCGACGTGCTGTCTTTTGGCGGCACCAAGAACGGCTGCCTGGCGGCGGAGGTGGTAATCTTTTTCAAGCCCGAACTCGTGGGCGATTTTCCATTTTTGCAAAAACGCGCCGGGCAACTGCTTTCAAAAAGCCGCTTTATCTCGGCGCAGTTTGAGGGTTACCTTGCTGACGATGTCTGGCTACGCAATGCCCGGCAGGCAAACACCATGGCCCAGCGTTTGGGTCAGGGCCTTGATGCGCTGCCTGGCATTGAGCTTGCTTACCCCACCCAGTCCAATGAGGTGTTTGTGCGTATGCCTCGGTCTTTGATTAAGGCTCTGGCCCAGCAGGGCATCAAGGTCAACGATGAAGAGCTTGATGGAAAGGCAATGCGGTTTGTGACCGCCTGGAACACTTCTGAGGCTGAAGTCGATGATCTGCTAACGGCTTTGGCGGCTCAACTCTAACCGCGAAGAGTACAGCATCTGTTGCTTACATCAGTCGTAGTAGCCGGCCCGCACACAAGCGCCGATAAAATTACAGATCAACCGTTCTGCGTGAGTGATCGTAATGTGCCCATGATCATAAGAGGGTGCAATCTCCACCAGATCCATTCCCAGCACCCGGCCTTTGTTGACCAGGCCATGAACCAGTTGTCGAACCTGTAACCAGTTCAGACCTCCGGGGGCCTGCGCCATTACTCCCGGCATGATGGTAGGGTCCAATCCGTCGGCGTCAATAGTCAAGTAATAGGGTCCGCCATCGGGAATGCGCTCTAGTACAGCTGCCATACCAATCTCATGCATTTCGTAAGCGGTAATGATATCTGCGCCGTAGTCCCGCGCATCTTGTACTTCTTCTGCTCGAGCACTGCCGTTACCACGAATACCGATCTGCACGATGGAGCCAAACCAGTCCATCTCTGAAGCGCGCCGGATAGGACTTGAGTAGCCTTCACGCACGCCATTGACTTGGTCACGCCAGTCAATGTGGGCATCGATATGCACCAGTGTGATGGTCTCCTGGCGCTGAAGGGCGCGCATGACGGGAATCGGAATCCCGTGATCTCCACCCAGGGCTATCAGGGTTGTGCCCGTCGCCAGAATCTTTCGGGCGGCCTGCTCAGCGCGACGGTAGTGTTCCTGGTGATCGTTGAGATCAGCGCTGACATTACCGCAGTCGACCACAGTGATATCACGGCCATCGAGCAGGTATCCATCGAGATCCCAGTCGTAACTGGACAGGGTGTAGGGAACGTAGCTTGGGCCCTGGCGGATCGCGTCTGGCGCCCGGCTCTGGTCATTGGCCATCTCGTGTGGCCGATAGGGCAGGCCATAGGGAATGCCAAGAATAGCGATGTCTGCTTCAAGATTATCAAGATCCAGAACGAGGGGAAAATTCAAGAAGGTGCGCGCTGGTACCTGCGGCGCCTGGGTTAACGGTTTAGTCATGACAATTTCTTTTGATCGTTGGGTATAGGGAATGTCTTAGGGTGCCGGCACCAGATATTGATGGTGCAGTTCCTGCAGACGCGAGACGAGTTCATCTGATATCGTGTAGTCTAGTGCAGCGAAAGCCTGGTCCAGATGTCCTATCCGGGTAGCCCCGACAATCGAGGCGGTTAAAAACGGTCGGCTCAGAACGAAAGCATGGGCGAGTACCTCAGGCGACAGCCCCAATTCGCCGGCGAGTTTGACATAAGCTCTGGTGGCAGATTGGGCCTGATCGCTGAAATAGCGGGTGTTGGAAGGCCATAGCGTGTTACGAGCGCCAGGCGGGCGCGCGCCGTCAAGATACTTCCCGGTCAGCACACCTGCTGCGATGGGCGCATAGGCAAGCAGGCCAACGTGTTCTCGCAAGGCAATTTCGGCAAGGGCAAACTCAAACTTGCGGTTAAGAAGACTGTAGGCATTCTGGATGCTGGCGGGACGTGACACTCGACCCTTATCAGCCCGGGCGACAAAGTCCATCACTCCCCAGGCACTTTCATTAGAGATGCCCCAGGCTCGGATTTTTCCGGCCTGGATCAGCTCATCGAGTGCGATCAGGGTTTCCTCGCGGTCAGAGCCCACGTCCTCAATGACTTGAGTTTGTCCGAGGTTTTTAAAATCGGTCCAGCCCCGGTCCGGCCAGTGCAGTTGATACAGGTCGATATAGTCGGTACGCAGGCGCTTCAGGCTGCCCTCACACGCGCTGTGAATGGTGTCCCGGGTAAAGCGGCAATCGCCCCCACGGATATGACTCTGCCCTGGGCCACAGACCTTGCTCGCAAGGATAATCTGATCGCGACAGCGCCGTTCAGCCAGCCAGTCTCCGATGATGGCCTCGGTATGGCCATAGGTTTCAGCGCGAACATCCACCGGGTACATCTCTGCCGTATCGAAGAAATTGATGCCGCCCGCAAGGGCATGATCCATCTGCGCGAAGCCTTCCTTTGACGTATTCTGCTCGCCCCAGGTCATGGTGCCCAGGCATATCGCCGATACTTCAATGCCAGTGCGTCCTAACGGTTGATAGCGCATCTTCAGATTTCCTTGCGTTGTGGTTGGTGCCAGCCTTCGCCCGCATGGGAGTATGTAACATAATGGCCGGGCGAACCAAGATGGGGCTCTCACGTGATCTTTGAAGAACGCTTGCTATGACACCACCCAAACGCTTGTCTTTAGAACTGGTTTCTCAATTCCGTACCGATGGTGTGGCAGTGATTCGCCAGTGTGTAAGTCAACAGTGGCTCAAGACCCTGGCCGAGGCGATTGAAACCGATATCAATTCTCCGGGCCCTTTCTTTCATGGTTATCAACCTGACAATAGCCAGGGCCGCTTTCACGGTAACTTGCGCCTGTGGGAGCACGACCAAAGGTTTCGTGCGTTCTGCTTTCAATCTCCACTGCCAGGGCTTGCTGCGCAACTTTTGGACTCGAAAAAGGTCAACCTGTTATATGACCAGTTGTTCGCCAAAGAGCCTGGCACACCAAACCGAACCCGATGGCACAACGACCAGCCTTACTGGGCGATGCGGGGCTGGCAGGTGCTGTCTTTTTGGATCGCACTTGACCCGGTAACGGTGGATTCGGGTGCACTGGAGTTTGTGCCCGGGTCTCATCGTTGGGGCCGCTGGTTTCAGCCCCAGGCTTTTGGTGAGACGGTGGGGCAGGATCGTTACGAGATTAACCCCAATTACGAACCGATGCCCGACATCGAAGCGCAGCGTGAAGATTACGAGCTGGTCAGTTGGGATCTAGAGCCTGGTGATGTTTATGTTTTTCATGGTCTTACAGTGCATGGCTCGGGTGGCAATCTCAGGCGCGACCAACGCAGACGGGGATATGCTGTGCGCTACACCGGCGATGATGTGGTTTACGATACACGTGTGGGCACGAATGAGAACCTGCGTTCGAGCGCCCACCGCGATGGAGACCCACTGGATAGCGAGCGCTACCCGCTGGTGTGGCCTGCCTGAAGCGCCTTGTGTGAGCCGGCGCTGGCCGGGCAGCGGCCGAGCCGGTAGAATCCGCTGCCCACAGTAATGCCTTTGGCCGACCGTGACCGGCCCCGAGGGAGCCATGGAACTCGAAGACGATACCCAGAATTTTGACGCCGCTGCTGAGCGCATGATTGAGTTGGGCAACCAGTTGCTGGACCAGGATTCGGAATCGGACAGCTGGGAAGTGGCCTCTGGCCTGCTGGCCGGAGCCGTGCATTTCTGGCTTTATGCGCATCAGCCTTGTGGCGATCTGGATTGCGAATCGTGCGAAGAGATCGACACCGCTCAAAAGCGCCTTGAACGACTGATTGAACAGGTGCGTCAATCAGCCAGCGAAAGTGATTATTACCATACCCCTCAGGACGCCAACGCTGGTTCGGCCTGAGAGCTGACTTGCTTTGCCTGTGGGGTTGGTGAGTGCCTTTGGCGCTCGGCGTAGGCGACGAGTTGAGGGAAAAAATCATCGAAACCGTTTTGCAGTTGCGGGTAAAGCCGCGCCAAGACTTCGCCGGATTTTTCCATCCCCGAATTAAAGCGAGTGCGCTGGGCCATCTGTGACAGCGTCTGGTTGATACCGCTGGTGGACCGATAATGCAAAAGCGTATCGGTTCGACTGAGGTAATCGAAGAACCTTTGCGACCGGGTAGGGCACGCGCTTATGCGCGGCGCGAGAATACACTTGATCCAGTCGGTGTAATCAACCAGGGGTTGCTGATGGTAGCGGTGCCAGTCTTTAGCCAGGAAATGATCCATAAATACGTCGGCCACTACCGAGCAATAACGGCCAAAGTCCTCACGCATCAAAGACGATAGCCCCCGAAAGACCGGGTGTGCATCGGTATAGCGATCTACCTGTCGGTGCAAAAGCACCCCTTGTTGCACTTGCGGGTTTAGTCTGTTGAATTGCTCGCCCCGAATCGAGTCCCCGATAAAGTTGCCCAGTATCAGGTCCGGGTCGTTCCCTGACAGGTATAGGTGTGCCAGGGTATTCAAGAATGGCTCATCTGCGATAAAGCAAGGGGACTGCTTAGAAAAGCGTGAAGCTCCTGCGGAGCATGGAAAAGATGATCGGGCGCTCGCGTTTTTAGCACATCAGCGGATTGCCAGCCCCAACCGACTGCGAGAGCATTCACCCCGGCGGTGTGCGCCGCATCCATGTCGCTGACCGAATCACCCACCATCCAGGTTTGTCGGGCATCGATGGCGTAATGGTTGAGCGCCTCGCGTATATGCTCCGCTTTGCCGCCTGGTCGGTCGCTGCCGTAATACGTGCTGATGCAATCATCCAGCTCTTCTTGTACGAGCCGGGCTCGCACCACATCGGCATGATTGGCGGTGACCACGCAAAGGATATGCCGCTCGCTTAAGTCCCGTATCATTTCACTGATTCCGTGAAAAAGAGCGATCTGTATAGCGCCATTTTGCAATGTATCAAAAAGAAAGCGACCGTATGCGCGGTGATCAGGGTCGGGTATGCCAGCGACTTTGGCGAGCATGGTGAAAGTCGCTGGATCCAGCTGGTCGAAATCGGCCAGGGTGAGGGAAAACGGCAAGCCCTGATCCTTGCAGAAAACGGCTGTCTGCTCCAGCACCGGCTGTGCCGAGTCAACAATCACGCCGTCGTAGTCGAGCAGTACAAGTCCTTTCATATCATGGGGGTTGTTTTTTATGGATTCTAGGGAACTATTGTCGCATCAAGTCCAAAACTCTGGCGCATAATTTTGCAGCTTGCGTGTCGTCTAGCCACTACCCTGATCTGGATACCCTTGCAGGTTTGTTTTAAACGAACTGAACTAGTTGGCTTCGCAACCATTATCTGTTTCGCGCCTGTTGCCCCAGGTTGTTTACAAAAATCCATGCGACAGTGATGTTGTCGATCGGGTCGAAATTGCGGATAACCCGGTGGACGAAGCGTGTCGAACAGCGCAACCACAGCAGTGGTTCCAGTCCACAAGATCAGGGCATTGCCAGCAAGTTTTCGTGACTCAACTGAATCAGCGTATCCGCGGCAAAGCAGCCGCTTTGAGTCACCAGCAGCGGATTGATATCCATCGCAATGAGTTCATGCGCGAGGTGTTGCGCCATTTCACTGATAGCGACCAGAGTATCAAGCAATTGGTCGACATCGGCGTGTGGGCGGTTACGATAACCTTCCAGCAGACGCATGACCTTAAGCGAGGCAAGGGCATCACGAAGACTGGATAGGTCTGCTGGTAAAAGTATTGTCGTGGAATCAGCCATGAGCTCTACCAGGGTTCCCCCTCCTGCGAGTGTCATGACCAGACCAAATTGCGGATTATTCTGTACCCCCACCAGTAACTCTGCGAGCACTGTATCCAGCATTTTTTCGACCAACAACTGGTCGTCGACCTGTTGACCGAGAGCTTGCGATCCCAGATCCAGCACCTCGTGTGCCGCTTGGCAGACTTGGTCTTGGTTGGCAAGGTTCAGTCGGACGACCCCAGCTTCGGTTTTATGCGGCAACTGGTTGTTGACGAGCTTAAGAGCGACCGGAAAGCCGATCCGGCGAGCTGCCTCACTCACTGTTTTAGAATTGACCAGCTCACCCCTCGGAACGGGAATGCGGTGCGTTCGCAGCATCTGTTTGCCCTGCCATTCATCCAGGGTGACCGGCTGGGAGCGGTCGGGTGTATAGATTTTGGGAATAAAAGGGTCTGAGCCGCTTTGCAGTTTCTTACACACCCGGCCGAATACGGCCGAAGCGCTGATAGCCATGGTGGCTTCGCTGATACCCTGCAACGGCGCGATACCGTTGTTGATGAGCGTTGCCTGGGTTTCGTGATCAAGATTCTCCGGCAGGCTGGAGCACACTGCAGCCGGTATACCGGCACTTTGTGTTGCGTGAATAAAGGCCCGGGTATCAGCCTGGTAGTAGGGCCGATCGTCACTGATTTCAATCGGGGGATAGTCCTGTACCAGTAGTGCTGCATCGTAGCCGGGTGCGAGCGCCGCGCTGAACACATTTTTCAGGGTTTCCTCCTGCCCCCAAAGCGGCGTGGTGTAATCAAGCGGATTGCCCACGGTCGCAATGTCAGGAAGCCATTGGCGCAGGGATTTTTCCGTTGCGGCATCGGGTGCATCGAAGATCAGACCTTGACTGTCGGCACAGTCGGCGAGCATGGCGACGTCGCCGCCTGAGCAGGTGAATGCCGCAAGCCGCTTACCTGCCGGTGCACCGGCCGTGGTCAGCATCTGCAGGGTTTCCAGTAGCAGGCTGGGACTTAAAGCACGGGCAACACCGATCCGGTCAAAAAGCGCCTGGTAGCAGACATCTTGGCCGGCCAAAGAACCGGTATGGGTGAGCGCAGTCTGGGCTGCCAGCTCAGATTGACCCACCTTGAGTGCGACCACGGGCACCTTACGTGCCATGGCGCGGGCAACCGCATCCGCAAAACGGGGTATGTCGCGCAGTGTTTCTATGTACAGGCCAAAGCCAGTGACAGCACCGTTATCGACAAGGCTGTCGAGGTAGTCTTCAACACCTAAAATGGATTGATTCCCGGCGCCGATCACGTACGAGAAATTAATTGAACGTCTGTTGGTCAGCAGGTAACTCGAGAGCATGCCGGATTGAGAAATGATGGCGGGGCCGCCCGTTACCCGTTTGCCGCCATGACTGAATGGCCACAGGTGCGCCCCGCTGACGTAATTCAATAAACCGAACACGTTCGGTCCAGCCAGCGCCATATCGCCGCAGGCCGCAATCAGATCGCGCTCGAGATCAGCGCCTTGCCCACCCAGCTCCCTAAAACCTGCGGTATAGCAGACGATACCGCCGGCGCCTGCATCCCGTAGTTGTGCGAGCACCTCTGATACGCCATGTCGTGGGACGGCAAGAAAAACCGCATCCGGTGCTTGCGGCAGATGCTCGACACTGGCGAAGGAAGGTATCTCACCGAACCGCCCCGGGCGTGGATTGACGCCCCAGATTTCGCCGGCGAAGCCACTCGTGGCGCACTGTTGTGCCGCAGATACAGCAGCATCGCCGCCGATAAAGGCAATATGGCGTGGCGCCAGCAGCCGATCGAGATTGGCACGTTGTTTTGGGGTCATGCGCCAAGCGGTCGCAGCAGTGATCGGCTGATGATGTGTCGCTGTATTTCAGATGTACCTTCCCAGATTCGCTCAAGGCGTGCGTCACGCCATAGACGTTCGATCGGGAAATCTTCCATCAGGCCCATGCCGCCGTAGATCTGGACCGCGTTATCGGCCAGGCGGTGCAGCATCTCGGAGGCGAACAGCTTGCACATGGCTGCATCGGTGGGCGTCATCTGCCCCGCATCGGCTTTTCTGGCCGCATGCATCACCATGAGGTCGGCGGCCTGCAGTTCGGTCGCCATGTCTGCCAGCTTAAAAGACGTTCCTTGGAATTTGCCGATGGGTTGACCAAACTGCTTGCGGTTGGCAGCCCAGTCCAGCGACAACTCCAACAGTCGCTCCGCGCGACCACAGCAGCCGGCTCCAACCCATACCCGGCCCATCTTAATCCACTTGTCGGCAAGCTTCAGGCCTTCGCCTTCTGCGCCGAGCATCTGACTCTTATTGACTCGACAGTCATTAAATGACAATACGAAATTGAGGTATGCCCGCTGGCTGACACAGCGCGGCCCACGCGTGATATCAAAACCTGGATGCCCGCGGTCTAGCAGAAACGCACTGACCCGTTTGCGCGAGCCACGAGTAGTTTCATCCGCTCCAGTGACGGCAAAGACAATCGCAAAATCGGGCTCGACGTGACTGCTGACAAAATGCTTGGCTCCATTGATGATCCAGTCATCCCCGTCAGGCTGTGCGCGTGTTGCCATCGACATGATGTCAGAGCCGGCACCTGGCTCTGTGATGGCGAAGCACTCAACTTTGCCTCCTTTTACGCAAGGAAGCAGATAGCGTTCTTTTTGCTCATCACTGCAGGCCAATAGCAGCTCGGTGGGGCGCCAGGCAAAGCCATGCAGTGCGTGTGTGACCTTGCCGAACTCGCGTTCCATGATCGCCAGGCTGGTGCAGTCCAGCCCACCACCTCCGATTGATTCGGGTAGATTGGCGGCGTAAAAACCCATCTCAAGAGCTTTGTGCTTGATGCGTTCACCCATCTCAGCACTGACTTCACCTGCGCGTTCAACCTCGTTTTCCAGGGGCATCAGCTCTTCTTCGACAAATGCCTTAATAGAGTCGGCCAGCATCCGCTGTTCGCTGTTTAGTTCGATGTCCATGATTCCCCCAGGATTCAAGTTCAAAGCGCTGAAAAGTATCCACCCGAGCGCATTATTGCCGTAGCGGCGCAAGCCGTGGCCGCTCATGATATTGCCTTGTGCACGTTATTGCCATATCGTGCGTCTTTACATTTTATTCCGACTGCAGACCAAACCAGTCGAATCCAGGGAAACAAATGGACCACAGAGCACAAGAACTACTGGTTGAGCGACATGGCGCGGTATTAGAGATTACGCTTAACCGCCCCAAGGTAAATGCTATTGATTTCGACTTGAGCCGCAGAATCAATGAAGCGGTGGTCATGCTGCGCGATGATCCCGAACTGCGGGTGGGCCTGGTGACGGCAACTGGCGAGAAAATGTTCTCTGCGGGATGGGACCTTAAGGCGTTGGACGCGGGCGAGCAGCAGCTGGACAACTGGTGGGAAGCCGACGCAGATCTGCCGGGCGGGTTTGCAGGATTAACCGAGATGTGGAACCTTAACAAGCCGGTTATCGGTGCAGTTAATGGGCTTGCGATCGGAGGCGGGTTTGAACTGGTCATGGCTTGTGACCTGATCGTTGCGGCAGATCACGTATTTTTCCAGTTACCGGAGATGCCATTGGGCATTGTGCCGGATGCCGGGGCTATACAACGTTTGCCAAGGCGGATCCCATATAACGTCGCGGTCGAGATGCTGTTGCTGGGTCGGCGTATGAGCGCGAACGAAGCAGCCAGCCATGGGCTGGTGAACGCGGTGGTACCAGCGACCGAGTTGATGAATACTGCACGCCAATGGGCGCAACAGATTGCCGAGTCTGCGCCACTGGCGGTGCAGACGGTCAAGGAAGTGCTACGAGCGATTGAAGGCGACACCGTAGAGGGCGCTTTTAATACTATGCGTACGGCTGATTTGCCGGTTTATCGCAAGATGCTGCGCTCAGAAGATGCCAAGGAAGGGGTTAAGGCATTTGTGGAAAAACGCAAACCCGTATTTCGTGGCGAATAGCCGCTGCCAGAGCAAAGGGGAAAGTAATGACACAAGAGAGAGTTCAGCGCATCGCACTGGTAGGCGGGGGCGTTATTGGCGGCGGCTGGGCCGCGAGGTGCCTGGCCAGTGGGTTAGAAGTGGTGCTGACAGATCCCAGGGCCGAGGCACGTGGTTATGTCGAAAAAACCATTGCCGATGCCTGGCCGGTTCTGGAGGCTGCCGGGCTAACAGACGAAGGAGATCGAAGCCGGTTGTACTTCGCCGATGATATCGCCACTGCGGTGACGCAGGCCGATTTTATTCAGGAAAACGTTCCTGAGCGTGAGGCGCTGAAAATCGAGGTTCATGAGGAGATCAGCCGGCATGCCAAGAGCGACACGATCATTGCGTCGAGCTCTTCGGGGCTTTTACCCAGTCGTTTGCAATCACGTTGCCGTCACCCCGAACGCCTGGTCATCGGTCACCCTTTTGCACCGGTGTATCTGCTGCCATTAGTCGAGGTGGTGGGCGGTGAGCAGACTTCGGCCGAGTCGATATCCCGGGCCGGGCAGTTCTACAGTGCAATTGGTATGCGACCACTGCACGTGCGCCGCGAAATCGAAGCCTATATTGCGGACCGACTGCAGGAATCGCTGTACCGCGAGGCATTGCATTTAATCGATGAGGGTGTCGCAACTGTAGCGGAAATTGACGCGGCCGTGACAGGCGGCCCGGGCCTGCGCTGGGCGTTTATGGGTACATTTCTCGCCTGGCATCTGGGTGGTGGTCCGGGTGGTATGCGCCACACGATCGAGCAGTTTGGGCCGGCGCTGAAATTACCCTGGTCGCACATGAAGGCGCCTGAATTAACCGATGAACTCAAGCAGCGGATCGTTGAAGGGTGTGAGGTGGAATCCGGAGTCCGCGATTTCGGTGATATGGAGCGCCGCCGCGACCGTTGCCTGGTCGAGATTCAAAAAGTGCTGCGCGAGCATTGGTACCCACCCAGCGAGGATGGTTGGCCAAAGATGGGTTGAGTCAGACTGGGTAAACCTCAAGTCTGCGCAACACACTGACAATACATAAATGATACGAAGGAGTAGCAAAAATGGCAATGAATAGCAATGTAGTGGTGACCTGCGCTGTCACCGGGGCCGGCGACACAGTCGATAAGCATCCTGCGATTCCAGTAACACCGGAGCAAATTGCGGCTTCAGCCATTGAGGCGGCAGATGCTGGGGCAGCGATCGTGCACCTGCATGTGCGTGACCCGCAGACCGGGAAAGGCAGTCGCGATATTGCACTGTTCAAGGATGTGGTCGAGCGGGTCAGAAATAGTGGACGCAATGTACTGATCAACCTGACGGCTGGCATGGGTGGTGATCTGATTATTGATGACGATAACCCGCAGGTGCCGGCAGAGGGCACCGACCTGATTACTGCCGAGCAGCGCATGGCGCACGTTGAACTGTTGCGTCCGGATATCGCCACCCTGGACTGCGGCACGATCAATTTTGATAACGCCAACTATGTTTACGTGCAAACGCCCAATATGCTGCGTACCATGGCCACACGTTATGCCGAGATTGGTGTCAAGCCCGAGATGGAGGTGTTTGATCTGGGGCACTTGCGTTTTGCCAATCAGATGGTCGCTGAAGGCCTGATCAAGGGGCCGGCCATGTATCAGATCTGTCTGGGCATCCCCTGGGGTGCCGGCGCCGATCCTGCGACCATGAATGCCATGGTCAATCAATTGCCCAGTGGTGTTATCTGGTCAGGTTTCGGTATCAGCCGTGCCCAGATGCCGATGGTAGCGCAGGCAATGTTGCTGGGGGGTAATGCCCGGGTCGGACTGGAGGATAACCTTTACCTGGAAAAAGGCGTGCCGGCCAGTAACGCGCAACTGGTTGAAAAAGCCGTCCGGATTATTGGTGACCTCGGTGGTCGGGTGTGTGATGCCGATGAAGCACGCGAGAAACTTGGCATCTCTTAAAACTCAAAACTGATCTACCTCGCGCACTGCGCGCGAGGTAGATCATCGTGAAGAGCCAACGGCAGGCCCGTTGTTCGGCATCAGTTCTCGGCGAACTCGGGCATCACTTCGTTGATGAACAGTGCCAGCGAGCGTTTCTGTTCTTTCAGTCCCAATCCGAGGCTGGCATAGTAAGTGAACTGATCGACACCCAGTTCGTCGTAAAGCCGCAGTTTATTGACGATCTCGTCGGGGGTGCCAAACATCAGGTGTTCGTGCAGTGTCTTCGGGTCGTATTCGTCCCGGTTTTCCAGTGTCGATAAATCGATCATAGCCGGGAAACCGTTGTCGACGCCGCCGGCGTTTTTGAACAGATTCTCAAACTGACCTAACTGGCGCATGGCCGCTTCCACGGGCACCATCCAGTCGTCTTTATTGTCATAGACGCAGGTGTGGCGCATGGTCGCGAATATGGGTCGATTATTGCCCGGGTTTTCTTCCAGTGCTGTCTGTAATCGACCCAGGTAGGTCTCGACCTCGCTCAGAGGCCGGGTCAGCGGCCAGGACATAATGTTGCACTGCTGCTTGACTGCATAGTCATAGGTGATCGGCGCTCTTGCGGCTACCCAGATTGGTGGGTGGGGTTGCTGTACAGGTTTGGGCACCGAAGTCGATTCGGGAAAGCGCCAGAATTCACCCTCATGGGCGTAATCACCTTGCCACAGCGCTTTTACCGCGGGGAGCATTTCCTGCATATAGCGCCAGGCGTCACTTTGCTTGAGTCCGGCGTGCATACGATCGAACTCACGCTGGTAGGCGCCTGAGCCGATGCCAAAATCCAGCCGACCATTACTGTACAGATCCACCAGAGCAGCCTCACCGGCCAGGTTGATTGGGTGCCAGTACGCGGCGACTGCCACAGCCGTGCCAAGTCGAATGCGATTGGTATGTGCTGCCCACCAGGTAAGTATCTGAAACGGGTTTGGCGCAATGGTCATTTCCAGAGCATGATGTTCAGCTGCCCAGGCAATATGAAAGCCACCTTCGTCGGCCATCTGGACCATTTCCAGCGTATGCCGTTGGACATCGCGCATATCGATATCCGGCGAGATACGCTCCATGTTGATCGCTAGTTGGAATTTCACCTGCTCTTCCTCGTGGATTTTTGAACGCGATGAGTCTAGCACCGCATGGGCAGATAAAGTAAAAGCCCTGCTTGATCTTGAGTAAGACCCGGCAAATAATCCGCACAAGGGATTAGCTGATTTTTCGAGCTCTGCAATTAGAGTAGCCAGCCGCGCCAAGTGCTGTTGCCCGTTCCGGTAAATTTCCCAGGAGGAAAGATAAGCGTAACACTGAAGAGAATGGGGGAGATTCTTTCGGCTTTTAACAATAAGGATCTTGAGGCGATTGTCGAAAGTTTTGATGAGGACGGTGAGTTTTTGCTGGCGGCAGGCGCGCATCCCTACGGCGAGTGCTTCAAGGGTAACAATGCTATTCGCACGGCGCCTGCCAAACGCTTTGCTGCCGTACCGGATATCCATGGGGGGGATACCCATAGCTGGATCAGTGGTGAGCGGGCCGTAACCGAGTGGCGGGTTACCGGTACCGGCCCGATCAATCAGCCAGGTCGCGGCCTTTGGACTTTCCGCGAGGATAAGGTCCTGAAAAAGGATACCTACTACAAGCAGGTCACCGCATGACAAACGGGTCGGTGATGGGTTCTGCTGAGGTGTTCAGCCAGACGGTTTTTGGACGCGTATAGTCGTAGATGGCTTGCATGCCTGATTCGCGGCCATAGCCACTGTCTTTGTAGCCGCCAAACGGCGCCAGCGGTGAAACCATACGGTAGGTGTTGACCCAGACGATTCCCGCTCGTACCGCCTTGCTGACACGTAAGGCGCGACCGCCATCACGGGTAAAAATTCCTGCAGCAAGACCAAAGCGCGTGTCGTTGGCTTGGCTAAGAGCATCGGCCTCATCATGGAATGTGAGCGCACTGACCACCGGCCCGAAAAGTTCGTTCTGTACTACACCGATCTGCTGGTTTGGGCAGTCCACGATGGTTGGCTCTATATACCAGCCGTTATCGTGCCCTTGGGGTGTTTTGCCGCCATAGATAAGTGTGGCACCGTTCGCGGTGGCGTCCGCAACGGTGGCATGAATATTGTCAATCTGGGCTTGGGTGGCCAAAGGCCCCATCTGGCTGGCATCGTCCAAGGGGTCGCCGATACGGATCTTGGCTGCTTTTTCTGTTACCCGCGCCAGCACCTCATCATGGATGGATTGGTGCAGCAACAGGCGGGATCCGGCAACACAACTTTGCCCGCTGGCGCTGAAAATGCTGAGCAATACGCCATTAACTGCACTTTCAAGGTCTGCATCTTCAAAAACAATCACTGGCGACTTGCCGCCCAGTTCCAGGGAAACCTGGGCAAAGTTCTCAGCAGCGTTGCGCATGACATGGCGGGCGGTCTCGGGCCCGCCGGTAAAACTGATGCGATCCACCAGTGGGTGACTGGTGAGGGTTCGGCCACAAGGCTCTCCGTGCCCTGTAACGACGTTGAAAACCCCTGGCGGAAAACCAACTTCTTCGAAAACCCGGGCAAATTCGAGCATTGGGGCCGAGGCATGTTCTGAAGCTTTGAGAACGACCGTGTTGCCAGCTGCCAGGGCTGGACCGATCTTGACCGCGACCAGAAAAAGTTGCGAGTTCCAGGGCACGACAGCAGCGACTACACCCAGCGGCTCGCGCAGGGTCATTGTCATCATGTCTGGTTTGTCGATCGGTAGCGTCTCGCCACAGACTTTATCCGCAAGGCCGGCGTAATAATAAAAAAAGTCGGAAATGTAATTAGCCTGCCAGCGGGTTTCCTTGAAGAGTTTCCCAGTATCAACGGTTTCACACCGTCCCAGTGATTCCGAATGTTCGCTAAGCACCTCAGCGAGGCGACGCATCAGTTTGCCTCGAGCAGTTGCAGTCATGCTTGACCAGGGGCCCTCGGTAAAGGCCCGGTGTGCCGCCTCCACCGCACGGTTGACATCGGCCTCGCTGGCTTCGGGCACTTCGGCCCAGGCTTCGCCGGTAGCAGGGTTAATGCTGGCAAAAGTGTTGCCGTCCTGTGAATCAACCCATTGACCATCAATAAACATCTGATATTGCTTTAGTTCAGTCATTGACTGCTACCCTCTTTGTTCCAGTGGTTTGTATGCGATGCATTCAATTTCTACGCGAATGTCCACCAGAAAATCACTGATCAGTGCTGAACGCGCCGGTGGACCATCAGGAAAATACTCAGCGTAGATTGCGTCGAACCCCCCGAAATCGTCACGCGAACGTAGCCAGACCATTGACTTGACCACATCGCACAGAGCACAGCCGGCTTCAGCCAGGGTCTCACGGATGTTTTCAAGGCAGGCCCGGGTCTGTTCCTCGATATCGCCGCTGGTCATGACCTTGCCGTTGACCATGGGAACTTGCCCGGTCAAAAAGACAAAGTCACCGGCGCGCACTGCTCGCGACAGCGACAGCTGGCGGCCATTGATAACCAGCGGCTTGCCGATGATCTTTTTTTGGGACTGATTCATCGCAGAATATGACCGTCTCTTAGACTTGTCCGACTAAAATAGCACAGGTTCGGTTCATGCCGGCTACCTTTATACGACCTTAAGGAATTTTCGCAAAAAAATGCCACATTGCAGTGATTACAGTCCTGAGGGCACCTGGTATGACATTTCGGGTGCTGCTAATAACGCTGAGCCGATTGTACTGATCCATGGGGTTGGCCTTGATCACACCATGTGGGATCTGCAGGTGCCTGCGCTTGCAAAAACCCATCAGGTCATTCGCTACGACATGCTCGGGCACGGGCGCACCGCTCCCGCGGAGCGGATAGAGGGTATCTTTAGTTTTGTTGAGCAACTGGTGCAACTGCTGGAGCATCTTGCGATTGATCGAGTCCATCTTGTGGGTTTATCTATGGGCGGAGTTATCGCTCAGGCCTTCGCCGGGCAGTTTTCGGCGCGACTGAAAACCCTTACGCTGATGAATACGGTTTACCGGCGTAGCGAAGCGGAACTCAAGGGTATGCACGAACGCTTGCAAACTACAAAAGAGCAAGGTCTAGCGCCTATTGCCCAAGCGGCAATCGACCGTTGGTTCGATGACGATTTCAAGGCGACCCACCCGGATCGGGTGAAACAGGTATCCGAGAAACTGCTGGCCAATGATCTTGCGGCCTATACAGCCGCTTACGAGGCATTGGTGAATGCTGATGCTGAGATCGGCAATGTGCTGAAAAAGGTCTGCTGTCCAGCTCTTGTTTTGACTGGAGAAAAGGATGTGGGGTCCACGCCGGCGATTGCCCAGCGCATGGGTGCAGACCTGGTCGCAGGCAAGGTTGTGGTGCTGCCTGGATTGCACCACCTGGCATCGCTGGAAGATCCGAACGCGGTCAATACGATATTGCTCGAATTCATCCGGGCGAATAGCTAGGGTGTGGTTCGAGCCTTGGCGATATGCTACAGGCCGGGCACACTCTAATTGCCCACCAGTATATTCATACAGGCATAATCAGCCCTTTTCGACAGGAGACTTTTATGGATCAGGAACGCTTTGATAAGGGTTTGGCAACCCGCCGCGATGTGCTCGGCGCCGAGTACGTTGATAATGCGCTGGCCAACGCCAGTGAATTTGCACGTGATTTTCAGGAACTGCTGACTGAATACTGCTGGGGTGCTGTGTGGGGCGATGATACCTTGGACCGGAAAACCCGCAGCATGCTAAATGTCACGATGATCGCAGCGCTTAACCGAATGCATGAATGGGAACTGCATTTTCGCGGGGCGATGGTCAACGGCGTCACTCGGGAAGAGTTAAAAGCCATTCTCAACCAGATTGCAATTTACTGCGGAGTTCCAGTTGCGGTCGAATGCCATCGTATTGCAAAAAAGGTGTTTGCTGAACTCGATGGCGAATAGACTCAGGACGCAGTGCATTTTGGAATACCAACGGCATGCGATGGATAGTGCACAAACGTTGCGACCTCATCCATGTTGGCCTATAAATAGCTTTCAGACGACAGTCAAAGCCCACTACAAATATGAGTAATAGTTTTAAGACAATCATCGTTGACCGGCAGGATCATCTGACCTGGATCACCCTGAATCGACCAGAGGTGGCGAACGCATTCAATACCCAAATGGCTGAAGAGCTCTTAGAAGTTTTCAGCGATTTTGTTTCAGGCGCGCGCCAGGCCCGGTGCATCATACTCACCGGTAGTGGTGATCGCGCTTTTTGCGCCGGTGGTGATCTCAAGCAACGCCATGGTATGAGCGATGACGAGTGGTATGCCCAGCACGTGGTGTTTGAGAATTTAGCTCGTGCATTAATAGATTGCCCGACACCTTTGCTGGGTGCAATCAACGGCGCTGCCTTCGGCGGTGGGGCCGAACTGACGCTGTCCTGTGATTTTGCCTATGCTGCCAGCCATGCCCGTTTTGCCCTGACCGAGACTACGCTGGGAATCATGCCGGGCATGGCGGGCACTCAATATCTGCCTTCGGCAGTTGGCATACGCCGGGCCAAGGAAATCATACTTACAGGTACGCCGTTTACCGCTGAGCAAGCCCTGCAGTGGGGGCTGATCAACCAGATATGCGAACCGGATGAATTGATCAAGACGGTTCGCAGCGTAGCGCAGAGGATTGCTGACAACGGCCCGATTGCTGTGCGCAGTGCCCTTCAGGCGCTGAACCATGCCGCGCACGAGCAGCTTAAGGCTGATTATGAGGTGGAGCTGCAAGCCTACAACCAGACGGTGCCCACCGAGGATCGGCGCGAGGGTATTACAGCCTTTAACGAAAAGCGAAAAGCGGATTTCAAGGGCTGCTAGCAATTTTCACCTGCTTTTATGGAAAGCGGGTTAAGAATCAAAGGAGAAAACCGGTGGGAGCAAAGGGAGTCACCGCGACGGTTTGCGAATTTGCCAGTTCGCTGAACCTGAAGAATGTACCCCGGCCTGTGGTTGAACGTGCTTGCCTGCTTGTAGCGGACAGTGTTGGGATTGCGATCCGGGGTCGGCGTGAGGCTGAGTCCACACCTGCGCTGTTAGCCGCGATACAGCGCATGGGTATCGGTCATGGCAGCGGCGGTGTGTTTGCTGATGCCCAAGGATATGCTTTTCCGGCTGCGGCGTTGATCAACGGAACGTTGATTCACAGCCTGGATTTTGATGACACTCATATCGCAGCTACCGTACACCCGAGTGCCCCGATACTTGCAGCTGCACTGGCGGGTGGCCAGATGGCAGGTGCTCATGGTGCCGATGTGCTAGCAGGGGTTATCGCGGGCTATGAAGTGGTGTGTCGGCTGGGGCGCGCGTTAAAACCGGCAGATCATTACGACCGGGGCTTTCACCCAACTGCAACCGCTGGCGCTTTCGGAGCAACCGTGTCCGCCGGACGGGCACTGGGACTGGACGCGCAGCATCTGGAGATGGCGCTGGGTATCTGCCTGAGCCAGGCGGCGGGGTCGATGCAGTTCTTGGTCAACAGCGCCTGGACCAAGCGTTTCCAGGTAGGTAATGCGGCTATGGTAGGTGTAATAGCAGCCTCCCTGGCGGCTGAGGGTTTTATCGGCGCAGCCGATGCCATTGAGGGCGATTGCGGTTTCTTAAAAAGTTATACGCCGGATCCCGATTCGGACCTTGCGATACACGCATTGCATGAGCATTGGGAAACCTTAGAGATCGGTGTTAAGCCGTACCCGTCATGCCGGTTCAGTCATGCTGCAATCGACGCTGTTATTGATATCGTCGGAACGGGGGTGGCCGAATCGGATATTGCCCAGATTACGATTGGCCTGCCGCGCAAGGGTATGGATCTGACTGCGCTGCCGCAGGACTTCCGCCGCAAGCCCCAGGGCGTGGTTGGCGGTCAGTTTTCCATGCACTTTACTGCCGCCGTTGCAGCACAAACGGGTAACCTTGCCTGGGATGATTATGCGCGTTACCTCGACGAGCCAGACACACTAGCCCTGGCTGAGCGTATTGATGTCAGTGAGGATCCCGAGATGGAGGCGATCTATCCCGAACGGATGGGGGGTCGAGTGACTGTTCAGTTTCGTGACGGATCCCACCAGAGTCGCTGCGTGGAGATACCCCGGGGCGAGCCCGAAAACTTTCCCGAAGACGCAGTGCACCGGGCAAAGTTTTTGTCTTTGGCCGAGCCGGTCATCGGCGATGCGGCCAGTGAATTACACCAGCAGCTGATGTCCCTGGACCAACAGGAATCGGTCGATGCGCTTTTTGCAGCGGCCGCCTGAACCGGATTAACCCAGAACCGAGAGGCTGCTGGCCGGGTTGGGCTGGCGGTTGCGCGAAAAAAAGCCCAGGGCAATGGTATGCCCGGTACGCGTAAGGCGAAAGGTCACCGGCTGATGGTCATGATCCTTGCCGTTTTCACATGCGTTGATCAGCGTCGTCATAAGCTCGCCTACCGCCGGTGCAGTCTTGAACTGGTTTCCGCTGGTGCCTATGGCGACATAAAAGCCCGCAAGATCAGTGCGATCATAAATCGGAATCCAGTCGTCGCTTACATCCCACAAATCGGCCACGCCCGACAAGGTATTGGGAATGCCCAGTGTCGGAATCCTCTGCGCCAGGCGGTATAGTGGCTCAATCGCCTGTGTCGAAAGATTGCGATCGAAATCATCCGGGTCAACAGGCAGTTCAACTTCATCCTGGGCGCCCACACTGCCGGTGAGAATGTTTTCTCCCGTGTCGGCACGCACATAACTGCCAATGTCTGTGTCGTAGAGCATGATCGGGGTGTGATCTGCACTGGCTGCCTGAGGGCAGTGAATATGCACAGTTTCGTGCTGAATGACACGGGTCTTGATCTTGTGTGCCTGCGCAAGGCCGGCCAGTGCACTGATCGCTTCAGCATGCGGTCCAGCGGCGTTGACCACGATCTGGCAGGAGATCTTCTCCCCATTTGAAAGTGTTACGCCTGTGACGCGGCCGTTATCAGCATGAATCGCTTCGACCGCGCAGCTAAAGCGAAATTCAGCGTGGTGTTGCTGGGCAGCCCGTTGCAGGTTATGGGCGGCCAGTTGTGGGTCCGGACAGTAACCCCCTTTAGGGAAAAAGACACTTCGCAGTTCTTCTTTGGAGCTTGTCCCAAAGCGTGGGTTGTCTGACAGAACTGGCGGGCCGAAAGTATTCAGATCCCAGTCAGGGAAGGTTCGCTGTAGTTTAGACAGTGGCCACTCCTGGTAAGGGATGCCCAGTTCCCGCGAAAATTCGAGTTGCTGCTTGAGAAAGCCATTGTTGGGAGTTTTGAATGTCAGCACACCCGCTGGATGAAACGGGGCAATCGGTTCATCGGTATCGAGCTCGAGAAACGCAGACCAATCCTGCCAGCAATGGAATCCCTCCCATGCCAGTGCGGTGCCCTCACGAGTAGAATACTGGGTACGCACCATCGCCAGCGAACTGCTGGTCGCGCCCTGGCCTGCCCCAGGCCGCAGGTCGGCCACCAGGGTGTGCCAGCCGTTCTTGCTAAGGGCGAAGGCTATTGCCGTGCCGATGATCCCGGCGCCGATCACGACGGCGTCATATTGTGCAGGCATGGGGTGGATTGGGCTGGTGGGATCCAGATCTCTGAAGTCAGCCGGCAGGGTAACTGATGCCGGGATCATTAGCCAACATTTCCTAAAAGGCCGATATCAGGTGACGGGTAACCTTAATGCCACTGAAGACACCAGTGAATCAGACGCCTGAATACGCCTCTGCAAATACTGAGTAAAGGCGCTTTTCTTTGTCACTAATTACTGGACAATAAAAAAATTTAAATCTAATACCCTGAGTTTGATATAGGAGATATGTTCATTGGCGTTGTGGGGTTGATGCTTTTATGGTTTACAGCCGGATTGCCGGGGCCAGTTGCATTTTTGACGATTTGATGAATTTAAAAAAAGGCGAAGGCTTTGTGGCGCAACACATTCGCGGTCGGCCTACTGGCAGTTCGTCTCGTCTTGAGGCTGATTTACCCGCAGGTCATTAGTTTTGAAATGACCGATTAGACGCCAACGGTGGTGATCCGCATAGATAACGCCATTAATTTTGGTACAGTGAATCATGTACGTGAGCTGTTTCAGCGTCTACGGGACCACTACTGTGGACTGCGACATCTACTATGGTTCACTCAGGGTGTTGCCCAGGTTGACGTGGCCGGTGTCCAACTAAAGGAGAGGCTATCTGTGGAATTCTGCCATCGCTGGATAAATCGATCTGCACCAGTTGTTCTAAAAGAATATTTTCAGAGTGTTCTGCTTTCCCTATGAAAGCCAGCAATAAAGGTGAACCTGAAGTTTGAAATTTTGTTTGCTTAACTAGAAGACAACCCTTGAAAAATCTCAGGTGACCACCATATCTATACCAGCGAAACAAGATGCATCGCAAAGGTGCGATGTGTATCAAGAAGACAACGGAGGTCCTCTTATGAATAATCTGGCAAGACTCGGTGAAAGAAATCGTAGCTGGGAAGTATTTGGTGATTTTGACGACCTGATGGGCCATTGGTTCCGAGCACCGACGATGGTGCAGCGTGAGGGTAATGCAAAGGCGCCTGCCATGGATGTCAGCGAGAGCGAAAGCGCTTTCATGGTGAAGGCAGAGGTCCCCGGCGTGCCCCGCGAAGATCTGGATGTGACTATCAATGATGGCGTGCTGACGATCAGCGCAGAACGCCAGATAGAAAAAAAGGACGAAGAAAAGAGTGGCCGGTTGATTCGCCAGGAACGCTATAAAGGCAAGTTTGCTCGCTCGTTTCGTTTGGGAGTCGACATTGATGAGGCAAAGGTCGAGGCCCATTACCAAGATGGCGTGCTCAATCTGGTTCTACCCAAGACGGCACAAGTACAACCGCGCAAGGTCGATATTAAAATCCGCTGATTTCTCGTAAAAGTAGTGGCAAAAGGGGTCACTTTGGTGACCCCTTTCTGGTGCGTCATTCTGATGGTTTCCGGGCTTTCCAATAAGTGTCCCAGAACCCGAACCTCAGGCCACCGCTCCGGCGGCGCTATACTTCGCGCCCAAGACTGTATCAGCCCATATCAATTAGCGATGACTCACCCCAAATCAGACCCATCCGCCATTGCGCCGGTACTGGCCGAGGCCATGCCATACATCCAGCACTTTCATGGCCGCACTATCGTTATCAAGTACGGCGGCAGCGCCATGGCGGATGAAGCCCTCAAGCGTGGCTTTGCCCGTGATGTAGTGTTGATGAAACTGGTGGGCATGAATCCCGTTGTGGTGCACGGTGGCGGCCCGCAGATCGGGCAGCTGCTTGAGCGCATCGGCAAGAAAAGCGAATTTATCGAAGGGTTGCGGGTAACTGACAGCGAAACCATAGATGTTGTCGAAATGGTATTGGGCGGGCTGGTCAATAAGGAGATTGTTGCACTGATCAATACCCATGGCGGTCGCGCGGTCGGTTTGTCGGGCAAGGACGGCGACATGATCCGGGCCAGAAAACTGGTGTTGCGCAAGCACGGCTCCACTAATAACGAAGACATTGTCGAACTCGGCCATGTGGGTGAAATCGAGTCGATTAATCCCGCCGTGGTTGATACCTTGGATGCGGGTGATTTCATTCCGGTGATCGCACCCATCGGTGCCGGCAAAGACGGCAAGGCCTACAACATCAATGCCGATACGGTTGCCGGCAGATTGGCTGTTACTTTGCAGGCGGAGAAACTGATCATGTTGACCAATACCCCCGGGGTGCTGGATTCGGATGGCCAGTTATTGACCGGACTGTCAGAAGCCCGGGTGCAGGAGTTAATCGACGAGGGCGTGATAACCGACGGCATGCTTCCCAAGGTACGTTGCGCACTCGATGCTGTGGCAGGAGGGGTTCGCACCGCAACTATTTCTGATGGCCGGGTAGCGCATGCCACGCTGCTGGAAACTCTGACCGATGAAGGAGTCGGCACTCAGATTGGCCGCGACCGCAAAGTGTTACGGCCGGGCTAATTTCCTTTACTGTCGAGCGATCGATTTGGACGCGCGGGTTTTACGCAGCAGCACCTTATTCTGCTCAAGGCAGACTTGCTGACAGCGCATCATCGCGGACGACTCGTAATGGGTTGATGGCGCCGGGATGTGCACCCAGTGTCCGGTGCTGTCACTATCTCTGGCGATCGTTGCAAAGTTCTGCCAGCGGATCAGCTGTTTTCGACCCCCTCTAACTCAGCAGATGTTTTGGTCAGTTCAGATCCTTCCAGCGCCGGCAGTGGATACAGAAAACCATCTTGATGATACCGACTAATTTGTTGTGCTGAGAGACTATGCAGGTGGCACTTTCGATAATTACCGGGGATCGATTGGCACCTGGCCGGCCAGATCCAGAACTTCTTCCATACGATGACAGGCGCGCAGCAAGGCAGCTTCACCACGTGGTGGGCCGATAACCTGAAGACCTACCGGCAAGCCTGTCTTGGTGAAGCCGGCTGGCAGGCTGAGTGCAGGGCACGAGGTCATGGTGATCGCAAAAGTGATTGCGATCCAGTCAATATAGGTTTGAGTCGGCTGCCCGTCGATGGTTTCAACATAGCGTTGCTCTTTAGGAAAAGGTGGCACCGATACAGTGGGGCATAGCAGCAGGTCGTATTCTTCAAAAAAGGCAGTGATCCGTCGGTACAACCCGGATCGAGCCCGCTCGGCATCCAGCAGCTGGGCATTGGTGACTGCCAGGCCTTTTTCGATATTCCAGATGATCTCCGGTGCGATCCGCTCGCGGTGTTGTTGCAGGATTGATTCCATCATCTGTGCGATCAGCACACCGCGCAGGGTCTGAAAGGCCTCAATCGCGCCGGAGAAATCCGGTGCATACCAATCCACCTGTGCCCCGATTTCGCTGAAACGCTCTGCCGCCGCCTCACAGACCTGTGCGACTTCTGGCTCCATGGGTACCACACCAAGGTCAGGGCTGAATCCGACCCGCCGTGGCATGTCAGCGTGTTGCAGCGCACCCACAAAACTTTCACCGGTATGCTGAAATGACAGCGGATCCGCCGGGTCGTGGCCGGCAGCACCATCGAGCATTAATGCTACATCGGCAACGCAGCGTCCCATCGGCCCTTCGACCCAGAGCGTATCAAAAGCGGGCAGGCGTGCCCCCCGAGGCACGCGACCAGGTCCAGGACGTAAGCCCACAACACCATTAAAACTGGCCGGGACTCGCAGGCTGCCGCCCAGGTCGTTGCCTGTTGCCAGGGGTACCATCCCGGTGGCCAGTGCGACGCCCGAGCCGCCGGAGGAGCCGCCGGCGCTGACGGCGCTGTTCCAGGGGTTGAGCGTATGACCAAAGACCGGATTAAAGGTATGCGCTCCGGCCCACTCGGGCACATTGGATTTGCCGACAGGAACAGCGCCTGAGGCTTGCAGTTTGGCTACCGTCGCGTCCGATTTGCGGACGATATTATCTGCAAAGAGCGGCGAACCGTAGGTTGTGGCCACACCGCCGAGGTCGTTGTAATCCTTAACTGCCAGTGGCAGACCCCAGAGTGGGCCTTTGATATCGGTGGATGCCCACTGTTCGGTCATTGCACGCGCCTGTTCGCGAGCATGGCCCAGACACAGAGTCGGCAAGGCGTTGACCTTGGGGTTTACCGCTTCAATGCGTGATATCGTGGCATCCATGACTTCAAGGGGTGATAAAGCTCCAGAACGCAGGCATTCGCTAAGCTTCGTCGCAAAGAGACGGCTCAGATCATCACTACTCACTGGATGGGCCCGCAGACTTTCTAGACTACAGTAAACGATTCATTGGATCGTCGTCCAGATTAGGTTAGAGGCTGCAACTCATATCCGTGCCACAGCACATAGGTGACTTGATCATGCCGCAATTATTCGGGCACTTAGTTACTGCCACGGTGTTGCCTTCATCGGTGGTGATGTGGTCGTGTACGAGTTCTGCCTCGCACTTTACACACTTCAACCCCGTAACTCCCATTCCACAAACTGCGCAGCTATATTCCGCCATGAGCATTCTCCCTTTTTTATGATGGCACTTCCGTTGAGGTAGTGCCGGTTGATTGTTTTTTGGCCATCCATAGGACAGCCAAGAAGGATAGCTGTCCGTGGACATGGTGCCACACCGTACGCTCTTTTATCAACTGGAGTAGATTATCAGCCAGGTCATTTTGTTATTCGCGGCGTAGCGCAACAATCGGGTCGAGTCGAGAGGCTTTGTGGGCAGGGTAATAGCCAAAGAAGACGCCTATCAACGCCGCGAAGCCCATGGCGATTACCGCCGAAAACGGTGAGATCACGACAGGCCAGTCACCAAAGCGCGCTGCTGTGAGTAGCCCCCCCAGACCCAGCGCTACGCCGATGGCGCCGCCAATGAGTGATACCGCCATTGCCTCGGTAACAAATTGCACAAGGATATCGATGCGCCGCGCCCCAACCGCCATGCGCAGGCCCACTTCGCGGGTACGCTCGGTGACAGAGACCAGCATGATATTCATGATGCCGATTCCACCCACCAGCAGTGAGATGCCGGCGACGGCCGCCAACAGCAGCGACATGGTGCGCTCGGATTTGGCACGGGCTTCGAGATACTGTGCGACATTACGTACGTAAAAATCATCGGGCGCTCCGGGACGGATCCGGTGGCGCTCCCGCAGAAGATCAGTGACCTCCTGCTCAGCGGTTTCCAGCAGGTCAGCTGAGCGTGCTTTCAATGTGATATCCCGAACCAGATTGCCACGATAACGTTTGCCGACATCCAGTCGTGAGCGGGCTGCCGATAGCGGTACGAATACGACATCATCGTGATCACGACCCCAGGAGGATTCTCCCTTTGCACGGATGGTACCGACGACCCGGAACGGGATCCGATCGATCCGAATAGTTTCGCCAACCGGGTCTTGGCCAAAGAACAGTTGATCGATGATCGTTTGGCCAACAATCACCACTTTGGTACTGGAGCGTTCCTCGTTGGTGCTGAACGTGCGGCCATTTTCGATCTGCCAGTCCCGGGCCTGCAGATAGGTGTCGCCTACCCCGTAGATGGTGCTAAACCAGTTGGTATTGCCAAAGATTATCTGCCCGGTGGCCCGCAGAGTTGGCGCCGCGATCAGTATGGACGGAGCGCCGGCAATAATCGCAGCTGCGTCAGCCTCGGTTAAAGAGATCTTGGAATTGGCTCCGCCCCGTACGCCGCCGGCGACACTGGTACCGTTACGTACGAAAAGTACGTTCTCACCCAGTCCCTGTATCGTTTCTTCGATCCTCAGTTGCGCTCCCTTACCCACACCGACCATGGCGATCACAGCGCTGACACCGATAATGATTCCCAGCGTAGTCAACGCAGTTCGCAGCTTATTAGCCCGCAGCGAGCTAACGGCACTCAGCAGGCTGTCACTGAGCTTCATGATGTGCCTCGCCTATCTTCGGTAATGTCGTTGGTGTGACAGCATTGACACCTGAGGTCGATCGATCTTCAATCAGGCGGCCATCGCGAAAATACAGCACTCTTTGGGCAAAGGCAGCAATCTCTGCCTCGTGGGTGATGACAACGACGGTCATCCCACAGCGGTTCAGACTCTCGAGCAGCGCCATGATCTCTTGGCCCGTCTGGGTGTCGAGTGCGCCGGTGGGCTCATCGGCCAACACCAGTGCCGGTCGGTTGACGATGGCACGGGCGATGGCGACCCGCTGCATCTGCCCGCCTGAAAGTTGTGCTGGCAGGTGGTGTCCACGATCAGCAAGCCCGACCGAATCGAGCGCCGCCCGGGCCTGTTCGAGCCGCTGAGCACGGGAGACGCCACCGTAAACCAGCGGCAGTTCCACGTTAGCGATTGCGTTGGCGCCGCCAAGCAAATTAAATGATTGGAAAACGAACCCGATTTTGCGCCGACGTATCCCGGCAAGTGCATCGGCGTCCAATCTGGAGATATTCTGTCCGTCCAAATGGTACTCGCCTGCACTAGGTGTATCCAGACATCCCAGCAGGTGCATGCAGGTGGATTTGCCCGATCCCGAAGGCCCCACGATCGCAACAAATTCACCGTGCTGAATATCGACAGAAAAATCGATCAGCGCCTTCACTGTTTGTGCGCCAACGAGGTATTCGCGGCACAGCTGTCGAGTCCGGATGATCGGCACGCTCATGAGCTGTTATTGCAGGTCAGTGGGTTGCACGCTCGCGCCCGGTAATCACGGCATCGCCTGCTGAAAGTTCATTGCTCGTGATTTCAGAATAGGTGTCATCGGACAGGCCGATCTCAACCCTTACAGAGGTAGGACCTTGTGGCCGCCATAACGTGCCACGGCGCTGGCGGGTGCCAGCCGATTCGGCACGCATTTCACGGTAGCGTATTCTCTGATCCTCGCTGAGCAATGCTTCAATGCGGCCGAAAGCCTGATTGCGCAATTGGGTTTTGGCGCTTTTTCTGGCTTGCTCTTCCATGCCCGATTCGCGTAGTGCGTGTATTGCCTCACCCATCTCACGGAACACAGCTGCAACCGCGGGGCGCTGTTTATCGCTGAGTTCCAGCGCTGTGGCAAGTTTTTCGATCCGTGCCAGAGCCCGCTGATGGCCATTCTTGGCCGTCGATCCGGAGGCTTTGGATAGGCCTTTGGGTTTAAACCGAAGTGCCGAATTGGGTACCCGCAGTACATTCTCACGCCGGCCGACGATGATCTCCACAGTTGCAGTCATGCCCGGCAATAGCGCCTCGTCGTTGTTCCGTGTGGCCACCATCACCCGGTAGGTCACCACGCCTGAGTCGACCTGGGGCGCCTTGCGTATCTGGGAAACGTGGCCGCTGAATCGCCGGTCAGGGTAAGCATCTACCGTGAATCGAACTTGCTGGCCATCAATAACTCGCCCGATATCTGCCTCATCAACGCTGACCTCAATTTGTACATCACGCAGATCCTTGGCCAGTGTAAACAGTACCGGAGCCTGCAGGCTGGCCGCGACGGTCTGCCCGACATCGACATCGCGGTTGATGACGACACCGTCCACCGGGGAAAGGATCACGGTATAGCCCAGGTCCAGTTCACGCTCGCGCAGGCTGCCCGAACGGGAATCGACCTGGGCCTTTGCCGAGAGCACCTGGGCCTGTTGCTTCACAAGGCGTGCTGCAATGCTTTCAAGGCGTGCATGCGCCTGGTCGCG
The DNA here is from genome assembly GCA_030754035.1 of Arenicellales bacterium. Lineage (GTDB taxonomy): Bacteria > Pseudomonadota > Gammaproteobacteria > Arenicellales > UBA868 > UBA12578. Next base: position 11,356 of record JASMBC010000005.1, on the reverse strand, counting down.
CTGCGCGAGCGCACTACCGACCACACTTTCGGATACGACCTTACGTTGGAAGAGGGTACGCTGGCGTTTCAGGTCTTTTTCCAGTTCGCCCAGCGCTGCCATCGCGCCGCTGCGTTCGGCCCGCAGTTCATCCAGGACAGCTTTCTGCATGGCGACATTGGCCTTAGCATAAGCGAGATCGGCACGCGCTACCTCGACCCGGACTTCAAACGCGGCAGGATCGATGCGGGCCAGTACTTGTCCGGTTGCCACTTTTGAATTGAAATTGACCAGTACCTCGGCAATCTGGCCGGAGACCTGCGAACTGATATCGACTGTCATCACTGGATCGACTCGGCCGGTCGCTGATACCACCTGCTCGACGGTGCCTCGTTCGACCTGAGCCAGTCGCCAGCCAGGGGATGGATCCTGGAGTTCTCCCTGGAAGAGCCAGATACCCCCAGCGATAGCCACAGCGAGTGGGATAACTATTAAAACTTTGCGCATGAGCATGTTCGTTAGTAACTTCGTATGCAAGAACTATACCTGTAACTATCCCAAATACTAATTACCATAGTATGAAATGGTCGCTGCACCCGGTTTTGTTGGCGCTTATTCGCGTGATAAAGATAAAAATGCCACAGACTTTGTGCTGGCGGCCCGGCGCGCACATAATCCAACGAAGCAAAGTTGCTAACGCTCGAGTGTGCGATGGATTCACCCACAACATATGAGGCCACAGCGGTTTCCCCGGCTGATGCCAGCTTCGAATTACTGCCACTTCGGGTGAGCGCCCTTGGCTTCGATGCCGGTGGTGAGACTTTACTTGCCGATGTGAATTTTACGCTGGAACGCCAAGGGCGTACCTGTGTGGTCGGGCCAAACGGCGCTGGCAAGAGTCTGCTGCTGCGTCTTTGTCACGGCCTGCTCAGGCCTACCCGCGGTGAGGCCCGCTGGGCTGGAGGTAGTGTGGCCCAGCAACGCTGCGCCCAGGCGATGCTGTTTCAGCGCCCGGCACTTTTACGCCGCTCGGTACAGGCGAATGTCGAACATGCCCTGGCGGCGCGGGATACTCCGCGGGGCGAGCGGCACGAAAGGGCACTGTCAGCACTCGAAAAAACCGGGCTGGTCGAACTGGCCCGGCGTGATGCCCGGGTACTCTCCGGTGGCGAACAGCAGCGCCTTGCATTGGCGCGAGCCTGGGCTCTGGAGCCTCGTGTGCTGTTTCTGGATGAGCCTACGGCCCACCTCGATCCGGCAGCGACGCAAGCTGTCGAAGAGATCATTACTCGGATTGATGATGAAGGTGTTCGTATCATCATGGTATCTCATGACATGGGGCAGGTTCGACGTATTGCCAGTGAGATACTGTTTCTTCATAACGGGCGGCTGGTTGAGCATAGTCCTGTTGAAAGTTTCCTCGATGCGTCTGGCACGAAGCTCGGAGCAGCTTTCGTAGCGGGTCGCCTGCTCTGGTAGTCGCGGATGTACAGCCTTAGTTAAAACTCGTTAGCCAATGCGAAACGGCATCGCTGAAGCCTCCTTCGCTATGGTGTGCCACCACTACAAACTCCCGGGAGAGTTCGGCCGGCGCATTAGCAACGACACAAGAGACGCCAGCCCAGCGTAGCAGGTCAAGATCGTTGTAATCATTGCCAACCGCGAGCGCTGTTTGGGCGTTAAGATTCAAGTACTCACAGATCCATGCGGCAGCATGGGATTTACACACTGATGCGGGGAAGATCTCGTACCAGGTAGAGCAGTGATCCAGCGGCGAGGTCGTACGCAGCACATTAAGCTCAGGTAAGCGTTGACTTAATACATCGTGCAGGCCAGTAGAATCTGCTGCAGATACGATGGCCAGCAACTGGGCTGCTCCCGCTTGCGGCGTTTCGTTGGGTTGCAGCAGTTGGTGACATCCTGCGTACAGGGCAAGGCGTCTATCAAAGTCCGCGTTGTGTTGGCTGAATCGTCTCCAGCAGAAATGATGGTTATCCGGCACCGGGGCATGCACCATGAAGTCCAGTTGCAACTCTTCGAGCACCGTGATCGCCTGAGTAATCTCGACAACTCCCAGGCCGAAGTGTTGCAGTGGCTGTACCGACGGATAGGAAAAAATGCCGGCACCGGAGGAGGTCACCAGCATATCTATGGGAAAGGTTTGATCCAGCACGCGGTCACACGAGTACAGTGATCTGCCGGTCACTACGATGCGCTGTACACCCAGATCGCCCAGGTGTTTGAGCGTTTCCCGGTTTCGCTCTGATAGTTGATGGTCTGGTCCCAGCAGCGTGCCGTCCAGATCGGTGAATACGGCCCTGCGGTGATGAGTGCCATGGTTCATGTGCGGTAGAGATCGCTGGCTTGAGAGCCCAGGAGTCAGGTGATTTCCTTAGAGTAGCGATTCAATCTTTTTTACCAGGTCAACATTGTCAGGTGTAACGGTAGATCCGAAACTTCCGACGATCTTGCCATCCCGGTCGAGCAGATATTTGTGAAAGTTCCATTTGGGGAATTGACCGGCCTCGTTACCGAGTGCCTGAAAAAGCGGTTCAGCTTTGCGCTTAGCCACCCGGGATTTTTCAAACATGGGGAACTTGACACTGTAGCTGAGATCGCAGAATTCGCGAACCTTCTCCTCCGAGCGGGGATCCTGAAAAAAGTCATTGGAAGGAAAGCCCAGTACGACAAAGCCGCGCTCACTATATTTCTCGTACAATGCTTCCAGACCCTTGAACTGTGGTGTAAAGCCGCAGTAACTGGCGGTATTTACCATCAGCAGAACCTTGCCTGCATACGCGTCGCACAGCCGCACCGATTCGTCACTGGCGAGATAGCGTTTGGTGAAATCGAGATTCACCGGACAGGCCTGTGCTGCAGTCGAGGCGACTGTTGTAAATGCCAGCACCGCAGTCGACAGGATATTGAAAAATCGCATACTTTGCATCTCCATCTCATTACAGCCGACATACTACCCGCTTGGCGTGAACTGCAGGTAATCGCGCAGTTCCTGGCTTTGGGGGTCAGCCAAAGTGATACTCGCGGATCCCTGTTCGGTAATCTGTCCTTCATGCATGAATACCATCTGGTCGGCAATGCGTGCCGCTTCGTGTGGCAGGTGAGAGACCACGATCACAGTTAACGCATGAGTTTGACGCAACTCGTCAACCAGGGCGTGCATCTGCTGGCGCAAGCGCGGATCGAGGTTGGCAAAGGGTTCGTCCAGTAACAGTAACGGCCTTTTTTGGCAAAGACAGCGGGCCAGGGCGGCTCTTTGGCGCTCGCCGCCCGATACGCCAGCGGGCCGGCGCCGGCTGATATCACCCAGTTGCGTTGCCTCAAGAGCCTGGTTAATGGTCTCATGATCTGCCGGGGCAAGGTTTAGACCGGGATGACAGCCGAGCGCGATGTTGTCGTAAAGGCTGAGGTGAGCAAACAGGTTATGTTCCTGGAACATCATGGTTACCGGCCGTTGTGCCGGCGCCAGAGAGCCGATATCCTGGTTATCCACAAGGATCGCGCCGCTGTCAGGTGTCTCGAAGCCAGCGATCAACGAGAGCAGTGTTGACTTGCCTGCACCGCTGGCTCCAATCAGCGCAGCACACTCCCCCCGGCCCACTCGCAGCGATGCGCAAAGACCCCAGTCGCCCGTGGTGAAAGTCAGGCGGTCAAGTATCAGGAAAGCCATCGCCCTACAATCCGATCCAGGGCCCAGAATAAAATCATACTCATCACAACGAGTACCAGTGCGGTAACGGCAGCTTCATCGAAGCGGTAGGCGCTCATCCGGTGGTAGAGCATGACCGGCAGTGTTATTGCACCGCTGGTATCAAAGAGTGCTGCTACGCCCATATCTCCAAATGACAACGCGCTGCCCAGCGCCACAGCAAACGCTGTCGGTTTGCGTATAGCAGGCCAGTCGATGCGGCGAAATCGCTGCCAGCCCTGCAGGCCCAGTTGTTCACACAGTTTGTGGTGGCGCCGTCCTGAGTCGATCAGAACTGGAGCAATGCTGCGCAATGCGTAGGGCAGTACCATGAGTGCGTTAATTAATGCTATGAGAAAAAGGGTGACCACCTCTGTTGTGCCGGTTATCAGCGCCCAAAGAAAAAGCCCGGTGCCAATCACCATGGGTGGAACCGCGAGACTTACCGAGCCGGCCAACAACACCAGGTCCGTGGCCCCAGGCCGCCGCTGTACCAACACCAGCCGCCGAGCAGTCATCGCCAGACCCAACGCCAGTACGCTGGCGGTTAGTGTCGCTATCAGCGCAATCCCCAGGCTGCGTGCGGTTGCGCTCCAAAGCGCAGAATCCAGGATAACCCGTAACAGCGGCCCCTCCAGACCGGCAACAACAACCGCCGCGATGGGCAAACCGATAAAGAGCGCACTCAGCGTGATCAGCAAGACATCTACAGCTCGATTGAGTAGGGCGTTTCGGTCGGGTCGGTTTCGTAGGCCTTTTTGCAGCCCCTGGGTTAGCGGTTGCGAGCGCAGCCATCGAGACATGGTCAGCGCAATTGTTGCGCATAGCGCCAGTTGAGTCAGGGCAAGCAGCGTTGCCCGGCCGGGATCGAAGTCAAAGCGCAGTGCCTGATAAATCGCCACTTCAACTGTGGTTGCTCCAGGCCCCCCGCCAAGGGTCAATACGACCGCAAAACTGGTGAAGCAGAGCAGGAAAACAATCACCAGCGCGCCGGGCAGAAAAGCGCTCAGCGCAGGCCACTCGATAAATCGGAACAACTGAGTGCTGGACATCCCCAGGGTGCTGGCGAGGCGCCAGCTTTCACCTGGAACCTGCTCCCAGGCCGGCAGCAACAATCGCACCGCCAGCGGCAGGTTGAAAAAAACATGGGCCAGCAGTATCCCGCCAAGGCCATAGATCCCAAAAGACCATGTGAACCCTGCTGCGCGCATCAACTGAGTAATCACACCGTTGTGACCGTAGATCGCGACGATACCCAGAACCGCAACAATCACCGGCATGACCATCGGCAGGCCCATCAATGTGATCAGCGCGCGCCGCCCAACAAAGTGGGACTGTCGGGCGTAGGCGCGAGCGATCGGTAGTGCGAGCCCAACGCTGATCAGGGTTGAAAGTGTGGCCTGCCACAGCGTGAAACTTATTACCGAGTGCAAGTAGGCATCGGTCACGATTGCCGTAAGATCGCCGGTGCCAAACCGGGCCATTATCCCGACAAGAGAGCCCCCGATCAGAGTACCCAGAAAGGCCACGGCCAGGGTCCCGGGCCAGAGCGAGATGACTCGATAGGCCCACATACGGCTCAACGTGACAATGCAAACAGCCAGCGATTTATCCATTGTTTGCGCTGATCTTGCACCTGCGCCGGATCGAATCGGAGCATCTGCTGTGGCACTTCATCACTGTGGAAGGCATCGGGCAGGGGTTGCCCTGTATGCACTGCTGGTAGCATCCAGTTAGAGGTGGGAAGGATATTTTGCACTGTGTCCGAAAGCAGAAAACCCAGAAAGTCCTGCGCCAGTTGTGGTTCGGACGAAGTGCCCAACCGGGCAGCGACTTCAACCTGTCGGTAATGCCCCTCTTTGAACATGGCTACGCGGTAGCGATCTGTCTGTTCTACATGGCGGTGGTAGGCAGGGGAGGTGGTGTAGCTCAGTACCATGGGTGCCTCGCCTTTAAGAAAGAGTCCATAGGCTTCCGACCAGCCTTTAGTCACAGTCACAATTCGGGGCGCCAGCATGGCCCAGGCATCCTCGTCAGCCGCATCGAATATTTTGCGCATCCACAGCACAAGCCCCAGTCCCGGGGTGCTGGTGCGGGGATCCTGGATGATGATACGCGGCCCGTTACTGTTATTGACCAGTTCCGTAAGACTGGCCGGCGGGATGGGAAGTGCCTCGCTGTCGTAGACGAAGCCAAAGTAGCCAAAGTCATAGGGCACAAAGACCAGGTCGGACCAGGGTAGGGCAAAGTCGACCGATTCCAGATCTAACCCGTGTTCTTGCAGCAGTCCTGTTTGTTGGGCTTCAGCGGTCAGGCTGGTATCCAACCCAAGAATGACATCTGCCGGTGAGCGATCCCCCTCGAGTTTCAGCCGGCTGAGTAAGGCGGCACCATCCTCCAGACCGACAAACTTTAGATCACAATCGCATTGTGCCTCGAAATGCTCTTCAATGAGTGGGCCAGGGCCCCACTCGGATACAAACGAGGCATAGGTGTAGACCGTCAGCTGAGTCTTTGCCGCTTGTGTTGCAGGGCAGGCAATCGCCAGCAAACAGCCTGCAAGGCCAAAAAGAATCTTCAGAATTTTCACGTAAGGCTCCTTCGGAACTGAAGGGCGGAGGGGCTTTGACGCCATTATCCGAATTCCTCCGCCGGTATGATCCGGTTCAGGTTCAACGGGTCATTCTCAGCCCGACCTCTGTCGGACACCCCGTCGGATAACACCTAGAATCTAGTTGTCCACTTACGGGCTGTCAATAGCGTGGCTGGGAGTGATGCTGCCCTTGGCAAGATAGTTTGCAACGGCGGCAATCGCGTATTGCTCGCGTGCAGGGCCGATACCGCGTATATACATCCAGTGCTGACCAGTTTGGTTCAACATGGCGACGAAAAGTGAATGCAACTGCGCTCGTTGCCCACCCATCCCCCGATCGCGCAAAAGCCCATCGCTTACCCAGGGCAGGTCGATATCACATAGCAGATACAACCCCCGTGCCCGCGAATACGCGGTATCTACGATCCAATCGGGACAGTGCTGGTAGTAGTGGCGCGCGTAGATCACGGTGGACAGAAGATCGGTGTCATGGATGGTGAGCTCGGACGCACGGCCCACGGCAGCATCTTCCTGGGCGATCTGCTCACAGGCGATGGGCTCGATATCTTGGGCTGTCAGTGCCATTGATTGCTGGTCAAGATAAAGACGCGCGCCTTCTGCCGAGAATGGACAGTCAAAATGAGCGGCCAGAGCTTGGACAATCTGGGTCTTGCCGGTACATTCACTGCCCGTGAGAACCACTCGGCGCTTTGCGGCAATATCCCGGGTTCGTTTTTTCTGTACGCTCATCACCTGATTGTGTCTGATCTGTTGTTTGAGTTTCAGCCGTTTTATTCGTCCAGGCAGTTTTCCTGCAGCGTTGCCTGGCGGCTGTTTACTGCCGGTGTCAATTGTCGGTATCGTGACATAGAATGTAGTGGTGGGGTATCCCGTCGAAATATTCACCGGTACTTCGGTGTTGGACTATTTTCCATCCCCGGAGCACTCATATCCGTTGTGACGAGAGTAGCATCATGCAGAAATCTTTCACCTTAGTTGACCATCCGCTGGTGCAGCACAAGCTCACCTTAATGCGGGATAAAACCCGGCCCACCGCAAACTTTCGCCAGCTGCTGCGCGAGATCGCACTGTTGCTGGCGTACGAAGTCACGCGCGATCTGCCGACAGAACTAAGAGAGGTTGAAACGCCACTGGAGACCATGCAGGCGCCTATGCTGTCCGGCAAGAAACTGTGTTTTGTCTCGGTGCTGCGCGCAGGCAATGGCCTGCTGGACGGTATGCTTGATCTGATACCGTCAGCCCGGGTGGGGCATATCGGCTTGTATCGTGATCCGGATACCCTGGAAGCCATCGAGTATTACTACAAGGTGCCTCATGATATTAACGAACGTCAGGTGATTGTGGTGGATCCGATGCTGGCAACCGCCAATTCTGTGAGCGCCGCTATCACTCGTCTGAAAAAGGATCAGCCCAAAAAGATCAAGTTTGTTTGCCTGCTGGCTGCTCCCGAGGGGGTTGCTGCATTTGCCCAGGCTCACCCTGATGTTCCAGTCTATACAGCGGCGTTGGACCGCCAACTGAATGATCATGGCTACATCCTGCCTGGTCTGGGCGATGCGGGTGACCGGATTTATGGCACTCGCTAGGGCGTGATCGCCAATTGCCTGCCGCGGGTCGTATCCCGGGTTAGCAGGAGAGCTCCTACAGCATTCACTTTCTTTCTGGTCGGCGTACTCACCAGCATCAGTTGGGCACAGCCGCTCGAAGCGGGTGTTTATGGCCTGACCCGCCAGGGTTGGCAGGTCACTGCAATCACTGAAAGAAACGAACGTCATCCCGGGATTGCCCCCTATGCTGAATTGTGGCGTATTGTTTCTGTCACCGACTACCGGTTGGAAAAATCTGGCCAGGTGATCATTTGTGAAATGCGCTACGACAGCCAGCGTGATAGTCAGGACGAAACTTGTATGCTGAAGGCTCCTTAGAGCGCCGCGGTTACTTGGGCCGTTATGGGTATTTTTCAGAAATCGAAAATATTGATCTGGATCAATACGGTTAATAGGGTGGTATGGGTTAATACGCCTGCATATCTCCTCCATTAAATGTGGAGTTAGGGGCGGCACCCGCCAGGGTTCCGCCCTTTTTTTGCCGATTCACAGGACTCACTGTGACCCCCTTCTTGGCATGTTTGTGCCTCATTTAGCTGTTTTACGCGCTTTTCCCTTAGTAAGATTAGAATGCGCGGTTCAAAGGTGGGGTTACAGATCATATGATTGACGCAATTGGGGAGTTTTTTCGCAAGCGACTTCAATCGCGCGATGATCCTTTGGCTGTGGAGGAACCTTTGCGTCTGGCCGCAGCAGCATTACTGTTTGAGACTGCGATGGCGGACTACGATCTAGGCGATACAGAGAGGGCGACAATACACGCTCTGGTGTGTAGTCAGTTCTCATTGAGCGATGTGGATTCAAAGGCCTTGTTGGCGTTGGCTGAGTCCCAGGCAAAAGAGGCCACCGGCCTGCACGGGTTCACCTCGCTGATCAACAAGCACTGGAGCGAGCAGCAGCGGCTGACCCTGGTCGAACAGATGTGGCGGGTAGTCTATGCTGACGGGCGCCTCGATGATCACGAACTGCATTTGATGCGCAAGATACAGCGTCTGTTGCACATACCGCAAAAGGATTTTGTAGCCGCAAAGTTGCGTCATAAACCCGGCTAAACGGGCGCGCTAATCATGTAGCACTCATGTAGTGATGGAGTACCTCCCTGACATGGATTATTTCCCTGCCGTTGCGATCTACGGTGATGCCGGATCCTTAAGTCCATCAGAATCCCCAGTAATATCAGTGACGGCAGCAAGGGGGAAGTTATGATCAGCACATCGGCAGCCAGGAGAACAAGTCCAGTTAATATCCGCCTTTCTCAACGCTTGCCATCGCAGCCATTGCGCTTGGTCTGGAGCTTTTGAGCTTCTGTCGAGAGACGTCGCCCGGACATTACTTCGATCATAGCCAAGGTCGTTCTCACCAAGATAGTAGTCAGTGAAGCAGAGCATGAAGCAGTTCTCGAGCCCGGTGCTTTATGCCGGGTTAGCCTTGAGTTTGATTTTGCATTTATGCGCTGCATGGCTCGGCGAAGGGCGGATTCACCCGGACGCCGATTATCAGATTCTGGAATTTGCGAACTTCAAGATCGGATTGGAACCGCATCTGACGCTTCCCTGGGAGTTTTTTGAACAGATAAGACCCGCGATCCAGCCTGCCATCGCCTACGTGGTTTATCAGGTCTTTGCCGAGGCCGACCCTTTTCAGGCGGCTTTCGTACTCAGGCTGATATCTGCAGTGCTCGGGTTTGTTTCCACGTTGTTGTTGTGTTTTCATGCATTTCGCTGGTTGGAGCAGCAATGGGCACAACTCGCCCTTTTCTTCGTCACAGGTTTTTTCTGGTTATTGCCTTTCCTGCATGCGCAGTTCGCCTCTGAGAACTGGGCGGCAATATTTTTGTCCCTGGGGATCTGGTTGTTGTTGCGTGCCTGTGATGCTGATCGAAAAGGGGCCATCGCATTGGCTTTGGTTGCTGGAGTCACGCTGGGTTTTTCATTCTTCTTTCGCTTTCCCGTTGCCTTTGCGCTGATGGGTCTTGCCCTGTGGTTGGTGCTGGTTCGAAGGCCAGGTTTGTTAATTGTGGCCATGTCTTTACTGGGCTTTGGCATAGCCGTTGGATTGAATGTTGTTCTGGATGCCTGGTTTTACGGAGAATGGGTGCTGACCCCGGCCAATTATTTTTCGGCCAACCTTATCGACGGTAAAGCAGCGCAGTTCGGAATTGATCCGTGGTGGTACTACATAGAAAAGCTGCTGATCCTTTTTGTCCCGCCATTCAGTCTGGTGCTGTTGCTGGCCGTTCTGGCAGGGATCATTCGCCGGCCAGCACATGTATTAGTCTGGGTTGTTACTGCATTCCTATTGGGGCATTCGCTCATAGGACACAAAGAAACCCGTTTTCTGATGCCGGTGATATACCCATTACTGATACTTGCAGTCATGGGGCTTGAGGAGTTGGGGCAGGGGCTTAGATGGCAACTGAAAAAACCACGCCTACAGCGGCCTATAAAAATTTTCGTGTATTTTTTCGTGGCAGTGAATAGCCTCGCACTGGTATTTTTCAGTTTCACCCCCGCCCGACAGGAAGCTGTGATCCACAAGTGGATGTATGAGCAGGGCAAGGTGGGGCGTTTCGAACTGGTCACGTATCAGCAGGATCCCTATCGCGATGGCGGTGGGGTAATCAGCTTCTTCAGGACACCTAATGTAAGCCCCAAACTGGTCAGTACCCCGGAGCAGTGGCATTTGTTGGCTACACAGGCATCACAGCCAATTTACCTGTTCTTGCCTACTGCTTATCCGCCACCGACAATCGCATCCTCTTGCCCGAATATGACTCTGGTGGTGTCTGCATTGCCCGGTTGGCTGCGAATGTTGGACTGGGGCCAGTGGCTGTCCCGGGCCGATATCTGGAGTGTTTATCGGTGTGCAGGGCGAGAGGCCAACCACGAAGTACGCGAAGATTAGCCGTTGCTGTACTGCGTCACAGTAGTTCCTGAGTACTTTAATTTGACAATTTTCCACGGCGCCATGAAACCGAAGACCTGCTCTTTGTAAGGGGCTGGGGCAGTCAGGGAATTCAGCACACAAGGAGAGACGCCGCTTGGTTTGGTAAAGATGACTATGGTGCTGGCATCAGTCATCCGGACTGAACGTACCCGACAAGTCGTGTATTGAAATCCGGATCCCGTAACTCCTGGGTTGTAGGTAGTGTTAGGACGATGAACACTAACGCCACTGTCACTGCCACCACCACCGCATCCGGCCAGCAGTGTTGTGACAGCGGTCAAAACCAGGAAACGGCGAGTTGAGATCATTGGCCGACTCCTCGACTGTTGTACGGTAGCGATACCCTTCAATAATCACGGGCAGCAATAAAGCTAGGTTAGTCGCAGAACCTTATGACAGCATTAAGGCTTCCCACCCTATCTTTTAGCGCCAAGACTGGGTGATGTCAGAACCAGGCCTGGCGTTTGGACCTCACGCCGGCTAGTGAGGGGGGTCAGCGTTTTA
>JASMBC010000059.1 GCA_030754035.1 Arenicellales bacterium | reverse complement strand
GAACTCAATATCAACAAACCCCGCCGCTTCAAAGGCCTGCTGATAAGTCTTCGCCGAGGCCAGGCCGAAATCTAGCCCCTCCGCGTCGATGTATGCCTGCATCTGGGGTGAAGGCTCGCCTTCGTAACCGCACAACCAGTCGCTGGCCAGAAACCATCCACCGGGAGACAGCAACTGGTAGGCATTTTTTGCCAGGCTGAACTTGTCGGCAATATGAATGATGGAGTCCTTGCTAAAGACTACATCGAAACTCCCGGGCTCAAAAGGCAGGGGGCCGGGTTCAACTCGTTGAAAATCACAAATGGCCGATACGTTGTTTTTTTCGGCAAGCTCCAGTGCCAGGTTTACCAGGTTCTCTTCGATATCGATACCGGTGACGCTACTGGGTTGCCTGGTGAGCGCGATATGAACTGCCGCACCACCAATCCCGCAGCCTATATCGAGCACTCTAGCCTGACTCAGGTCCTTGTTGCCCAGCACCCGGTCAACTTCGTCCGTACCGCCGGGTGACATAAAGCCCTCTCCCCATACTGCTTCCAGCAGTGAAATCATGTTTTCGTCATATTCGAGTTCTTCTGTTTCACCCATAGATGTCTCCTCGTTTGAATTTATTGCGACCGCTAATGTAGTAGGAACTTTGCCAACATTACAAAACGGCGGCGCCTGGTTTTAAATTTTGCGCCCTGAATCGCGCCTGGAAGCGCTTTAAATCCGTACAGCTATGCCAGCTAAGCAGACCTTTGCAGTCAATGCTGAAGTTTGTGCCGGGTTCTATTGAACGGCACTGCATCAGGATCGATGTCTGTATCGAATTCACGCGCATAGCGGTGCCCTTCATAAACAGCTGCTGCAATAATCGAGGGGCCAAAGCAGTCACCGATGCGCCGCACCGGTATTTTTCCCTTAAGCACTTCGAACAGTTCATCTCGCGGTAGTCGCGCCGTCACCGAAACCACGCTACCTTCATGGTTGCTTACCTCACCGGTCAGCGTATTGGTCAACTGCAGCCATCCTTCTCCCACTTCGGTCAATTGATGGCGTGCGAGAATTTGAATGCCTGCGTTTAGCAGACGATTTTCAATATGTCGTTGTTCCAGCGTGTACTCGGTCCAGTTGGCGACACACATACCCTGTGTCGCTAGCGTGACCCGGTAACCCTCACTGGCAAGTAGCTCCGCAATCACGCTGGCCATATAGTAATGATCATCATCGTATATGGTGACCGCACTACCGGCCGTAGCGGGACGTTTGCCATCCATGATGTCGTCCGGTGTCAGGGCCTTGCAGCCAGGTACAGGAAACCTGATGCTTCTGCCAACCCCGTCATTGCGCCATAGCGCGCCGGTCGCCAACGCAACCTGGTCTGCACCGAATTCCTGAATTTGCTCGGCATTCATTTCACTTTCGAGATAAATCTCGACATTGGGCATGCGCTGGATCTGGCCCAAACGATAATCGCGCACTCTCGCCCATTCATTCAGTTTCGGTAAGCGACTTTCGCGTGTTACGCGCCCGCCCGCCTCATTTCTAGTCTCAGTCAGTGTTACCTGATAACCACGTTTGCCTAATCCGAGCGCGGCTTCGAGGCCGGCCGGGCCCGCCCCGACGATGAGAATTGTCGAATCTGATTCTTTTGGTGCAATCTTTTCAGGATGCCATCTTTTGCGCCATTCCTCACCCATGGTGGGATTTTGCGTGCACCTGCTCGGCGCCGAAAGATTATTCCAGGCGGCGCAAATATTACATCCAATGCACTCGCGGATATCTTCCGGCCGACCCTGTTTGATCTTATTGGGCAGGAAGGGGTCAGCGATGGATGGGCGTGCCGCACCAATTATATCCACCACACCGCGTCGAATAGCGGAAACCATTGTATCAGGAGAGGTGTAACGGCCGACTGCAGAAACGGGTTTACTGGTTGCCGATTTAACGAAGGAAATATATTCTTCCTGATAGCCTTCCTGCGCAAAGCGCGAGGTCATCGAATCGTTTTCCCAGTCGCTAACGTTGACATCCCACATGTCGGGCAATTCGGCAAGCATTTCGATCGCTTCCTTACCCTCGCCAGCCCATTCCAGTCCATCTTTACCCATCATTTCATCAACCGCAAAACGAGCCACCACAGCCATGGTATCGCCTATTGCATCTCTTGTTTCCTCGATTAGTTCGCGGTACAGGCGCAGTCGATTTTCCAGAGACCCGCCATATTCATCGCTGCGCTGGTTACTTTGCCGGGAAAGGAAATGGCTGGGCACAGTACCATTATGCCCGGCATAAACCACAACCATATCGAAACCGGCCTGGCGTGCGCGAAGGACGGCCTTACGATGCCAACGGCGATAGTCGCGAATATCGTCCAGGCTCATCGCACGCGCCTGTATCGGGTGCTGATGCCATGTGACCGGCCGATGTTCAGGGCCAATGGGAACTTCGCGTGAGTAGAGACAGCCGCTGTCCTGGCCGTTATGCACGAGTTCGATGCCGGCAAGAGAACCGTGTTCATGCACGGCATCTACCATAGCAGCCAGATAGGGCAGGTCGCCATCATCCCACATACTGGTTTCGGTAAAAGGTTGCACGTCGCCTGTTGGGTGGAAGTCACATTGTTCGGTGGTGACGATTCCCCAGCCGCCTTCGGCCTTCATACCGCGCATTTCTATCATGCTATCGGGGAACATGCGCCCCATGCCGTTACAGTGGGGGACCTGGTAAAACCTGTTTGGCGCCGTGACAGGGCCAATTTTCACGGGTTCGAACAGGATGTCGTATCGGGGGTCGCGCTGGTTGCTCATGACAATATTGCCTCAGGAATGCGTGTCGCGGAAAGATACCTGAATATCGGTGATTTTTGCGGTGACGCTGGTCGGCAGCATGTCGCCCGGCTCTGGGACAGCGCTTGCGCGCCCAGCGAACTGCCAGGTGGAGCTCAGCACGGTTCGGCGCTCCTGCTCGAAGTAAGCGGGGTCCGTGTAAGCTTCGTTCGACAAACACCCATAGTCATCCGGCAAGTTCGTAGCAGATGCCGTAACATCGGTGGAATTCACAATGGTTTCCTCTATCTTATGATCGTAGTCGTAGATGGCCTTACGTCATTCTTAGGCACGATACTAGACTAAGACGTGAATTATAATCGCGCGTCTCAGCCACAATTCGGTTTCGTCCAATACCGTCCAACTAAATCCAGCACTTTCGGCAGTTACTGGGGCTCCGCCCGTCTTTACCCAGGATGATTAAGATGAGAATCATCAATACAATATTCTGTGTCCTCATGCTCTTGTTTGCGGTGGTCCAGTGGAACGATCCTGATCCCTGGCTTTGGATAACGATCTACGCGGTGCCCGGAATCTGGGCTGGACTGTCTGCTGCCTGGCCTCGATTCACGGATAGCAAGATCCCACGGACGATTCTTGCTCTGTGTGTTGCCGCGTCACTGGTCGGCGTGGGGCTTTACTGGCCCCACGTGCCAGGTTTCTGGCGTGTGGAAGTTTGGTGGCAGGGCGGGTTTGGCATGATCACCGCCGAAGCCGAGGCGGCACGGGAGGGCATGGGAATGATGTTTGCCGCACTGGTGCTAGCCATCACCTTTCTGGCGCGTGGTCGACGTTGAGGCCAGTGGTGCCGCAGCGCACTGTCTAGATCAGCGGCAATTCAGTCTGGTCATTCGAGTACGTGCCTTGTTCGAAATTCGCTCAGGGCGCGAACTGGCTGCTCATCACGTAGGCGACGATTGCCATCCGCTCCTCCTGTGAAAAGACGTCTTTCCATGCAGGCATCTTGCGAAAGCCATCGGTGACACGTTTGTAAACAAACTTCGGTTTATAGATGTAGGGTTTCAGTTTGGGAGCCTTGCCGGGATAGGCGGCACTGCCATGGCAGTGTCGGCATTGTTTCTCCCAAAGGGCCTTGCCTTGTTCAAGGTTGGCATCATCCGCCAGGTAGTCCGGTGTGAATTCCACCACTGGATCTTCATCGCCTGCTGTGGCAATAGTCGGCAAAGTAATTATCGACAGGGCGAGCAGAATCCCAGGCATTAGACCGGTGAAATTCATTCTATGGTCTCCTTCAGTGGCCAGTTCCCAGGTCCTGGTTCGGCACAGTAAGATATTGGTTAAGCGTAAGCAGCTCGTGTCAGAGGTGATTAGCCCCGGTCACGGCAAATAGACGCCGCCAGCCCGGAGGCCAGCGGCGTTCACAGATACGGATCGTACGTTTAATCTGCCGGTGCGATCTTGTAAATGGTGTCGAGCGTGCCCACCGGACCCGTCGTGATCGACGTCAGTGCATAGACTTCACCCGCGCTGTCCTGTGCAAAAGCCAGGATATAGGGGACTTTGCCCGTCTGGGTGTGGCCGAGTGCCGTCAGTTCGTCGAGGTTGGCAACTTCGGCGACTTCCATCGTCCACTTGCCGTTGGCGTCCGCGGTACCAATGAAGATCTGCCCGTCCATCTCGCCAAAGCTCTTGCTCCAGTCACCGAAGATGTACTTGCCATCCCATGCCGCGTGCCCTCCACGATAGACATAGCCGCCTGTTACCGAGACGCCCAGGCAACCGTCGGGTTTTGCCGTGCAGTTGTTGTACTCCAGTATCGGCAGTGTGAGGCCGTTGGCGGCACACCCGGCTGGGTGATTATCCGGGTTGGCGTAATCAAAGCAGTGGCTGGCCTCCATTCGGCGCCAACCGTAGTTACTGCCACTGGTGATGACGTCCACTTCCTCGTAGGCGTTCTGCTGTACATCACCACAGAAGAGTCCACCTGAGCCCATATCGAATGAACAACGCCACGGATTGCGGTGGCCCCAGGAATAGATCTCCGGCGCCACGCCGTCTTTTCCGACGAATGGGTTGTCGGACGGGATGCCATAGGCCCCGTTATCACGGGAGTCGACGTCTATACGCAGGACTTTACCATGCAGATCCGCCAGATCCTGGCCGTTACCTTCAGTTACGTTGTGGCCGATACCCCAGTCATTGGCGTAGCCACCATCACCTGTAGTGATGTAGAGGTAGCCATCGGGGCCGAATCCAATCCAGTGGCCGTTGTGGTTGAACTGCGGCCAGTTGATCGCTGTGACCACGCGGCCCGAATGGGCATCCGCCTTATTGGGGTCGTCGGACACCGTGTACTCGGCGACCGTGTTGGTATGGGACCACCAGAATTCCTGACCCAGATCTCCCTGGAAGTCCAGGTTACCGCTGTAGGCGATGTAGAACTTGCCGTTCTGGGCATAGTTCGGGTGAAAAGCAAGCCCCAGCAGACCCTTTTCGTCGAAGTCTTTCCACAACTGCGGTATCAAATTACGAACATCTAAAAACGGATCGCCCTGCAGTTGTCCGTTGGGATGCAGGATCTTGATTAGGCCAAACTGCTCAACGATGAACTGACGGTCGTCTCCCGGGGGCTGGACCATCGCAAGCGGGGTATTGATCTTACTAACGTGGGGTACCAGCTTGATCTTCTCGGCGGATGCACTACCGCTCAAGGCAAGCAGAGTAGCCCCGGCGCACAAAAGTAACAGATTCCGAATGCGCATTTCATTTCTCCTGTGGTTATTGTCGGATCCCCGACATAGTTCCTTCTTCAATCTGATCGGGGGCGCAGGTGCGGGCCTAGCTACACATTCCAGTCCCACCACCAAATAGATATATTACACTTGTAACAATAGGTTGGGAAGACCAGCTTTTCGATGTGGTTTATGTGATTTCCTGAGTTGGTGAAGGGAACAGTAAGTCACTCAGGAGCAGAATCTCGATCGCCACATGAAAAATGAGGTGGGCTACTGGTTTAACTGTCGGCGCCGGGTTTACCTTCGTGGTCGAAACACGACTCCCTCAGAACGGCGGGCGGCAACGATGATGAGTGAGAAAATAAACAGGATTGCAGCTGGAATGACGTCGGCCAGAGGTTCGTAGCCTAGGTTGTAGCCGATCGCGCCCAGCATAATGATCGCTAGACCTGCCGCCGCAAGTGTCGCCAGCCGGCGAATGAACAGGCCCACTGCTCCGGCGATTTCGCAGCATCCGATGAAATAACCGAATGTACCAGGCAGGCCCATTTTGCCAAACGAATCGCTGAACATCGGGTCACCGACCAGCTTGAGAATGCCCGCCGCGGCGAATGCAAAGGCCGTCAGTACGATCAGTATCCAGATCGCGACTGACGCCATCCGTGAGGAATCTGCCATTCGCAAATATATAGCATAATTGGAATAACGTTTGGTTGTGTACTGAAACGCAACCAGCCGGAAGGTCACCATTTTGAGCCGATCTGGCCTTTCATCTACAATTCAAGCAGTTATAAATTGACGCGTTTTCCGCCGCCTCCACCATTTTCTTGTCTTAAGTTTGTTCCGCCATGACTCCAGAAATGAAATCTAAGCCAAAGCGATCGTTGCGCTGCGGTCGGTTTTAGTAGATGTTCGAATTCACGGAACTCGATTACCAGGAGACACCGCTGGGTGCGATCAGCCTGCGACGGCGCTCGGAACCGAGGCTGGGTGACAAGGTCCTCTACGAGGTCAAGCTTGGTGAGGAATTCCTGATGTCCAGCCTGTTTGTCGAGGCGGAGGAAGAACTCGCCGCACTCGCGCTACAATCGCTCAATGCCGAAGAACTCGACGTGGTCGTTGGTGGTCTGGGTCTTGGCTATACCGCTGCAAAGGCGTTGGAAAATGAGACAGTTCGCTCGTTGCTGGTCATCGAGACCATGGCACCCGTGATCTCGTGGCACCGGCTCGGGCTGGTGCCGCTAGGGGACAAGCTTGCACTGGATTCGCGCTGTTCCCTGGTGCACGGAGATTTCTTTGAACTGGCCGCGTCATCTGGCGGTTTCGACCCGGATAACCCGGGCCGTTTGTTTCACGCCGTGTTGCTCGATATTGACCATTCTCCCAGCCACTGGCTGGACACGGGGAATAGCGCGTTCTACACCGGGGCTGGCCTTACTACACTGGCGGCCTCGTTGCATCCCGGCGGTGTCTTCGGCCTCTGGTCCAACGATCCGCCGGATGAAGCATTCAGTAGTTTGCTGGACGAGGTATTCGCATCTGCAGAATTTCACCTAGTGACCTTTCCGAATCCATACACGGGTGGTGAATCGTCTAACACTATTTATCTCGCTTACAGAGCCGGATGA
>JASMBC010000058.1 GCA_030754035.1 Arenicellales bacterium | reverse complement strand
TGAGATCATCGTCATGATTGAGCACCAGCACGATCTGTATCTGCGGCGATTCGGGGCTGGGGGCATCCTGCGGTGACAGCGACCGGCGGATCGACTGCAAGCAGTGCTCCAGTAAAGTCAGCTCAACCCCGGCAACGACCCGTTTGGTTCCCAGCCGGCAAGGTATGACGATGGAGATCGCGGGCAATCGTGTACAACGGAGGCGCGAGCGATAGACACCCACTGGTGCGGGTTGACTGTCGGGACGACGACGAAAAAGCACAGGCTCTACTGCGGCTTCGTGCTGTAGCCTGGCAAAGTGTTCACGCAGGGCCCGTTGGCCGTGATCTACCGTCTGGGCAGACAGCTGCTCCCCCGAACGTGACTGGGTCTGCTCGAGAATACGCCAGTGGTATGCAATAGTTTCGGCATGGACCGGCTCTACCTGCTCACTCATACGCAGCGCGAGGTCATGATCCTGGCTACCCTCAAAGCCTTCGCGGTAACCCCCGACACGCTCGAAAAGCTCCCGCGAGAAAACCTGCAGGTGATTGATGTACATGATCGAGCGCAGCAGTTGCGGGCTGTAATCCGGCTTGAACATACGGCGAATCAGAAAACCATTGGCATCTACCTGAATCTCATCAGAATAGACCCACGATGCCTGGTAATAATCCAGGCAGCGCAGAGTCTGGGCAAACCCCTGGCTGACCACCACATCATCGTGATCCACTGGCGCCAGTAAGTCGCCTGATGCCACTGCAGCAGCCTGATTGAGGGCATAGGAAACTCCCGCGTTGGTATCATT
Source organism: Arenicellales bacterium (assembly GCA_030754035.1). Classification (GTDB taxonomy): domain Bacteria; phylum Pseudomonadota; class Gammaproteobacteria; order Arenicellales; family UBA868; genus UBA12578. Next base: position 6,478 of record JASMBC010000058.1, on the reverse strand, counting down.
ACGCAGCAATTTCAGGTTAGCCAGCTTGGCTTCACCACAACGGCTCAGGAATGCACGGGTCTCTTCACGGTCGGATGCATCATCAACGATCACCACCTGATGTCGATCAGCAGCAGCCTTAAGGACACTGTTGACGCAAAGCGTCAGCACCGCCGGATCGGTGTTATAGACCGGCACAAGAAAAGAAACCTGCATCGACTGGGTAGCGCCTTTGGTTATTGCAATTTGTTGAAGTGTCTGAATTCTGCCTGACCGGCGTGATCCTGGGCCGGCGGGCCCTATTGTGAGGCGATCACCCTAGCGCGGCAAATGAGCCTCGAGCGGTCCGGTCCGGCCCTTGAGGCCATCACGAATACCCCGAACCATCATGCCAAGGTTACCCAGGCGCTGGCCGGTAAAAAGGGAGAACACCACGAACATCTTCGCCAGACGCAACATATCGGCATGCTTCCAGCGCCGACTGGGATAGGAACGTCGCCAAAGCAGCATGCTGTTGCGATACACGTAGTAGTAGCGAAACGGCTGGTGTACTGGCAGGTAACGCCAACGACCGAGCCACACCCGCACCGTGCGCTCGCCCAGTCCATGATCCATGACCGCATCGCATACCCCGAAAGAGCGCCAGCCCGCAGCCCCCGCCCGCAAAAACCACTCGGTATCGAGATGGTCGATAAAAAGCGCCTCGTCCATCAACCCGAGCGCCTCCAGTGCATCACGACTAAACAGCGCGCCCGAGGAGATCAGCATGTCGGCCGGCACTGTCGAGCCGGGCTGATCGGCACGACAAAAACATCGCCTGAAACGCAGCCGGTCAAAGCGCACAAAATACGACGGGTGACCCCGATCGGTGCCAAGATAACGCGCGCCTACCGCTGCCACACGCACACCGGCACGGCGCTGCTCGTCCAGCGCGTGAACCAGCGCAGCAACCATCCCCGGGCGCGGCAGGCTGTCCTGGTCGAGCAACAGCACAGCGTCGGCACTGTGGGCCAGAGCGGTGCGCAAGCCTTCGTTGTGCGCCCAGCCGAGCCCGCGATTCTGTGGCACCCCGCTAAAGCGCGCGAAAGCGTGCTGTTCGACCAACTGCGCGACCGCTTGCGCATTATCGGAACCGTTATCGATGATCAGCACCGTGTCGACTTGCCCGACAAGCCGCTCAAGCACCGTCCCCAGAGCTTCCAGATTCGGCTGGTAGGTGATGACCACGGCAAAAACCATGGTGGGCGGGTTGCTTGTGTCAGCCATCGGCACCAGGGCTCGGTTCAGGCAAAAGGCCAGCGCTGGCCGGTCAAGGCAACAGCTACGATATAAGCGAAAACAATCAGGGCCGCGACAACTGCGATAGCCCGCTGCCCCATCGTACGGCCTGCACGCAGCGCGACCATGCCAAACGCAATATAGAGAATCACACCCACCAGTTTGAAGGTCAGCCAGTCACTCCCGCTTGGGCGATACGCCGATAGATACAGCAGGCCCAGCGCACTTAGCAGCAAAGCGGCATCGATAAAGTGAGGCACCACCCGGGTCAAGCGGTGCTGGGCACTCGGTGAACCGCGTAGCACCCAGGCACTGCGCAACACAAAACCGGCAATCGATAACCCCGCGCAGCTAACGTGTATGTTCTTGATGATCTGGTAACTATCCATCGACTGGAGGCGGGCAGACATGTCGCATGTAATCGGGGCAAAACACCAGCCCAGAGACGCTATCATACCCGGGTGCGCCCTTTTATCCCTTTCGGACCGAGGGCAACCTGTATTTATTATCAAACTTGACCTCTAATTTGCCTCTGCAGCCGAGCCGCGGCATTGCCCTGATGATCGGCGCAATGGTGATCGTACCGTTCATGGATGCTCTGGCAAAACTGCTGAGCAGCCGCTACCCGGTGCTGCAACTGGTCTGGGCCCGGTTCTTCTTTCATTTCCTGCTGGTATTGCCAATCGCGCTGTGGCGACATGGTGGTGGTGTGCTGTTGGCGCCGCTCCCAGCACTGCAGATCGGCCGCGGGCTATGCCTGATGGGGGCAACCCTTTGTTTTTTCGCTGCCATCCGCACCATTCCACTGGCTGATGCCATAGCCCTGATCTTTTTTGACGCGGTTATCATAGTCATGCTCTCGGGGTTGTTTCTGCGCGAGCGGGTGCCCCTGGGGCGCTGGATCGCCTGTGCGCTCGGTTTAGGTGGCGTGGTACTGATTGTCCAGCCCGGCTTTGGCGAGTTTCAGTGGTCCAGTCTTCTGGCACTGGCAGCGGCTTTTTTCTTTGCTCTGTATTTTCTTTCGACCCGACTGCTAAGTGGCAACACGCCACCGCTGGTGATGCTGGCCTGGCAGGGTGTCGGCGGCTTCGTACTGATGAGCGCGCTGGTCCCGCTGGTGTGGATTCCACCCACACCCGTGGACCTCGTGCTGATGGGAGCGCTGGGCATTATCGGTGCCAGTGGCCACCTGCTGTTGATCCGCGCCTTCGAATACGCCGAGGCCTCACTGCTGGCCCCCTTCCTGTATACCGAGATCATCATGCAGGTACTGCTGGGGTATTGGTTGTTTGGCGATATTCCTAACAGCTGGGCATTCGCCGGTATCGCCCTGATCATCGGCGTAGGACTATACCTGTCACTTCACTCGGGCAAACGCCCCCAAGCTTGAGCGTCCGGCGCAGCCTGATTCCAGTCGATTCAGAAAGTGGCGCCCGATGCGGGGTCGTTGCGCCCTGCGGGCACCTCCAGCCCAGCCAGTCGACAGCCCTGTACCACCGGACCCTTGGGAAAAAGCTGGAACAGGTAGCGCCGCCCGCCCTGGCGGTGAAATTTCTCTTCCAGTGCATCGTGCAATTCGCGCAGGTTGTTGACCTGATTCTCGTGGCGCGCAAAGTATTCCTGCAGCGCACATACTACCTCCCAGTGGTCCGCTCCCAAAACCAGCCCGTAATCGGCTATTGCCTGCTCGCCATCCGTTGGTGACCATCCTGGCGGGGCATGAGGGTAGCCGGGGGGTGCATCACTTAAGCCCGGGTGGAGAATATCGTCCATCGTCTTGACCATGACAGTCTTCCTTATGATCTATTCCTGAGTTTAGGCATCAACCGTACCGGCAGTGGGACTAATCATAATCGCGTTGGGCCGTAACGGCTAATCGGCTGTGATCGAAGTCAGTGTACTGTATTGAGAACCGCTGGCGAGGCCAGCGCATCTGCAGGAAATCCAAAACCGATGCGGGCGAAGGCTCAGCCTTGTACCAAAGGCACTGACAGGTACACCCCGAACTCAGCCGTGAGGTCGCAACTCACCCGCGCATGAACCCGGCCCTGGCGATCTAAAAAGCGCTGGCGTTCGGCAGCTGGGAAGATGCCGTCGTGCCAGATCCCGGGGTGGATGTACAGGCCCCGGCTGCCGTCACACCACAGCGCAATCACCTGTTCCACCGCCAGATCATCGCCGGGTAAAGCGACAGGCACGACAAAAGCGCTGCGATCCTGTGGGAAAAACAACTGGGCGCCATCGGGGTGATAGTTCATGTGCCACAACAGCACCTGGTCCCGGGGCACCGTCTGTTGGGTGGTGGAGGCCAACTGCGGGTCGGTGGTTGACCAACCCAGCACGTAATGACCCGAGACTGCCTCGTTGTGCCCATAAAGCACGTCGCCTTGCCACTCACCGTGGAAGATGCCTTCTACCCAGCCGGCCTCGTCGCCGCTGTCCTCGTCCACTTTTCGCCAACCGGTGGCAGGCCAACGCACAATCTCGATGTCGATATCATCGGGATGATCGATGAGACAACCATAACCTTGAACCGAGTCGTCAGTCGCCTCAACCAGGGGAACCTCGTGCAATGGCAGGGAGGGCTTGTCGGCCGGATCAAAAAGATATTGCGGGGCGTTTGCGATCATCGGTTCAGTGCTTGCGTCCACGCTGGTGCCAACGTCCACCTGAGCGCGCCGGAGCGAACAGCCGTACTTCAGGGTACTTGAACCAGGGAATCAGCACCACCCCGGCTACAAAACCGCCGATGTGAGCAAACCAGGCAACCCCTGGACCATCGCCGGCGCTAAGCGAACTGAAAATCTGCATCGCAAACCAGATACCCAGCACCACCGCGGCCTTAAGTGACATGGTGTGGATATAAAAGCCCAACGGCAAGGCCACCAGTACCCGGGCGTGCGGAAACAACAGCAGGTAAGCGCCGAGCACCCCAGAGATCGCGCCACTGGCACCGATCATCGGGATAGTGGATTCGGGATCGGGTAGCGCCTGGGCAAACACGGCTACCACACCGCACAACAGATAAAAGACGATAAATCGACCGTGGCCCATAGCGTCTTCTATATTATTGCCAAAGATCCACAGGTACAGCATGTTGCCCCCCAGATGCATGAAGCCCCCGTGCAGAAACATAGAGGTAAACGGGGTCAGTACCGGGTCTACCCATGCCAACTGCGGCGCCAACTGTGCCTTGTCAAAGATCACTGCCGGAATCACGCCCAGCGCATACAGCGCCTCCTCCTGGCTCGGGCCAAGTGATAACTGCCAGAAAAACGCCATCACGCAAAGTCCAATCAGGGCAATGGTGACTATCGGCGTGATTCGTGTGGGATTGTCGTCGTGCAGGGGAATCATGGGGGCACCTTCCAGCACAACCATTGTAATACCCTTCGCCGCTACCGGGCACGGGTACTCTGGTCTATCCCGGGCCTGGCACGACTTAAGATCCTGCAACATCAGGCACTCCTTTGCCATCGCCATGTGACTGGGGCAAAATGGCCTGCAGCAAACGGAATTCCAGGCCTGCATGAACATATCTGAAGATATCAGCGAAGAAGTCAGCAGCGAACTGTCGGTGACACTGCAATACGTCATCAACACCGCGCAGGATGATCTGCCGGTCACTTTGCTGATGGTACAGGCGATGATGGAAACCGACCTGTTGGAGCAGATGAGTGATAACGGCCTGATTGACCCGGCTGACCACGACTCTGTGAGTGAAGAACTCGACGCCCTGGTGGAAAGTTTCGGCGATGCTGCGGCTGACAGTTTCGTACGCCCCCGGGCCAGTGAAACCCTCTCCAACGTCATCGAGAACTGTATCGACCACGACAGCGATATCGGGCCGCCCACGCTCGGCCAGGTGCGTCGTGCGTTGCACGACGGACTGGTCGCTGAACTCATTGGCATCGGTGAAATCGAAGACGATGAGGAACAGACGTTATACGATGAGATCGACCGGTTGATCGATCTGCACGGCGACAGCGCGCCCGCCGAGGAGTTCCTCGCCTACCCCTGAAACCACACGATACAGTTTCAGATTCCTGCCCCGTAATGATGCCAGCCGCTAAGCCAGGCTGATCCGTGGGAGATCTAACTGCTAGTGGGGCCCAAGCCTTATCCGGGTGGATCGTCGTTGATGGTGAACTTTATTGCCGCTCGGCAGTAACTGAGATAAAACCAGTCTGCATAAAGACGGTCATGGAGTGAAGTGGTGGATACCGTGATGGCATTAACCGGAAAGTTGCTCGGTATAGACGATCCAGCAGGGCTGGTGGTTCTGCTGCTGGTTGTCGCTTTGTCTTTATGGCCAAGGACTGGCGCTACGCGATAGCCGCCTTTGCCATCCTTGTGGTGGTGATGTTTGTAGCTAATATGGTCTGGAGGCTATCGGAAAATACCCTCAAAAAGCCGAGCCGCACCAAACAGCTGTATGCACCGGGCTAGCCTGGATGATTAATCCATTGTTGGATCATCAGTTACATTACCTGGAACACCAATAAGGGTAGAGCTTTGCAATGGAATACCTGTAACTGCTCGCCTCACATTCTTGGAGAAAAATATGAAGATCACATATTGGAAACTGACATTATCCATTGCGCTTGGCATCGTCCTGGCGACCATACTGGAGAACGCTCTAACCCCGTTGTTGAAGCGATTGTTGGACCTGCTCTAAAACCAAAGATTGGCGCGCATTGATTACCCTTCCTTGTCGCGCTCCCGAGATACTTCTTTGGAGTCTTGAATTGCCAAAAAACACTTTAAACGAAAGAAAGCACAATGGAAGTTCTAGTAAATATTTTTGGTCCCTTATTGTTCTCAACCCTGCTCTATTTGGGAGGTGTGTGCCTTATTTTTATCGCTAAATCTATAGCAATCAATAAAAGTGCAGCCTAACAACCCGAACAACTCTTGATTATGGCCCGCTCGCTGATCGCCCCTGCAGCCGATCGGCCAGGCCAGTCGCCCGTTGCGCACTACGGCCTATCGCGCCGGCGAGCACCTCGTGTGCAGCCCAGATCGCAAGCGATTGCTCAGCTCGGGTAATACCGGTATAGATCAGCTCGCGTGAGAGTACCGGTGAGAGTTGTGTCGGCAAGACCAGTACCACCTGGCGCGCCTGCGAACCCTGTGACTTGTGCACCGTCATGGCGTAGGCTGTTTCATGCTCGGGCAGGCGACCAAGGCTTACCGCATGCTCATCCCCAGCCGCATCTAT
>JASMBC010000057.1 GCA_030754035.1 Arenicellales bacterium | reverse complement strand
CAGATGATGGCTTTGGACTCCACCCGTGGTAAGGAGCGTGCTGCGCAGGATCATTTTTTCGAGGCACTGGCTGCGCGCGGCTACACCATGGACCGCTGGGCAATTGACGTTGGCGATATAGAGGGTCACCCAGGATTTTCCCCAGTCAAGGTCGATTACGACAATGCTATCAATGTAGTAGGCACGCATTCGCCGGATCATGAACAGGGTCGATCATTGATACTCAACGGGCATGTCGATGTCGTGCCGACTGGACCGCTTGATATGTGGACCCGGCCACCTTTTGAGCCCTGGGTCGAGGGTGACTGGCTTTACGGACGGGGCGGCGCCGACATGAAAGCCGGGCTCTGTGCCAACCTGGCTGCGCTGGATGCGCTTGAGACACTGGGCTGGCAGCCAGCTGCCCGGGTACATGTTCAGTCGGTAACCGAAGAAGAATGCACGGGCAATGGCGCGCTCTCAGCCCTGGTCCGGGGCTACCGCGCCGATGCTGCACTGATTCCCGAGCCAGAGGAGAATATGCTGGTACGGGCGAATAGCGGGGTGATCTGGTTTCGGGTACACGTGCGTGGCCGGCCAGTACACGTGCGTGAGGCGGGGCAGGGTGCCAACGCCATCGAGTCAGCTTGGTCAGTAATCAAAGCGCTGAAGGTGCTCGAGGCCAGCTGGAACGAGGAGCGTTTTGCTCACCGCTATTTTGACTCCCTTGAGCATCCAATTAATTTCAATATCGGCCGGATCAGCGGGGGTGACTGGGCATCGTCGGTGCCGGCCTGGTGCACGCTGGATGTGCGCGCAGCAATCTATCCCGGCATTGACCCGCGAGATGCAGCAAGGGAGATTGAGGATTGCATCACGGTGCATGCCCGTGATCATCCCTTTCTGTGCAACAACCTGCCGCAGGTCGAGTACAACGGGTTTTTTGCACGCGGCTATGTGCTGGAAGAAGGCAGTGCGGCCGAACAGGTGCTGGGCCAGGCCCACGCGGCGAGTTTCGGTTCAAGCCTGGAGTCCTTTGTCACGCCGGGCTATCTCGATGGCAGGGTATTCGTACTGTACGATGACTGTCCCTGCCTGGTATACGGGCCGGTCTCCCAGGACATCCATGCGTTCGATGAGCGCGTGAGTCTCGAATCACTGCAGCGCGTGACCGGTACCATCGCGCTTTTCATTGCTAACTGGTGCGACCTTGAGCCTTTTACCCGTCCGGTTCGTCGCCACGTTTGATTTGCATCGACAACCCGACCTGTTCGCGATCTTTGCGCGCAAGGGCGCCAATGGCTTTATTACCAAAGCGCTGGGTGATCTGGTCTACTGTCCGGTTCAGGGTGGAGCGGCGCGCATCAGTACTTGCGCCAAACAGCGGTAACTGATCGACAGAATCACTGGTAAGGCCGGTACAGCCCACCCCAAGCAATCGTATCGCACCATCTGGCCCTGAGCGGTAAAGCAGGTGGGTGGCATGCTCGGCAATAGTGCGGCCGTCATCCGTAGGCTGTGCCAAGGTCGTGCGCCGAGTAAACACCGGGTAACCGCGAGCGCCCGGTGCACGGCGCTGTGCTGATTTCCATTTCAGTACCACGGTGTGAGCCCTCACACCGTCATGGCGCAGCCGTCGTGCGACCGATTCTGCATGTTCGCGCACCAGAGGTTCCAGCTCATGTTTTTCTGTGATGTCTTGTGCAAAGGTATGCTCCTCGCTGTACGACACCGCCTCACGGTAAGCCTCGACCTCACGGATATCCTGGCCGCGCGCCAGTTGCGCAATTTCAACACCCCAGTCTCCCAGGGCATGGCGCAGGTCATCTGTTGTTGCACGGGCTACATCGCCGATGGTGTGAAATCCCAGTTCTTCCAGGTGCTCTTGGGCTATCGGCCCGACCCCCCAGATGCGCCCAACCGGCAGGGGTTCGAGAAAGCGCTGCACCTCGCTGGCCGTCACCTCAAGCAAGCCATCGGGTTTGGCGGCGGCGCTTGCGATCTTTGCGACCATCTTGATCGGAGCAATGCCGACGGAAATTGGCAGAGACATTTGCTGATGAACCTGTTGGCGTAACTGTTGTCCCACCTGTTTCGCCGGACCCATAAGGCGCGCGCTGCCGGTCAGGTCAAGAAAAGCTTCATCCAGCGACACCCGCTCTACGATCGGCGAGAACTCCTTGAAGATCTGAAACAGCCGGGCCGATTCTTTTTTATAAAGTGCCATGTTGCCGCGCACGAAAGTCAGCTGCGGGCAGCGGCGCTTGGCCTCCACTGACGGCATGGCCGAGCGCACTCCGAAGCGACGGGCCTCGTAACTGGCCGCAGCCACGACCCCGCGTGCACTGGCTCCACCCACGGCCAGCGGTCGGCCTCGCAACTCGGGGTGGTCGCGCTGCTCCACGGAGGCGTAAAACGCATCCATATCAGCGTGCATGATCACGCGGCTGTGTTCTATCATGGCGTCGCCGGGAGCAGGTCCAGATGGATGCCACTCTAGCTCTGGGTGCCACTGAGGTTCAAGGGCGCGCTGGCGTCGCAGTTGCTGCGAAAAGCCGGGACAGTGGCAGCGTTACGGTGAACTGAGGCCGCTATAACGACGGGTCACGAGCAGCTGTCGCCAGTTGCGGGTGAGTTGTCGAAGGCCGGTTCAGTCCAGACTACCCATTACCTGGCGGATAGCGTTGTTGAAATAGCCCGAGAAGTCCTGCGCCAGTAACGACGGTAACCGGTGGCGCGGTGTCAGGATCGCAGTTCGGTAGGCAATAGCGGGTTCAAGTTGGCGAAAAACGATGTTGCTTCTGCCGAGCTGATTCCATTGATTCTCAAAGTAATTAACGGTCAACGGGCTGGCGAGTGACCAGGCGAGGCCTGCTTCAATCAGCGGGAAGCGGGAGACGGTATTGGCCATCTCAAAGCGGATATTCAGATCAGTACCGCAATCGCGAGCAGCTTGTTCAAGCCGTAGCCGAGTCGCATTACCGGGCAGAAATATGCCGAGCGGCTCCGGCGCGATTTCGCGAAGATGAATCATTTCCTGGCTGGCCAGGGGATGATCGCAATTGAGCGCACACACACAGCGCTCGGTGATCTCCTCGGCGTTCACCAGCGGACTTTCCGTTTCAATCTCGGCAAAGCCGATGTCGAACTGCTGGGAGGCCAGGCTGTCATATACCTGATGTGACGGCTGACTCGACAGATAGATGCTGACATCGGGTCGGGTACTGACGTAGTCGGCAATAACTTGTGATGCCAAGAGGTCGGAGATAATGGGCATGCAGGCGATGCGTAATTCGCCAGCCTTGAGGTTGGCGGCGCTGCGCATTTTGGTTTCCACGTTCTGGACCTGGTCGAGGATTGCGGCTGCTTCGTTCATTAGGTAGTGGGCTTCGGGGGTAGGCAGCAGGCGGCGGTTGCGTCGCTGAAACAAGGTCTGACCGATGCTGTTCTCAAGACGATGGATCAGGTTGGTGATGGCAGGCTGGGTACAGCCGAGGTTCGCCGCGGCCTCGGTCACTGACCCGGTGCGCATCACTTCCTGGAAAGCGTTCAGTTGTTTCAGGTTCATGCCGAGGCCTATGGTTTCCAGACTTGCATATTCATTACAAAATTCTATCAAAAATAACTCTGTAATAATTTGACAATATGTCTTGGTAGGTGGATAGTCGCTGACCCCGGATCCCGTTTTCCGTATAGAGGGCCGGTTTTTCTCAGCATTACACCTAATTGAGGAGACAAGATGATGATAGTCAAGAGAGGTTTACTGGCTGGCGTTGTAGCCGGTTTAGGCCTGATGATGGGCAGTGTCCAGGCACAGGACATGACGTTCTTCCGCATCGGCACCGGCGGCGCCGGTGGTACCTACTACCCGATCGGTGGTCTTATCGCCAATGCGATTTCAAACCCGCCTGGCTCGCGCGCCTGTGACAAGGGCGGCAGTTGCGGTGTGGCGGGGCTGGTCGCGATCGCAGTATCGACCAACGCTTCGGTAGCCAACATGAACGCAATCCATGCTGGCCAGTTGGATGCTGGCCTTGCCGGTGCACAGAGTGTGACCCAGGGTTATAACGGCGAAGGCAAATTCGTCGGCAACAAGAAGGATAATGTTCGGGTGATTGCCAATCTGTACCCTGAAGACATGCACCTGGTTTCACCCAAGGGTGTGCATTTTTCCAGTCTGAAAGATTTGAACGGCAAGCGCGTTGGTGTTGCTGCAGCCGGTTCAGGCACCCAGGTATCGGTGCGCATGATTCTCAAGCACTACGGTATCGAGGCTAAAGAGCATGAACTGGGCCTGGGGCAAAGCGCCCAACGCCTGGCGGACGGCCAGTTGGATGCCTTCTTCTATGCCGGGGGTACTCCGTTTGCTGCGTTAATCCAGCTGGGTTCGACCAAAGGGTTTGAACTGTACAAATTCTCCGAAGATGAACGCAAAGCGATTAACGGCATCATTCCCTACTATGTGCCTTCAGACATTCCGGCAGGAGTGTACGAGACCATCGGCTACGATGTTCCCACGGTGGCGGTCAATGGCCAGCTGGTTACATCAGCCGGCCAGCCTGAAGAGCTGATTTACAATATCACCAAGGCTTTGTGGAACAAGAACACCCGCAAACTGCTGGATAAGGGTCACGCTAAGGGCAAGGCCATTAAACTGGAAACAGCGCTCAAAGGCGTATTGATTCCGTTGCATCCGGGTGCTGAGCGCTACTACAAAGAAATCGGCATGATCAACTGATCAGCTGTGATGTTGCAGTAAGTCGGAACGGAGGCAGGCGGATGCCTGCCTCCGTTCTTTTTTCTGAAGTCCTAAAGCGGTAGGGGGGGGGTTGTTGGTGGCGCAACTCAATGTCGAACAGACCGAAAAGCTTGAGCAACAGTACGACTCCGGTCTTCAGATCAGGGCAGTTGGACCGTGGCTGGTCAGGTTTACCTTCCTTTTCTCGATTCTTTTCGCGGCTTATCACTATGTGACAGCGGGCACTGGTGTGCCGGTCGATTACTGGCACATGGGTTTTCATATGTCGGGCGTAATCATCCTGGTGTTCATCGGTTACCCGATGCTCAAAAGGAATCGTTCCCGCGAGTTGCATGCCAACACCTGGTGGCGTTTTTCCAATGTGCCGCTTTGGGACTGGCTGCTGATCCTGGCTGGGGTGGCGTCGTCACTTTATATCGGCATCACCTGGTACGAAATTGATTTCGAGTTGCTGGGTCGGCGCTTTTTCCTGCCCGAACAGGTCTTGCGCCAGGGAGACCCCGCGTTTATTGACGTGGTCTTTGGCACTATTCTGATCGCGGTGCTGCTGGAGGCTGTGCGCAGAACCCTTGGCATCATAGTTCCGATCATTATTCTTCTATTTACCGTCTACGCGGTACTCGGTCAGTACATGCCCCTGATGATTCTCAAGCACCCCGGCATCAACTGGGCACAGTACATCAACAACATGTATTTTCCCGCCGAGGGTATCTACGGCGTGACCTTGTGGATCGTATCCACCGTGGTATTTCATTTCGTCCTGTTTGGTGTGATTGCACAACGCATGGGTCTGGGTCAGTTTTTTGTGGACGTAGCAACGGTAATCGCGGGCCGCTATACCGGCGGGTTGGCCAAAGTCAGTGTCGTGTCTTCGGCATTTTTCGGCACCATTTCGGGGTCCTCGATTGCCAACACGGTCTCGACTGGGTCGCTGACCATTCCCAATATGAAGCGCATGGGATATCCCGGGCACCTTGCCGGCGGGGTTGAGGCTGCCTCCAGCGCGGGCGGGCAGATTACGCCGCCGATCATGGGTGCAGCGGCGTTCGTCATGGCGGAATTCCTCGAGGTGCCGTATACGACCATCGTGCTTGCGGCAATTGTGCCCGCAGCCATGCACTATGTGGGTGTGTTGTCGATCGTGCACTTCAAGGCCAAACGTCTGGGCCTCAAAGGTATGCCGGCTGAGGAGATCCCGCGTCTGCTGGCGGTACTGAAAAGAGGATGGCCGACCGCTTTGCCTCTGGTGGTGCTGATTTATGTACTGTTCAGCGGTTATTCGCCGCACATGGCAGCTTTCTGGGGCATCACTACTGCCCTGGGAGTCGGGCTGGTCAACCCCATGCACCGTATCGGCTTGCGCGACATCCTCGAGGGCTGCGCAACCGGCGTGCGTTACGCACTGGCCGTGGGTGCAGTATGTGCCGCCATCGGCATCGTGGTCGGTGTGGTCAACTCGACCGGATTGGGCTTTCGCCTCGGTTTCATGGTCACAAACGGAGCACTTGCGATCGGCGAAAATCTGTATTCACTCTTTGCCTGGATTCCGCTAATCAATTTTTCGATCCAGGGTCTGACTCTGTTTATATCGTTGTTGCTTATTGCGGTCACCTGTATCCTGATGGGAGCCGGGTTGCCGACTACGGCGCTCTACATCATGCTTGTTACAGTGGCCCAGCCGGCATTGGCCAACCTCGGGGTGCCACCACTGGCATCTCATCTGTTCGTTCTGTATTACGGGGTCATCTCGGAGATTACTCCACCGGTCTGCGCCTCGGCATATGCTGCAGCTGGGATTGCCGGCGCCAACCCCTTTCGCACCGGTGTATCTGCCTTCACTCTGGGCATCGCCAAGCTGATGGTGCCGATGGTGTTTGTCTATTCTCCGGCCATGCTGATCGTTATCGAGGATTACTTCACCTGGACGTCGTTCCTGTCGACAACACTCAGCTGTGCGGTGGGCATCTTTATGGTCGCGACTTCCGTTGCGGGCTATTTCCTGGTGCGGATGCCCGTCATTATTCGCTGGTCAATGGCGCTGGCAGGCGTGTTGCTGGTGGCGCCTGGAATCCAGAGCGATCTGCTGGCATTGGCGTTTGTCGCGCCGGTACTTCTGCAGCAGATAATGGTCTGGCGCAGCGCCCGGCCTGTTCTTCCGGATAATGTCTGAGGCTGACTCTCACGACGTAACAGTTATTGGAGCGGGCATTGTTGGCATCTGCTGTGCACTGAAACTTGCCAATAGCGGCCTGACTGTACGGGTCGTTGACTGGGAAGCGCCGGGCCAGGGAACGAGTTTTGGCAACGCGGGTGTGATTTCCCCGTGGTCGTGTGTGCCACAGTCCCTGCCGGGACAATGGAAGAGCATCCCACGCTGGACCCTCTCTCCTGATGGACCGGTCGCACTGCGCTGGGCTTACCTGCCGTACCTGGTACCGTGGCTGGTACGTTTTCTGGCGAGTGCCCAGAGCTCCCGTGTTGGCGGGATCGCCGATGCTATTCTGGCGCTGAACCGTAACTGCCAGGATCTTTACCGTGAACT
>JASMBC010000056.1 GCA_030754035.1 Arenicellales bacterium | reverse complement strand
TGTGCCTTGTTGTGTTGTTCCTTGGCGGCGAACCATCGTTTGCGCAGAAACAGGATCAATCTTTGGGATGTACAACGGGGGATTCTGGCATTGAGCCACCGTTTCCGTTCGATATCGGGGATGGTAATGATTACGGCCAGAGAAAACTGGAACTGACCGTGCCCGACAAGTGCCGGTGTGATGGCAGTAATTGCACACCGTGTCCCATCGTGGTGGGGTATCACGGGTATGGGGAGAGCGGCACCAGCAAGCATAGCTGGAAGCGCAGACTTGAGCCAAAAGGTGAAGCGGTCGGCTTCATCAGTCTCTATCCAACAGGCGATATGACGGAAACCAATTATTTCAATTGGGGGGCGTTGAAAAAGCGCCGCAGTCGGACCCGCCAGAATTGGGCGGTCCCTTCCTGTCAGGCTGTCGACGACGGATGTTTGCTGGTGGATGGTATTCCGTGTGACTGGTGTGGCTCCAACAGCGAAGACGACGAGATCTCAACCCGGCGAGAGATTGATTTTACCCTGGCGATTATTCAGTGGACCATGGATCACTATTGTGTAGATCCGGAGCAGATATTTGCAACTGGGTTCTCAAATGGCGGTCTAATGTCCTATCTGCTTTCCAGGCATCCAGAGACATCCGGCGTATTCAAGGCCCTAGTCCCTGTGGGCGGGGTAGATCAAGCAGGACGCAACGATCACCTTAAGTGGATCCATGCCCCGCCGGAGGGGAATTCACCGTGGATTCTGCACGCCAATGAAATCTTCGACCGGTTTGAACCCTACGATGGCCGAACTTACGCCGACCACCCCGGCAACGCAGGAGGCGGATGGAATTCCGTGTGGCTTTATCCATCAGTGCTGCAGGTGTTCGCTAAATATGTAACCGATAACGACGGTTATCTTGATTGTGGCTTTGCGCCAACCGATATGGGTGATCGATATGGCATGCCGGATGTCGGCGGCATTGTGCCCGAAGGGTATCGCCGGCTTTTTGAGCTTGAGGGCTCAGGGCAGAAGATGTTGCGCTGTTTCACCAAGGATGCCCAGGGAAAGGTCTGCCGCAAACTCGCAATCTGCCTATGGGATGGGGGCGCGCCAGGAGACGATCTGGGTATCAGTGAATCAGAAACCCGGCCGGACAAGCCGAAAATAACGCCAGGCGCGACACATGAACGTGCTGGGCGTGAGTGGATGGGAGGCGACGAACCTGGCGTGGGAGGCACCGCCCCAATGGATGTGATGTGGCGTTTCTTTCAGTCGTCCGTGAACCCATAGAGAAAACTTCACCCGCAAGTGCGGCGGCGGGTATTGTCATACTAGTGTGACTAGGATTTGCGCCACCAGCGGATTTTGTCCGAGCGATCGCGTTGTGTCTTGCCGGCACGAAAACGTCCGAAAAAGAAAAAGGCGCCAAGCCCAATGACAATCAGGCCGCCAAATATGATCTCGTTCCAGCCCATCAGTTGCGGCTGCGCAGTTTGGCCAGCAGCCGAAGTATCTCAAGATACAACCAGATCAGAGTCACCATCAAACTGAAGGCGCCATACCACTCGAGGTATTTGGGCGCACCGCGCTCGGCGGCTTCCTCTATGAAGTCAAAATCCAGCACCAGACTAAGCGCAGCGATGGCCACCACAAAAAGACTGAAGCCGATACCAAATAGACCGTTGCTGTGAATAAAGCCGATACTGGACCCGAAAAAACCCATAACAAAACTGACCAGGTATAAAAGGGCAATACCGCCGGTGGCGGCAACGATCATCAGCCGGAAGTTTTCGGTCGGTTTGATCAACCCACTCTTGTAGGCAAGCAGCAATATCCCCAGCGTGCCAAAGGTCAGGCCCATCGCCTGTATCACGATGCCGGGATACTGCGCTTCGAACATTGCCGAAATCCCACCTAGAGCGAGGCCTTCTGCCAATGCATACAGCGGTGCCGTGATCCCTGCCCACTGGCGCTTGAAGATCGTAATCAAAGCCAGCACCAGACCGCCGATCAGCCCGATCCACAGCAAACCGGTGACTGCGGCGGGATCTCCACTGCGGAAAAAAATATTCCAGGTAAAAGAAGCAGTGATGAAGCAGAGCACCAGCAGAATACCTGTCTTGTTGACAGTTCCCGCGAGCGTCATCCGGCCGTCTGTTGCTGAGTCGGCAAAGGTGGCGTCTGGTTTGAACGCCTCACCGCGGAACATGGGATTGCCGGTCCGGCCGAAAGTCGTCAGGGCGTTGTGTTTGGACATAAAGGGTTCCTTGAAGTAACAGGTTATATTGTAATGCCAAGTACTCCGACACAAGCCTTAACCAGGCGTAATAGGTGCATTGTCAAAGACAGTGAGTTGTCACCAATGGCCTGATGCGTAATTGAGGAAAACTCCAGTGAAAGACACCTTAAGAACGCCGCAAGAACGTTTCACACAATTGCCGGATTTCTCCTACCTGCCTAACTATCTTGATGACCTCGCCGGTTATGAAGGGTTGCGTTGCCATTATCTTGATCTGGGCCCTAGTGATGCCAGTCAGACATTTTTGTGCGTGCATGGTCAGCCCACCTGGGGATTTCTGTTTCGCCGGATGATCCCGGTTTTTCTTGAATCGGACGCCCGGGTAATCGTTCCGGACCTGTTTGGTTTTGGCCGTTCAGACAAGCCCACAGAGCAGGCGGTGTATACCTTTGATTTTCACCGCAATATGTTATTGGCCTTCCTTGCACGACTGAAACTAACAAACCTCACGCTGGTCGGCCAGGATTGGGGTGGCATACTGGGTTTGACGTTGCCGATGGAGCCCCCATTGCGCTTCTCGCGATTGCTGTTGATGAATACTGTTCTGGGCACGGGGGACAAGCCCTTGGGAGATGGTTTTCTCGCCTGGCGTCAATGGTGTCGGGACAATCCCGATATGTCGGCAGGCCGATTGCTGGGTCGGGCCTGCCCGCATCTTAGTGATGCGGAAAAAGCAGCCTACGATGCGCCTTTCCCGGATGCC
This sequence comes from Arenicellales bacterium, assembly GCA_030754035.1. GTDB lineage: Bacteria > Pseudomonadota > Gammaproteobacteria > Arenicellales > UBA868 > UBA12578. Next base: position 4,573 of record JASMBC010000056.1, on the reverse strand, counting down.
ACCTACAAAGCAGGGGCCCGGGCCTTTCCGGAACTGGTGCCTGATCATCCAGATGCACCCGGCGCCGCGTTGTCACGCGATGCCCGTGACTGGCTGTCACAGCAATGGACCGGTAAAACCTTTATGGCGATCGGTATGACCGATCCGGTTATCCCGCCACCGGCAATGATGGGTTTGCAAAAAACTATCCGCGGTTGTCCTGACCCGTTTGAGGTAAAAGATGGTGGGCATTTTCTGCAGGAGTGGGGCAAAAGCGTCGCCCAGGCAGCAGTTAACCGATGGAGTCCGTCAGGCGGCTAAAGGCCTGGCCGATTAACTGAATTCATCAAGGCTGAGTGCTGGCTTATATGTCGCCAATGAGCAGAGGACGTGGCAGAGTGGTTTGCCTGCTAGAAAAACCCCGGACGCAGGGGTGAGGCTGCGATCAGGCCGCCGTCGATGGTCAGCGTCTGCCCGGTTATGAAGCTTGCGCCATCGGAGGCAAGCCACAGGGCGGCTTGCGCTATATCCTTGGGCTGGCCAAAACGCCCGGCCGCGTGGCGAGCCAGGGCATCAGCCCTGGCCGCATCGGGGTCATCTGCAAGATCAAAGGCAGCGTCAGCCATCTCGGTCATGATCCAGCCAGGGCAGATTGCGTTGCAGCGTATGCCCTGGTGACCATGATCGACCGCGATTGAGCGGGTCAAGCTGTGAACAAAGGCCTTGGAGGCGTTGTACAGCGCCATCGATGGGTCGGCATGATCGGCACTGATAGAGCCGATGTTAATAATGGTCCCGCCGCCGTTACCGGCCATCAGTGGAATAAATTCCCGGCAGAGTGCAAAAACGCCCCAGGTATTTACACTCATCAGCGCTTCAAAATCCTCATCGGTACTGTCAACGACAGTTTTCTCTACCTGCACGCCTGCGTTATTAACAAGAATATCAATCTTGCCTAGGCGACTAACGGCCTCGCTCGCCAGCTTCTTTACGTCGTCGCTGCGACTGACATCAGCTGTAAGTGACGAAATACCTTGAGGTAATGGGTCTTTGCGCTCGCTTCGGCTGCAGGTCAGCACCTGTGCCCCTTCACGGGCAAAAAGTTCGACCATGGATCGCCCGATTCCGCGGCTACCACCAGTGATGACAGCGGTTTTGTTTTTAAGTTGTCCGCCCATGGGTAATTAAAGACGCATCTGTTGAGCCTGGGCTGTCAGTCCGCCATCAAGCACCCATAACTGGCCCGAAGCATAGCGCGCCTCGTCCCCAGCCAGCCAGTTCACCAGATTAGCCACATCCTCGGGTGTGCCGTAGCGGCCAATCGGGTGCACCCGGCGGACTTCATTTTTCAGGCTGTCGATATCACCGCTGGAACCAAAGAAACTTTGCAGCATCGGGGTATCGATGTACCCGGGACAGATGGCGTTTACCCGGATGTTATCGGGGCCATGATCGCAGGCCAGCGCCCGGGTCAGGGCATGGACGGCTCCCTTGGTTGCGCAGTAGGCAGCCAGCCCCGGGTCTGCGATAAAGCCGTCGTAAGAGCCAAAGTTGATGATTGAGCCTCCACCCACCTGGCGCATTAGTGCAAGACCATGCTTGCAGGTCAAAAACGTTCCGGTAACGTTAATGGCGAATATTCGGTTCCACTCTTCGAGCGAAGTCTCTTCAACTGTTTTTTCGATCTCAATGCCGGCCGCGTTCACCAGAATATCGAGCCGGCTCTGTTCGGTGTTGATCCTTTGCATCACGTTGGTGACGCTTGCTTCTGAGCTGACGTCACACTCAGCATGCAGTACCTGCGCGGGCACTGAACCAGGATCACCGCTGATGTCTGCGGCGTAGACGGTTGCACCCTCGGCTGACAGGCGCTCACAGATGGCGGTGCCGATTCCCCCGACGCCACCGGTCACCAGGGCAACCCGTCCACTGAGCGAAGCAGGTGACTTTGCGCTCATAGGCTGCATGCCCGCTGGTACGCATCCAGAATCAGGCCATGGAAGTGATGCACCCCGTGCTCACTCATGCCCGAGCCATCAGGGTCAACCAGGTAGCGCCCCTGGGTAAAGCCTGGGGTGCGCATTCCCCGCTGTACGCTCTCTACCAGGCTGATATCTTCAGGTTGTAGCACATTGTCGATGAAGGCAATGGCCTCGAGTTCAGCAGGTTCGGGCCGAGCGGTTTCAAAGAAAAAATCGAATTCCTCGTAAGTTTCTTCCGGACCAACTGGAATGAAGCGCCAGACCATAAAGTTACCTCGGCCGGGGTATCGCATCAGTGTGGTATTAGGCCACAGGTACCATACGGCATGGTCGGTGACGCTGGCACCCGAGATGTTATAGGCCTGGTTGTCGGTACGCCCGGCCTGCGCCATATGACTTGAGTAAATGCCGTGCGTCGTGACTTTATAGGTATCCATCTCGACCAGCGAGACAAAGTCCTTGTGGGCTACCGGGCAGTGATAGCATTCCAGAAAATTGTCGACTACCGATTTCCAGTTGGCCTGGATGCGGTAAGTCAGGCGATGGGCGAAGGTCAGGTCCGCCAGGTCCGGCGCATAGGATAGGACTTCGCTAGCGAGGTTTTCGGACACATCGGCCAGCGCCGACGAGTCGTTGTCGAGATTCACGAATACCAGGTGACAGAAGGTTTCCACGCGGATAGTGTCCAGGTGAATGTCAGCCTCACAGAAATTCTCAATCAATTCGCTGCGTCTGGCCCGGCGCAGGCTGCCGTCAAGGTTGTAGACCCATGCATGGTAAGGACAGGTTATGGCCTTCACCTTGCCGGCACCGCTCAGCAGTTCATGGCCGCGGTGTTTGCAGACGTTATAAAAGGCGCGCAGTTCACCTTGCGTATCACGCATGGCGACGATGCTTTGCCCCTGAATATCGGCAGTGACATAACTGCCGGGTTCACGCAGTTGTTCTTCATGGCAAAGAAACTGCCAGGTTCTTGCGAATATCTGTTCTTGCTCGATCTGCAAAAACTGCGGCTCAAGGTAACAATCGCTGTGGATAGAGCACGATCGGCTCGCTACGGCATCATAACCATTGCTGATGCGTCGCCATTCCTGTGTGGGAAGTTTCTGGTTCATGGGTCAACGGACACCAGGATCGGGGCAGTCAGTTCAGATAGAGATTTCCTCTGCACACCATTGTTATCAAAATTAGCCGGGTCAAGCCAGGCCTCAAATGCAACTTTAAGTTGTGGCCATTCCAGGTCAATAGTCCCATACCATGCGGTATCACGGTTGCGCCCTTTATAAACCATTGCCTGGCGAAAAATCCCTTCGAACGAAAAACCCAGGCGCCGTGCAGCGCGACGCGACCGTTCGTTCAGGGCGTCGCATTTCCATTCGTAGCGTCTGTACCCCAGCTCAAAAGCATGTTTCATCATCAGGTACATGGCTTGCGTGGCAGCTGGCGTTTTTTGCAGTCGAGGTGAGAAATGAATATGCCCGACTTCGATCGAGCCACTGGCCGGCGCGATACGAAGGTAACTGGCTACTCCCATGGCTTTGCCTTGAGGGTCAACGACGGCATAGAACATTGGATCCGATTGTGTACTGATTTCTTCCAGCCATGACTGTAATGCCTTTGGCGTAGCAAAAGGGCCGTACGCCAGATAGACCCAGTCCAGGCCATCTGCGTCTTGGGCAAAGGCGTCGAACAACTCCGACGCGTGATGCTTCGCATTAAGCGCCTCTAGCCGACAGTAGGACCCTGCAAGAGGTCCGCTACAAGGAAATGGCGGTGGACACCAGTTAGTGACGGGAAATCCGAGGTTGAGGCTTGAATCAGTCATAAGAAGCTCCGATGGATCCAGAATTAAATTTCTGGTGGCAATGTTTCAAACGTAGGTATCAGCACCACGGCCAAGTTGTTTTCTGACCCGATCAATTCTAAATCCAAAAGATGATGCGGGCGCGATCTGAGAAGGGCGCGGATTGGTTTACCCGCCCGCCTGCGGGCAGACGTATAAACGTTGTTCGATGGCGAGCAGGTTACGACTAAGTTAAAGTTCGCAAACGCGGATTCATTTAATGATGTATCTTGCCCGGTTGGGTGTCGCGCCCATGCTGTCAGAATGCGCGTGATGGATTCGCTGCACGGGACTTGGGGTGCGGATTCAGATAACTATCTGACTTGCCGGTTTGACTCGTCGAAAACGTTCTAAGGATATAAAAATGAAAGAAAGCCAAAAGGTTGCTGTCGTGACTGGTGCGGGTACCGGGGTGGGTAAAGCCGTTACCCAAATTTTTTTGCAGCACGGCTATTGTGTGGCGCTTGCCGGACGGCGCGAAGAATTGCTGCACAGCGCGGTGTCAGAGGCTGGCGCCGATTCGCAAAGCACGCTGTGCCAGCAGACAGATGTGGGCTGTGAGGAAGATGTCGACGATCTGTTCGATGCAACAGTCGGCCGCTTTGGTCGCATTGACGTGCTTTTTAACAACGCCGGCATCGGTGCCCGGCCGGTCGATATCGATGAGTTGCCGTTAGCCGAGTGGCAGGCAGTGCTGAACACCAACGTGCATGGCGCTTATCTTTGCGCCCGGCGGGCTTTTGGGCAGATGAAAAACCAGGACCCCAAG
>JASMBC010000055.1 GCA_030754035.1 Arenicellales bacterium | reverse complement strand
GTGGCCGATTCGGAGCTATAGCAGTCAGGGCCATGCAGCAGCTGGGCTTAAAACTTGCCCAATTCAGTCCCTCGGCATTAAGGTAGCCATTCTGATTAATTTAGGGCTTACCGGGCGTTATGCTAACTACGAGTGAAATCGAGAGTTATCGCGAAGATGGGCTTGTAATACCGCGTAACTTTCGATTATCTGAGACTGAACTCGAGTGTCTGCGCGGTGCGGTTGATAGTGTCATTAGTACTAACCCCGACACGCCGACAGATTTTCTATTTAATGTGCATCTGGACCAGGCGCCGCCGTTGCGACTCGTTGGCCACAGCGCCTTTAGCACGTTGGCCACAGATGACAAAATCCTGGACATGGTCGAACAGTTGATCGGGCCCGATATTATTAATTGGGCGACCCATCTTTTCTGCAAGCAGGCGACGACGGGACGGGCGGTACCGTGGCATCAGGATGGGCAATACTGGCCGATCCGGCCGCTACGAACGTGTACAGCGTGGGTTGCGATCGACCGGACGACGCGAGCTAATGGTGCGCTGCGTTACATACCCGGCTCGCACAAAGCAGGTATCTACTCACACCGCACGGACAACAGTCCGGACCTGACCCTGCATCAGGTCATTGACGACCCGAGATTTGAAGAAGACAAAGCCCGTTATGCGGAACTTGAGCCTGGGCAGATCTCATTGCACGATGTACATCTTCTGCATGGCTCGGCGGCAAACCAGTCAGGGGATCGCCGGGCAGGCTTTGCAATACGTTATATGCCATCGACTTCAGTACTGCGGCGCGATCTGGATATGAGCCAGATCAGTAAACTCGACTGGACCCAGATACCGCTCTTGCTGGTTAGAGGCCAGAACCGGCACGCGGATAACGATCTTGAAATCGGACACCGGTCCGGTTCGGTTGGATAAGCGCCAGCAGTCAGTGCCCACGGCAGTATTACCAGATTATGACAAAGCGAACCATAAGGATCGGTGGAGCCAGCGGGTTCTGGGGAGAAGCCGCAATGGCCACGCCCCAACTGCTTGCAGCCGGTGGATTGGATTACATCGTTTACGATTACCTTGCCGAGATCACGATGTCGATCATGGCGCGAGCCCGCGCACGAGATCAGAACCGCGGTTTTGCCACGGACTTTGTCGACGCGGTGCTGAAACCACATTTGGTCGACATAGCTGCCCAGGGTGTGAAGCTGATATCCAACGCCGGTGGGGTCAATCCCCAGGCCTGTGCTGCTGCAGCCGTGCAACTTATCGAGGATGCAGGTCTTGACCTGACCGTAGCCGTTGTCAGCGGTGATGATCTGATGGTCCATAAGGCGGCCTTCGCCCAGCGGGGATTTGCGGAGATGTTTTCCGACCAGGATTTCCCGGATCCTGCGGGCATCGCGAGTATCAATGCCTATCTGGGTGCATTTCCCATCGCCCGGGCCTTGGCTCTGGGCGCGGACATCGTAATTACAGGGCGCTGTGTCGACAGTGCCGTGACGCTGGGTGCGTGTATCGATGCGTTCGGCTGGAAACCCGATGAGTTCGATCGTCTGGCTGGGGGGTCGCTCGCCGGCCACATACTCGAATGCGGCCCGCAGGCCACCGGTGGTAACTTTACCGACTGGCATGAAGTAGCGGATTCACTGGTCGACATCGGTTATCCCATTGCAGAAGTGTCCGCCGACGGGTCCTTCGTGTGTACCAAACCGGAGAACACGGGCGGCCAGGTCACAGTCGCCACTGTGGCCGAGCAGGCGCTCTACGAGATCGGCGATCCTCAGGCTTATGTACTGCCGGACGTGGTCTGTGACTTTTCCGGCATTCAGATTGAACAGCAGGGGCCCAACCGGGTTCTGGTGCAAGGTTCTGTAGGGTACGCAGCACCGGCCGCCTATAAAGTGTGTGCCACATACGCGGATGGATTTCGAGGGGGTCAGCTGCTGACCTTCAATGGTTTTGATGCCCGGTCAAAAGCCGGCGTATTTGCCGACGCGGCCATCGCCCGGGCAAAAAAGCAGATCAAGTCCCAGCAGCTGGATGATTTTACGGAAACCAGTATTGAGATACTCGGCGGTGTGCCCGAGGACTTTCTTGGCAGTGACGTGGCTGATTACCAGGAGGTGGCCCTCAAGATTGCTGCCCGCCACCGGTCGGCGGCCGGGATTGGTGTTCTTTTGAAAGAGATAACGGGTCTGGGTCTTGCAACGCCGCCTGGCTTGTGCGTTTTTGCCGGTGGACGGCCAAAGCCCTCACCCGTAATTCGCCTGTTCTCTTTTTTGCTTTCCAAAGAGGAAGTCAGCGTGCGCATCCACCGGGGCGGGGAAACCATTGACCATACGGTTGCGCCGGTTCTGACTTCAGAGCCTGCCGTGCCGGTACCGCATACGTTGCCGCCGAGCCCTAAAGCACAAAGCGCATTGACCCCGGTACCTCTGATCCAGCTGGCTTATGGGCGCAGTGGTGATAAGGGTGATCAGGCCAATATCGGTATCATCGCCCGTCAGTCCGAATACCTGCCCTATATCTGGACCGCGTTGACACCCGAGGTGGTGGCCAGCTGTTTTTCGCGCTTTCTCGACGGGCGGGTAGAGCGCTTTCTTTTGCCCGGGATACACGCCATTAATTTCGTGCTGCATGATGTGCTCGGTGGCGGCGGCATTGCCAGTCTGAGGAATGACGCCCAAGGCAAAGGTTATGCCCAGATCCTGCTGGCCCAGCCTATCGATCTGCCAGTACCACTTGCGGAGCGAATCTCATGACCCAATACCGTTCCCGTATTGATCCCAGCAGCGAAGGGTTCGTTGCCAACCGCGAAGAGATGCTTGCCTTGGTGGAGAAGCTGCGTTGCCTGGAGAGACGCGCGCACGATCTGTCGGAGCGTCGCCGGCCGCGATTTGAGGAACGCGGTCAGCTTACGCCGCGTGAACGATTATCGGGCCTGCTGGATCCGGGCCTACCGTTTCTTGAGCTCTACAATATGGCCAACTATCTGGTCGATGACCAAGATCCGGGCAGCAGTATTCCCGGGGCCAGCATGATCTGTGGTATCGGCTTCGTCAGCGGTGTGCGCTGTATGGTGTTTGTTGACGACAGCGGCATCAATGCCGGCGCTTCGACCACCACGTCTATAAGTAAAGCACTGGGTGTTTTGCGTGTGGCACAGGAACAGCGATTGCCCCTGATTCACCTGGTGGAAAGTGCAGGCGCCAATCTGATGCAGTACACCGTCGAACTTTGGGCCAATGGTGGCGGTATGTTCCACGGTCTGGCACGCCTCAGTGCTGCGGGCATACCGACTATTGTGGTGCTGCACGGTCCATCAACAGCCGGTGGCGCCTACCAGCCGGGCATGAGTGATTATGTTATCGGCGTAAAGAAAAACGGGATGGCAGCACTGGCCGGCGCCGCTTTGGTGAAGGCCGCGACCGGTGAAGTTGCCGAAGACGCACAACTCGGCGGATCGGAGATGCACGCGTCAGTCTCTGGACTGGTGGAATATCTGGCTGAAGACGACAGCCATGGCCTCGAGATCGCGCGCGACCTGATCGGCCGGTTGGACTGGAACAGTGCCTGCCCGCGTCCTGAACCAAGAACGTTCCAGGAACCTGCATTCAGTCCAGATGAGATTGCCGGCGTTGTGCCGGTGGACTACCAGAAACCCTATGATGTCCGCGAAGTCGTGGCGCGCATCGCCGATGGTTCTGATTTTGTCGACTTCAAGCCCCGTTACGGCGTATCGACGGTGTGTATCCAGGCTGAGATTTTTGGTCAGCCCTGCGCACTGATCGGTAATAACGGTCCCATCGACCCCAATGGTGCGACCAAGGCCGCACAGTTCTTTCAGTTATGCGATCAATCCAACCTACCGATCATTTTTCTTAATAACACGACCGGTTACATGGTGGGCATAGAGTATGAGCATGCCGGCATGATCAAACACGGATCGAAGATGATCCAGGCGGTCTCGAACGTGAAAGTGCCGAAGATATCACTCTATATTGGCGCCAGTTTTGGTGCAGGAAATTACGGTATGTGTGGCTATGCTTATGAACCTGATTTTCTATTTACCTGGCCCAATGCCACCACGGGTGTCATGGGCGGCGAACAAGCGGCACTGACCATGGAGCATGTGATGATCAATTCTGCCCGGCGCCGCGGCAAAGAGATCGACAGTGCAGCGCTTGAGGCACAGAAACACGCCATCATTGAACACTATGATCGGCAGTCCGATGCGTTCTACACATCAGGTCGTTTGCTTGACCACGGCATGATCGATCCGCGGGATACCCGGAAAGTTCTGGGCTTTGCGCTCCAAACCTGCTGGGAGTCACGTAATCGAACACTGCGTCCCAACAGCTTTGGTATTGCACGACTATAAGACGATGTCTGATCTGCTGCCCACCAAGACCATCAAATCGGATGTCCAGCAGGCCTGGCTCACGATCTGGCTGAACCGGCCGGAAGCCCGCAACGCGCTGAATGAACAGATGACCACCGAGTTACGTAATGCCCTGGAGGAGGTCCGAGATGACCGATCTATTCGAGGCATCACGCTGCGCGGATGCGGTGGGGTTTTCTGTGCCGGTGGAGATCTAAAGGCTTTTCAGTCAGATTTTCAGGGTGGTGCGGAGTCACACGAACTGGTGGCGGCTGCGAGTCGAAGAGCAGGCGAACTTTTCCGGTTAGTGAATGAAATGCCGCAGGTGGTAGTGATTCTGGTCGAAGGTGCAGCTATCGCTGGCGGGCTGGGTCTGGCTTGTGCGGGCGACCTGGTTGTGGTGACCCACGAGTCGCGGTTTGCATTAACAGAGACCACGCTCGGTATAGCCCCGGCCCAGATCGCGCCATTTGTCGTTCAGCGGGTGGGCTTGCCGGTGGCCCGGCGCCTTATGCTGACTGCGGCACGTTTCGACGGGGAGCAAGCGCAGAGAATCGGATTGGCAGATCAGGTGGTAGACGATGTGGATGCCCTGGATGAGGCAGAACAGAAAATCAGAACCCAGGTGATGCGCTGTGCACCGGGTGCGAACGCAATAACCAAGGAGCTTGTTCTTGCGACGGCCAGACTCGAACCCCAGGCCATGCTGGATCTGGCGGCAGAGCGCTTTGCCGAGGGCATGTTGAGTAGCGAAGGCAGAGAGGGGATCTCGGCATTTGTTGAAAAAAGAAAACCCAGCTGGTCGGACTGACGATTGGTGCGGCGGTGAATACTTTTAACAGCATACTGATCGCCAATCGGGGGGAGATCGCCGTACGGGTGATGCAAACGGCGTCTGCACTGGGATACCGGAGCATCGCGGTTTATTCGGAGGCGGATGCGCTCTCGCCGCATGTGCGTCAGGCAGATGAAGCGGTCTGCATCGGTCCGCCACCGGTCGCACAGTCCTATCTCGATATTGAGCGAATACTGGCGGCAGCGCGGGAAACCAATGCCGGTGCGATTCATCCGGGTTACGGGTTTCTGTCTGAAAATTCTGAATTCGCGGCAGCCTGCGAGGCGGCAGGCATCGTGTATATAGGTCCCAGCGCTGCTGCGGTAGAACTGATGGGGAACAAGGCGCGCGCCAAAGCCCATATGGCGTCGGCCGGTGTTCCTTGCGTGCCGGGTTACGCAGGGGAGGACCCGTCCGACGATGCGTTTATTGAAGCGGCCAGCCGGATCGGCTATCCGGTGATGATCAAGGCTGCAGCAGGTGGCGGTGGGCGGGGCATGCGCCAGGTCGACGACCCGGCGGGGCTGACGAAAGCATTGGCCCGGGCCCGCTCAGAGGCCCAGCACGCATTTGGTCTGGATGAGGTCATCCTGGAAAAAGCTCTGCAGGGGCCGCGCCACGTTGAAGTACAGATCATGGCGGATGAACAGGGCCACGTGATTCATCTTGGTGAGCGTGACTGTTCAGTTCAGCGGCGCCACCAGAAAGTCATTGAGGAGGCACCGTGTCCTGCGATGACCGACAAGTTGCGTTCCACAATGGGGGAGACCGCGGTCACGGCGGCCAAGAGTATTGGTTACCGCGGTGCAGGTACCGTCGAGTTCCTGCTCGACGAAGGTGATAACTTCTTCTTCTTGGAGATGAACACCCGGCTGCAGGTCGAACATCCGGTCACCGAGATGATTACCGGGCTCGATCTGGTGGCGATGCAGATTGATATTGCACAGGGTCTACCGCTGACACTGACCCAGGCGGATGTTCAGTTCAGCGGCCACGCGATCGAAGCCCGACTGTACGCTGAAGATGTGGGCCGTGGTTTTTTACCCTGTACCGGTACAGTGGCGCTGTGGCAGCCCAGTACGGCCGAGCATGTTCGCATCGATGCAGGCATCGACAACGGCCTTCATATTGGTCCTCACTATGATCCGATGCTGGCCAAGTTCATAGCCTGGGGTGAAGACCGGGAGAGTGCGCGGTGCAGGCTGGCCGATGCACTGAAAATGACCGTGCTGTTCGGGCTGACGACAAATCGGTCGTTTCTCGTCGATGCGCTGAATCAGCAGGCTTTTGCCGTGGGTTGTGTGACCACAGCATTTATCGAACAGGCTTTCGGACCAGAGGACCTGTCGCCGGCGGTACCCAGCGTCGAATGCGCAGCTGTGGCAGCGGTCATACAGTATCGATGGCAGCGGGATGCGGCCCGGCAGCGGGCTCTGTCGGTACCTGCCGATCTGCTGGACTGGTCCAGCACCGGTTCGCTGGTATCGCGCTACCGCTATGTGGTCGCGGGGAACACACTCGACCTGAACGTGAGGGCCGGGGGTGAAGATTATCGGGTGCGATGTGAGGGTACAGAAATAACCGTTCGCATGGTAGCTGACAGTAACAACAATGCCCGCATTGAGGTTGACGGGTGCACTGTTGATGTCGTTTATGAATCGCAGAGTGGAACTCGCACGTACCTCTTCATGGACGGTGAGGCCTGGTGTTTTGACAACCAGATGGTAGCGGCGGCACTGCCAGAGACCCCAGTCGGCGACGGCCGCGTGCTGGCGCCGATGCATGGCCGGGTCACGGAGATTATGGTCGAAGCAGGTGATGTTGTCCGGAAGGGCCAGCGCCTCGCGAGTCTTGAGGCGATGAAGATGGAGCACGAGATCGATGCGCCGGTAGACGGTACAGTCGATCAGGTCGTGTGCACACTCCAGGTTCAGGTGGCCATCGATGACGTGCTATTCGAGATCATTTAAGACATGAGATTAAGTGAACGGCCCGGAATTAAAAGGGGAATACGATGAAATCCGTTGTCTGCGAAATGCTGGGTATCGAGTTTCCGTTACTGGCCTTTAGCCATTGCCGGGACGTGGTCGCTGCCGTATCCCGCGCAGGAGGTATGGGCGTGTTCGGTGCGGTCCGTTATTCACCCGAGCAGCTGCGCGAAGAACTTACCTGGATCGACGCGCATTGCGGGGGCAAGCCCTATGGTGTTGATCTGATTGTGCCCAATCGGTTTGAGGGAAAAGGTGAAGAACGCGACACAGTCGATCTGGTCAAGACTCTTCCCCGGAGTCATCGTGAATTCATTTCCGGTGTCCTCCAGGAACATGATATTGACGGTGATACGCTGGATG
>JASMBC010000054.1 GCA_030754035.1 Arenicellales bacterium | reverse complement strand
ACCCGTCTCTGCGTGGGTATCTGCTGCTCTCTCCAACGCTGGGTCTCGTTGGGGCTCTGATGTGCATTCCCATCCTGGCGATGGGGGTCTTGAGTTTCTGGCAGCAGACGGGCCACATGTCTTTTGACATGAGCGGCACCCTGCAGAACTACATCGAGGCCCTCACGCGGGATATGTACCGGGTGCTCTTTTTGCGCTCGTTAGGCATCTCCGGATTGACAACGCTTGCCACAGTGGTGATGGCGTTTCCCCTGGCGTACTTCATCGCGTTTTATGTCAAACGCCACAAAATGGTGTGGATTATCCTGGTGACATTGCCATTCTGGACGAGTTATCTGCTGCGGGTTTTTGCGTGGAAAGTTATCCTCGGTTACAACGGTGCGGTCAACTCAGGATTGATGTCGCTCGGCGTCATAGACGAGCCGTTGACTTTTCTGATGTATAACCCAACGGCTGTGGTGATTACCCTGACCCATGCCTGGGCGACCGTCGCCATTTTGCCGATTTATGTTTCCCTTGAAAAAATAGACCGCTCTGTACTTGAAGCGGCAACGGATCTTGGCGACAACCCGTTCATGCGGTTTGTCCGCGTGGTATTGCCGCTGGCATTGCCTGGAATCTTAGCGGCATCTGTGTTGATTTTTATTCCCACCGTAGGAGATTACGTTACACCCTCACTGGTGGGTGGGTCCGATGGATACATGATTGCCAATGTAATCCAGTTTCAATTTTTCCGAGGAAGCAACTGGCCATCGGGCGCCGCGATTTCGTTAACTTCGATGACTATCGTCGCGGCACTGGTGGCAGTCTTTATCTGGTCTGCCCGGCACCTCAGTGGGCGCAACTCATGAACCGTAATATGAATCTTGCGGCGCGCATCCTTGGCACGTATGCCGTGATCTATGTGGCGTATCTTTACCTGCCGGTACTGTTTTTACCGCTGTTTTCATTCAACGATTCGATCTATATCAGTTTCCCCCTTCGGGGTTGGACTCTAAAGTGGTACCAGACCATGCTTGCCAACGAGGCGTTGCACCGTGCCCTGGCGAACAGCCTCAAGGTCGGCATTACAACCGCCTTGATTAGCACCATCCTGGGCATACTGGGCGCCCGAGCTGTGGCCCAGTACCGATTGCCGGGACAAAAACAGGTGGTGGGTGTGATCATGCTGCCGTTGGTGGTTCCAGAGATCATACTGGCCATGGCGCTGCTGATTATTATCCTGCAGACAGTAGGCTCGCGGGCGCTGGGTCTTATGAGTATTACAGCGGGCCATATTCTGCTTTGTGTTCCGTTTGCGATGGTCGTGCTGATATCACGTTTTGAGGGTTTTGACCGGTTTTTGGAAGAAGCCTCCCACGACCTAGGCGAGAACGCCTGGTGGACTTTCTGGCGTGTTACGTTTCCTAATGTGCTACCCGGGATAGTTGCCAGTTTGTTGTTGACCTTTACCATTTCTTTCGATGAATTCATCATGGCATTTTTTCTGGGTAGCACTGACCCGACACTGCCCGTTTTTATGTGGAATCAGTTACGCTTTCCCAAGTTATTACCGGGCGTCCTGGCGCTCGGAGCCTGTATCCTTATCGCGAGTGTATTTATTGTCCTGCTGGCTGAGTGGTTCCGCCGGCGCAATGCCTTCGATGGACAAACTGGAGATATGATCATTGGATGACGCATTTATCGAGATAGCCAGCGTTTCAAAATCGTTTGGCAATGTTACGGCAGTGGATAATATTTCTCTTTCGATCCGAAAAGGGGAATTCTTCTCGTTATTGGGACCTTCAGGCTGTGGCAAGACAACCCTGCTCCGGATTCTGGGAGGATTTGAGGCACTTACCGATGGCAAGGTCATGATAGAAGGACAGGATATCACTCATATGCCTGCACACCTGCGGCCTACCAATATGGTATTTCAGAATTACGCGATCTTTCCGCACCTTAACGTTGAGCAGAACGTAGCCTATGGGCTTCGCCAGCAAAAGCTGTCGCGCGAAGAACAGGCCGAGAAGGTATCAGCGGCGCTGACTATGGTTCAGCTGGAAGGCTTTGAAAAACGCGGCGCCGATGAGATGTCTGGGGGTCAGAAACAGCGGGTCGCCCTGGCGCGGGCATTAATTAAAAGGCCCAAAGTGCTGCTTCTGGACGAACCGCTGGGAGCCTTAGACAAAAAGTTGCGAGAAGAAATGCAGATAGAGCTGCGTATGCTGCAGCAACAGGTAGGGATTACCTTCGTGTTTGTCACGCATGATCAGGAGGAGGCTTTGACGCTTTCCGACAGGGTCGCCGTTATGAATGAGGGTCGGATCCTTCAGCAAGCGCCGCCTCGGGAGATTTACGAGCGACCCATCAGCCGGAAGGTGGCCGATTTCATTGGCCAGATGAATCTGCTCGATGGCGTTGTCGACTCCGTGAGCGATAAAGTCGTTGTCTCGTCTGTGGCGCTGGGCTCCGTGACGGTCGATGCCAACCGGCAGACAGTGCGCCCTGGTGACCGGGTCACACTCGCAGTAAGGCCCGAAAATCTTTCTTTGAGTAATAGCCCCGCTACGGGGGGTTTGCCGGTGACGCTGGCCGCCAGCGCCTTCTGGGGGAACACCACCTATTACCGCATTATTCCCGAGGGGGCTGAGGGTAATACCCTGGATGTCTCCCAACAGGATTACCGCGGCTCCAAAAACAGCGGAGACCCGGCGTGGCTGTGTTTTGATTCCTGTGATTTCCTTTTGCTGAAGGATTAATAGTTCTTAAAAACCAATCGGGTGATGCCAGTTTGAATGGGTATGCAGCGTCTCTGTATACTCATACAAATTCGCTTATTCTTTGTAGCTGAGCAGATCTGTATCTATGATCGCCATTCCTGACACTGTCACCGCCAATACAGCGGTCGCTCGGCGGACACAGCTGATCAAGGCCACCATCGATGTCATCTGGGCCGACGGGCTCTCCCGTCTAACCCTGGCCAAGGTGGCAACCCGGGCCGGGTTGTCCATGAGTATTGTTAATTTCTATTTCAAAACCAAAGAGTATCTGCTGCTGGCCACACTGCAGTCGGTAGCAGGGGAGTTTGAACAGGCGGTAGAGCGCGCCTTCAGCGCATCGGCTCATCCCGCCCAAATCCTCGAGTCAGTCGTTGATGTCATGCTCGGCCCCCAGTTTTGCACCCCTGCCCGCACTCATCCTGGCTAACACAAGTATCAGGAGCTGTAGAACTTTGCGCGACAAACGCTATGACCTGTTGTTTGAGCCGGTGAAGATCGGTCCGGTAACAGCCAAAAACCGTTTCTACCAGGTGCCGCACTGTACCGGACTCGGCCGGCTGCGGCCGCGCATGCTGGCGGCATTGCGGGGAATGAAGGCTGAAGGTGGCTGGGGCGTGGTCTGCACCGAGTACTGCTCTATCCATCCCGCCTCCGACGACCTTCCCCATCCGCACGCTTCCTTGTGGAACGACGACGACATCAAGGATCACGCCTTGATGACTGAAGCAGTGCACCGCCACGGTGCGCTGGCCGGGGCCGAGTTATGGGTAGGTGGAGCCCGCACCGCAAACCTTTATACCCGCGAGACTGCTATCGATGTGACCAGCATGCCCAACCTGGCAGGCCACCCCTACCAGTCCCAGGCGATGGACAAGTCCGATATTCGCGAGCTCCGGCGCTGGCATAGAAATGCCGCACTGCGTGCCAAAGAGGCAGGCTTTGACATCGTGTATGTGTATGCGACCCATGGCTATCTGTTGTCTCATTTTCTCTCGGCTCACAGCAATACACGCAGCGATGAATATGGCGGATCGATGGAGAATCGAGCGCGCCTGGTGCGGGAACTGATCGAAGATACCAAAGACGCCGTTGGAGAGAAGTGTGCGGTCGCGGTACGCTATTCGGTTGGTGGCGACGATGGCGAAGATCCGTCGCTTACCAGCGAGCGCCGTGACCGGCTCGAGATGCTGGCAGAACTGCCGGACCTTTGGGATATCAATATCAACGACTACTACCAGGAGATGGGTGTCTCTCGATTTATCAAGGAGGGCTCTCTTGAGGAGCACATGTCTTTCGTCAAGTCGATCACTACTAAGCCGGTTGTGACAGTCGGGCGCTTTACCTCGCCGGACACGATGGCATCACAAGTCAGGCGCGGGATTGTGGATTTTATCGGCGCCGCACGGCCTTCTATTGCAGATCCCTTTTTGCCGAAAAAGATTGAAGAAGGACGCCTGGAAGAAATTCGTGAATGCATCGGCTGCAATATCTGTTACGCCGGCGATGGCCTGGGTGTGCCGATCCGCTGCACCCAGAACCCGACTATGGGTGAGGAATGGCGTCGCGGCTGGCATCCCGAGCAGATTCCCCAAAAGAGCTCCGATGCGAGCGTACTGATTGTCGGTGCCGGCCCAGCCGGCCTGGAGGCGGCCCGGGCGCTGGGCCAGCGCGGCTACCGGGTGACCCTGGCCGAGGCAACCCGCCAACTCGGCGGCCGGGTGGCCCGTGAATCTACCCTACCGGGCCTCGGGGAATGGCGCCGGGTAAGCGACTACCGGTTAGGGCAGATCGAAGCCATGCCCAATGTCGAAGTTTTCCGGGAAAGTGAACTCAGCGTGGATGAAGTGCTTGCGGTAGGGGCAGATCACTTGGTTATGGCAACTGGTTCAACCTGGCGAGCAGATGGCTTCGGGCGCACCTACCCTAAACCACTGGCCACCCTGAACACAGCTGCCCGGATTTTGACGCCCGACGACATTATGGCGGGTCAGCTGCCCGATGGGCCTACGGTGATTTTCGATGACGACAGTTTTTATATGGGCGGTGTTATCGCAGAAAAGGTGCGCCGCGAGAATGTGCCGGTGACGTTGGTTACGCCTGAAAATGTTGTGTCGGCCTGGTGTGAATACACCTCGGAACACTACCAGGTACAGAAAAATCTGCTGGAGCTGGGAGTCGACATTAAGACAGGCCACAGTTTGCTCGCCTACGACGGTCGGGAGGTGACGCTTTGCTGTATCCATACCGAACGACAACAGTCAATCGAAGCCGGCGCACTCATCATGGTGACCGCGCGCAGTCCCAGAGACGAGCTATACCAGGCCTTAAAGCAACGCATGGAGGAAGGAGCGCAAATGCCGTTTCGTTCATTGCGGCGAATCGGCGATTGCGAGGCGCCAGCCATGATTGCCGCGGCAGTCTACGCGGGTCATCGCTACGCCCGGGAATTCGATACCGAGCCCGATCCGGATGCATCTTGCAGGCTCAAATAACGGCACCTGCGAGCATTCATGCTAACGAGACACATATGAAGAAATTTCCAGGCAAGACTCTGGCAGGGAAAGTAGTCTCGGTGCACAGCGGCAACAATCAAGACCTCAGCAAGGAAGCCCGGGAATCACTGAGCGCCGAAATCGGCGGCTTTGCCGGCGACAAACACCAGGGCTTCATTCGTAAAGCCTGGGAAGGAGAATGGGAGCCCGCCGATACACTACGCCGCAACGAGCGCCAATGGTCCGGTGTTTCGGTAGAAGAGCTGGCTTTTATCTCTGAACACCTGGCGTTATCCGAGCCACTGGCGCCTGAAACCTTGGGCGCAAACCTGTGCGTCGAAGGTATCCCAGAATTCTCCCTGCTGCCCAAAGGCAGCAAACTGGTGTTTCCCTCTGGAGCGGTGTTGCTGGTGGAAGAGTGCAACCCGCCATGCGTCGAGATGGGCGCTCAAATCGTAACAAAGCACAGCACGCATTCAGGTGAGCCACTGACCCCTGCTGTGTGGGTACAGCTGGCAGCGGGTCGCCGCGGCGTGATCGGCGTTGTCGATGTGCCCGGTACCATCAAGCCAGGTGACGAAGTGGAAGTCCGGGTTTACCAGCAGCCGGCAATCGCGATGCTGTGAATCAGTTGATCGGCGAAAAACGCTAGCGAAAAATGTGGAGCGTAGTAAGCCGATCCCCACCTGCCCGAAAACCTTTGGCAGTCATCGGCTATTTAGCGTTTCGGGCGGCCTGCCGTTTTACCCTCTTTAGGCAATACCTGCCTTGATTCCAGTCGGGCAATGTAGGTCGCACTGATAACCACGATCCCGGCACCGACCCAGACCCACATCTCCAGTTTCTCACCGAAAAACATCAGTCCAATCAGGCTCGACCAGACCAGTTGCAATAAGTCAATTGGCTGGGTCACCGTGATATCGACCAGCGCCAACCCCCGGGCCATGCACAGGTGGCTGGTGGTTGCAAAAATAGCGGTCCCAGCCAGGAACATCAGATCCGACGAGGATGGTGACTGCCAGACCCACCAGGCCGGTATCAGCATAGTCAGGGTCGCGAAAATCGACAGATAGGCCACCAGGGTGCCGCTCGAATCATCGCGCACCAGGAATTTGGTCAGCACCTTGGAGGTTGCAAACATGGGCGCTGCGAACAACATGGCAATCGCACCCCATTGGATAACCGCGGCGCCAGGCCGCAGTATCACCAACACCCCAACCAGTCCCAGAATAACCGCCACGAGCCGCGGCCGGGTCAGGCGCTCGCGCAGAAACAACACAGCGCCGACCACCACAAAGATCGGGGTGATAAGACTAAGGGCCGTTACCTCGGCGATCGGTAGCTGGCTAACCGCATAGAACCACAGCATTACGCCAAACGCGTGAATACAGCCCCGGAAACCGTGCAGCCGGATGTGCCGTGAGCGGAACAAGCCCATGCCGCTGCGCAGAAACAAAGGCAGCAGCACCAGCAGGCCAAACAGGTAACGGAGGAACGCAGCCTGAATTGGGTGTAGCTCATTGCCGATGTACCGCACAAGGGCGATGAACACTACGAACAGAAGGCCAGCCAGAGCGACCCACAACAGACCTCTCGTTTTCAAACTCACAGAGGAAGTCTACCCAATCTCACCGGGACTTACCCATGCATTGTGTGAACAGGCGCCAGTTCCTGCGCCCTTTTTTCAGGCCAGGCAGAGCGTCCTGTGGCTGCTGCATGGTATCGGTGCTTGAAAACAGCCGCGAAAAGGAGCAAATTTTGTGCTATGGATTAAATTAAAAGTTACAATGATGAAAAGATTACTTGTGTCATCTGTTATCTTAATCTCAACAACAATCTCAAATGGAGCAGTTTCTGGTTAAATGGACGTTCGATCCAATTACTCGCGCCTATCGGCGATGCAACAGACTGGCGACAACGACCAGGTGTGGCAGGAGTTTTACACTGAAGATATTGTGCGCCGAATCAGTGGACTTGATCCGCTGGTTGGGCGCGACGCATGTCGAAGGCAAGTGCAGGACTTCCTCGACGGGCTCAAAGCGCCGCAAACAATCGAGCAGCTGACACTCGCATTCGATGACGAGAACAAGGTCTCTGTTATCGAGTACGATCAGTCATTCAGCCACAAAACGCACGGCGACATCACCCAACGGATCACCATGGTGCAGAGGTGGCGTGAAGATCAGATATATGATGAGACAATCTATGTGATGCGTCGAGATCATGACTGATTATGATGGGAGAGGCCGGATACCAATATGATTTGGCCCTACGCCTGCTGGGAAAAAGGGATAGAGGAAGAGCCAACAAAATAGCT
>JASMBC010000053.1 GCA_030754035.1 Arenicellales bacterium | reverse complement strand
GTCTGCGGACCGCAACATGATAGACAAAGGCTTCGCGGCGTACACGCAAGCTATCGCCTACGCGAATAGTATTTGCTGGGCGAACGCGACGTTCATTGAGTAGTACGTGACCCGCCCGAATCGCAACGACCGCGCTCCGGCGGGTCTTGAAGAATCGTGTCGCCCAGAGCCAGCGGTCAATACGCACGCCGTTGTCGTGTTCCATGCCAGACACCCCCGCGGGACTATTATACGGTGGAACGGTAAGCCGGTTTTGTGACAGAGGATGTTAAAATCATCGCGATTTACAGTTGGAGTGATTTCTTGAGATTGGCCGCACGCCTAATTTTGATCGTTGGCCTGTTGGTCGCCTTGCCTGCGAGAGCGCTCGGACCCATTGATGGTGAGGCCGGCATGCTGACCTGGGTTGTCGATACTGATAATTACACCGACGCCTCAATTGATACAGCATCTATCGGCGGGTACGCCGAGCTGTGGCTGGATCAGCGCTGGGGGTTTCGCACTGCACTCTATCGCGTCAGCGAGGATGCCGTCAGCATGGCGCCGGACGAGCAGACCGTGGTCGATCTGAAATACCGTCTTGTCAGCCCAACCGATAATACTTATGTTGCTCTCGGGCTTGGGTGGGAACAGGATCGATTTGGCACCGAAGGCGACACTTCTGCCGCCCGTGTGCTCATCGACAGCCGCATCGGCGTACTGGGAGCGCTTTACCTCTACGGTGAAGCCGGTTGGGCGCCGCAAATGGGCGATCTCGGGTTACGCGAGGATCTTTCTTCAATATCAGTTGAAACCGGACTTGTGCTCGATCCCTTGCCTTTTGTATCCCTGCGCTTGGCTTGGCGTTATCACATCACCGATTACACCGGTAGCATTACCGGCACTTCTATGCGCGAAACCAGTTACGGGGTGATTTTGGGCGGCGGCATTCACTGGTGATATCAGTCAAGACGATAATCGACCGGCTTGATCGCCACCAGCCGGAACTTGTCGATAGTCCGCCATCCTGCCAGGCCGAGGTAGCGCTCATCCTCGGTGCCGCACCTTCAGCAAAGGATCCTCAGATGATTTTTATCCAGCGATCGGTCTATGCTGGCGATCCTTGGTCTGGTCAGATGGCTTTCCCCGGTGGCCGGCGCGAGGAAAGTGATCTTCATGACGGAGACGCGGCGCGCCGCGAGACGCTCGAGGAGATCGGCCTGGAGTTGCGACAGCATGAGTTGGTGGGCCGCCTGGGAGACCTGCGGGGCCGGCATGGTGGCCAGTCGCAGGACCTGCTGATTTCCTGCTTTGTCTTCGCGGTAGACAAGGTACCTGCGCTGACCCCCAATCATGAAGTTTCGCAGGTAGTCTCGGTGCCTTTGTCGTGCTTGTTGGATCCGAGCCTGCAAACCCGAATCCGGTACGAACAGGCCGGGGGTCAGTGGTTCCCCGGTATATTTGTCGGCCAGGAAGATGAGCGCGTGGTCTGGGGCCTGACCTACCGGTTCTTGTGGCAATTGTTTTCCCTGCTGGGACATACCTTGCCGACTGACTGACAATAGACCGCGCGGTAGCGGGTTAAATCAAACAAATTTTAAGGTGACGTTAATGAAAAGAGCCGATGACAGGGGCGCTGATGAACTAAGGCCGATCAGGTTCACACGATCTTTCAGCCGTCACGCTGAGGGTTCAGTGCTGGTTGAATTTGGCCATACGCGCGTATTGTGCATGGCCAGTGTGGAAAAGCGAGTGCCACGTTTTCTGCGGGGTTCAGAACAGGGTTGGGTGACCGCAGAATACGGCATGCTGCCGCGGGCGACCGGTGAACGAATGTCCCGCGAAGCGGCTCGGGGAAAGCAGGGTGGGCGGACCCTCGAAATTCAGCGTCTTATCGGTCGCTCCCTGCGCGCATCGTTGGACCTGGGTGCGCTGGGTGAGCGCACCATCACGCTGGATTGCGATGTGTTGCAGGCTGATGGCGGCACGCGCACAGCGTCGATCACCGGCGCCTGGGTGGCGCTCGCAGACGCTCTGGACGGCTTGGAACAGGGCGGCGCGCTAAAAAAACCGGTGCCGCTGCAGCAGGTGGCTTCGGTCTCGGTTGGATTAAACGACGGAGTGGCCTTATTGGATTTGGACTACGTTGAGGATAGCAGCGCTGATACCGACATGAACTTTGTCATGAATGACGCGGGGTGTTTTATCGAAGTGCAGGGAACGGCCGAGCACGAGCCCTTCAGTGAAGCACAGATGCAGGCCATGACTACTTTGGCAAAAAAGGGTATCGATGAACTGATGCTGTTGCAGCGTGTTGCCCGTGAGACTCCTCTGCCGTGAAGCAGGAGATCGTGCTGGCTTCGGATAACGCCGGCAAACTAAAGGAGATTAACGCACTGTTGCATGCCAGCGATTTTGTTGTGGTTGGACAGGCGTCCTTAGGTGTTCCTGGGGCAGATGAGACGGGCGGCACCTTTATCGAGAACGCGATCCTGAAAGCACGCAATGCGTCCCAGTATACCGGCCGGTCCGCCCTGGCTGACGACTCAGGACTAGAAGTAGACGCGCTCGATGGTGCGCCGGGAGTACATTCGGCCCGTTTTGCTGGAAGTGATGCCACCGATGCCCGCAACGTAGCGAAATTGCTCAGCGCACTAGATGGGGTGCCGCACGAGCAGCGGGGAGCTCGATTCCGGTGCGTGATGGCCTATCTACGTCAGGCGGATGATGCCACGCCACTGATTTGTCAGGGGACCTGGGAGGGGAGCATCGCTGAGCAGGGTCGCGGTGATAATGGTTTTGGCTACGACCCGGTATTCTGGGTGGTGCAGGAAAACAGAACAGCTGCTGAACTCGACAGTGGCCTGAAAAATATGCTGAGTCATCGCGGGCAGGCGCTGCGAGCAATGGTTGCACAGTTGGTGCAGATGAGCCGGCAACCCTCATGAACTCCATTTGAGGGCATAAGAGATGAAACAGCTAGTACTGGTCCGACATGGGCAGAGCACCTGGAATCTGCAGAACCGTTTTACCGGCTGGGTCGACGTAGGCCTATCTGAACGAGGGGTTAACGAAGCGCGGGATGCCGGGCGCACCCTGAAGGCGCAGGGTTATCGTTTCGACCTCGCGATGACCTCTTTGCTGCAACGCTCGATCCACACCCTGGAATTGATTCTGGAAGAAATGAACCAGATGTCCCTGCCGGTACACACTGACTGGCGTCTGAATGAGCGCCACTATGGGGCTTTGCAAGGCCTGGACAAGAAGGAAACCGCAGCTCGCCACGGTGATGAGCAGGTGCTCAAGTGGCGCCGTGGGTATGCTGTGCGCCCACCCGCACTCGAGGCCGACGACCCATCACATCCGGCCAACGACCCGCGTTACAACGGTATCGATGGGCTGCCTGCTACTGAATCGTTGGCAGATACGCTGCTGCGGGTGACAAAGTGGTGGCAGGAGAAACTCGTACCGCAACTGGAATCAGATCGCAAAGTACTGGTGGTGGCCCATGGCAACAGCTTGCGAGCTATGGCCAAGTTTCTCGATGATCTCAGTGAGGATGAGATCATGCAGTACAATATTCCTACCGGCATTCCGCTGGTTTATCACTTTAACGATGACCTGAGTGTCGCAGGCCATGAGTACCTCGCTGATGCAGCGGTGCTCGAAGCGGCGGTCAGCGAAGTTAAGAATCAGGCTTCCTCAAAGCCTTGAGCCAGTATCGCGGGTGCGGGTCGCTCAGTCTCGCCGCAGGCGCTCGGACAGTGCGATCGGGTTGGGATAGCGAAACACCACCACAGTTGACGAGATCACGAAAGTGATCAGTGTGGCCAGTTGTACCAAGGCCCCGGCCTTGGTACTCATCACCTGCACTTGTAGTGCCACAGCCACGAGCAGTAAAGAGAATTCACTCATCTGTCCCAGCCGTACCCCAGCTTCGCCGGCCAGTATCCGACTCTCGCCAAAGTTTCTGAAAAGTATCCGGTAGGTCAATGGCTTAACCAGCACCACGGCCAGCGCCAGCGCCAGCGCGCCAGGCCAGACGTCGCCCGCGCTGCCCAGGTTAAAACCAGCGCCGAGGGCAAAAAAGAACATCACCAGGAAGAAATCGCGTAGCGGACGCAAACTATCGGCGATGAACAGCGCAATGGGGCTGTTAGCCAGGGTAACGCCGCCGATAAAAGCACCCACCTCGTAAGAAAGCCCGAGGCTTTGAGCCAGCTGGGCAAATCCCAGACACCAGCCCAGCGCCAGCAGAAAAACATATTCGCCAACCTTGTCAAAACGATGGAACAGGGGTCGTAGTACCACTCGCTCCGCGAGCAGCCCGCCGAGGAAAAGCGCTGGCAGGCCAGCGAATTGAACGGTGTTTTGCAGCCACGATACTTCCCCACCGGCTATTGTATGAAGATACAGCAACGCAACGATGGCCAGCAGATCCTGCAGCAGCAAAATGCTGATGATGACTTCGCCGGTGTGGCGGTGGTGCAGCACCGTAGTGGGCAGCAGTTTCAGGCTGATGATGGTGCTCGACAGGGTGGTGGCAATGCCGACCAGCAGGCAGTCAGGCTGGGAAAGCCCGAGCGCCGCGGCAATCCCGTAGCCAAGGAGTGCAAACACCAGTGTGCTTGCGAGCGTCACACCAATCGCTTCGCGCATCAGCTCCAGTAGTTTGCGGGGGCACATGTCTACACCCAGCAGAAACAGCAGAAAAATGATGCCCACATGGGCGATATCCTCGATCAGATGCGGATCATCGACAAGGCCGAAGCCAGATGGGCCGCACAGCACCCCCAGAGCGATATAGGCGATCAGCAGCGACTGGCGTGCATACAGCGCGACAGTGGCTAACAGGGCCGCGCCTGTGAAGATCAGGAAGACCGAAAAAAGAACTGATTCACCAATCACGGTTTGCAGGACACGCCACTCGCCACGTGTTCAGGTGGGAAAGTAATCCGGTGCTCCGCCGGCTTTCCACTTGATGCTGCAGCCGACACTGGGGATTTGCTCAGCTGCGACAGCGCTACCCGCAAGAACCGCATCAGCGGCATTACGCAGGTCGACTCCTGTAACCGGTTCATTGCTTTTGGGTCGACCGGCATCGAACTGGCCGCGATAGGCCAGGCGCATCTCG
The DNA here is from genome assembly GCA_030754035.1 of Arenicellales bacterium. Classification (GTDB taxonomy): domain Bacteria; phylum Pseudomonadota; class Gammaproteobacteria; order Arenicellales; family UBA868; genus UBA12578. Next base: position 2,755 of record JASMBC010000053.1, on the reverse strand, counting down.
CTATCAAATAGAAAAAAATCGGGCGTGCAGGCTGCCCGGTAGGCTTTAGCCACCGATTGGTCTTCATCATAAAGATAGGGAAAGGGAAAGCCATGACGAACGGCTTCTTCAGACATTTTCGCCGGGGAATCGTCCGGGTAGTTATCGGCATCATTCGAACTGATCGCGACCACCGCCAAACCACGAGGCGCATAGTCATTGACAAATTGCACCAGAGCCTCGCGGATATGGATCACATAAGGGCAGTGATTGCAGATAAAGGCAACCAGCAAAGCCGAGTTGTTGGCGCAATCTGACAGCGAAACCATTTTCTCCCCGGCCGCAGGATTCATGTTGGGCAGGGCAAAAGTGGGCGCTGGTGCGCCAAGAGATTGCATGGTGGATGCGGTGCTGACCATAGAAAAGGTATCTAAACAGTTGGAAATTGCTTAAATTTTAACATGAGCCCGCTGAGCTTCATGCTGGCCCCAAACCCAGGCTTAGCCGATTATCGCTACAATAATCGACCGATTCCAAAACACAGCGGTGCAAGATTTGCCTCCAAAGAAAACACTAACCCATATTAACGAGCGCGGCGAAGCCCACATGGTGGACGTCGGAGATAAAAAGGTAACCGCTCGTCGTGCTGTCGCCCAGGGCCGCATCTGCATGGAGCGTGCCACGTTGAACCTGATTACCGAGGGCGGGCATCCTAAGGGAGACGTGCTTGCAGTAGCTCGTGTCGCTGCAATTATGGCAACCAAGCGCACCTCCGATACTATCCCGCTGTGCCACCCTCTTTTTTTAACACGGGCGGATGCGACCTTCGAGATAGACAGCGATGCACAGTGTGTGCACTGCACGGTCACCACCGAGACTCGTGAGCGCACGGGTGTCGAGATGGAGGCCTTGACCGGTGTCAGCGTTGGGTTACTTACAGTGTATGACATGTGCAAGGCAGTGGATCGAGGCATGAGTATTACCGACGTGCGGTTGCTGGAAAAATCCGGTGGCCGTTCGGGTGACTGGGAGCGAAAGACATGAACCCACCGAACCAAGTGATACGCCAACCCAGCTGCGACGACGAATACGATCCTACCCTGCTGTCAGTGGATGGCGCACTTAAGCGCATCGCCCAGGCAGTTACCCCTATCAGCGACGTTGAGGTCATCGCGCTGCGCCAGGCGCTCGACCGGATTCTTGCTGCCGATGTGCGCTCTCCGATCGAGGTGCCCAACCACACCAACTCGGCTATGGACGGTTATGCGCTGCGTTTTGCAGATTTAGCCAAGACATCACTGCAGGTGATTGGCACGGCATGGGCTGGCAAGGCCTTCAGCGGTGCGGTCGGTTCAGGCGAAAGCGTGCGCATCATGACCGGGGCGGTGCTGCCTGACGGTGCCGACACAGTGGTCATGCAGGAGCATGTCGAGCGCGACGACGATGTGATCCGGGTAGCGAGTGGTCAGCGTGAAGGACAACATGTACGCCACGCCGGGGAAGACCTGGCACGCGGTGGCACCGCGCTTCGTGCCGGGCGCCGGCTACTGGCAGCGGATATCGGCATGGTGGCATCGCTGGGCGTCGGTGAACTTCCAGTATTGCGCCGGCCTCAGGTGGCTTTTTTCTCTAATGGCGATGAGTTACGCTCGATTGGTCAGCCACTGGCACTGGGAGAGGTATACGACTCCAACCGCTATACCCTGCATGGCATGCTGACCCGGGCAGGCGTTGCTTTCAATGACCTTGGCGTTGTGCCGGACGACCGCGAGCAGATCCAGAGCACTTTTTTTCGCGCTGCCAGCATGGCCGACGTAGTTATCACCTCTGCCGGGGCCTCAGTCGGTGACGCAGATTACGTCAAGGAGGTGCTGGATGATATCGGCGAAGTCGATTTCTGGAAAATCGCAATGAAACCGGGCCGACCGCTCTCTTTCGGGCGAATAGGCGAGAGTCTTTTTTTCGGCCTGCCGGGTAACCCGGTTTCGGTAATGGTGACTTTCTACCAGTTTGTGTTGCCCGCGCTTAAGCGCCTGTCAGGCGAGATTGCCTGGAAACCACTGCGACTGACGGCCCGCGCTACTGATCGACTGAAAAAACGCCCCGGTCGTACCGAATTCCAACGCGGTGTCCTGTCGCAGGATGAAAGCGGCGCCCTGGTAGTTTCAACGACTGGCGAACAGGGCTCGGGCATTTTGAGTTCGATGAGTCAGGCCAATTGTTTCGTCATCCTGCCCCTTGAGAGCGCCGGTGCGCAACCGGGCGACTCTGTGATTGTTGAGCCGTTTGCTGGGTTAGCGTAACTTTTTATTGCCAAAAAGCCCTATGGCTAAATGGCCTTGCAAATTTTCGGTTGTTGTAACAAGGTTGGCCTAAGTTGTGGAAAGCTTTGCCGTGTTTCTCACTCTGGAGGGCGACGGTGCGTTCCAGAGTGCTTGTATAGGCGTCAGTACGTAACAGGGTGGGCCACTTTGTTCAAAACGCCAATGAACGCTGGTCGGTGATTTCCAAACGATAATTGCTGAACCCAGGTTGGCTCTTTGGAAGAGCAGGTTATAGTGCAAGAGCCCCAACCGAATTGACCGACCATACTGGCCAAGACCAAGATTGATTACCCCAACGCTTGGACTACTGATTCTGTTCGCTCTAAATCTGATGTCGCCTACCCGTTGAGCAAGATGGAACTGGCCGACCTTGATCAGGCCTTGCGCATTGTTAAGGAGCGTGGCCTGGATCTTGAAAAAATTACTGCCCGGGATTTTTCTCTGACTATGTT
>JASMBC010000052.1 GCA_030754035.1 Arenicellales bacterium | reverse complement strand
ATCCAGCATCGATATCGCCTTTGCGGACCTTGTAATGGGCCACAATGTTGTCGCTGCCGAAAATGATCGGAGCGGCGGGCTTCATGGCGACAAATGGATCGTACACTCCTGGTAACGGCTCGAGCTCCATCTCGATAAGGTCGATGGCTTTCTTGGCGATAACTTCCGACTCGGCTGCCACTAAAGCCAGTGGCTCCCCCTGATAGCGCACGATTTCGTCGACCAGAAGTTGGCGTTCGTTATGCAGATTTTCAGGACCGCTCACGCCGGGAAAATCGGTTGATATGGTGCCCCTAGGGAGATCCGGGTAAGTCAGTACGCAGGCGACGCCTGCCAGGCCCCGAGCCTTGGAGACATCGAGGCATCGCAAGCGTGCGCTGGCAAGATGACTTCTCAATACCTTGGCGTGCAACATGTCCGGCATCAGATGGTCGCCCGCGTAGACAGTTTCCCCGTAGGCCTTACCCGGGGCGTCGACGCGGGGCAGCGATTTACCAATATGCTGAAACGTGATGTTTACAGTGGCCTGCGAAAGAGGTGCCGGCTCGCTCATATCGTTCCTCTTGCCCGTGTATCGCCTTCGTTACCTCAGCGTGGTCGCCTGGTGGTTGCCCAGTTGGGCAAAGTGATGGCCGTTGATTTTCCAGAAGGTAAACTTGAGAAAAGCTCTGGGTTGGGCAACAATGTCTTCTATGCCAAACTGCCAGTATAGGCTACCCCCGCTGAATAGCCTGGTCGCTGTTGGTGGTGCTCCGCGCCACTTCAGTTGTGCCCGCGCCGTTCAAGAAAATATTGAGTCGTGGAAGCGGCACCTGGAGCCGGCTGATGGGAGAAGCTGGTTGATGCCAGGGGCACATCGTCAAGCACCTCGGTAAGGGTGCCGATGAAACGCTGCAACCATTTGGGGGAGCAGTTCAGATGCTGACCTTGACCTCGGCGCTTTGCCGAGCAGCGGCCACTTATCGGGATAAACTGGCGATCATCGATCCGGAAGGCCAGTTCACCTGGGCTGAGTTCGTTGACCGCATTGCTCGCGCCGCGAGCGTTTTACAATCGCTGGGAGTCGAGCGTGGCGATCGTTTTGGCATAATTTGCCGCAACAGTTTCCGCAACGCTGAGTTGATGTATGCCGGCTACTGGATGGGGGCGGTACCGGTGCCCATTAACTATCGTTTGGCACCGATAGAGATCGCCGACATTCTGACGGATGCCGGTTGTAAAACCGTTGCAGTTGAACCCTATTTCGAGGCGTTGCTTGGCGCCGATGCGCTCAAACCATGGGCGGCTAGCCCGTTGTGGATTACCCCGCTGGCAACGCCGATCGAGGGGCAGAGTTACGAGGCGCTGCTGTCTGCCGCGGTGCCCGTGCCCGTGTATGCAGCGGCCGAGGATGATGAGGCAGTGCTTCAGTATACCGGCGGGACCACTGGCCGTTCCAAAGGGGTGCGGCTATCGCATAAGAATGTTATTTCGAATGGGCTGCAGGTGGCGAGTACTGTCCATCCGCGTTCGAGTGACATTTTGCTGCATGTTTGCCCGATGTTTCACTCCTCAGATCTGCTCGCCACGGCTTTTACTCTGGCCGGCGCGGCCCACGTCTATCTTCCAGAATTCTCCGGTGATGGTTTGTTTGCGGCGATCGAAAAGCACCACGTTACGTTCGTGATAATGGTACCCGGTATGGTCGTCATGGCTCTAAAAGGGGCAGATATCAGCCGTTACGATCTGTCGTCGTTGCGCGCTCTGTGGTATGGCGGCTCGCCACTTGCCATTGAATGGATCGTTAAGGCACTCGATGCCTTCCAGGTCGCCGATATTTTTCAATGCTATGGCCAGACCGAAGCCTCACCAGCCGCGACCCTGCTGCTCACTGCCGACCACCTGGAAGGGGTCGAAACTGGTAACAGGGAAATCCTGGGTAGCGCTGGCCGGTTGTTGCCAGGTATCGACATGCGCATCGTTGATTCTGAAGATTGCGAGGTTGCGCCTGGTGAGCCCGGTGAGATCGTGATTCGCGGGCCTAATGTTTCCCGCGGCTACCTCAATCGGCCGGCGGAGACCGTGGCCGTCTTCCGTGATGGTTGGTACTATACTGGGGATATCGGGCGCATAGACGACCGCGGCTACCTCCATGTTTTCGACCGCAAGCAGGATATGGTGATTACAGGCGGTGAGAACGTCTACTCCTCGGAGGTAGAGGCTGCTCTTAGCAAGCACCCGAAAGTCCTCGAATGTGCCGTCACTGGAGTACCTGACGAGGCGTATGGTGAAGCGTTGCTGGCTGCAATAGTCACCGGGCCGGGCGAAACCGTCGAAGAAGAGGAGTTGATCGCGCACTGCCGCGATCTTATTGGCGGTTATAAAATCCCGCGACGCTACGTTTTTCTCGATGAGTTGCCAAGGAGCACCTTGCACAAGGTTCTTAAGCACGAACTGCGTAACATTTACGGTGGCTGAGTACGAATGACTGGATCAGCAAAGGCTGCGCTAGAGCTTGGGGAGGCTCTGCGAATCAGCACATGGCCAAGGCGAAGACCGTGAAAACCGTCCCGATGTACTGTTATCAATGCTCGGCGGGACCCGATCTGATGAAGGTCGAGGTTGAGAACTGCCTCGCAACCAGAATTGTTTCTAACTTCGATATTAAGGACCAGCACCCTGGCGGCGGCCGCGTATGTGTCAAGGCCTATGGCCTCATTCAGAAAACCTACAACCCGCATCGGATAAAACAACCGATGAAGCGGACCAATCCCAGAAAGGGCCGCAATGAGGATCCGGGTTTTGTACCCATTACCTGGGAAGAAGCATTTGGGATCGTCGGTGAGAAACTGCGTGAGATCAGGGGCAACAACCTTCTCAACGAGGAAAGCGTTCCGCGTCTCGCTGTGACCACGGGCGGCGGTGGTACGCCAGTTCAGTACATGGGAACCTTTGCTGCTTTTTTGAAGGCCTGGGGGCCGATTGATCAGGGTTATGGTGCGGGACAAGGTGTCAAATGCGCCCATTCCGAACACGTCTATGGCGAATTGTGGCACCGCGCCTTTACCGTTTCACCAGACACTCCCAAAACGAACTACATCATTAGTTGTGGTTTGAATTCTGATGCCTCGGGCGGTGTTGTCGGAGTCCGGCGGGAGGCAGACGCGCGGGCGCGCGGTGTCCGGCGTATCCAGGTCGAACCGCACATGTCGATTACCGGGGCCGTCTCTGCAGAGTGGGTGCCGATCAAGCCCAAGACGGATGCGGCGTTTCTCTACGCCCTTATCCACCGCATGATCATCGAACGGCAGTTCGAAGAGACTTGCGATATCTCTCACCTCAAACAGCGCACCAATTCACCCTATTTGGTTGGGCCGAACGGGTGGTTCTTGCGCGAGGAGCAAAGCGGTAAACCACTGGTGTGGGATCTCGCCGACCACCGAGCGAAGCCCTTCGACGCCGAGATCGGCGACCCGGCCCTTATGGGTAGCTACCCGGTCTCTGGGATCGAACACGGTGCCGACAACGAAAAGTTTTTGCACCAGAGTATCGAGACCAGGCCTTCATTCCAGGTTCTGCTCGAACACATGAAACCATACTCAGCTGACTGGGCGGAAGTGGAGTGCGAGATACCAGCCGCAACGATTCGACGGATAGCCGATGAGTATGTGTCTCAGGCCTGCATTGGCGAGACTACCGAGATCGAGGGTCAAATGCTGCCCTATCGACCAGTTTCGGTAGTCCTCGGTAAGGGCATCAATAATGGCTGGGGCGGTTACAGCTGCTGCTGGGCACGCACCATGCTCGCCTGCCTGGTTGGTGCGCTCGAGGTACCCGGTGGCACGCTCGGCACTACAGTCAAGCTGTTTCGCCCGGCCGCGAGTCGCGTCGGCTCGGTCGTTCCGGGTGAGGATGGGTTCATGCGCTATTGCTTCAACCAGACCTCATCCAACGAATGGAAGCGTAACCCAAGTATTAGGAACGCCTACGATACGCTGATTCCGTTACTTCCGGACTCGCCTTGGTCACCGGGGCTTGGGCCTGCTCACCTGCCTTGGTTGTTTCAAAAGGAGGCACCAAAAAACTGGCCGCGTACGACGCCGCCCGACATGTGGATCTGCTGTCGGACCAATCCGGCGGTCAGTTCATGGAATGCGCCCGAGGTCGCAAATCGCCTCGCGGAGTTTCCGTTCATTGTGGCGTTTGCCTACACCATGGACGAAACCAATCATTTTGCCGATGTACTGCTGCCAGAGTCGACTGACCTTGAGAGCACCCAGCTCATTCGCATCGGTGGCACCAAGTTCTCGCAAAATTACTGGCACCATGAAGGCTGGGCGATTCGACAGAAAGCTATCGAGCCGCTCCACGATACGATGGACATCTCGGACATTGTCGCCCGGTTTGCGGTCGAAGCCGATCTCGTCACTGAGTATGTTGCGGCGATAAATAGCGGTGCTGGGGGAACGCGGCTCGCCCGTGAAGACAAGTATGACTTCTCGTTGCCCACAGATCAGGTTCCCACCAGCGAACAAGTTTGGGATGAGGTCTGTAAGGCCGCTAGTTGGGACTTGAGCGAGGGCAGGGAGGTACACGATCTTGCCTGGTTCCAGGAGCACGGTTTCATGCTGAAGGATTTTAGCGAGATCGACTGGTACCTTCACCCGGCTATGAAGAGCCAAGGCCTGCGCTATGAGTTTCCCTATCAGGAGCGGCTTACCCGCCACGGCCGTGAACTATCACACCGGCTCGGTGAAATCGGCATCGATTGGTGGGAAGAGCAACTTGCTGAATACGAATTCCTGCCCAGTTATAGGCCCTATGCCGACATCTGGCTCAACTATGCGGCCGAGTACGGCCGCGATCCCGGTGACTACCCGTTCTGGGCCGTCACCGCACGCTCAATGCAGTACGCATGGGGTGCCAATGCCGGAATCCCAATAATTAACGAAATTGCCAATAACATTGCCGGTCACAAAGGGGTGATCCTCAATCGGACCCGGGCGCGGGAGCTCGGCATCGGTGAAGGTGACAAGGTCGTGATCGAATCGGTCACTGGCATCACTGAGGGCAGGGCGGTATTACGAGAAGGCATCCGCCCCGATACGGCCCTGATGATTGGCCAGTTCGACCACTGGAAAACACCTTTTGCCAAGGACCTCGGGTTACCGAGCCTCAACTCGGTAACCGATCTATCACTCAAGCTCACCGACAGTACGGGTAGTGGCGCCGACCTAATGCGGGTGCAGGTTTATCGTGCCGGCGACCGGCGCGATAACCGGGGTCAAGCGACAGAATGAGTGCAGCGCCATCGATGCCATCTGTGCAGGCACCTCAGTCGTCTGCTGCGCACGGTGCGAAGCTTTCTTCCACCCCCCGCTGGGGTATGGTGATTGACCTCAACCGCTGCGTTGGTTGCCAGACCTGTACTATTGCCTGCAAGCACGCCAACGACACCCAACCGGGAGTCCAGTGGCGACGAGTCATCGATGTCGAGTTCGGAACATTTCCCGACGTCGAGCGAGTTTTCATGGTGGTCGGGTGTCAACATTGCGCTGAGCCGCCATGTGTACCGGTGTGCCCGACCGGTGCTACCCGGCGGCGTGACGATGGGCTCGTTACCATGAATTACGACCAGTGCATCGGTTGCGCGTCGTGCGTCGTGGCCTGCCCTTATCAGGCGCGCACCATCGCCCACGACCACAGTTGGTATTACGGTGTCGAAACGGCCCAGGAAAACCACAGCCGCCACCGTGAACGCGAGGGTGTGGCGCAGAAATGCACCTTCTGTATCGACAAGATAGACCAAGCGATGGATCGAGACCTCACGCCGGGTATCGACTGGGATGTCACGCCCGCCTGCGCGGCCAGTTGTATTGCCCAAGCGATCCATTTTGGCAACTTGAATGATCCGGCCAGCAATATCTCACAGCTCGTGCGAGATGAGCCCTATTTCCGCATGCACGAGGAGCTAGGCGCCGACCCACAAATTAGGTACCTTTATTCAACTCCAGCGGTACCAGGCCGCGACCTCATGCCTGAGGATCTCGGCGATGGCCGGTTGGATGATCTAGAGAACGCTCTGGTGGGCAAGCGGCAGCAATTCTGGGACTGGCGCGCGGCGATGAACTGGTGTTTTGGGGGTCTTTCCTCGGGCGCGGTAGTGATGTTATGGCTGTGGTCGTTATACATGCCGATTGTGCCCGCAAGTCATGCTGCGTTTAATTTTCTCTTCGCTATCCTGATGGCGGCGGGGTTGTTTTTCGTCTTTTTCAAGATCGGATGGAAATCGCGTTTCTGGCGAGCGGTCCTTCGGCCGCAAACATCGTGGATGTCCCGCGAGCTCTGGGCGGCTCTTCTATTTGGGTCGGCCGCGTTAATCAGCCTGGTCTGGCCACACGGCCTCTTCTTCGCCTGGGTTGGCGTCGCCGCACTTTTGTTTCTCGTGTGTCAGGCCAAAATTCTCCAGACCGCTAGAGGTATTCCTAATTGGCGTTTGCCACTGATGCCGTGGATAGTGATCGCAACGGGTCTGCTTGAAGGTACCAGCCTGCTCGGGCTCATTGCCGCAAGCCAGCTCCCAGCTCCTTTCTTGGGCGGAAGGGATACAGCCGTAACTATTCTACCGATTGCCGGGGTTGCGTTTGTGTTTCTAAATGCAAGTCTGTGGACCGGCTACCGGATGAGCGCCCGGGATGCGGGGATCGGTCCTCTTTCACGCGCCGTGATCGAAAAGGCAAGCCTGTTTCTGGACTTAGTGGGTCACGGTTTGCCACTACTCATGTTTTTGTCAGCGTTCTTTTTGCCGGACTCGGCTGCGACCTTCTTGGTCATTGGCGGTGCCGCGGCCATTGTCGGCGGCATTTTCAAGAAGTTCACGCTGATCGTCGGTGCTGGCTATGAGCAGGGTTATGCGCTCGCGATGTTGCCTCAGCGCGGATCAGGCACTAAAGCCGTGCCCGGATTATCTAATATAAAATCTTCACCCGCTCCGACCAGGGTTTATGCTTCCGGTTCTTAATGAGGCGGGGAAGAAAACTGGCGAAGTGTTAATGGCTATAGTTTCGATACGCTTTCAATCTGCAGTTCCATCATAATCCATTAACCAAGAGTTCGATCCTTACACGCCTCGTCATGACCGATGCCGCAGCCAATCGTTACGATTCGCGGACTATCGGGATGATGGAGTTGGTCTATGGCAAGGGTTACCTGTCCGCTGGTGGGGATGAAGAAGTGGCGCGCATCGTCTCCGCCGTCACGATCGAGGGAAAAGACGTACTCGATATTGGTTGTGGCCTGGGTGGGGCAGCAGTGACCCTTGTCAGAGACCACCGAGCGCGACACGTACACGGGCTGGATATTGACAGCAGGGTCATTGAGCGGGCAGTGGAACTGGTCGAGGCGGCCGGTATTGCCGAGCAGGTCACTTTGACCCAGTTCGGTGGCGGCGTTCTCCCCTATGCAGATGACAGTTTTGAGGTGGTCTATGTCACGGCGACCACCTGCCATCTCGAAGACCTGGCTGGTTTTTTCCGGGAGTCTTACCGGGTACTGCGCGCCGGTGGCTGGATCGTCGGTGGCGAATGGTTCAAGGCCGCAGATAATGCCGCTTTTAAGCGCTGGGACTCTCTTTTGCGGGAACAAGGTCTCAACTTCCATTTTGTCTCCCGCCAGCAGTTTGAAACTGCGTTGTCTACCAGTGGCTTCGAGCAAGTGTCTGCCGTCAATCGCACCCAGGCAACGAGCGAACTTACCCGAGATTATTTACGCCGGGTTGAAACTGATCTTCGGGAGGAGCTGCTGACGACACTGGGCGCTGAAGGCCTCGACTCATTCCTGGCCTGGACCCGTTCACGCTACGATGCTTTAGCTAATGGCGGTATGTATTACGGCCATTTCCG
>JASMBC010000051.1 GCA_030754035.1 Arenicellales bacterium | reverse complement strand
GAAGGTTGCATATTGCAGGTCGCTCGAAAGAGTTGATCATCCGATCAGGCTTCAACGTTTATCCGGTTGAGGTCGAAGCCGCGCTGACAGATCATCCCGAAGTTATTGTTGCCGGGGTTGTGGGGCGCGCAGTAAGCGGGAACGAAGAGGTGTTGGGCTTTGTCAAGATTGCCCCTGACTGCACTTTGACCGAGGCAGATCTAAAAGCCTTTGTGCACGACAAGCTTGCTCCCTACAAGCGTCCGTCGCGAATCATTCTGGCGCCAGATCTGCCTGCAGCGCCCACTGGCAAGATCCTGAAATCCAAATTAATCGACTTTTTTTCCCAAGACCTGGGTAACCCGCAGGAATCTGGAACTGGAGGCGGGACCTAAACCGGCGCAAAACAGTCATTTGGTGTTGTATCAACTGTTGTCGCAGAATCATTTTCGACATGGTTGCTTAATGCCCGCTGTGATCGGGCTGTGACAAGAGCACTCCTGGAAGTCACGTGGAGTCATGTTTGTGGCTGTCACTTTTGCGAGCAGCGCAGGGTATCGTGTGACTGCCGGGTGGCTTGGGCACTTGCAAAAAATCGACAGCCCAGGTGACGCCGCGCAACGCGGATTCAATACAGAAAAAAAGAGCGAACTGGCTAATTAGAGATAACAGCCGCGATGTACAACAGGCAATACCATGGTTTTAGCCCTGCTGATGCGCGAGGCGCCGCATCTGGTAAAAGCCAATTGGGATTCCTGATCAGGTCATCATTGCAGTACAGATTATCTTAGCAGCCCTTGAAATTGGGTGGCCGGCGTTGCGCCATTGCTTGCACGCCTTCCTGGAAATCCGCACTCGCACGCAATCGACTTTGTTCTGCCAGTTCATGTTCGGTTGCCCCGACAACCGCTTGCGCAAGACCCTCGCGCAAGGTGCGCCGGATAGCGTGCACTGCTAATGGAGCGGACATGGCAATCTCGCTGGCCAATGCGAAGGCACTTTGGCGCACCTCAGAGTGTGGTACCAGTTCATCGGCAAGCCCAATGGCATGTGCCTTGGCTCCGGAAATCCGCCGCCCGGTGAGTAGCAGCAAGCTGGCATGGCTCGTACCCACCAGGCGCGGCAACGTCACGCTAAGACCAAAACCCTGGTGAAAGCCCAGGCGGGAAAAATTAGCCGCAAAACGGGCTTCTGCACAGGTCACGCGATGGTCTGCCGAACAGGCCAGCCCCAGGCCGCCACCGACAGCCGCACCCTGGATCGCGGCGATTACAGGTTTTTCGGCCTGAAAAATGCGCGCGGCTTCCCGGTAGATATTGCCCGCCTGAGTATCCAGTTGTTCTTGCCCCCACGAGTCCCGAGCCGAGAAATCGGCGCCGGCACAGAAATGCTTGCCTTCTGAACACAGCACGATGGCTCGGCAATTACTGTCTTGATCAAGCTTTGCGTATGTGTCTGCAATCTGACGAATTAACTCGAGATCAAAAAAATTATTCGGTGGCCGGTGGATTTCAACCGTCGCCACGTAGTCGGTGATTGTGACGCTGAGTTCTTCGCGTATCGCTTCGGACATTGTCAGTTCTCCAGATTATTTTTCTACAAAGATGTCAGGAGTGGATCAGTTGCTGTCGGGCGGTGCATCGGCGCTGCGAGTAGTAATCAGCGCGTCGGCTACAGTGATGCCCTTGCCCGGCGCATGGACTATTACAGGATTAAGATCCAGCGTGCCCAGCACTGCTTCGTTGGCGAGGCTGAATTGGCTGACAGTTACCAGCAAATTCACCAGTGCATCCATGTCGCCGCCGCTTTGCCCGCGCACGCCTTTGAGGAGAGGCATGCAGCGCAACCTGCTGACCAAGGCCTTGGCCTGGTGGTGACTCACAGGCAGTGGGGTGGTCACAATGTCGTTGAGCACCTCGACCAATATGCCACCACTGCCTACAGACAATAGCAGTCCAAAGTCATGATCGTGGTGCACTCCGACAATGAGTTCGATACCGAAGCCGGCCATGCGCTCCACGCGAACCCCATCAATCCGGGCATCGGAAAACTGGTCATGAGCCGATTGAACCATCGCGGTATAGGTTGACGAGATAAGTGCTGGCTCGACCAGATTGAGCGCAACCCCTGCGGACTCTGTTTTGTGCGGAATATCGCGTGACTGCAATTTCAATGCCACCGGCAGACCAAGTTCCGCTGCCGCGGTTACCGCGCCTGCGGCCGAAGTCGCGAGTACTCCCAAAGGGCAGTCGACCCCTGCCCGGGCCAGAACTTCCTTCGCCTGGTGCTCGGTATACATTGCAGTTTCTGGATCGAGAACTGCATGTTGCGAATCTGCCTCGCCGATCACGCTCTCGTGCGGATCAAAATTATCCAGGAACACCGCATAGTCCGCCATGGCTTTAATTGCCTGGGCCGTGTTGGACATGTTCTCTAGACAGGGAAAACCGGCCTGAGCCAGCAGCTCGACTGCACGCGGATGAGCCCGGGTGTAAGCACAAAAGATAATCGGTTTTTCAAGGCTTTGGCCGAGCTGGACCAACGCGTCGAAATCAGATTCTATATAGGTGGGATGGGCGAGGGACCCCACAACCAGTAGTGCATCAATGCTTGGCGACGCCGCCAAGATTTCAAGCACCGGTGCGTAACCGAGCTTAAAGATAACCTGGGCAGTGACGTCGACCGGGTTTCGCGAAGCACCGTACGCCGGCAGTATGGCATCGATTTTTGCGCGGGTTACGCAGTCGAGCTCCGGCACATGAAGCCCGTGCATGTCGCACTGATCTGCAAGCCAGGCACCGGCACCACCCGAAGGTGTGAGTATGCCTACACGTGTGCCGCGCGGCAGGTGCTCGTGGAAATACGCGAACGCCGCAGCCACATCTATCATATGGTCACTGTCGTTGCCGTTAATGATGCCATAGCGTGAAAACACCGCTCTGTAGGCCGAATGTGATCCAGCCAACGAAGCCGTGTGTGAAATCGCCGCCGCCGCAGCTGCCTCGGAATGTCCAACCTTGGCAATGATCAGCGGTTTTCTTAAACGCGCTGCTCGCGAAGCGATGGGGGCGAGCCGGTGTGGTTGGGCAAAGCCCTCAATAAACATCAGCACCACTTTGGTCGCATCATCGTCAATCAGGTATGACAGGACATCCAGTGCATCAAGGCCCGCTTCGTTGCCCGTTGTCACAACGAAACTGAAAACCAGCCCTTTGGGGCGACCGCGGTTAAAAAATGAGAAACCGACGCCGCCGCTCTGTGAGATCACCGCTATGCCAGCACTGCGAGTGCCCTTGGCATGCAGGCCGCCCTCTACCTGAACTACTGTTGGGCTGAAACTCGCGGCAAGCGGCATCTGTCCATTGAGAAAGCCTTCGGCATTCGGGCCGATAATGGCCATACCAGAGCGTACTGCAATATCGCTGATGGCCTGTTGCCGCACCCGGCCAGTGTCACTGTTCTCCTCTGCAAAGCCTGAGCTAATGATGACTGCGGCGTGGATTCCTTTAGACACGCAGGCTTGCAAAGCGTCAATCACGTGCTTCGCTGGGATGGTAATGATTGCGAGGTCGACAGGTTGTGGCAGATCGCTCACGCTCGGGTAACAGGCAAGATCGCGGATTTTGCTGTGGCTGCGGCTGACTGCGTAGATTGGGCCGGGAAAAGCGTGCTCCAGAATCGCATCAACCATTCGCCCACGAATAATCTTCGCATCGGAGGAAGCGCCGATCAGTGCGATCGACTTTGGCCAGAATAGTGCCTCCAGGGCGTCTGTTGCCGTGTGCTTCAACGCAGTCCAAGACCGCGGGCAATGATACCGCGAAGAATTTCGCGGGTGCCGCCCTGAATAGTCAGTTTGGGGGCAAACAACGTTGCCTGGTGGATCAACGCCTCCAGGTGCTCGCGCTCACCCGCTTCGCCGATGATATCAGGCACCAGATCGCGCGCGACGCCCGGCAGTGCCTGTTCCCAACTGGTGCCCATCTCCTTGACGACAGCAGCTTCGACTTCGGGCACCTTGCCATCGCTCAACATGCCGGCCACTGAAAGGGACATCTGCCGCAACGTCGATAACTGTGCGATCAGTCGTCCAATACCTTCGGCACTTCTTTGCTCGGGAACGCGGCCCGCAGCATGGACCAGCCCGTACAGGACCGCAAATGTTTCAAGGAACCGTTCTGGTCCGCTGCGCTCGTAGGCGAGTTCGTTGGTGGCCTGTTTCCAGGCATTATCGACCTCGCCAATGATATGGTCGCTGGCAACAAAAACATCGTCAAAGGTGACTTCATTGAATTCATGTGCGCCGGTCAGGTTGTGGATTGGGCGCACGTTGATACCCGGTGCATCCATCGGAATCAGAAATTGTGTCAATCCATGTCGACGGTTGCTATCGAGCGCTGGTGCCGTTCGCAGTAGAGCGATGATGTATTGGGATCGATGAGCATTACTGGTCCAGATCTTACGGCCATTAACCAACCAGCCTTCAGCAACTGGATCAGCACGCGAGCGCAGCGAGAAAAGATCGGATCCGGAATCCGGCTCGCTCATGCCGATGCAAAAATAGCACTCGCCGGCAATAATCTGAGGAAGCACCATTTTTTTGACCGCAGTGCTACCGTAGCGTATCAACATCGGACCGCTCTGCCGATCGGCTACCCAGTGCGCCCAAACCGGGGCGCCTGCGGCTATCATTTCTTCGGTCACCACAAACCGTTCGAGAAAAGTGTGTTCGCCGCCGCCATATTCGCGCGGCCAGGTCATGCCGATGAAGCCCGCGTCGCCACACAACCGACTGAACTTCGGCGAGTGATCGGTCATACCAAAGCCGTTTGGTATAAAACTCCCAGCGCTCGCTTGCCGGTGAAGAAATTCACGCACGCGTTTGCGCATAGCTTCTGCCGCCGCGGGCAATTGGACTGGGTCAAACTGTATTGCGCAAGCCATTAATAAGTCATTAAAGTGTGGCGCTGAATCAAGGTTAGAATCCTGATTCTCCGCTATTTACTGCCCAAGGCCAACTCAGTGGACAACCAGACTCTGAACGGTGGATAAATGATTCAAGCTGACCCACTGATTATGGCAACGCTCGATAAATTGCTGGCAGATCAATGTTCGAACGATGTCGTTAATGCGGCGGACAACGGTCAGTGGCCCGAAACACTGTGGCAGTCTCTGGAGGCAACTGGTCTCAGCCGGGCCTGGATATCCGAGGCGGCCGGTGGCGGTGGCGCTTCACTTGCAGATGGTTTCGCGATCGCCCGCCTAAGTGGGCACCATGCGACCCCTGTTCCTCTGACCGAAACACTGCTCGCAAGCTACCTGCTGGCAGCCGCTGGGCTGGATGTTCCAGCGGGCCCCATGACGGTTGCACCCGTTTACGGCGACGCCACTTTGCCTGCCGTCGCTAACGGTCGGTTTTCTGGCAATGTTCAGCGTTTGCCGTTTGCCCACAGCGCGCAGCATGCTGTGTGCACCGTTACTCTCGAATCCGGTGTCGGACTGGCCTTGTTTGATCGTAATGCCTGGCGAGTCGGTGAGGCGACCGGGGCTGCTCGGGGCATTGATGCAGATGTGACGTTTGATGGAGCGCCAGTTGCCATTGCCACCGAAGGTGACTGGGGAGATGCCTTACTGCTAATGGGCGCTGCCTTGCGATCGCAACAAATGGCGGGTGCGCTTGCGTATATCCTGGCCCAGTCCAGCGACTACGCACAGACGCGAACCCAGTTTGGGCGAGCTATCGTCAAGTTTCAGGCAGTGCAGCACAACCTGGCGATTCTTGCTGGTGAAGTGGCGGCGGCCAGTGCCGCAGCCGATGCCGCGATGAAAACAATAATCCAATATGGCCTGACAGATCCCCGTACCTTCATGGCGGTCGCCTCGGCCAAGATTCGTGCTGGCGAAGCGGCGAACGCCGGTGCGGCGATCGCGCATCAAGTTCACGGTGCAATTGGATTTACCCGCGAGTACAGCTTGCACCACAGGACCCGTCGGTTATGGACCTGGCGTGATGACTTTTTACCGGAACGGGTCTGGGCAGCGCGACTCGGACAGTTTGTCTGTGACCAGGGCGCGGATGACCTGTGGCCAACGTTAACTTCGATTTAAGACCCAGAATGGCAACTCACCCCGGAAGACCTGGCTGATCTTTGCACCGCAGAACACCGCCCAGTAACTGCAGGCGCTTGAACGCATCTAAGCTTTTATCTACCGCGCCCGTATACCCCCAACCCGGGCCGAGATTGCAAAACTCCATCCTTTAAGGATGCCAGGGTCAGCCCGCTTGGTGGCCCGCTGGATTCTTTAAAAGAATTGGCGACGTCGGGTAGCGAGAGAAATCTTTTTCTTTCGGGCGCACAGTCAGTTGAGACAAACAACGGCACGTCTTCAGTTGGTAGCGGGCCAATGGCAGCCGAGTAGTCGCTCATGTTGAGATAAGCGTTGAGCGGCCTGGATAGGTCAGCATGGTTAGCACAATGATCCGGAAAATTTAAAAAGACGTTGTTTTGGTATGTGCGGTGATCTACCCCCAGCACCGAATAGCACTGGCTGCAGTAGATCCGGGTAGATTCTCCAGTACTGCGCAGCTTAAAAGCCTTCATCTGAGCCTTTCCTGCAACGCCAACAATGCCGGATCGAAGATAAAAAAGACGTGGCAATGGCTCAGGCTTGGCACCGCCATGCTCATGCCCCACTAAAGCGCCTGACGGCAATCAACGCACCCACAACGCAGAAAAAGCGTGGTGGCTTTATCGGCAATAGTCAACGCACATTTGCCGCACTGGCATTCGATCAGGGCTTCTTGATTCTGGTCAGTTATTACAATCGATGGCGGCAATCAATTCAGCGCCACGCCCTCAACGGTGATGCGGTGCATGATGCGCCGGTGGCCCTGGTAGTCGTTCATGGCGTAGTGCCATGTGGCGCGGTTGTCCCAAAAGGCAATGGAGTCCGGCTCCCAATGAAAGCGGCAGGTGAATTCCTGGCGCGCACCATGGGCGTAGAGCAAATCCAGAATAGGTTGCGATTCCTCAACAGTCCAGTTGTCAAAGCGGACGGTGAAATCGGCATTAACGTATAGCGCTTTTCTTCCCGTCAGCGGATGGGTGAGCACCACCGGATGCAGAGCATCCTGGGTCGCCTGGCCCGGGTTGGCGAGGCGCCCGTCCTCGAAGTGCTCGCTGTCGGTGACGCTGTAGCCAAAGGCATGGCGGCTGGAATGCCAGGCCTTGAGATCTGCGAGCATTTTTTTCATGTCTTCCGACAGGGCCTGGTAGGCCAGATACATACTGGAGAACAGGGTATCGCCACCAACGGTTGGCACCTCACGGGCACACAGTATCGAACCCATGGCCGGAATCAGGTCGTAGGAATGATCCGTATGCCAGGTACCGCCAATGTTCTCTTTCTGGTTTGCCTCCTTTATGACCTGGGCGATCTGCGGGTAACCATCCAGGGGTTTGAAAAAACGGTTTACGTTAATTGCACCCCAGCGTTCGGCCAGAGCGATGTGCTGCTGTGGGGTGAGGTTCTGATCCCGAAAAAAGATCACTGAATAGCGGCCAAAGGCATCTTCGAGTTCTGCCATGGCGTGCTTGCTTGGCTCTTTGGATAGATCAACCCCGCTGATCACGGCGCCAAGCGCTGCTGACTGGGGTGTGACTTCAATCTCTTTGTAGTCCATCGCATCCGTCGTCACGTTAGCTACACCTCGGCTTTGATTATAAGTTCATCCGAGTCGGCGCCATTCAGGTTGTTGGGTAGCTTCCAGTACAATCACCCCATTCGCTTAGGGGGGCGGCATGTATTTCGACTTAAGGCTCTGGGGTTTTACCAGAGGCGTGCGCTTGCGCATATTCGGCTCAGTGGCGATTGGCGTTGTGGCTGTATTGTTTGGTATCGCCCGTCTGGCTTTACTGGGCTGGTTGATCGCCCGGGTTTTCGCCGGGGCGCCCCTTAACGATCTGATCCTTCCATTTATAGGTGTGGCCGCCGTTATGGTGGTTCGTGGTTGGCTTGAATACCTGCGCACGATGGTGGCGCACAATACTGCGGCGATAGTCCAGGTACATCTGCGCCGGGTGATCTTCGATCAGGTTACGCAGTTGGGCCCGGCGCATTTTGGGCTTGAGCGCACCGGGGACGCCATTGTGGCAATGGTCGAAGGCGTCGAGCAGCTTGAGATCTATTTCGGGCAG
>JASMBC010000050.1 GCA_030754035.1 Arenicellales bacterium | reverse complement strand
CTAACGGGCCTGTCTACAACACGACACAGTCAGTTAGCGTCAGCAAGTGACAGGGGCAGTGCCGCCGCAAATGCATCCAGTTCATGATCGAGCCCAGCCGTAATGCGGATACAGCGGTTGAGTGGTGGCACACCCGGCATCCGAACAAAAATACCGCGTTCAACCAGGCTGTTCAATACGCGGGTCGCGAAATCCCCGTCGCGGCCACAGTCCACAGCTACAAAGTTTGTGGCTGAGTCGACAGTCGTCAGTCCGTTGTCTGACGCGATCTCAACGATCCGACGTCGCGCTGCCTTAACCTGATCGATCACCCCGGCGAGATGGGACTGATCTGCCAGTGCAGCCAGACCAGCTGCCTGAACGACCCGGCCGACACCGAAATGATTTCGGACTTTGTTGAACTCGGCCACCAGACCCGCGTTCCCGACAACATAGCCCAAACGGATCCCTGCCAGCCCGTAAGCTTTTGAGAAAGTTCTAAAGCGCAGCACCCGGTCACTGGATACATCGATCTCCGGCAGCGTCCCCGGTTCGGCAAATTCTCCGTAGGCTTCGTCCAGTACCAGTAATGCACCCGCGGGTACCCTAGCAATAATGTCGTCTACCTTCTCGGCGCCCCACCAGGTGCCCATCGGATTGTCCGGATTTGCCAGATAGATCAGCTTGGCCTGACACTCAGCAGCCGCTGCCAGTAAGGCATCGCCGTCCTCCCGGTCATCACAGTACGGCACTGTGACCAGTTGACCGTCATAACCGACGACATGGTAATTGAAGGTCGGGTAAGCACCCTGGGAGGTCACCACCGAATCACCCGGCTCTACAAACATACGAACAACGTAACCCAGCAAACCATCGATCCCCTCTCCTACCATGATGTTACCGGGCTCAACTCCGTGGTGCGCTGCGATTGCCTGGTGAAGCACATGATTTTCCGGGTCACCGTACATCCAGGCAGCACTGGCTGCCTCAGCGATAGCAGCCACTACCATGGGAGACGGGCCAAATACGCTTTCGTTTGCACCGATCCGTGCGTCAAAAGGTCCACCTCGGGCCCGCTCCTGCGTTTCCGGCCCCACAAACGGCACCGTTGCCGGCAGTGTTTTTGTGAGCTCTGCAAGTCGATATTGCGCCAAAGCTTTTTCCTCGTATGGGTGCCGTCTATCAGCGATCATGGTATCAGACAGGGTGGCGCTGTACCTGTGTGTAACGGCGCAGATTGACCACTGTCAACACGGTCACCAGCAGCATACTCCCAATAATATAGAAAACCACGGGTGCTGATCCATGGTCAAGCACCCAGCCCAGAATCAGCGGAATCAGGCAGGACCCCAGATCGAGCCCGGAGTAAACAAATCCAAAAACCCGGCCGGATGCACCCTCCGGCGTCACTTTGCGCACCAGCATATCCCGCGATGGCGTGGTGGTACCGGCGACAAACCCGGCGATGATGAGTGCCGGAATTAACACAGAGGAAGAAATCCAACTGGAGCCAATTACAAAAAATATTATCCCACCCAATGTCATGCCCAACATCGTGATGACGTCGTGCCGATCAGTCCAGTCAGCTGCAAACCCACCGCAAACCACACCGACACCTGACGCCACAAGAAACAGGGCCAGCCCAGTTGTCGCCAGTGTTAACGGCACCGAATAGATCTGAACCATCGCTGTGACGCCGAACGTCTGAATCCCGATCAGCGCTGTAGATAGAAATGTAAAGTAGAGAAAACAGGACACCACCGTGGGTGATAGCAGCATTCGGACGTTCTCACCAGCGGTGACTTCTGGACGCCGCGTGCTGACAGCGTGCCGTGCTGACTCCACCAGTTCGGTACCGGAAAAGAGCAGCACCAGCAACACCGCAAAACCGACGCAACCGGCCAACACCAGTGCGGTCCGCCAGTCACTGAACTGTACCACCGTCATGATAAACACTGGTGCGCCTGCCCAGCCTAGATTGCCCGACAGCGCATGGATACCATAGGCTCGGCCGAGCCGTGGCCGGCTGACCTTATCGGTCAGAATGGCGAGATCGGCCGGATGGAAAACACTGTTGCCGATGCCGCCAACAACAGCGAGGGGAATCAACATCCAGAACTCTGACACGAGCCCGCACAGCAGCATGCTGATCGACAGCAGCACCAACCCAGCCAAAAGTACGCGACGCGCCCCAAACTGATCCACCAGAAAACCACTGATAATCTGCATCACACCCGATGCTGCAAAAAACAATCCCGGCAAAAGACCGAGTTGCGCATAACTGACATCGAATTCCTGCTTGAGTATTGGAAACAGTGGCGGCAGAACCAGATGGAAAAAATGGCTGGAAGCATGGGCCAGACCGACCAGACCCATAACTTGGGTATCTCGCCGCAGAGAAGGTGCCAACGCGCTCACGGCAGACTGCGGATCAGGTCCAGCTGAAGCCCGGTGTACGGGTGTAATAGTGGAGCGCTTCGTCCTGGAAAATCAGGCACTCCATCCGCTCCGGTCCACGGTTGTGATGGGAATGAAGCGCTGCGGGCGGTGTGATCTGTACGCCAAAATCGATCCAGTCGACCCGCTGATCTTCGATCTGCGAGTAAACACCCTGACCTCGGATGCACAACGTAACCGCGACACCGTTATGGCGATGAGGACGCTGGTCTTTACCGCTCTCCAGCGTGTTCACCGCACAGTTCACCGTGGGCAGGATATTGGTGCTCCCGCCTAGGGCACTGCTCGAGAATAGCACCGCGTGACCGGAAGTCTTTTCAGTAATCGGCCGCCTCAGGACCGGCTCAAACTGTCGAGTGATCTCGTCTGCTGGCCAATGCACCGCCTCAACTACAGCCTCGCCCGGTGGTGGAGGACTCAACCGATCAATACTGAGCAAAGGCTCGTTGGTTGCCAGGAACAAAAGACTGTCACGACCGCCTGCCTGGTGAACGGTCTTGCCAGCCCCGGGGAAACAAAAGAGATCCCCCGCGCCCCACTCGATAACATTATTATCTTGCGTTGAACAGCCCTCACCTCGAATAACGTAATACACACTACCTGCCGCCTTGAACGAAACCGATAACGCTTCGTCGGCACAGATCTTGGCGTAACGCGTCAGTAGGGTTGGCGTGGTGGCGGGATAATCAAGACCAAGTTCATCCCCCAGATCCAGCGGTATCAGTCCGGTTGGGGTATGCTCTGCCAACGCGTGGTCGCGTTCTTCAACGAACTGGTGTACCGGTACTGCAGGCCAGGAAAATTCAAAATTATTTTCACTGCTGTGGTAACGGGCACGTTGACTGAACAGCGTCTGCCCATGCTGTTGTTCGTTTGGGTCTGCTGCCATGGATGATTCCCTGGGAATAAGGTCGGTGGCAGTCTAGCAGAAAGATCTATCCGACCCTGCCGATCACTTAACAATCTGCCAACAAGCGCTCGACCTGTAATGCCCATGCCAATAATTTTTCATCACTGCCCGGCGCACTCATCAGTTGCAGTCCAGCCGGGCGACCTCCTTCGGGCGTTCGGCAGGGAATAGAAATCGACGGACAACCAGCGGCGTTGGCCAGTGCTGTGTAATTGGCCTGATTGACAGGCGCCGATGTATCACTGGCAAACGCTGTCTGAGGAGCCGTTGGCATCAGAATGACATCAACTTCGGCGAAGCACCCGATCAGATCCGATTGACTTTCAAGAACACAGGTTTGTGCTCTGGCCAACCGATCGGCGCTCGCTCCGCGACCATACTGCAGCATCGATTTCAGTCGGGCTGAATAGGCACTGGCCGGATCGGTCCAGTGACAGGCAGCATGATGTTCTGCCAGTAACAATCCCGAGCGACGCAGCGTCCCGGGGTCCCAGTGGCGAAATGTCACGGACTGCGGGCGCACGACAGCAGACAGATCCGCAAGCGCGGACTCAAACGGCACCTGGACATCCACAGCAAGCTCTTCCTCACTGAACCTATCCGGAACGCCCCAACGCAACCGGCCAAGTGGAGACTGCTGGATCGACACGATCCAGCCGCCAAGCTCTGTCATCAGGTGAACAACATCGGCAACCGACCGGGTGATGGGCCCGACGGCATCCAGTTCGGGCAGTAGAGAAATGATGCCTTTGGTCGACAGACGGCCGTGACTTGGCTTGAATCCAACCAGGCCGCAGTACGCTGCCGGCAACCGGACCGAACCCAAGGTATCCGTGCCAAGCGCTGCACAGCAGAAACCGGCGGCGACCGCAGCAGCCGACCCACTACTGGAGCCTCCGCTTGCGTAGCCTGGATAACCCGGGTTCATGACGCGGCCATGATGGGGATTGACGCCATCGGCGGCCAACGCACCTTCGTCCATATTGGCGCTGCCGAGAATCACCATACCCTGCCGGCGCAGGCGGCTCACGATATCGGAATCTGTACTGGATGTACGCTGGACTGCCAGGCCATTGGTCATAGGCCACCCGCTGACAGCAATGTTGTCTTTAACCACGATTGGGAGACCATCGAGTAGGCCAAACGGGCGTCCAAGGGTATAGCGTTGTTGCGCTTGGGTCGCTTGCACAACCGCAGTTTCCGGATCGACAAAAACCAGTGCGTTTACCTGACCGTTAGCTGACTCGATCCGACCCAGACAGCTGTGGGTCAGTTCAACCGGGCTGACCTTACACCGGGCCAGAAGCTCGGATACTTCAGTCAGTGGCAAAACCGGCAGAACGTCAGCGGTCATCAATCAGTCGTCGGGGTTTCTGCCGATCTTCGAGCCCGGTTAAGGCAGCTGTCTCATTCTGACCTACAAGTTCTATGCCTATCCTGACTCCCAGTTGTTCTCTTAATGACTGCGCCAATGCCTGCTTAAATTCGGGATCGCTACCGACATATTCAACGATTACGGTGAGTTCGTCCTGATCATTCGAGGCATGCAGTCGACAGATGTATTCACCGGTCGTGCCTTCAAATTCATGCAACAATCTGCCGATGGCGGTTGGATAGACGTTGACACCGCGGAGCTTGACCATATTGTCACTGCGGCCGGAAAAACCTGTGATGCGCTGAAAGTTGATGCCACTGGTTGGATCGGGCGGCAAAAGGCTGGACACGTCCTGTGTGTCAAAACGTATGATGGGGTAGACCGTATCCTTGAAAAGCACCGTCACGCAGATGTTGCCGGACTCGCCAGGGTTGACCGGTTTTCCTGACCCCGGTGCCACGATCTCCAGAAAGTGTGCATCCTCCCAGACGTAAAGACCTTCCTGACAAGGCCCTTCAGCAGCGATGATTCCGGTATCACCCACACCATACCAGTCGTAAACGGACACGCCGCCCCAGGCGCCTGACAATGCCTCACGGGCATCATGATCCAGATGACCGGAAATCATCCGCAGTGGAATATCCGTGCCGGGCGTCAATCCGGTGTCCTGCGCTGTCTGAGCCAGCCTCAGCATGTAATCAGCAAATCCCACCAGCACAGTCGCACCAAATCGATGCATCAATTCAACCTGTTGACGACTGCGTGTTTCCGTGCCCGTACCGGCCGGCAGCAGCAGCGCATCGGTATGGTGAAGAATCGCTTCGCGAATATAGTGACCACCGTTGACCATGCCAAAACCATAAATGGAGTGCACCACATCGTTCGGCTTCAGACCCTGTAGCAGGTAGGCACGGGCGAGAAGAATGTTCTGGACTTCCCGGTCGCGGGCACCGAAAAAAAGGGGTTGTGGCACCCCGGTGGTCCCACTGGTAGTCTGTAAGACAGTGCGATAGCGCCCACCGTCGGAACGGGTCATGCCGTGATAATCCCCGTAAGGCGGCACTGCTTCAACACTCGCCATCAGGTGTTCCTTGGTCACAACCGGTAATCGTTCTAGATCATCCAGGCTTGTAATATCACCCGGTTCCACACCCGCTCCGCCCCAGTGCCGGCGATAGAAAGGAATTTGCCAGGCGCGTGCAACGACACGGGAGAAACGATCCTCCTGCAAAGCCCGCAATCGCTCAGGATCGAATTGTGCAGGACCCGACAGAAAAGCGTCGCCGATAGGAAACGCCCTGTTCAGTTCGGGAAAATCAGCCTGTGTGAAATAACGGCTCACGGTAGCAGGTCATCGATAATCCGCGCCGTATCGACAATAACCGGTAGATTTTCCACCTGTTCAATGACGCGTTCACGAGCATCCTCACCCAGCGCATTGGCTGCGTGTTGCCAATTGTTCCGGAATTTCTTCAACCAGTCTTGCCGCGTCATCGGATTATTGGGATGACCGTACACCGTGTCGACAGCTATCTCATGATGAGCCCCGTCGTGCGTTTCAATATCGACTGTCACAGGCGTTAGTGCGTTGGGATCGGGGTTGTCATCGACAATGATCCGGACTTTCTCGGCCAGTGTGAGCGTGTCGGGATCGCTGCGGCCATTGGGTGTGAAATCCTCAGTCACCAGGTCACCGGCAATCAGAATACGGGCAGCCGCGAACTGAGCACAGAGGCGGGCATAGTTAATGTCCATGTTCGCCAGGGACGGCCGGCCCACGAGGTGATGAATCAGTGGCGGCACCCGAGCGCTCACTCGGCTGATGGCCTCAGGGGGGATATCGTGTGTGCGTCGCAGTGTCATGCAGCCGTCGACAATTCCGTGTGTTGCACGGCCACTGGGAAACGGTTTGTGCGCCATCTCCGTGATTCGCCACTGCTGACCCAATTGGGGCAGAACGCTCGCCAAATCGTGGCTCGATTCAAACAGAGCGAAATAACCGAAAGGGCCTTCCAGAACATCGCGCGGTCCGGGTACACCCCGCTCAGCCAGATCACAGGCCAACACGGCATTGCGCGCATTAAACCCCATCTGCATACCGAGCAAAGGAGAGCCCTCCGTATGTGCCTGCATGGTCCCGCACAACTGGGCGTGTACGATGCCGAACGCACTGACCAGGCTGGCCGTATCAAAGTCACGCAATACCGCGAGTGCCGCCGTCGCGCCAAATGCGCCGCAAGTCCCAGGTCGGAAAAACTTAAGGCCGCTCGTACTGGCGACACCCAGATGACAGGCGACATCCACACCCAGCGCAATAGCGCGGATGAGTTGCTGGCCGGTCACCTGTATACCCGCATCAATGTTCTGGCGATCGACCTCGGCCAGAGCTACCGCCAGGGGGCACGTCACGGCATGCACCACTGCACCTTCGTGCACACAGTCGAACTCGGAGTTGTGCATCTGGTAGGCATTACACAGCGCAGCCGACGCAGTGCTGAGCGTCACTGATCTGGCAAACACACGGGCCACCCCACTGGTCGGTGGACCACCCTGTGCCGAGATCAACTCCTCGACCCAAGGACCGCTGCTGCCGAAAATACCTACGCCCAGCGTATCGAGGATAAATTTGCAGGTCGCTTCAACAGCATCTTCAGGAAGATCCGCAAACCTGGTCCGGGTCACGTGTCTTGCGATCGTATCGATACTGTCCACAGCTAGTTGCTCGACGGGTGATGTTCTGACCACCACCTGGCAATATCGATCCGCCGGGCGAGCCAGACCGCCTGTTGCGATCTGACGTGTTCAAGAAACTGCTTCAGTGCACCGATTCTGCCCGGCCGTCCAATCACACGCAGGTGAAGCCCCAGTGACATCATCCTGGGCTGAGTCCGGCCTTCTTCATACAAACAGTCAAAGGTATCGACGGCATACTGCAACCAGTCCGACGGACTGTACGCCGGCGTGGTCCACAACTTCATGTCGTTGGTGTCCACAGCGTACGGTAGAACGAGGATCGATGTGTCACCCTGACGTTGCCAGAAGGGCTTGTCGTCGGAGTAGTCGTCCATGTGATAGAAAAATCCAGCCTCGGCAAGCAGGCGGGCTGTATTCGCTGATGTCAGGTAACGGGACAGCCAGCCCTCTGGTCGCTGACCGCAACTGTTGAGAATCGAGTCGCTGGCTTTTGCGATAAATTCGCGTTCGTCTTCCTCAGACATCCGGTGCTGATAGGTCCAGCGCCAACCGTGCGCGCAGATCTCATGACCCTCGTCAACGATCTGCCGGGCAAGCTGCGGCGCCCGCTCCAGGCTCAGGGCAGCACAGGTAAACGTCGCTGGCACCCCGTATAGCCGGAGCATATCCAGTACCCGCGGCGCGCCGCGCTGGATGCCATAGCGATAGTTGCTTTCGTTGGAAAAATTTCGGACCTCACCTTTCAGCGCGATACCCAGTTCATCGACCGGCTCCGGACCTGAATCACCATCAGCAACCGAACGCTCTGCGCCCTCCTCAACGTTGACAACAATGGAAAGCGCAAGCCGGGCGCCTTCCGGCC
>JASMBC010000004.1 GCA_030754035.1 Arenicellales bacterium | reverse complement strand
GTCGGCGAGCAGGGCGCTTTTGTCCTGCTCAAGCTCTGCGACAGTGCCCTCCAGGGTCTCACGGGTCGCAAGCAGGGTGGCGATGTCTCCTTCTAGGGTCTCACGGGTAGCAAGCAGGGTGGCTTTGTCGGCACTTAGCTGTTGGCGCTCGCCGGTGACGGTAGCCAGTTGTTCGCCGAGGCTTGCCTTGTCGGCGAGCAGGGCGCTTTTGTCCTGCTCAAGCTCTGCGACAGTGCCCTCCAGGGTCTCACGGGTCGCAAGCAGGGAGGCTTTGTCGCTCTCGAGCCGCTCGCGGATGGTGAGCAGGGCTGTAACCTCATCCTCGAGCGTGGCCCGAGTAGCAAGCAGGGTGGCTTTGTCCTGCTCGAGTCCTGCGACAGTGCCCTCCAGGGTCTCACGGGTCGCAAGCAGGGTGGCTTTTTCAGTGGCCAAGCGTGTTTGGACTTGTTCCAGTGCAGTCACGTCATCAAGCAAGGTGTTGATGCGCTGCTGTCTTTCCTGTGCGCTCGCCTGCGCCTGCGCGCGCTGCGCTTCTGTCTCCTTAAGCACATTCTGCAAGCCGACAATCTCATCACCCAACGAGGCGATCCGCATCTCCAGTTCGCCGCGCTGCGTTGTCATCTGCTGTTTCTCGCCTACCGTCTCGCGCAACTGTTGAACGAGCTCGGTGTTGCGCACAAGGATCACAACCAATGCGATCAGAAAAATCAGCACAACTACAGTCATGATGTCGGTGAACGAGGGCCATACGCTGTCCTCGTTGGCGCCAGTGGGCGCCATGGGTGATACCCTCAGGTCAACAAATCCTTCTGGGCGGATCATCGTGGTGGCACATCACTGCCCGGGTCGTTCAGGCGGAAGCCCTCGCGCAGCACGTGGGTCATCTCTATCAGGCCTTCGCTGTTGCGCTGCATCTCGTCACGGTAACTCGAGAGCAATAACCGCAGCTCTTGGGCAACCTCGGCATACTGGGCCTGGGATTCGTCCAGCCGCTCTACCAGTGCCGCCGCGGAGTGGACAATATGGGTGAGTTGCTCGGCCGCTCTCTCGGGTTCAAACTGGAATTGCGGCAACAGCACCGTGCTGGTTACCTCCTCCACTCGGCCGATAACGTGGGTCTGGGCATCCATTAGCCGCAGATAGAAGTAGCCGAAGAAAAGGTAGGCAAAAATCGCCGTCATGGTGGTTGACAAGGCCGTCGACATACCATGGATAATCATCCCCAAGCCCCCGATTTCCGTTGTCGTCACGATCATGTCGGAGGCGCCGAGCAGAGCGATGGACAATGCTAAGACGGTGCCAAAAACGCCGGTTAGGATCAGCACATTGTGTACGAACTTAGGGAAACTGATTTTGCTGGTCTCGATCGCTACTAGCGTTGCCGCAAGTGCGCTGTGATTGATCACCGAGTGTTGTCGGTGCAGTTCGCGCAGCGTGTGATAGCGGCGGGAGATAATGGCGTCCGGTTTGATGCCGGCCGTTGGTTCATGACCGCTTTTCATGTTGGCCAGCAACCCATCGATAGCCTGCTCTTCGCCAGTCAGCCGCTGGAACTCCTGCACCAAGCGGTACAGGCCGGCCAAGAACAGCACCAAAATACCGCCGTTGATGAACCACCCTACGTAGGTCAGTTGATTACGAACGTACACCTCAATCAGGAAATTGTGCTGCCACAGCACGATCACGATCGTGATTGCAGCCAGCGCCATGATTTGGGTCACAAAGCGTTGGGTATAACTCGCTGTGGTTTTACCGCTCTCTTTCTTGGCCACCATCGTTTTCCATCCTCCAGGATGCGTTCGGGCGCGGCGCCGGCTCTATCACCAGGCGCGTTTGCCGCTGAATTATCCCATCTTACACGCCAACTGGAGCGTGTCCACACTGGTGCGGCCCGCTCGTTTCATGAGGCGCTCTCTTAGCATCGTTCCAGATAGTTGGACTCAGTGATTGCCACTAAACCCAGTCCGGTCTTGTCCGACAACGCATTAACGCTCTTGGACCTGAAACTACCCAGCCGCCGATTCATTTTCCTATACAAAAACTCGCAAAAATCTGCCCTAGCAGGTCTTCTGTCGTGACCGCCCCGGTGATCTCGCCCAAGGCCTGTTGCGCCAAGCGCAATTCTTCGGCCAGAAGTTCTGGGGCGTCGCCGATGTGCGCTTCGGCTGCCGTCAGGTGTTCGCGCGCGCGCTCCAGCGCAACGAGATGCCGGCGCCGGGCCATAATGGCTCCTTCGCCTGAGCCAGTGTAACCCAGCGCTGCCGTGATCGCTTTCTCCAGCACTTCCAAGCCCTCGCCTGTTTTTGCTGAAAGAGCGACTGCCTCCGGCTCGTCCCTGGAAGACATCTGGCCGGAAACAGGCCCAGCAGGACGGCCGCTGAGATCACACTTGTTATAGAGCGTAATCTGCGCCGCGTCTTTGTTCAGCCAACCATTGGTAGCGCTCTGGCCGGTAGTTGCGCTGGCATCGTCGATCACATGCAGCACCAGGTCAGCGCCGTCCATGGCGGCGTTTGCTCTGCGCACACCCTCGCTCTCGATCGCATCTGTGCTCTCGCGCAAGCCGGCGGTGTCGGTTAGATGCACAGCGAGGCCGTCGAGATCGATCGTTATCTCGATTAGATCGCGGGTGGTGCCCGGGATTTCGCTTACGATTGCGCGCTCTGTTCGCGCCAGCGCATTCAGCAGGCTCGACTTGCCGGCGTTGGGGGCACCAGCGACCACCACACTGGCGCCGCGTCCGAGCAACGCCCCTGGCCGAGCCCTCTCAAGAAGGCTCTTTAGAGCCTCGCGGGCCAAAATTAACCGTTTTGTCGCCTGGTCTTGCGGCAACGGCTCAATCGGCTCATCCGAAAAGTCGATATTTGCTTCGATATATACCCTAAATTCTCCGATTTGTTCTGATAATACACCGATTTGTTCCGAAAAATCTCCGGTTAATGAGCGCAGAGCCGAGCGTGCGGCGGCCTGTGTCTGGCTGTCGATAAGGTCGGCAACCGCCTCGGCTTGGGCCAGGTCCAGTTTGCCATTCAAAAAAGCCCGCTCGGTAAACTCACCGGGCCTGGCGAGCCGCGCGCCTAAAGCCGTTACCCTCGCTAGCAGCTGATCCAGCACGACCATCCCGCCATGGCCCTGCAGTTCGAGCACGTTCTCGCCGGTGTAAGAAGCGGGCGATGGAAAAAAAAGGGCGATGCCTATGTCGATCGCGTCCCCATCTGGGCCCAGAAACCGGGCCGCGGTTGCTTGCCGGGGGGCGGGCAAATCACCCAGCACCGCCTCAGAAATCTGCTGGGCAAGAGGCCCCGAGACACGCACCACACCGATGCCGCCGGCCCCTGGGGGTGTCGCTACGGCAACGATAGTGTCTTGCGTTTCGATCACGGAAGCGCCGCCGTGGGCCGCCGGGCGATCAGGCCTTAGTTGTCAGCCGCCTGAATCTTGCGGGTGATCAGCCACTGCTGGGCAATCGAGAGTACATTGTTGACCAGCCAGTAAAGTACCAGACCAGAAGGAAACCAAAGGAAAAAAACGGTGAAAACTACCGGCAGCGCCATCATAACCTTTTGTTGCATGGGGTCTATCGGCGTCGGATTCAGCAACTGCTGGCCAAACATGGACGCCCCCATCAGGATCGGTAGCACATAAAAGGGGTCGGGCAGTGACAGGTCGTTGATCCACAACGCAAAGGGCGCCTGGCGCAGTTCTACGCTCTCAAGCAGCACCCAGTACAGCGCAATGAATACCGGTATCTGGATGACGATTGGCAGACAGCCACCAAGCGGGTTGATTTTTTCCTTTTTGTAAATCTCCATCATCGCTTGCTGGAACTTTTGTTTGTCGTCACCGAAGCGCTCTTTCAGCGTCTTCATGCGTGGTTGCATCTTCTTCATGCGGGCCATGGACTTGTAGCTCGCAGCCGACAGCGGAAAAAACACCAGTTTCACTAGTAAGGTCAGCAGAATGATCGAAACGCCCCAGTTTTTCACAACCCGTTGGATATAGGTCATGATCCAGAACAGCGGTGAGGACACCGGCGTCAACCAACCGTAGTCCACGGTCAGTTCCAGTTTCTGGTCGACCTCAATCATGCGCTGGGTTTCCTTAGGACCCACATACAACTGCGTACGCAAGGCGCCGCTTGCGCCGCTGGCAATACTGGTCGGCTGGGTGGTCTTGAAGCCTATGTGGTAGCGGGGGGCGCTGTCGCGACTGGTGACGCTGGAGTAGAACTCGTAACTTGCGCTGTCGCGTGGCAGTAGCGCGCCAACGAAGTAATGTTGCAACATCGCTACCCAGCCCGAGGGTGTTTGGCGCGCGAGGTTGGCATCATACATTTCCTCAAAGTCGATTTTTTGGTATTTGTCTTCCGGCGTGAAAATAGCGCTGCCTGTGTAACTGGGCAAGCGACCAAAGAAGCCAAGGCCTCCAGTATCTTTGACCACCTGGGTGCGCAAGATCTGCTGGTACTGGTAACCAGTCCAGTCACTACTGGATTGGTTGTCGACCTCAAAAGAAACGTCTACGTAATAGCTGTTGCGGTAGAAGGTATAGACCTTGCGGTAGTTGACGCCATCGGCTGAACTCCAGCGCAGCACGACAGAGACGCTGTCCTCACCTAATGCCAGGCGGACATTATGACTCTCGGTGCTGAAGGGGGTGTGGTGGTTGGGCATTTCGCGTTCTGCCCCAAGCAACCCGCCCTGGATGAGAAAAAGGTCCGCACCCTTGTCATTCAACAGCCGGAAAGATTCATCCGGCTGATCCACTGCTACCGGATAGGTGAGCAATTCAAGCTGTCGTAGATCGCCGCCATAGGTATCGATCTCGGCCCGCACTAAATCGGTCTCAACCACGATGCGGCCGGCCGTAGGCAGCATTTCAGCCGTCGGTACCGCGCTGCTGGCTTGACTGCTCGTCGGTGCCGCCTGTGGTGCTGTCGGCGCCACCGGCACATCATCAGTGGTGCTGGTGGCTGAGCGGTCAGTGGTGGTAATGGTGCTTGTCGTAGCGGTTATGGTTGGGGCCGCCGCGCTGCGCTTTCCTTCGTGTTCCAGCCAGGCCTGCCAGAGCATCACGAGCACCAATGCCAGCGCACCGAACATAATCATTCTTTGAAAATCCATCTAGGCGTGCTCGCAGTGGTTGTCGGTGTTTTTCCCGGGTACCGGGTCTACACCGCCTCGGTGCCACGGATGGCAACACAAAATGCGCCGGGCTGCCAGGCACAAGCCACGCAGTATGCCGTGGGTTTCAACCGCTTCAATCGCGTAGGCTGAACAGGAAGGGTAAAAACGACAGGACATCCCAAACAGCGGACTGACAAAATATTGATAACCCTTCAGCAGGATGGTTACGGCTTTCTGCATTGGCGGTCCACGCGGGTCCAGTGCTGATTTAAGCTTTGGTCAACATGCGGGTTCGTGCTCGTTGCTGCCCCAGGCTGTGCGATGGCCACAATATCAAGACCCGCCACCGTTTGCTCATGGTAGCGGAAAGATTCCCTCACCAAACGCTTCAACCGATTGCGCTGTACTGCATGTGACGACACCTTGCGCGAAACAGTGATGCCCAAACGCGCGTGCTCAAGTCCATTGTACCGCGCGTAAATGGTGAACAGGGCGTCGCTGCTGCGGCACCGCTGGGAGAGCACTGTGCGAAATGCTTGCGGCTGCAACAGCCGGTGCTGCCGACTGAATCGATACCCTGACACTGTCGCCTGCGGGGTAACGCAGGTGCCGGTCAGGCGCTCAACTGGGCCCGGCCTTTGGCCCGGCGTGCGTTGATTACAGCCCGGCCACCACGAGTTTTCATTCTCGCCCGGAAGCCGTGACGGCGTTTACGTTTGACTTCGCTTGGCTGAAAAGTTCTTTTCATCGTGGGTTGCGCCTGTCACCGCAACGGATATCAAAAGGCGCTGGAATTTACCGCTTGCCACTACCAATTGTCAATGTTTTTAAGGGGTTTTTAGGAATCTGTGGATAAAAATTTTTTGTAAAACTCCTGTGGATAACTATTGTCAGCCGGGTTAGACTACTTCCTTAAGCACTGCTGCGCCCGGCAGTGCTAGGGGGCGCTCCCGCACTACCGACTGGTGTGCATTGATAAGCGGGGGCACCTATTGGAGGAGAACGGATACCAGTGTCGGCACCGCTTTGGACACTTTGCCTTAGTCGTCTGGAAGACGATTTATCACCCCAGGAATTCAATACCTGGATCCGACCGCTTCACGCTGTGGAAAAAAGCGGCACCCTAACACTACTCGCACCAAACCGTTTTGTTAAGGATTTTGTCCATGGCAAATTCCTGTCAGAGATCTCGCGGCTGGCCGGCGGCTTTAGCCAAGACCCAATCAGGGTCGCTGTTGCTGTTGGCAGCCAACATGCCGGTACAACCACCGGGCCCGCCCATAACACTGTCACCGGCCCAGGTGGTAATACACCACGTTTTGAGGGTCGACTGAACCCCGCTTTTACCTTTGATGCCCATATCGAAGGGAAATCCAACCAGCTCGCGCGCGCTGCCGCCAGGCAAGTAGGTGAAAACCCCGCTTTAGCGTACAACCCTTTGTTCCTTTATGGGGGAGTTGGGTTGGGTAAGACCCACTTAATGCAAGCAGCTGGCAATTTGGTTCTTGTAAATAATCCACAAGCTAAGGTGGCTTACGTGCATTCGGAACGCTTTGTCGCCGATATGGTTAAAGCACTTCAACACAACGCCATTAATGAGTTCAAACGTTACTACCGCTCGCTCGATGCGTTGTTGATTGATGATATTCAATTTTTCTCTGGCAAAGAGCACTCACAAGAAGAATTTTTCCATACTTTCAATACGTTACTTGATGGACACCGTCAGATCATCATCACCAGCGACCGTTTTCCTAAAGAGATCACGGGGGTTCAGGAGCGTCTGATTTCCCGTTTTGGCAGCGGTCTCACGGTACCCATAGACCCGCCTGAACTCGAAACCCGGGTTGCTATATTGCAGGATAAGGCTGATCGGAAAGGGTTGCGCCTGCCTGAAGAAGTGGCATTTTTTGTTGCCCGCCAGATTCGTTCCAATGTACGTGAGTTGGAAGGCGCACTACACCGTATTGTAGCCAGCGCCAACTTCACTGGCCGGCCAGTGGACCTTAACCTCACCCGTGAGGCACTACGGGACTTACTGGTTTTTCAGGAGCGTCAGGTTACCATCCAAAATATCCAGAAAACGGTGGCGGAGTATTTCAAAATGCGGGTGTCAGACCTACACTCCAAGCGTCGTAACCGGCAAATCACTCGACCTCGGCAAATGGCTATGGCATTAGCCAAAGAACTCACCACTATGAGCCTACCGGAGATTGGTGACGCTTTTGGTGGACGCGACCACACCACTGTGTTGCATGCCCAGCGTAAGGTGGGTGAACTACTGCAAAGTGATACTAAAATATGCGAGGATTACCATAACCTACAGCGCATTTTAGGTGCGTAGCTTGTGGATAATTGTGTGGGGTTTTAGCACTATTGTGTTGTGAGTCGATTTTCAGGTTTTTGTGTATAAATTATTAACATGGTTACTCACAAGGAAATAACTTATAAGTATTTGTTTTTAAATTAGAAATAACCAATTAGTTGTTATACACAAGACTAATTAAAATAAACATCTAAAATATTATTTATGAAATTCCAAATTGAGCGAGAACAACTTCTAGGCCCGCTAAGCACCGTGGTCGGTGTGGTAGAGCGGCGCCAAACACTACCCATCTTAGCCAACGTGCTGCTGCACCTAGAGGATCGCACCCTAACCCTAACCGGCACCGACCTCGAGGTTGAAATCAGCATCGAAACCGAAACCCTCGAAGGCGACAACGGACAGTGCACGGTAACAGCACGCAAACTGCTCGACATTTGTCGGGCCTTACCGGAAACCGCGACAGTTGAATTCACCAGTGAAGCTAACAAAGCACGGCTGCGCTCAAGCCACAGTCGCTTCATCCTTCAAGCGCTACCAGCCCAGGATTTTCCGAGACTCGAAACCGAAAGTTGGGAAGAGCGCCTCAAACTACCCCAAACCACCATACGAGCCCTATTTAACCGCACTGCTTTTTCTATGGCGCAACAAGATGTACGGTACTTTCTCAACGGTGTGCTACTAGAGCTCGACGAGAACACCATAACAGCGGTTGCGACCGACGGCCACCGCCTAGCCCGCAGCCGGGCGACAGTCGAAGGTAATATCGGTGACCCGCGCCAGGTTATTGTGCCACGTAAAGCAGTGCTGGAATTAGGGCGGTTTCTTTCCGAAGGAAGCGATGATGTCACCATAGAACTCAACCCCAACCACCTACGTTTAAACCGGCCAGGAGGGGTGCTCACAAGCAAACTGATAGATGGTAAATTCCCCGACTACAAAGCAGTAATGGCCCAAGTGCTAAACCAAAAAATTCTAGTCAACCGCCATCAATTACACGAAGTATTGGCCCGTACAGCGGTTCTAACTAACGAAAAATATCGCGGCATTCGGCTCGAATTAGAAAAAGGCCTACTTAAAGTTACTGCCCACAATCCAGATCAGGAGGAAGCCAGCGACGAGATCGCAGTGGATTACCAAGGCGATACTATCGAGATCGGCTTCAATGTCACCTATCTCATGGACGCCCTACGGGCACTACCAACCGATCAAGTAGAGGTTGAATTACAAGACGCCAACACCGGTTGCATGTTGCACAAACCGGACGATGACGACACCCTTTACCTAATCATGCCTATGCGGTTGTAGGTGTACGGCGCAGCAACTGTTCGGGGCAGGTCTCTGACTCGGGTGTTTCACGTGAAACACCCCTCAGTAAGCGGGTTTTTGTTTCACGTGAAACAAAGGCTATAAAATCGCGAAAAACGGCCATTTCTAGCCAATTTTAAGCCCCAAAATGGTATAATTTAGGGCTAATTTCCAGGAATATTTTATGACCCATACACCAGCCTACGACGAGAGCAGCATCAAAGTCCTCAAAGGCCTTGAAGCCGTGCGTAAAAGGCCCGGCATGTATATTGGCGACACCGACGATGGTACTGGCCTGCACCACATGGTTTTCGAGGTGGTAGATAATGCTGTTGACGAAGCGCTGGCAGGCTATTGCAGCGAAATTACTGTGACCGTTCACGCTGATGAAGCAGTCACAGTGTTGGACGACGGCCGTGGTATTCCGACCGGAATGATCCCAGAAGAGGGGCGTTCAGCGGCCGAGGTCATTATGACCCAGCTGCACGCAGGTGGAAAGTTCGATCAGAACTCCTACAAGGTATCCGGCGGATTGCATGGGGTGGGCGTGTCGGTGGTTAATGCCTTGTCCTCGTACTTGCGGTTGACTATTCACCGCGGTGGCAAAGCGCACCGGCAGGAATACGAGGCCGGCCTGGCGCGAGCCCCACTGACCGTCATTGACGACAGCGACCATAGCGGCACCGAAGTCCATTTTCGGCCAGATTCCAAGGTTTTTTCCGATACTGTGCTGCACCATGACATTTTGGCTAAGCGCTTGCGGGAACTATCGTTTCTTAATTCCGGGGTGCGCGTTCGCTTAGTTGACGAGCGCGCCGGAACCGAGGATGTGTTCGAATACAAAGGCGGCATTGCCGCCTTTGTCGAGCATCTCAACCGCAAAAAGAACCGATTGCACCCAACAGCCTTTTATATGCAAGCTGAGCGCGACGGCGTCTCGATTGAGTTGGCGCTGCAGTGGAACGACTCTTACCAGGAAACAGTATTTTGCTATACCAACAACATTCCCCAGCGCGACGGCGGCGCCCACACAGAAGGCCTTAGGGCGGCAATGACCCGCACGCTGGGGCGCTACATGGAGGGATCGGCGCTGGCCAAGCGGGCTAAGGTCGCATTGCGGGGCGAGGATTGCCGTGAGGGCCTGACAGCGGTTCTTTCGGTCAAGGTCGCTGACCCCAAGTTCTCATCTCAGACCAAGGAAAAACTGGTGTCATCTGATGTTCGTGGCCCGGTTGAGTCGCTGGTCAACGAGTATCTGGGCGCCTATTTGTTGGAGCATCCTACCGAGGCGCGGGCGATTCTTGAGAAGATTGTTGATTCGGCCCGTGCCCGCGAGGCGGCGCGCAAAGCCCGAGAGATGACACGGCGCAAGAACGCACTCGAGGTTGGCGGACTGCCGGGCAAACTGGCGGACTGCCAGGAAACAGATCCGGCCCAATGCGAAATCTATCTGGTCGAGGGTGATTCTGCCGGAGGTTCGGCTAAGCAGGCCCGAGATCGGCGTTTCCAGGCGATCCTGCCGCTAAAGGGCAAGATTCTAAATGTGGAAAAAGCTCGTTTTGACAAGATGTTATCGTCTGATGAAGTGACAACCCTAATCACCGCGCTGGGTACCGGCATTGGCGCCGACGACTTTGACGTTGGGAAATTGCGTTATCACCGGGTCATCATCATGACCGACGCTGACATTGACGGTTCACATATCCGGACCCTACTACTGACTTTTTTCTACCGGCAAATGCCAGCGCTGATTGAGCGCGGCCACGTTTACATTGCGCAGCCACCATTGTTTAAGGTGGCCGCTGGCAAAACTGAGAATTACCTCAAGGACGATGAGGAACTGCGCAAACTTCTGCTCGACGTTGCCTTGGAGGGCGCTTCAGTGGTGCCGGGCGACAACCAGGACGAAGATGGTAAAGGGGTGTTGCAGGGCGGCGACCTAAGGGCGCTGTGCACAGAGTATTTTACAGTGGAGGGGGCGGTAAACCGGCTCGGCCGGCGCTACCAGACCACGGTGCTGTGGGCGCTCACCAGCCTACCCCGCTTTGCTGCGCCGAATCTTGCCGATGCTGAATCTGGCGCTTCTTTTGCCGCAAGCTTAGTCAGTTGCCTGGTAACCAAGGTGGCCGGAGATGGGCCGAACTATCGCGCGCATTACGCCCCCGCCAATGATGGCCAGGAAGCAGCCATCGTAGTTGAGAGTGAGCGCCATGGCCAGTATCAACAAAGCCGGCTCAGTGCGGAGTTCTTCGAATCCAGTGAATACGAATCACTGACCTTGTTGGGTGCGCGGTTGCGCAAAGAGGTGGGCGCTGCGCCGCGGGTGCGCCGTGGCCAGCGCGAGCAGCAGGAAAAAGACTTTGCTGGCGTGCTGGCATGGTTGATGTCAGAAGCCCGCCGAGGGCTTTATATTCAGCGCTACAAAGGCCTGGGTGAGATGAACCCGGAGCAGTTGTGGGAGACCACCATGGATGTTAGCCGTCGCCGCCTATCACGAGTACACATCGAGGATGCGGTCAGCGCAGACGAGATTTTCACCACGTTGATGGGGGACGACGTTGAGCCGCGCCGTGACTTTATTGAGCGAAATGCTTTCGCGGTAACCAATCTTGATGTTTAAAATGGATTTAATTTCAATATGTTAGTGTAAGATCCTCGGCGCTGACAGGACGAAACGCGGGATGTTCGCCTCGAAAGCCTGACCGTCCTCGGCCACCATTTGGTAACTGCCGTGCATGGTGCCCACTGGTGTTTCGATCACCGCGCCCGAGGTGTAGCGGAACCCCTCACCCGGTTTCAGGGTCGGCTGCTCACCGACCACACCCTCTCCCTCTACTTCCTCGATGTGGTCTTCCGCATCAGTGATGGTCCAGTGGCGAGAGACCAGTTTCGCCGATACCGACCCCCGGTTGACCAGCGTCACTGTGTAGGCGAACACATAGCGGTCCTCATCGGGCTCGGAGTGTTCCTCCACGTACGAGGTTTCCACCTGGATATCGATGTTGTAGGAGTTGGACATAGGGTGATCCCTCCGCTCAGGTCTAGCCGCAGTCGACGGTTACGATGTTAACGCGGGCGGGCTCGAGGTGTACAGCAGCAAGTTGCCGGCCCCAGACGCAGCCGCCATCGAGGCCTATAAAAGGCGGTCTGCATATTAGTCCAATATCTGACCAGTGGCCAAAGATCAAGCGCCGCCGGCCCAGACGGGGGTTAGGTATATCGAACCAGGGCAGAAAGCCCGCCGGCGCCAGATCGGCCCGGCCCTTTGCATCGAATTCGAGTTCACCAGCGGGACTGCAGTAGCGCATCCGTGTGAAGGCGTTAATGATGAAACGCAGCCGTGGCCAGCCGTCCAAGGCAGGATCCCAACGCGCCGGGGTGTTGCCGTACATGTGCGCAAGAAAGGCCGTAGACTCGCCGCCGCGAAGGATGCCTGCGACCTCGCTGGCGTAACGCGCGGCCTCTGCCGCCGACCAGAAAGGGTAAATGCCGGCGTGACACATGACCACATCTATCTCGGGATCATCAACTATAAGCGGCTGTTTTAAAAGGAAATTTAAGTATTTCTCGCGAGATGGATGGGCTAGCAGCGTAGCCAGGACAGAGCGTTTTTTTAGCGGCCGAATACCGGCCGCCGTCGCCAGTAGGTGCAGGTCGTGGTTGCCGAGCACAGTGCGCACGCGCTCACCTAAGGATATCACCAGGTCCAGCACGCCGGCCGAGTCGGGTCCGCGGTTGACCAGGTCACCCACCAACCATAGGTGGTCGGCGGAGGGGTCAAAACGAATCCGGTCGAGCAAGCGCTCCAGTGCTATGCGGCAGCCCTGTATGTCGCCTATTGCCCAGGTTGCCAACGCACCCCCCGCTATAGTCAGTCGTTGAAAAGTTCCTTCTCGATATCTATGACGCTGTCGACCAGCGGCGCCTCGCTCTCGAGTATCTCAGCCCGGCGTTTTTGCAGATAAGCTTCCCGTAAAAAAAGATACGGGTCGAGTTGTTGCTGCAGGATAGGGTCTAGGTCTAACAAGTTAGCCCGCGCGTCGATGGCTCGCAGACTGTAGCGCAATAAAGTGGCAGTTGGGTTTTCTAGACTAGTTAGCGGGTCGGTGTAGTAGGCCCCGGGCAACTCGCCGAGCGCATCACGGGCGGTGCTCGGTCCGAGAAAAGGCAGCACGAGGTAAGGGCCACTCGGCACTCCCCAGACGGCCAGAGTTTGCCCGTAGTCTTCCTTGTGCAATGGCCAACCAAGCGATGCCGCTACATCAAAACCGCCCAGCAAGCCCAAGGTGGTATTGATTACCAGGCGCTCGAAATCGCTGCGGGCCTGGTCGGGTTTGCCCTGCAGAAGATCATTGATAATGGTGGTGGGCAAGCGCAGGTTGTTGAAGAAATTACCCACCGTGCGGCGCGCAGCTAACGGCAGGATTTTGCGGTAGCCGCTGGCAACCGGACGCAGCGCGGCCCGGTCTACTGTGTCATTGAAACCATACACCACTCGGTTGAAAGGTTCCCAGGGGTCGGGGTTGGTCGAGCCAACCGTGGCGGTGTTGGCGCAACCGCCGAGCAGCATAGCCAACGCCACTAAGGCGGCGCAACCGGCTGGCAATGGCGAAAAAAAACGCCGCCTCATCGACTTGAGTACTGGAATGCGCTTGCCATCCTTCCCAGCTAACGGGTCGCGTGGGTGCCTCGCGTGGCCGGGGCTTCCAGACGCGGGCTCAGCCATTTGAGTCATGGTGCTGGGAAGGTGTTAGTTCACCCTTTTGCCCGCCGACGAATGGTATTGGCGGACACGCCGAAACGGTACCCGGCCTCAGTAATGGTAATGCGGGCAGGGGTCGGCGCCCAGGTTGGAAACCGGAGCGTGACATGTGATGACGTTTTCGCGCTGTAATGCTGTAATAACGTGCCACATTGATACCACGAAGATTCCAGCAACCCGGGTGCGAGTATAACGCAGCGAGCAAATTATCAGCGGCCAACTGGTGCGGAAAATATCTACGCTGCCGCCGAGATGTGTGGGTGGCGGAATTTAGGCTCAGCAATTGAAGGGGGTGGGCTCGGTACCGAAGCCGGACGCCTACCGGTTGGTGTCGATCAGTCAGATAAAGGAAAATCCGCACCCACTGATGCGTTTATATCGATACATTGTTGGCTTTTTTTTGGGGAGCACGCTGGCCCTTTCGATGACAACGATATGGGCCGATACCGGGTCCGGCCAGCGCACACTGGCGCTCGTAATCGGCGCGTTTTTCGACCCGCGACCGCTGCCAGCGTTGCCCGACCTTACTCTGGCCGAGGCGCTTGAAGTACAGGATTACCTGGTGATGAACTTGCGGCCAGACTACGGTGCGGTCGCAGGTTATAAACGGGCGCAAACAGCGGGTGCCGACCTGGTCACAGCGCTGCTGCTCGAGAGTATGTTTACCTCCACTGGGTCGACACTGACGGTGCCGGCTGGCGTGGCGATAGCGACGGAACTTGAATTGTTGGTGCGAGTGGGATCGGGGGACCTCAACCAGGCCACCAACCGGGCGCAAGCAGCAGCAACGATCGCAGAGGTGCTGCCTGCGGTTGAGGTTCGGGACGTGGCGTTGGTGTTGGCCCAACAACACGTGGCGCCGGCAGCGGCAGCAGTGAACGGCGGCGCACGCTACTTGGTATTGGGCGCACCCCTGCCGATCCCGCTCGTTGAGGGCGAGCGGGCCTGGTCGGGCGCGTTCGCTGCGCAGTTGTACGACAGCACTGCAGCGTTGCTGGCATCAGGGGCAGGGCTGGCCGAGGCAGAGCATCCGCTGGATGTGGTGTTGCGGCTCAAGGCGGCGTTGCATGCACGCGGACGCACTTTGCAGGCCGGTGACCTGCTCGCGCTCGGTTCACTTGGCCCGAGCGTGGCACCACCACCACCGGGACGGCTAGAAGCGGTTTTCCAGACCCCGTTCGGTAACGGCCGGGTGATCTTCGCCCTGCGCTGAAAGCCCACCGACAGCAGCGATACCGACCTCAACCAGCGGTCAGCCAGGCGTTGACCCGAGCCATATCAGTTTCGTCCAGATCACCCGCTAATCGCTCCAGCTCCAGCACCTGTAGGATGTAGTCATAGCGCTCCTTGAAATAGTCACGCTGAGCACTGAACAGATCCCGCTGTGCGTCGAGTACGGCGATGTTAGTGGTCAGGCCCGCGGCAAAACCCTCTTCCTTGGCTAACAACGCGTTCTCGCTGGCCCGAACCGCTGCCGCCAACGCATTGATCCGCTGCAGACGGCTTTTTGCGCCCAGAAAAGCCTGACGCATGTTGCGCTTGGTATCGCGCAACGCGGCCTCATAATCAAATTCTGAGGCGTTGAGCTCAAGAGCCGCCTCCCGGACCCGCGCGTTGATGAGGCCACCTTGGTAAAAAGGCACATTCACAGCCAAGGTCACGGTGGCGCTGGTGGCGTCGGTCGTGGCCCTGTCGTTGTACGCACCGGACAGGCTCAGACCGACGGTAGGCTGACGTTGCGCCCGTTGACGGTTGATGTCGAGGTTGGCGATGCGCACGCCGAGCGCCTGTGCCTTGAGCGCATGATTGTCCGCAACCGCGCGCTCAACCCATTGTTCCGCGTCATCGGGCTGAGGCGGGGCGAGTACCGTAGAATCGGTGAGTTGCCGCAATACCCCGGGGTCGGTGTCGACTAGCGTGACCAGGGCGTGACGAGCATCATCCAGTAACTTGGCCGATTCGATACCGTCCGCTACGGCGTTTTCGTAACGGGCCTTGGCATCGAACAGGTCAGTGCGGGTACCGAGACCTACCTCTAACCGCTCTTGGGCAAGTTC
This sequence comes from Arenicellales bacterium, assembly GCA_030754035.1. Lineage (GTDB taxonomy): Bacteria > Pseudomonadota > Gammaproteobacteria > Arenicellales > UBA868 > UBA12578. Next base: position 52,269 of record JASMBC010000004.1, on the reverse strand, counting down.
CAGTTGACGCTTGATCGCGCGCTGGTTGCGCTCGGATAGCTCCAGGTTGTCCCGGGTTGCGAGCACTGAGAAGTATGCTGTAGCGGTACGGATGATCAGGTTTTCCGCCGCGATCTCGTACTCCAGGTCAGTCACCTGAGTCCGGTAACCTGCTTGCTGTACGGTCAGTCGGTTGGCGCGGTTGAAAAGTGACTGGCTGACGGCGATTGATGCCCCGGCCGCATCGTAGAGGTCATCCGAGCCCATGGTGTAGTTGCCGCTGACACTTAACTGGGGCCTCAGCGCTGCCCTCGCCTGGGGCACGAGCTCGCGGCCGGCGTCACGGCGGTAGGCGCCCGCGGCAAAAACCGGGTCGCTGGCTTGGGCTAACCCGTATACCGCGAGCAGGTCAGCAGTGCCTGTATCAACGACAGAAGGCACTTGGGCGGGCGGCGCTTTAACGCCAGCACTCGTAACACCGCCAGTGGTTGCAGTTGTGGCATCCTCTGCCGGTGCTGGGATCGGCACCTCCAGCACCTGGCCAGGATAGATAAAGGCATTTGACAACAGGCCATTGGCCGCCAGTAGATCAGCGCAAGGTACCCGGAAGAGTTCGGCGATTTCGCAGGGCGTGTCACCGGACTGGACGACATAGGTGGTCGATGCGTACACCGGTACGGCCAGGCTGAAAAAGGTCCCGCCAGCAACAAAAGCGATGATGGTGTGTTTCAATGAGCGTTTTGTCATGGCACGAATCCTGTTGAGGAAACCATTAAAAAGGCATCTGGTGCCGGCACGTTGACCAGCGCGGCAACATGGGTGTCGAATAGTGACACCCTGGACAGGGCGCTGGCGCGCCGGTAAAGCATGATCTCTATCATCCGTTGCTCGATCATATTGAATCGAGTGCTTTCCGCGCCCATCTGCAAATTTATCTCGTGTCGAGCTATCAACTCCCGAGCACTATATCCTGAATAAGTAGCATTAGATATTACAGTTTACTAAATTGTGTCGGCTGAACCAGCGTAGCCTCAGGCCATATTTAAGGCGACAAAGTCTAGCATGTGGGCTCATTGTTGCCGTACGCTTAAGTTGCTTGTCCCGCTGATTTTTGATCTGGCACAATAAATCACAAGTGAAGATAGTACGTCGTGGGGGGTTTAGCCGATTAAGCGTGTTTTTCGATAGACTGAAGATTTGATTTATCCACGATGGCGGCAGTTCGACAACTGGCCGAACGGATGCGGGTTGACGGGGTCAAATCCCGGCGCATCCGTACCCCCCGTACCAAACTGCCTACGCACAGGTCTCGGACGCTGCTGAGCGACTGGTGCTGGCCGAGAACGGGCTCGAGCTGCTCGACGAGCGTGACTGGGCCGCGGTGCAGTACGACCAACTGGCCGGAGCAGACCTACCGGCTGCAGTACTGGTGAAGAGTCAGCGGCTGCGACTGGAACAACACCTCTAGGCCATCCCCAATCCTCGCTCGGAACATCGGGGGTGCCGGGCTAGCCTCGTCCGGGTCGCCAGTCGATAACGGCAGTTTATCAGCACATATTGACCACCCTGGCGGCGCTCCCCTATACTGCGCCGCCTTTAGTTGTGGCGCAATCAAGCCCTGGCGAAGGCGGCGATGGCCTTGCCGGGACCTTATTGCTCTCGCTCCCAGGCCCCGGTTCGACATGGCAGTAACGCTCAGACAGAACTCGGCGACGTCTGCGCAGACGATCTTTGTGCGTGTGTTGATCCTGCCAGCAGCGGTGGTTGCTGCACTCGTCGTCATACTGGCCGCGTTCGCGGCAGAGCAGGGACGGTCAGCACTGATTGGTGGCGGTATTGGTCTTGTGGCGAGCGGTTACTCGGTGTGGCGAACGTTTGCTACCAGCCGGCCCGCTACGGCACAGGGAGAATTGTTTACGCTGTACCGCGCGGAATTTGGCAAACTCGTCATCATCGGTGCGCTCTGCGCGCTGGCCTTCGCGGCCGTTGACGGATTAAAAGTTGCAGGCTTTTTGGGCGGATTGGTAACGGCGGTGCTCGGCGGAACGATTGCTGCAGCCACATTGACATTTGAATTGCCGGAAGAACATCGAAAACAGGTTTAGCACCTACCAGGTATGTCCAGCGAAGCGCTTACCACCACCGGCTATATAAAGCACCACTTGCAAAACCTGACCTTTGGTCAGCACCCTGATGGTAGTTGGGGTCTGGCTCATGGCGCAGCCGAGGCACGCGAGATGGGCTTCTGGGCCATTCACTTGGATACCATGTTTTGGTCGGTATTTCTTGGCGCGTTGTTCCTGTGGGTTTTCCGCAAAGCCGCGGTCAAGGCTACTGCCGAGACCCCGAGCGGGTTTTTGAATTTTGTCGAGTGGGTGATCGAGTTCGTGGACGAAAACGTGCGCAGTACGTTTTCGCACAAGAATGACCTGGTTGCACCACTCGCACTGACACTCTTTGTCTGGGTCTTGCTCATGAACACCATGGACCTGGTACCGGTCGACTGGATTCCACAGATCGCCCATCTGCTTGGTATCGAGTATATGAAAGTGGTGCCGACCACCGACCCGAACGCGACTTTCGGCATGTCTCTCGGTGTGTTCGTGTTGACGCTTTTTTACAGCATCAAAGTCAAGGGTATCGGGGGGTTCGCGGCCGAACTCACTATGCAACCCTTCCAGGCCAACAGCCCGATACTCAAGATTCTTTTCATACCGGTGAACTTTTTTCTGGAGTTCGTGAGTCTGATTTCCAAGCCGGTATCGCTGTCGCTACGACTTTTTGGCAACCTGTTTGCCGGGGAGATGATTTTCATACTGATCGCCCTGCTCTTTTCCGGCGGCGTGGTTTTCGCCTTGGTTGGCGGCGTGGTGCAATGGGCATGGGCGGTATTCCACATTCTCATCGTGCTGTTGCAGGCCTTCATCTTCATGGTCCTGACTATTGTCTATTTGGAGATGGCACACAGCCACCACTAGAGCCTACAGCCGACCTAACAATCTTAACCTCTGTCACACCTGACATTTTTTAAAGGAGAAACTCATGGAAACTGCTCTTCTCTACGTCGCTGGCTCGGTTCTGCTCGGTCTGGCCGGCGTCGGCGTCGGCGTCGGCGTCGGTGTGCTGGGCGCCCGCTTTCTTGAGGGCATCGCCCGCCAGCCGGAACTACTGCCGATGTTGCGGACCCAATTCTTTATCGTCATGGGTCTGGTGGACGCAATTCCGATCATCGGGGTTGCCATCGCGCTGTACATCATGTTCGCCGTTGTCGGCGGTTGACAAACCACGTTGATCGGCAGGTAAGCAGGTTATGAACATCAACTTGACGCTTATCGGACAGAGCATCGCATTTATTATCTTTGTCTGGTTCTGTATGAAATTCATATGGCCGCTGATCATCTCGGCCCTGGACGAACGCAAAACCCGGATCGCTGATGGCCTGGCTGCGGCCGAAGAGGGTCAAAAGGAGAAAGCCCGGGCCCAGGAGCACGTTGCCCAGGCAATGAGCGAGGCCAAGGAGCAGGCCCAGGAGATCATCCGCCGCGCGGAACGGCGCGAGGTGGAAATGATCGAAGAGGCCAAGAATAGTGCCCGGGTCGAGGGCGAGCGGATTCTGGTTGCGGCTAAAAGCGAGATCGAAAAAGAGGCCAATATTGCGCGCGAGGCACTGCGCGGTCAGGTCGCAGCGCTGGCTGTAGCCGGGGCCGCAAAGATCCTTAGCCGCGAGGTCGATCAGAGCGCCCATGCTCGAATGCTGGACGATCTCACCGCCGAACTTTAAGACGTGGTGCAACCAGAAAATAGAGCACGGCCATGACAGAGAACACCAGCATAGCAAGACCCTACGCGCAGGCAATTTTTGAACTCGCTCGCGACAGCGGTGACTATGCACAATGGTCTGAAGCACTAGCATCATTGGCGATATTTGCCGCCGACCCCGACATGAATGCGCTTTTCAACAATCCGCGAGCATCGCGTGAAGAGGTAGCGGCGGTGCTTATCGATCTTGTCGGTGAGTGCCTGGATGGGCCCGGCAAGAACCTGGTAAATCTGCTGGCACGCAACCGGCGGTTGTACGCACTGGGCGCCATCGCCGTCCAGTTCGAGGCGTTTCGGGCCGAGGCTGAACGTACGGTGCAGGCGGAACTTGAAACCGCGCTACCGGTATCTGCTGCGCACCGCGACCGTATTATCGAAGCGCTTGCCAAACGTTTGCAAAGGCGGGTTGAACTTTCGGTTAGCACCAACGAGTCGCTCGTTGGTGGCGCAGTCATACGGGCCGGCGATCTGGTGATAGACGGCTCAGTTCGGGCCCAACTTGACAAACTGGCGGCCGCGATCGGGACTTAATAAGCGGCGGTTACACAGTTGTATTACGAGGAATCAAAGAATGTCTACGCAGCTAAATCCTTCTGAAATCAGCGAACTGATCAAGGAGCGGATCAAGGACTTCGATGCTGGTGCGGAGGCGCGCACCCAGGGTACGGTAGTCAGTCTCACCGACGGTATTTCCCGCATTCATGGGCTGGCCGACGCCATGCAGGGTGAGATGCTGGAGTTTCCGGAGGAAACTTTTGGGCTAGCGCTGAACCTCGAGCAGGATTCGGTCGGCGCAGTGATTTTGGGTGCCTACGAGCACATTGTTGAGGGTGACACAGTCAAGTGTACTGGCCGTATTCTTGAAGTGCCAGTAGGCGAGGGTCTGCTGGGCCGAGTGGTGGATTCGTTGGGCAACGCCATCGACGATAAGGGTCCCATTGAAAGTGCCGCCAGCTCGCCCATAGAGAAAGTCGCGCCGGGCGTTATCACCCGCCAGTCGGTGTCGCAACCAGTGCAAACCGGTCTTAAATCGATCGACTCGATGGTACCGATCGGCCGTGGCCAGCGCGAACTCATCATCGGTGATCGCCAGACCGGCAAGACGGCGGTGGCGATCGACACCATCATCAACCAGAAAGGCACCGGTATTAAGTGCATCTATGTGGCTATTGGCCAAAAAGCCTCATCGGTTGCCAACGTGGTGAACAAACTGGAAGAACACGATGCGATGGATCACACCATCGTGGTGTCTGCCTCCGCTGCTGAATCGGCAGCCAAGCAGTACATTGCACCCTATTCGGGTTGCGCCATGGGCGAGTATTTTCGCGACCGTGGTGAAGATGCGCTCATTATCTACGATGATCTGACCAAGCAGGCCTGGGCTTATCGCCAGGTCAGCCTACTGTTGCGGCGGCCACCGGGCCGTGAGGCATATCCAGGAGATGTTTTTTACCTGCACTCGCGCCTGCTCGAACGGGCGGCCAGAATCAATGCCAACGAGGTAGAAAAACGCACTGGTGGTGAGATCAAAGGTAAGACCGGCTCACTGACCGCATTGCCGATCATAGAGACCCAGGCCGGTGACGTTTCGGCTTTTGTTCCCACCAACGTCATCTCGATTACCGATGGCCAAATCTTCCTAGAGACCGATCTTTTCAATGCCGGCATCCGGCCGGCAATTAACGCCGGTCTTTCGGTGTCGCGCGTAGGCGGCGCCGCCCAATGCGAACTCATCAAGAAACTGGGTGGCGGCATCCGCCTGGCACTGGCGCAATATCGAGAACTTGCAGCTTTCTCACAATTTGCATCCGACCTCGATGAAGCCACCCGCAAGCAACTCGAGCGGGGAGAACGCGCCACCGAGATCATGAAGCAGAAGCAGTACTCGACCATGTCGGTAGCGGAGATGGCAGTGAGCTTGTTTGCTATCAATGAGGGTTACCTTGACGACGTAGACAACAAGAAAGTGGTGGAGTTCGAGCAAGCGCTGCAGAGCCACATGAAGAGCCAATATGCGGATCTGGCGGAAGAACTCAATCGCGACCAAGCCTACAACGACGAGGTCACCGAAAAATTGCACGAAGCACTGAAGGACTTTAAGGCCAACGGTAGTTGGTAAAGCTTGACGACCAAGCACAGCGGAACACCACGATATGGCGGGCGCTAAAGAAATCCGGACCAAGATCAAGAGTATCCAGAATACTCAGAAGATTACCAAGGCTATGGAAATGGTTGCGGCAAGCAAAATGCGACGGGCCCAGGAGCGCATGAACCAGGCCCGGCCCTACGCCAACAGGATGCGCAACGTAATTGCGCATCTGGCCCAGGCCAACCTTGAGTACAAACACAGCTACACTGAGTCTCGCGATGTCAAGCGAGTCGGCTTCATCATTGTCTCCAGTGATCGCGGCTTGTGTGGCGGTCTCAATATCAACCTCTTTCGCGAGATCATCAATGCGATGACGCAATGGCAGAAGCAGGGTGTAGAGATCGATGTCACCACTATCGGTGGTAAGGGGTTGAGTTTTTTTAAGCGCGTTGGAGTCAATATCGTTTCGGAAGCGACCCATCTGGGTGATCAGCCGCAGTTGGCAGATCTGATCGGCGCCATGAAGGTGATGATGAACGCTTTTTCCGAAGGCCAAATTGATCGCCTATTTCTAGCGCAAAACGGTTTTGTAACCACCATGACGCAGCAGCCCCGGGTCGACCAGTTAATACCCGTCCAGGCCATTGAGCCGGATGCGCGACTGGAGAGTCACTGGGACTACCTGTATGAACCTGATGCGCGAGAGGTAGTCGATGCGTTAATGATGCGTTATATCGAGTCACTCATTTACCAGGGTGTGGTCGAGAACATCGCCTGCGAGATGGCGGCCCGGATGGTGGCGATGAAGTCAGCCTCAGATAACGCGGGCAACCTTATTGACGAACTGCAACTGGTCTACAACAAAGCCCGTCAGGCAGCCATTACCCAGGAAATTTCCGAGATTGTCGGCGGTGCAGCCGCGGTCTAGCCTGTTAAGGCAAAAGGACAGACAAGGATTATTCACGAGGAATCACGCTATGAGTACCGGCAACATTGTTGAAATTATCGGCGCGGTCGTCGACGTTGAGTTTCCGCGCGGGTCGATACCCAAGGTCTATGACGCGTTGAAAGTGAGCGAGACAGGCCTCACGCTGGAAGTGCAGCAACAGCTGGGCGACGGCGTGGTCCGCAGTATCGCCATGGGTTCGAGCGACGGCCTCAAGCGCGGGCTCGAAGTCAGTAACAGTGGCGCGCCGATTACCGTGCCGGTCGGTGAGCAGACCCTTGGCCGCATCATGGACGTACTCGGTAACCCGGTGGACGAGGCCGGCCCAGTAGAATCACCAACGCGGCTGCCGATTCACCGCCAAGCCCCGGGTTACGCTGACCAGGCGCCCACGATCGAGCTCCTAGAGACAGGCATCAAAGTCATTGACCTCATTATGCCGATCTCCAAGGGCGGCAAAATCGGTCTGTTTGGCGGCGCCGGTGTTGGCAAGACGGTCGCCATCATGGAACTCATCAATAACATCGCCAAGGAGCACTCAGGCCTGTCGGTGTTTGCCGGTGTGGGTGAGCGCACCCGTGAAGGCAACGATTTCTACCATGAGATGAGCGAGTCGGGCGTGCTCGATAAAGTGGCGATGGTCTTTGGCCAAATGAACGAGCCGCCAGGCAACCGCCTGCGGGTGGGGTTGACCGGGCTGACCATATCGGAGCACTTCCGTGACGAAGGGCGCGATGTGCTGCTGTTCGTGGACAACATCTACCGCTATACCCTGGCTGGGGTAGAGGTCTCGGCGTTGCTTGGCCGCATGCCCTCGGCTGTGGGTTACCAGCCGACACTGGCGGCCGAGATGGGTGTGCTGCAAGAGCGCATCACTTCCACTCGCACCGGTTCAATCACTTCGTTCCAGGCAGTGTACGTGCCGGCCGATGACCTCACCGACCCCTCCCCGGCTACCACCTTCGCCCACCTCGATGCCACGCTGGTGTTGTCGCGGCAAGTGGCCGAACTCGGCATCTACCCGGCGGTAGACCCACTGGACTCCACCAGCCGCCAATTAGATCCCTTGGTAGTTGGCCAGGAGCATTACGATACGGCGCGTGCGGTGCAGGGCACCTTACAACGCTACAAGGAACTACGCGATATCATCGCTATCCTCGGCATGGATGAGTTGTCAGAGGAAGACAAACAGATTGTTAACCGTGCCCGCAAGATTCAACGCTTTCTGTCACAGCCGTTCTTCGTGGCCGAGACCTTCACTGGTTCACCGGGTAAGTTCGTCTCGCTCAAGGACACCATCCGTGGCTTCCAGGGCATCATCAATGGCGACCACGACGACATTCCCGAGCAGGCGTTCTACATGGTCGGCGGTATCGAAGAGGCGGTCGAGAAGGCCAAAACCGTCACCTGATAACTACGCTAGGCAGCAGCTATGGCCAACACGATTAAAGTCGATATCGTTAGTGCAGAAGAAGAAGTCTGGTCTGGCGAAGGCACCATGGTGTTTGCGCCGGCCGAGATGGGTGAGATAGGCATCGCCCCCCAGCACGCGCCTTTGCTAACGCGGCTGAAGCCCGGTGAGGTCCGGGTACAACAGGAATCCGGTGAGGAACAATTCTTCTACGTTTCCGGCGGTATGCTGGAAGTGCAAGGCCATCTTGTTACAGTGTTGTCAGACACTGCGGTGCGCGCGCATGATCTCGATGAGGCGGCGGCACTAGAGGCTCAGCGACGAGCCGAGCAGGCGATGAGCGATCGCACCAGCGACATGGAACTGGCTAAAGCCAAGGCCGAACTGATCCAGGCCGCTGCCCAGCTACGCGCTATCCAGAAACTGCGCGCCAAAGGCCGGACCTAACGGTAACAGCGCCAAGTGTGTTCCGCGCGCCGGTAACGTCATGTCCGAGTCAGTCAGCGAAAATAAGTTGGTATCGATTGCCTATACCATTCGGGACAGGCGCGGTGAAATCGTTGAGCACAGCGACCTGCCGATTTCCTACGTGCATGGTCTCTCGGTGAGCCCATTATTTCCCCAAATAGAGTCTGCACTGGAAGGTCTACACGAAGGTGAGAGTGCCGAGGTGTCCCTCACCTGCGATCAGGCCTTCGGGCCGCACGACCCAGGCCTGACTTTCACCGACGACCTAGAGAACACACCTGAGGAACTGCGTTTTGTGGGCGCGGAACTGGATGCTGAAAATGATAAGGGTGAAGTCATGCATTTCCGGGTAATCCAGATTTCTGGCGGGCGCATCACCATCGATGGGAACCACCCGCTAGCAGGCCAGGACATTACCATCATCGTCCGGGTCACGGAGGTCCGAGATGTTACACCGCAGGATATTACAGCTCACGCCGAGCAGCATATCCACTGAGTTACCAGCTGCCGTTACCATGTCCTACCACCAGTGACCACGGTGATTGCAGTAATATCCTTGGTATGACCCTAGAAGTAATCGTGCTAGCAGCGGGTAAGGGTACGCGCATGCGCTCAGCCCTGCCTAAGGTGATGCACGATCTCGCCGGCCGGCCGCTGCTGGACCATGTTCTGGAAACGATTTCCAGTCTCAGTGCGCAGCGGATTCATGTGGTTTGTGGTTACGGTGCCGAGATTGTGCGTAAGCATGTCGGTGAGCCGGGCTGGATCAACTGGGTGGCGCAGGTTGAGCAACTGGGTACCGGCCACGCAGTGCAGCAGGCTTTGCCACAGGTGGCTGATGATGCGATAGTGCTGGTGGTTTACGGTGATGTGCCGCTGGTGCGTGCACAGACCCTGGGTGGTCTGCTGGCACAGGCGGGGACCAACCGCCTGGCACTGCTGACCGCGCAGTTGCCCAATCCTTCCGGCTATGGACGCATTGTGCGCAATGAGGATAGCCAAGTTATCGGTATCGTCGAGGAGCGCGATGCCAGCGCTGATGAGTTAGACATCGGCGAGATCAATACCGGTTTCATGGCCGCTCCAGCAGCAGCTTTGCGCAGGTGGTTGGCGATGGTGGGCAGTGGCAACGATCAGGGCGAGTACTACCTGACCGACATCATCAGTTGTGCCGTTCACGAAGACATCGATGTTGTCACCGTTAGTTGCGTTGACGGCGACGAAGTTCTCGGTGTCAACAGCCGTGGCGAACTGGCCGTAGCCGAGCGTCTGTATCAAACTCGCCAGGCAGAATCGCTCATGGCCGCCGGGCTGACCCTGCATGATCCCGCACGTTTTGATCTTCGTGGCCAGTTGCATTTTGGTGAGGACTGTGAAATCGATGTCAATGTCGTGATTAAGGGAACGGTGACTCTGGGTACGCGGGTCCGTATCGGCCCGAACTGCCAGATTACTGACAGCAAGATCGGCAACGGGGTCGAGGTCCGTGCCAATAGCGTTATCGAGGGTGCCGAGATGGCGGAAAACTGCACTATCGGGCCATTTGCCCGCTTAAGAGCGGGGACCAAACTGGCAGCCGGCGCCCGGGTCGGTAATTTCGTCGAAACCAAGAACACCACCTTCGGCAGGGACAGCAAGGCCAGTCATCTGGCCTACCTAGGTGATGCGCAGGTTGGTCAGCGGGCAAATATCGGTGCGGGCGTGATCACCTGCAATTATGATGGCGCTGACAAGCATCAGACAGTGATTGGCGACGATGCCTTTATCGGCTCGAACAGTGCACTGGTAGCGCCGGTGCAAGTCGGCGATGGGGCAACGGTCGGCGCGGGTTCTGCCATCAGCCGTGATGTGCCATCCGGCGAACTGGCACTTACCCGGGCTGAGCAAAAGACCCAGCATGATTGGCGGCGCCCGCAGAAGAAAAAGACTGAATGAACTGATTTTCTTCGGCCACCAGCAGCGCCATCATCAATAAACAATAACCCTGGAAACGACACTATGTGCGGCATAGTCGGCGCGGTAAGAGAATCAGACACTAGCGGTTTTCTGCTTGAGGGTCTGCGCCGCCTGGAATATCGTGGTTACGACTCGGCCGGTGTTGTCGTCATTAACCAGAGTGGCAGACTGGAGCGCGCCCGTACAGTGGGCAAGGTCAAAGAACTTGAGCGGGCGCTGACCCAAACTCCGCTCGCCGGAACGACCGGTCTAGCGCATACCCGCTGGGCAACGCATGGTGGGGTCAGCGAAACTAACGCTCACCCGCATATTTGCAATGGTACGCTGGCGCTGGTCTGCAACGGTATTGTCGAGAACCACGAGGCCCTTCGCCACAGTCAGCAAGAGGCGGGCCTGGCGTTCACTTCACAGACCGATACCGAGGTAGTGGTACACCAGGTGTACCTGCACCTGCAAAACGGCCTGGATCTCGCTGATGCTGTACGTGCGACCATGGACGAGCTCGCCGGAAGTTTCGCCCTTGCCGTGGTCCATGCCGGTGAACCGGGCCGGCTGGTCGCTGCCCGCCAGGGTCCACCACTGCTGTTAGGTCGTGCCGAAAAGGAGTCTTTTGTGGCATCGGATATCAATGCCCTGCTACCCGCGACTCGCCGGTACCAAGTACTCGAAAACGGTGATGTTGCCGACATACGGGGTGCAAGCTGCGCTATCAAGGACAGCGGCGGCAGCCCAGTGGAGCGCGTTATCCATACCAGTACCCAATCGGGGGCGGGTGCCGAACTCGGCGAGCATCGCCATTTCATGCAGAAAGAAATTCACGAGCAACCCCGCGCTGTGAGCGACACGCTGGAAGACCGGCTGCTGGGTGACCGCGTACTGGAAGACGCTTTTGGCAGCGAGGCCGGCAGGATTTTCGATGCGACCCGGCAGGTACTGATTATCGCCTGTGGCACGAGTTACCACGCAGGGTTGGTGGCACGACACTGGCTGGAGTATGTCGGGGTCCCCTGCGAGGTCGAGGTCGCGAGCGAATACCGTTACCGGCGGCATGCGGCCCGCGAGGGCACCTTGGTGGTGACTATCTCTCAGTCGGGTGAAACAGCCGACACGCTGGCGGCGCTTGAAGAGGCCAAGCGTCAGGGAGTTGTCGGGGCACTGGTTGTGTGCAATGTGGCTGAATCTTCTCTGGTGCGCGAGTCAGATCTGGTTTTTATGACACATTGTGGCCCCGAGGTAGGTGTCGCATCGACCAAGACTTTTGTCAGTGCAATGACGGGCCTACTGTTGTTGGCGCTGGTGCTCTCACGCCGCCATGGCTTCGACTCGGGGTTTGAGGCCCACGTGGTGCACCAGATTCGCACCCTGCCCGGCGCCCTTGAAGCAGCGCTGGCTATGGAAGATGCGATCGCTGAAATGGCTCAGGTTTTTAGTGACAAAGAGCACGCGCTGTTCCTCGGCCGTGGCGCACATTTTCCTATCGCCATGGAAGGCGCGCTCAAGCTCAAGGAGATCTCCTATATCCACGCCGAAGCTTATCCGGCCGGCGAACTCAAGCACGGCCCCCTGGCGCTGGTCGATGAAAAAATGCCGGTGGTAGCTGTTGCACCCAATGATCTTTTGATTGAGAAATTGAAATCTAATCTGGAGGAAGTGCGTGCACGCCGCGGCAGGCTATATCTTTTTGCGGATCCGGCATCGGGCCTGGAGTCACGCGAGGACGTCACCGTGCTGCACGTTGCACCGGTGGACAGCGCCATCGCACCGATTATCTACACGGTGCCGCTGCAGTTGCTTTCCTACCACGTTGCCCTGATCAAGGGCACCGACGTCGACAAGCCGCGCAACCTCGCTAAGTCCGTCACGGTGGAGTAAGTCCCAAAGGGGGCCTTCTTGCATAGCCGTGCAGCCACAGCGATCTTACTGACCACTGGCGAACCTGCCGGTGTGGGGCCGGAACTTGCAGTGCAACTGCTGCAGCAACCGGTCACTGGCCCGCTGTGCATTGCCGCCGACCCGGGTCTGCTGTTAGAACGGGCCGCACTGTTGCAGCTGCCCCTAGCGCTTAGCGGTGACACGCTGGTCGCACCAGGCGGGCAAGCCACCCTTCTTGCTGTTGATCTTTCCGCGACACCCTCACAGCCTGGGCGCCCGGAAACCGCTAATGCACCTTATGTAGTCCAGATGCTGCAACAGGCTGTTGATGGTTGCCTGGGCGGCGATTTTGCCGCACTGGTCACGGGCCCGGTACAAAAAAGCACCCTGATCGAGGCCGGCAATGATTTCGTCGGCCACACTGAGTTTCTGGCAGAGCGTTCCGGCGTAAAAACACCGGTGATGATGCTGGTAAGTGACAGTTTGCGCGTGGCGCTGGTGACCATCCATATGCCGTTGGTCGAGGTCGCGGGCGCATTAACCCGCGAGCACATGCAGGCGGTACTGCGGGTAGTGGATACGGAACTGCGCACGCGCTTTTCGATTCCCACACCGGTGATCGGGGTCTGTGGCCTTAATCCCCACGCCGGTGAAGCCGGACACCTGGGCCGCGAAGAGATTGAAGTCATCATCCCGGTACTGGAAGCCTTGCGCACTCAGGGCCTGGATCTGCGCGGGCCGTTGCCGGCCGACACGGCCTTCACCTCGGATTCGCTCTCAGGACTGGACGTGGTGGTCGCGATGTACCACGATCAGGGCCTGCCGGTAATCAAGCACGCCGGGTTTGGCGCAGTGGTGAACATCACCCTGGGCCTGCCCTTTGTGCGTACCTCGGTGGACCACGGCACCGCGCTGGATCTTGCCGGAACCGGCCGGGCCGATGTGGGCAGTCTGGCCGCGGCGGTACGGCTGGCAAGACAGTTGTCCGATGGCTTCTGAATCCTCCACCCTGCCCCGGCCAAGAAAACGTTTCGGCCAGCACTTTTTGCACGATGCCGCCATGATCCGGCGCATCGTCGAAGCAATCGACGCGCAGATGGACGAAGTCCTGTGCGAGATCGGGCCAGGACAGGGCGCTCTGACCGATCGTTTGGTCGAGACCGGCACCACGTTACACCTGGTGGAGATAGATCGTGATCTGGTTCCCGTGCTGCGCCAGCGCTACGCACAGCACCCACAGGTGACGGTGCATGAACGGGATGTGCTCAGTGTTAACCTGGGGGAACTCAGCTCCGACCAGCCGCTGGTTATGGTGGGCAACCTGCCCTACAACATCTCCTCGGTGCTACTGATACACCTGTTGGCACAGCGCGATCACATCAGCCGTATGTTGTTCATGCTGCAAAAGGAGGTGGCCCAACGCCTGGTGGCAAGCCCCGGGGCCAGCCAATACGGCCGCCTGAGTGTCATGGTGGGTCGCGTTTATCACTCGCGCTTGTTGTTCGATGTGGGCCCCGGTGCTTTCACGCCGCCACCCAAAGTGCAATCAAGTGTCGTCGCGCTGCAACCGCACCCTGAGCCATTAGGTCCGCCGGTTTCAGACGCAGCCTTCGAGACACTGGTGCGCCAGGCTTTTTCACAGCGGCGTAAGACCCTGCGCAACACCTTGAAAGAAACTTGCTCCGAGGCGCTCATCAAGCAGGCGGGCATCGACCCGACCGCCCGGCCACAAACCGTGGCACCTGAAGCTTATGCCCGATTGGTCACACGGCTAACTGGTTGAGTCGAGTGCCGGCCTCGCCCGGTGGGTCAAAGTGCGGGTGCTGGAATGTCGTCGATGGCCAGTGACCACTGTGGCCGTTCATGGGCCTGCCAGTAAAGGTCGGTCAGTTGGCGAGTCACCGGACCCATATTGCCATCAGCTACCGGCCGCTCATCGATACGGGTAACGCTAATCACGCCCCCGGCAGTAGAGGTAATAAAAACCTCGTCGGCATTGATCAGTTCGCTGACCGCAAGAGATCTCGCTTGCGTTGTTATGCCAGCCTCGGCTAGCAACTCGATGGCGGTTCGCCGCGTGATGCCATGTAGCACGCCGCTTGCGGGTGTGTTAGCGCTGCCGTTTATTACTGCGAAAATATTAAAGCCAGGGCCTTCAACTACGTGGCCAGCAGCATCGGTTAACACCACGTTCGCTGCGCCCCGGTCAAAGGCCTCGAACAGCCCCATCACCAGATCCAGCCAATGATAATTCTTGACTCGCGGATTGACTGAATCCTGCGGAATTCGGTGAATTGAGCTGACCGCGAGATGAATCCCGTGTTCGCGGTCTTCGGGTCGCAATATCCAACTAAAGGGAACTGCGAAAGCAATGAAACGGTTAATTGCTTCACGTGGGTCGCGGCTAAAATCGGGTGACATGCCACGGGTGCAGATCATCTCCACAAAGGCCGCCTCGAGCCCGCTCTTGCGAACGCATTCGGCCAGCACGGCGCACACCTGCTCACGGCTGTAGCCGCACTCAAGGCGGATGCCGGCCATCGAGTCGAAGAAACGATCAATGTGGGCATCAATGCGAAAAAATCGGTTGCGCCACACGTGGACAACGTCATAAGTTGCATCGGAGCGTAAAAAGCCCCAATCGAGCACCGAGATATTCGCTTCTGACATTGGTACAAACGCACCGTCGATAAACGCCGCACCCGGCGGATAGCCAACAGTGTCAGCCATGATGGCGGGCCTGCTTGGAATCGGTTGGGGTTTCCGGCGCACCCAGCAGTTCGGTCATACGCTGCTCTATCCATGTCTCGGCGGCTTGGTTGACCGCGCGCGGTTTGCAACCCGCAGTTGGTATCGGGGCGCCGATCACCACGGTAATTACCCCAGGTTTTTTTAGAAAACTGCGCCGACCCCAAAAAACGCCAGCGTTGTGTGCAACCGGCACTACTGGTACCCCGGCCTTCACAGCCAGCATGGCGCCGCCCGGATAGTACGGACCGCGCTTGCCGGGCGGCATGCGGGTGCCCTCGGGAAAGATGATCACCCAGCGGCCTTGCGTTATTTTTTTCTTGCCCTGGGAGATCAGCTGTTCCAATGCCTGCACCCGGGTAGCGCGGTTGATGGCAATGGGGCTTGTGGCAGCGAGACCCCAACCAAAGAACGGTAACCACAACGCTTCGCGCTTGAGCGCCCAAGTCTGAGGCGGGAAAATTACCTGGAACACGATGGTCTCCCAGGCTGACTGGTGTTTAGACATGATGACCCCGGCCTTTACCGGTAAGTTTTCAAGGCCTTTTACCTCGTAGCGCAGATTGCAGGTGAGCGCCAGCCAGGAGGAGATGAAGCGGGCCCAAAGGCCGATGATGCGCATACGCGTCATGATGGGGATCGGCCACACTGCCAGCGCAACGGGGCTGTACAGTACTGCCGAAACCACCATGCCGGCGAAGAACAACGCTGAGCGAATCCAGATCACGCGAGCGATGCTGGTTGTGCCGCGGGCTCAGCCACCCGCCGGAGGGTGCATCTGCTGGTCCAGGCCACCGCTTAATAGATCGTCAGCGAAAGCCGCGAGATCCGTGTACACCGGTATTCCTCGGAGGTGGTTGTTGAGGCCCCCATCCAGCAGCAGCTGCTGAGTGGCCTCGCCGTTACCGGTCTTTACCAAAATCGGCAGTGCCCCGACCGCCGCAGCTGACTCGAGATCGCGCCTGGAGTCGCCGACCACCGGCACTCCAGCGAGCGGCACGGACAGGCGTTCGCTGGCTTGGTGCAGCATGCCAGGGCGTGGCTTGCGGCAATTGCAGCCATCATCCGGTCCATGCGGGCAAAAGAATACAGCCTCAAACTGGCCGCCGCGTTCGTGCAAACTAGAGACCATCTTGAGGTGGATGCGGTTCAGGGTCGCCATGCTGTATAAGCCCCGCGCGATACCGGACTGGTTGGTGGCGACTGCCACCCGGTAGTCTGCTCGGCACAAGCGGGTTACAGCTTCTAGGCTGCCTGGAATGGGAATCCACTCCTCGGGTGACTTGATGTACTCGTCAGAGTCAAAATTGATCACCCCGTCGCGGTCAAGAATGACGAGTCCTGCACTCATGCCGTTTCCTCAAAGTCGGATACCCGGATGCGGTCGCCCACCATGCGGCTTTTTCGTGTTTTCAGCGCCTCGATCTTTTTCCAAAACGCCTGATCCAGCGGGAAACCACCAGCGATAGCCGTGCCCAGCAGCAGAATCAGCAGGTCGGCGCACTCTTCGGCCAGCGCCTCTGCCGACTTGCCCTTGGTGACGCAGGCTGATATCTCGCCGAGTTCCTCAGCCATGAGCGCTACACGATAGGACAGGTCCTCGCCGCCGTGCTCGCGCAGACCGTACTTGTCGTGGAATGCTTGAACCGCCGCTAGCATCTGGCTGTAACTGTCCGGTGCCATCAGCTCAGCCCTGTTGCAGCAGAGAAATGTCGGCGATGGCGAGAAACATTCCACCCAGTTGGCTGAGCAGTGCCAGCCGGTTACCGCGCACGGCCGTATCGTCGGTCATCACCATGACCTCGTCGAAAAAGCGGTCGACCACACTGCGCAAGCCAGCCAACGTGCGTAGCGCCTCCTTGTAATCGCCACGTCCAATTAGTGGCGTGACCGCGCCAGCACTTTTGATCAGCGCTTCGGCCAAGGCAATCTCGGCCGGCTCGGTGAGTAACCCGGAGTCGATCTTGCGGGGAATGGCATCGGTCGCCTGGCGCAGGATATTGCGGATGCGTTTGTTAGCGGCGGCGAGGCTAGCTGCGTCACGGTGCCGGCGAAAAGCAGACACCGCTTTCAGCCGGCGGTCAAAATCCAGTGGCCGGCTGGCACCAGCTTCCAGTACTGCCGAGATTTCGTCATTGCTAAACCCGGCGCTGGAGTACCAGGCCCGGTAGCGTTCCATGATGAAGGCAACGGCCTGCTCGCGTACCGCCCCACTGATAGGGTGGCCGCCGACGGTATAAGCGTCTGCCGCGCTATCGACAAGTTCCACTATATCGAGATCTAGCTTTTTCTCCACTAGGATACGAATGATGCCAAGGGCCGCCCGCCGCAGAGCGTAGGGATCTTTCTCGCCAGTTGGTTCTTCGCCGGTGGAGAAAATGCCGACCAGTGAATCGAGTCGATCAGCCAGTGCGACTATCCGGCCTGGCGTCGAGGATGGCAAAGCATCGCCGGCCTGGCGTGGCAGGTAGTGCTCTTCGATGGCTCGGGCCACGGCCACAGGCTCTTGATCGTGCTTCGCCAAGTGGCGACCCATGACACCCTGCAGATCAGGAAACTCACCCACCATACCGGTGACGAGATCGGCTTTGCACAGCTCAGCCGCCCGGACGCAGGCTGCAGGGTCGGCACCGAGGCACTGGGCGATTTGCCGCGCCAGCCGGCTTAGCCGCCGGGCCTTGTCACGCAGGCTGCCAAGTGCCTGGTGGAACAGTACGCCCTCAAGTGCATCGATGCGGCTGTCCAGCGGCTGCCGGCAGTCGGTTTTCCAAAAAAACTGGGCGTCTGCCAGCCGGGCTTGCAGTACTCGCTCGTTGCCTTTGCTGACTCGCCCCGGAGTAGTGCTGCGAATATTGCTGACGGTGATGAAGCGGGGCAGCAGCACACCTTTATCGTCCACCACATGGAAATATTTCTGGTGGTCGCGCATCGACGAGATAAGCGCTTCCGGCGGCACCTCAAGAAATGCCGGGTCAAAATGGCCGAGCAAGGCATGGGGTTTTTCGACCAGTGCCGTGACCGTATCGAGCAGCGCCGGATCAGCGACCACGACACCACCAGCCTTGTTGCCCAGCTTCTGTACCTGTCGGGCAATCAACTGTCGGCGCCTGGCAAAATCAGCGATGACTGCCCCGCACTCTTCCAGGTCCTGCTCGTAACTGCCCGCACTGCAGATCCGCACCCGATGCTCACCCATGAAGCGATGGCCGGCGCTGACACGGCCGGCAGCCACCCCGAGTAATTGGCAGGGGATCACCCGGCTGCCGTGCAGCACCACCAGCCAGTGGACCGGGCGTACGAACTCGACAGAACCCTTACCCCAGCGCATGCGCTTTGGTGTCGGCAGGGCAATTATTGCCTGCTCGATACACTGCGGAACCAGCGCACTGGCACTATCGCCGGCTTCCACAGTGCGATGTACCAGCCAGCTACCCTTATCTGTTTCCAATTTCTCAAGCACGTCGATCGGCACTCCGCAGGAACGGGCAAAACCGACCGCTGCCGGGGTTGCTGCGCCGCCGCCATCGAAGGCGGCAGCAAGGGCTGGGCCGCGGCGCTGCTTCACTCGGTCCGGGCAGCGGCGAGCCACAGCCGGGAGCCGCGCAGCCAGACGCCGTGGTGTGGCAAACCAGACAGCCGCCCCAGCTGGGGCCAGACATTGATCAGTCAGCGCGACCGTCAGCAGTTCGGCAAAGGCCTCTGCCAGGCGCTGGAGTGCCCTGGGCGGCAACTCCTCGGTGCCGATCTCGACCAACAGGTCCGCCCGCCCGCCCTTGTTTGGTCGACTCATTCGCTGCTGCCGCGCGGAAAGCCCAAAGTCTCGCGACTTTGGTAATAAGTCCGCGCTACGGCCCGCGCCAGTAGCCTGATTCGGCCGATGTAGCGCGCTCGCTCGGTCACCCCGATTGCCCGGCGTGCGTCCAGCAGGTTGAAAGTATGCGAAGCCTGCAGGACCTGCTCGTAGGCAGGCAATGGCAGCTGAGCTTCGAGCAGGCGGCTGCAGGCCGCCTCACAGGCCTCGAAATGGTGGAACAGCTCGGGTACGGCAGCATGCTCGAAATTGTAGGCGGACTGTTCAACCTCATTCTGGTGGTAGAGGTCGCCGTAACTGAAGTTTTTGTTCCATTGCAGGTCAAATACGCTATCAACCCCCTGTAGGTATAGAGCGATGCGCTCCAACCCGTAGGTGATCTCACCCGTAACCGGCCGGCAGTCGAGGCCGCCTACCTGTTGGAAA
This sequence comes from Arenicellales bacterium, assembly GCA_030754035.1. Taxonomy (GTDB): domain Bacteria; phylum Pseudomonadota; class Gammaproteobacteria; order Arenicellales; family UBA868; genus UBA12578. Next base: position 32,744 of record JASMBC010000004.1, on the reverse strand, counting down.
TAGGTGAACTGCGAGATCTCCATGCCGTTCAGCCAGACCTCCCAGCCCAGTCCCCAGGCGCCCAGCGTCGGTGATTCCCAGTCATCCTCGACGAAGCGCACGTCGTCCCGGCGAAAACTGATGCCGAGGCTCTCCAGCGAAGCGAGGTACAAGTCCTGGAAGTCGTCCGGCGAAGGTTTGAGAATGACCTGGAACTGGAAGTAGTGCTGCAGCCGGTTGGGGTTGTCGCCGTAACGTCCATCGGTCGGGCGCCGAGAAGGTTGCACGTAGGCAGCGCGCAGCGGCTCCGGTCCAACCGCGGCGAGAAAAGTCGCAGTGTGAAAGGTGCCGGCACCCACCTCCATGTCGTAAGGCTGCATGATGACGCAGCCTTGGCCGGCCCAGTAGTGCTGGAGGCTCAGGATCAGGTCCTGGAAATGCAACGTTTCAAGCCCCCCGATAGGTCGCGCCCAAGCGGTGCATTATACCGGCTGGTTCCAAGAGCAACCGCAGTTGGCAGCAGCCAGGTGCCACCACGAGCTGTCCGGGTTGGTAGAATTTGTGCCGATGAAAAGAGCATTGAACGAGCACTGCCCGGCACCACGCCGTGCAGTCGCGTTGATCTCGGGCGGGTTGGACTCGATGCTGGCCGCACTTGTGGTGCAGGCTCAGGGGGTGCACGTGGAGGGCTTAAACTTCTTCACCGGGTTTTGCGTTGAGGGCCATACTCACGCCATCCGCAGCACCCGGCAGAAGATGCCCCGGCGCAACAACGCCCTGTGGGTGGCCGAGCAACTGGGTATGCGCCTACACATTATCGACGTGATTGAGGAATACAAGGACGTATTGCTCAAGCCTCGGCATGGCTACGGCGCCAACTTGAACCCCTGCCTTGACTGCAAGTCGTTCATGGTCGGCAAAGCGCGCCAGTGGCTGGAGCAAAATGGCTTTGATTTCATCATTACCGGCGAAGTGGTAGGCCAGCGGCCGATGTCCCAGCGACGCGATACTTTACCAGTGGTGGCGCGCGAATCCGGTGCGCACGACCTGTTGTTGCGACCTCTGTGCGCCCGCTTGCAGCCACCGACTCTGCCCGAGCGCGAAGGCTGGGTAGACCGGGAACGCCTCTACGGTTTCAGCGGCCGCAGCCGTAAGCCGCAGATGGCGTTGGCGGCCGAGTACGGTATAGAAGAATACGCTCAGCCGGCAGGTGGTTGCTGTTTCCTGACCGATGCTTCTTATGCCAGTAAGTTGCGGGACCTGTGGCAGGCTCGCGGTGAGAAGCGCTACGAATTGGACGACATCATGCTGCTCAAGGTGGGTCGTCACCTGCGGCCCCGCCCCCACTTCAAACTGATCGTTGCCCGCGATGCAGGTGAAACCCGCTACCTGCAGGGCTACCGGGGGCACTTCGCGCATCTGGAGATGACCAGCCATGGCGGACCGCTGACCCTGATCGAGGGTGAAGTGGCTGCCGGCGACTTCGAACTGGCGGCGCGCATTGCAGCGCGCTTTGGTCAAGGCCGCAACGCGGACAGTGTCAGTTTTCGGGCCGTCATGGCCGATGGCAGCGAGCGTTTGCTGTCTGTGGTTCCGCTGTCGCCCAACCAGGTGCCCCGGGACTGGTACGTGTGAGCGAGTACACGCTCGATACCACGGGTCTTTTGTGTCCGCTGCCAGTGATCCGTACCCAGGACCGAGCGCGAACGCTCGCGCCCGGCGACGTGCTGGTGGTGCATTGCACTGACCCCGGCGCACTGAACGACATTCCAGCCTGGTGCCGGATCAATGGCCACCAGGTACTAGAAACGGTCGACGGTGACAACGAGGTGAAGATCACCCTAAGGATCGGTGCGATCGATTGAAAAGGAACAGGTATTTGCGCTCAAGGAGCGCTGCTAATGATGCCAGTAGCTTACCAATGGGCCCACTATTACGGGTTCGACATCAGCTGCAACCCTTTCTCTTATCTCAGCCATCAATAAGGCTCCCCCGCCGGGTAAGTGCAACACGCTTTAGCAGGTGGGCGGGAATGCCTTCCAACTGCTCCATCAATTTTGGATCAACGACATCTGAATCGGGGAAAAGATCGTTTTGTAGCGCAGAGCTGAAACTATCATCATCGACAGCAATGGTATCGACCCGTTTACCTTCTGCTGGTATCTCAAGGTAGGAGTCAAAAATCTGGATAGCTGAGCGTTTCTCGGCAGCAGCGCTGATTTCGCCGCCGCTCACAGTCGATTTGCCTAAGAAGATGGCGCCCCCTTCACCATAGCGCCAGTTCTTTTTGTAGGCATGTAGAGCAGTTTTATTGTCCGTCAGGGTTTGGTTGAGCAAAATCGCCGTGGAGCGATCTTTCGACTGGACGCCAACGACATTGCCCACAAGTTTGTTATTAGCAGCATATAACTTGCTGTTTTCTCCGACTGATATGCCTTTGTCGCCATTGTTCCTGAAAACAGATCCGGTGATTACTGCTTGAGTGGCCATCAAATCTACCGCGTCGTTACCACTTTGCTCAAAGTGAGAGTCGCTGATAAAAGCCGTGGATATATCAAGATCCAGCGCGTCAGAGAGTGCATTCTCAAAACGCACCCGCTCAAAGCGGATATCGGTATAGACGGCGTGAACCATATCATCGACCGTATGATTATTCCGGAAGTGACAGTCTGATATGACCACATTCTTAACATTATGAATCGACAGCATCGCTGAGTATTCAAAAAGATCTCCCTTAAGGCCGCTGCCGTCAGACATCTCGCAATGAGACAAAATCGAGCCATCCGCACCCCGGCCTGACAGCACGATTGCACCCCAGGGATCCTGGCCTGTCGTCGCAGGCACAAAGTGGATCGGTGCCTCGGGATTTCCTTTTGCTGTCAGGCGATGCTTTAAGACTACCGTTGCTCCCGGAGCCAGGCGCACGGTAGTACCTGGCTCGATAATGAGCGGTTGGTCCAGAATTTGATGTCCTTCGATCGTGACTTGGCCCGACCAGATGATGGGTGGAGGAACCATCTCGACTGCGACTGGCGCATAAAGTTGGGAGAATGCAGTGGGAGTTATGGCACCGACGGGCTGTGCGGGTATCCAGCCATTGCCTCGGTCGATATCTAGGCCAATCAAATGTAAATCTGATTCAAGACCCGTGAACGTGATTTGATAGTAGCCAGGACTGACCTTTAACTCAGCGACCGGTCGATTAACCGACCTCTTTTTGACTGTATGATTGGACAAAAACCCAGTATTGAGGATTATATTACTGCCACCGATCTCGACTGATCCGGTCGCATCAGTGAAGATTCTTCCCTCTGGTACTAAATGACTGATAAAGACCGAAAAACTTTGGTGCAACGCCTCAGCAAATACCAAGCGCAATCGTTGGATTGGCCGATAACCTCCAAACGATAACGTAACGGTATTACCTTTGTAATGAAAACTAGATTCAGGCTTGGCACCGTTGACCCATTCTTGTTTGATAGTCGCAAACGTTTGTGCCACTTTTTTTTCTAAATCTCGCATTGCAGTGACCACTGATGAGGCATCCCCGGGGTTCAAATATGGATCCAGCGCTATTTCTTCTTCCATCAACTCTGTTGTGTCCGATAAATGCTTCAGGAAAGTGGTCGGCCTTTGTGAATTGAAAAACTCCTTAAAGGCAGAATTTCGGGCTCGAAGAAAATCACCGTTTCGGAACAGCGCATCAAAAAGTTTCGTCCGAATTACCGCGAAAGCTGAGAGTGGGCTATGCTGCCAGCCCACAGGATCCCAGACAATGGGAAAAAACTTGCCCCGCCAGGGATCATAGTAAAGGCGCCAGTTATGATCCCATGTGAAATGCCTGGTCGCGGCCAGTGCCTGATAAGCACTGAAGCGGCCCCACGAATTCATGTCTAGTATCTGACTAAGTTGCCGTTGTGCTTCGTGATCCTCACGGCGTTGCAGCAGACGGATAAGAGTCTCCAGAGGCGCCATAGCTGAGTCCTGATAATGGTTGTTTATGGCTACCTTGTCCCATAAAGAGGGGGAATCAAATAGTCCCCACCAAGCTCTGCCCTTTCTTGTGAACCCATCCTTAGCAATCATCTCACCACGATAAATATCGCCTGGCATGAAGTTGGTATTGCGTAGCGTGATTTCCCCCAATTGCTCTATCAGTGCATAGATTCCTCGGTTTTTGCCGTTGAGGTATAGCCTCACAAGTTCCGCGCGTGGCCCCAGTAAATCCATGTCAGCCGCGAGCTGTAAAGATTGAAAATTGATTATTTGAGCTCGTCTTTTTGGTGCCTGTAGATTAAATCGTCGCATTCCTTCATACAGACTGTTTTTATTAGTCTTTATCCTTAACGATTTTTTTTCCCAGGCCCAGTGGCTTGCGTAATCTCCACGGTACTTAACCTTTATTTTTTTAAGCTCACCCTCTTGCAACATGCGGCCCTTTACGTAATCAAAACCCGATTGCGGCATGTGGGACCTAAGCTGGGCTAGATTGTCCTTAGGCACAAAAATTTGCACGGTCGGTAAGTTAGTTTTGCTTCCCTTTACTCGGTGCAAAAAAGTCGCCTGGACCTTCTGAACAAAATGATTTCGCTCGTATACCAGTACATCCCATAACCGGAGCCCACCTTTATACCTAACTTGGAAAGTATAAAATCGATCGAGCGCGTTGTAGGCTAAATAAGCACCGGTAATTGTGAGCGGCAGTGTTAGCACCCAGAAACAAAGCAGCAGTTTGCGTAAAGGAAATGTTTTCAATCTTTGTTACTCATGAACCAATCAGCCGGTGGAATATTTCCCACTAATGTTGCCAGCTGTGCATCTAGTTCTACAACTATGTTTGTGTTGTTCTTAGCCCCGCCGCTACTCAGAGAATCCTGCACTGAAAAAGAAAGATATGGATCCGCGCTGTGTGCAGTGCTCAGTACGGCACCGATCCGATCCATATTTTTGACTTCAATCTTGTCCAATGGAATGCGTTGAACAATTGATCCGATACGTAGCCTGATGGCACCTATCTGGATGTTTAACCCTGGGGGTAAGTCAACGCGAAGGGCGGTAAACTTAGAATCTAGATCAATGACTAGGCCAAGCCAATGTTCGTTAGTAAGAATAAATCTTGGGCGCTGGGTCTTGACCACTTTTACAGGTTTCCTCATCCCAGCAAGCAATTTGCCGAAGGTGATCTTGGAAAGAGCACCTTGGCGAACCCAATATTTGGCCTGTTGAGTCGGCGTCAAACCATGTTGGGTTGGGTACTTAGTTAGGCTCCTACCTTTTAAAAAATCGTTAATCAGTTCCCAAGTCCTGGCGAGACCCTCTCGTGAGTTAACATAACTTTCATAATCCGAGTCACTAGTAAGGATAGGGGTTGAGTAAAGTGTTAGTTTCCAACCCTTGAAAGCTTGAGTCAGATCGATCAAACCCTCCTCCGGGTCTGACATAAGCCGCATCTTGTCAATGGCCAGTTTGTATACTACTTTTGCGTCATCTTTGAGGCCCTGCTCCATCAGAGCGGCATAGTAGAATCTTGTAAGCATTGAGTTGTATGGAAAGCGCCACCACTCCCTTTTTAGCCCCTCCAGTCCTTCAATTTTCTGGTCCGGCAACCGATATAAAGCTTCATACAAAAAAGCTATAGCATCAATATCACGCCTATCCAACTTTTGCCACTGCGTGGCCCAGCGGTAAAGTTCGTCATACTGGCCCTGTCTGTGCAGTTCTTTTGCAATGGCAAGTAGTAGTTTCCTTTTTAAGGGATAAACCCTGTCTTTTTTCGCAATACTTTGCCATTTCGTCTGAACTAGTTTCTTCGCCCGATCAATCTGGCCTTTACGCACCTCCTCCAATAGACCTTCGGTTTGAGATTGGTGCGGGCTAAAGTAGGCCCGAACCCACTTTGATCCGAAAGAATTGATTAGAGCGCTTTGATCTGGACCAATAAAAAACAGCGTCAGAAATAACAAGGCACCAGCCAATGAAAGCAGATTACCGATAACTATTGTTTTCTTGCTCAACATAAGGATGCCCTTCGGCGTACTGAACGGCAGGCTCTTTTCGATATGAGCCAGAAAAGAAAGTCCATCGTCTAGTCTAATATTGTCCTACGATGAGACGTGGCCGCCAATCGACTTTGGGAATTGAGGACCATATTGTATTAATAGAACTGTTATAGCACACAGTTAGCATCACCCGCGTTTTCGGAAACTACGCTAAGCGAGAGCACGATGGCTGAGTCAGCGCAGATGCCTGAGGAAATTGAAGAAGCCCGACAGTTTATCGAAGCGTGGTTCTTCCATCATTGCCACAATGACGCTATCGTCGGATTGTCCAGGATCCACAATTTTTGACCTCGGGGTCTATTAGATCCCATCACGGGCGCTGGTTTTACCGGTCACGAGAAGTCGATAAGCTATGCAAGCGACAATGCCGCTGAACAGGTAGTACGTCTCGAAATACAGCGACCCTTCACTCAATAGCACCAGCAACGCGACAGACGCCAATAGGTGCAGGAGTAGCGTCTTCCACGAAACCGTAAACGCCGCGATGAGAACAACGGGAAGCAGCGTTACCGATGTGCGCGTAAACCAGTTTTCGTAAAACGATGCCTCCATGATATTCGGAAACCACGCCACGAGGTACTCCCCGAAGTTGTACGTCTGCCCCATGGACAGCAACACGAAGGCCGACGCCACCAGGACACGTTCGACGAAACGTCGCTCAAAACCGACTGGTACATGCAGAAAGTGAAAGGCTACCAGAAGGAATACCGCCATGGGATACCAGATCTCAGGATTTCCGCCCCCCCATGACCGGTCTTCCGGGATCAGCAAGACCGCTGTGGCAACGTGCCCCAGCAATGCCACGAAAACCAGCGTGTCGAAGGCGCGCACGTTTTTCGGCATCACCAATATCGATATCCTGTTCAATGATTGGCCCGTTAGCGTACTTATCTGCAAGACCGCGGCTAGAATCAGGAGGGACTCTGCACCGAGCTCTATCACCTCCTCGGCAATGAGTCTCCAACCTCGCCAGGGTTTTGCGAAAAAATGAATCGATTCTAGTTCCTCGAGTGCGGCAACACTGAAGAACAGGCCGAGACTGATCATCACCAGAAGCCCGCTGCCCCTACTACCGTGCTGGCGCAACATCCGAACTATGCCGTATCCGAATACGGCAGAGCCGATTACCCCGAACGGCAGCAGTGCCCACCATCCGCCTATGAGACTAACCCGCTCGTGCAGTGATCCCACCTCGTCCAAGGATAACCCCAGGACCACGAGCGCGAGAGAAATCCACATTACGCGGTCACGTATCGCCAGGGCATCGCGCGCACCCAGCATGAAGAACAGCAACCCCGGAATAAGAAGGCAGACTCCGGCCCACCAGACAGCGAAATTGTTTTCGTGCGCCAGGCTCAAGGGAATAATCTGGTCTGCGGTACTGCCCCCCCATCCCCCTTTGTAGATCCCGTAGTACAACATGTACACAGCGAATGCATGCAGGAGCAACACCCAAATCCACCACGGCACCGCGGCTTCGGTTTTGGTGTAGTGCCTGTTCCTTGGCTCAGGCATCATGCGCGGCCCACCGTCCCCGCGAAACCGGAGCCAACAGCACGAAAAGGAAAAAAACGAGTTGCCAGTGAACCACGGCGCTGATCGTGTTGCGGCGGCGGGCAAGGTTGAAATCGAGCACGCCCTGATCGATCGAATACGGTACGTCGACGACTAGCCCCGATATCGTGCGTGCGATCTCCATGTATTCGGGATGCAGCGTGGTGGCCACCGGCTTGCCCGTGGACGTGATTTTCAGCGTCTCGAGTTCCAGTCCATTCAGTTTTTCGAGCGTTTTGCCGTTGAATCCCACGAAGCTCAACAATTCGATCGAGTGGATCTCGAACCCGGAAGGACGGTGCGGGCGCAAAAGAAGCCTGGCTGCCCGGTCCGTCTTTTTTACCTTCGGCGTGTGCAGCGCCACTTCAACCACGCGGCCGTCGGAAATTTTCAACGGCTGGCGCGAACGCATGTTCTCGGAGTATGTATCCGCCCCTGCCGGATAAAGACTCACGGTCGTCGGGACCTTTATGTACCGGAACAACACCGAGATTCCGTTGACCTGTGGCACGGTGAGTATCAGGGCCGCCGTGAAGATCCCGTTGACGATGAGCGTATTTTTGAACAGTCGCGAGCGGCCGGTTTGGCAGGCCAGGTGACAGGCAAGCGAAGAACACAGTAAAAAGCCGCCGAACAGCAGCAGGGCGTTGTAGGAACCATAGAGGCGGGTAAAGAAGCACCCTGCCGCAAGGTTAACCAGAACCAGGGCCGGCCCGGCTATCGGGTACGAAAAGCGGAACTTCCGGTTTGGTTCCGTTTGCAACAGTGGCGCGACGGATGCAGACGCGAGAAGTACGGCGATAATCCAGTCGCCTGGCCCCTGCGCGCGGAAAAGCCATGCGAGGGGGAATACCCCCACAACCGCGATAACTATCGGAATCGAGCGGTTGGCGGATCCATTCTTTGTTTGTTTCATCTTTCGAACTGAAAGGCGCCCGCGACACGAACCGTCGCACGGGCCGCATTGGCATACCGCATTTTTTCGGAGGTCGAAATCTTAATTAAAGCGTTGTGATATGTATACGGGTTTCATGTCCCGTCGCCCGGTAAGACGCTACATCCGTGCCATTGATCACGACGACCACCCTCGCAGCCATCGGGCGACCAGTTCTCCCAATTGCCGGTGGGCGTGCTGTCCCAGCTGCATGCCGTCCACTTCGGATACAGAAACGCATCCCGCCGTATCGATGAAACTGCACCCAAGGGATCGGGAGGTCGAGTCTATCTCGCCGGACAGTCGAATGGATTGTGGCCACGGGCCGTCGTGGTCCTTCGATATCCCAGCCACCGCCCTTATCATGGACGGCGCCATCAGAAGCACGCGCTCCGCGGGGAGCGCGATCACCCTAAAGATCGGTGCGGTCGATTGAAACTACACTGCACCATAGAGATGCATCACAGACAAAAAATGCACTATAATAGTGCGTATTCCCACTCAGTCGTTGGCTTTTTGGCGTGAAACCGGCAGGTTTTGGGTTTGGCACAGAAATTGCTTTAATCTGGTGCACTGTTATTTCATCGCGCAGGCTACTTGTGTGGCACGCGCGCCACTAAACGTAGAGGAAATAAACGATGTCAACTGCTGATGTCTTGAAACTTATTCAGGAGAAGAAGGTCAAATTTATCGATTTTCGTTTCACCGACACCCACGGTAAGGAGCAGCACGTATCCGTGCCTGCATCTGTGGTTGATGCCGATCTTTTCGAAGAAGGCAAAATGTTCGACGGCTCGTCGATTGCCGGCTGGAAGGGTATCAACGAATCGGACATGATTCTGATGCCCGAGGCTGCCTCAGCGGTGATCGATCCCTTCATGCAGGACACCACCGTCCTGTTACGCTGTGACGTGGTCGAGCCTACCACCATGCAGGGTTATGACCGTGATCCACGCTCCATCGCTAAGCGAGCCGAGGCTTACCTCAAGTCGACGGGGATCGGCGACGCTGCCTATTTCGGCCCGGAAGTAGAGTTTTTTATTTTCGATTCTGTGCGCTGGTCCAACGAGATGGGCGGTGCGGCTTACCACATTGAGTCGGTTGAGGCCGCGTGGAGCTCGGGTAAGGACTATGAAGAGGGTAACATCGGTCACCGTCCCGGGGTCAAAGGGGGTTATTTCCCGGTGCCCCCGGTCGATTCGTTGCAGGATGTGCGTTCGAGTATGTGTTTGGCCATGGCGGACATGGGCCTGGCAGTGGAAGTACACCACCACGAGGTGGGCACTGCCGGTCAGGGTGAGATCGGTATGCGTTTCGACACCCTGGTGGCCAAGGCGGACCAGACGCAGATCTACAAGTACTGTATTCACAACGTGGCCCATGCCCACGGCCTGACGGCGACCTTTATGCCCAAGCCACTGGTGGGTGACAACGGCAACGGTATGCACGTGCACCAATCAGTGTTCAAAGGGGGTGACAACATGTTCGCCGGGGACGAATATGGCGGCCTGAGTGAGGCAGCCCTTTACTACATCGGGGGTATCTTCAAGCACGCCCGGGCGCTGAATGCTTTCACTAACGCCAGTACCAATAGTTACAAACGGCTAGTTCCCGGTTTCGAAGCACCGGTCATGCTTGCGTATTCGGCCCGCAATCGTTCAGCGTCGTGCCGAATTCCCTATGTCAGCAACCCCAAGGCGCGGCGGGTCGAGGTACGTTTCCCCGACGCGACTGCCAATCCGTATCTGGCTTATACGGCTATGCTCATGGCGGGGCTGGACGGTATCCAGAACAAGATTCATCCCGGTGGCCCGCTGGACAAGGACTTGTACGATCTGCCAGCAGAAGAGGAGAGCGAGGTAGCCACAGTATCGCACTCTTTCGACCAAGCCCTCGACGCCCTCAATGCCGACCGTGAGTTCCTGAAAGTAGGCGGTGTCATGAGCGACGACATGATCGATGCCTATATCGAACTCAAAACCGAAGAGGTGCAACGCTTGCGGATGGCGACACACCCGGTCGAATTCGACATGTATTACAGCGCCTGAACCAAACAGCAAAAGCCCAGCTCACACTGGGCTGTTGCGTGTTTCGAGCTAATATGCACCAATATGGTGCAAACTGGATGAACCCGATGGCGTCTGTCGCACCCTTGCCGGTGCTGGAAGCCCTAACCACGGCCGTGCTGGTGATCGACACCGATAGCCTGGTGTGTTACCTCAACCCGGCCACTGAAGCGTTGCTCGAGATTAGCGCCCAGCGCGCCCATGGCCAGCCTTTGGGCGAGTTGTTACCGATGGGGGCCACGCTGCAGGCGGCATTGCTGGCCGCGGTTGAGGGCAGTTCAACCACCCTGCGGGAGATAGCCCTGGAGCGCCCGGGCAGCGAAACACCCTTATTGCTCGACTGCACGGTCGCTCCGTTCACCACCTGGTCGGGTAACGGCCTGGTGGTGGTAGAGCTGGCCCGGGTAGACCAGTTGATGCGGATAACCCGGGAGGCCTGGTTGCAGGAACGCCAGGATGCCCTGCACGAGATCGTCCGCGCGCTGGCACACGAGATCAAGAACCCGCTTGGTGGTCTGCGCGGCGCAGCCCAACTACTGGACCGAGAACTACCACGGCGGGAACTGCGCGAATATACCCGGATCATCACCCACGAAGCCGATCGCCTCGGTGGTTTGGTGGACCGGATGACGGGCAGTTTCCGAGTGCTGGGTCGCGAGCCGTTCAACCTGCACGCAGTGCTCGAACACGTGCGCAAGCTCACCCTGGTTGAGATACCCGAGGGCCTGGTTTTCGAGCGTGACTACGACCCGAGCATTCCAGAACTCACTGGCGATCGCGAACAGATGGTGCAGGCAGTGCTCAATATCGTGCGTAATGCTGTGCAGGCGATGGCGGGGCGCGGCGTGATCGCTCTACGCACCCGGGTGCGGCACCAGTTTACCCTGCACAACCGCCGTCATCGGCTGGCGGTGGAAGTGTGGATTACCGATGACGGTCCGGGCATCGATCCGGCAATGATCGAGAAAGTGTTTTTCCCGATGGTGACCGGGCGTGCCGACGGCACTGGCCTGGGCCTTGCAATTGCCCAGGAGGCCGTCAACCGTCATGGCGGCACCATCGAATGTGTCAGCCGGCCTGGAAAAACACGCTTTACGTTGTACCTGCCCGTGGAGGGGGATGCATGAACAAACGAACCAGGGTTTGGGTGGTCGATGATGATGCGTCGATCCGCTGGGTGCTCGATAAAGCACTTGGCAGCGCGGGCTTTGCGGCCACAGTCTTTGACAACGCTGACGACGTGCTCGCCCGGGTTCGGCGCACGCCGCCCGACGTCATCATCACCGATATCCGTATGCCCGGAACCAGCGGCCTTGATTTGCTTAAAGCGCTGGGTGAGCAACTGCCGCAGTTGCCGGTAATCGTGATGACTGCTCACTCAGATCTCGACAGCGCGGTGTCCGCCTATCGTGGCGGTGCATTCGAGTACCTGCCCAAGCCGTTCGACCTGGAAGAGGCAGTAGCGTTGGTCGGTCGGGCCTTGCAAAAAAAGACTGCGCAGTCGGTGGATCAATCAGCCGACAGCGCGCAACCCGCAGGGATGATCGGTGAGGCGCCGGCCATGCAGGAGGTCTTTCGTGTGATCGGGCGCCTGTCCAAGTCGCACATGAACGTGCTTATCTCCGGCGAATCCGGCACCGGTAAAGAACTGGCGGCGCGGGCAATCTACCGCAACAGCCCGCGTGCCGAGCAGTCGTTGGTTGCCATCAACACGGCCGCGATCCCGGCTGAACTGCTGGAATCGGAACTGTTCGGGCATGAAAAAGGGGCTTTCACCGGGGCGCAGGAACAGCGTCAGGGCCGTTTCGAGCAAGCTGACCACGGCACCTTGTTTCTGGACGAGATTGGCGCCATGCCTTTCGAATTGCAGACTCGCCTGCTGCGGGTACTGGCGGATAACACTTTCTATCGGGTGGGTGGGCATAAGCAGTTGGCCGTGGATGTGCGCGTGATCGCGGCGACCAACCAGGATCTCGAAGAAAGAGTGCGTGACCAGAGGTTTCGCGAGGACCTCTATCATCGCCTCAATGTGATCGCGATTCGGTTGCCGGCTCTGCGCGAACGGCGTGAGGATGTCCCGGCACTTGCCAAGACGTTTCTCACCCGCGCCGCAGGAGAATTGGAAGTTGAATCAAAGCAGTTGGACGAGGCAGCGCTGGCGATGCTGGTTGCCTGTGACTGGCCCGGCAACGTGCGCCAACTGGAGAATTTGTGCCGGCGCCTGACGGTCATGGCGCCAGGACGGATTATCACCACGACCGACTTGCCGACAGAGGTTCGCGGCCAAGGCGCGGCGGTTACCGGCACCGTAGCCAACGATTGGCAGCAATTGCTAGTGCAAGCGGTGACGACACGCTTGGAGCGTGGTCAGCATGACATCCTGGCGGAAGTGGGCCCCCAATTCGAAAGAACACTGTTGCGCACCGCACTTAGTTTTACCGGCGGGCGCAAGCAGGAGGCAGCCCGCTGGCTGGGCTGGGGCCGCAATACCCTGACCCGCAAGCTTAAGGAACTGGGCATCGATTGATGGTGCGAGGAAACAAGATACGCATCGACTTACTGCCAGTCCTGTGGTAACAGCGTTCTACCAGAACCTCAGCCCACCATGCTTTAAAGCATTAATTGCCACAGGAGAATCCCGATGATTCCACTCAACGACCGGGTGATTATGATTTCTGGTGCCACTCGAGGCATCGGCCTGGCATGCGCCAGACGATTGCTGCATGAGGGTGCTCGATTAAGCCTGGGAGTTCGCGACATTGACGCGGGGGAAAATGCCCTTCAATCCAGCGAACACCCTAATGTGGCTTTTTTCCCCTACCACGCTGAAGATTTACTCTCTGCCCAGGACTGGGTCACGGGCACGTTGCGCCGGTTTGGGCAGTTGGATGGCCTGGTCAACAATGCCGGCATGGCGCAGCCAGCCATGACCTTGATGGACGAGGATGAGGCAATGCTCGATAACCTGTGGACAGTCAACGTTAAAGGGCCTACCCGTCTGACCCGCCTGGCTATGCCCCACCTGGCGAAAAGCGGTTGTGGCCGGGTGGTTAACGTGGCCTCGTTGTCAGGCAAACGGGTAAAGAACGACAACCTGGGATACGCGATGACCAAGTTTGCGCTCATCGCCCTAACCCATGCCACCCGCCGTGAGGGCTGGGAGCAGGGTATTCGGGCAACGGCCATCTGTCCCAGTTTTGTTCGCACCGACATGACCGCGGCAGAAACCAAGGTCGTCGACCCCGCAGAAATGATTCAGCCGGAAGATTTAGCCCAGTTAATCCATACCGCTTTAGCTTTGCCGAACAATGCGGTGGTCGCCGAGATTTTAGTCAATTGTCAATTTGAGGATATGTTCTGATTAATCCTTAAGTTGACTGAAATGCGGATCGCACCAGCCGGTGCGGGGTCCTGGCGCCACCAAAGCGAGGCGCCAGCCGTGGTCAGAACACGGGCAACTTCGGTATGGCAGGGGGTGGGGGAAACTTGTTACTGGACGTTTTCCGCATGGCCGCGAGATCGCTTGGACTCAGATCCCCATGTTGCTAAGCGTCATCATGATGTGATTGAGTACACCGGTAGTACGGGGGTGCTCAACTTCTAGCTGGCGGATGGATTCCTGTACGCTGCTGACCAGGCTGTCGTGGTCTGCCGCCTCCGCGGATTCGCTGAGGCGCGTTTCGAGATCTGCAATCAACTGTGTCAGACGGTCGCGGGCGGCCTCGTCGGCTGGCGGTAGCTGGTCGATCTCGGTGCGCAGTTGACCGATCAGGTCGCGCAGGGTTTGTTCTGGCATAGCGGTTTTCCTAGATCACTGACAGGGCGGTTGAGGTCACGCGAACATTATACTGGTGCGGGTATTGCAAACTGTTGCCGGGGATAACCGAGGAGGAGCGAGCATGGCGCTATTAATAGGGAAGACGGCGCTGGTCACGGGGGCCAGTGCCGGTATCGGGCAGAGTACCGTGCGGCGGCTGAGCGCAGCGGGGGCGCGAGTCATCTGTGCGGCCCGCAGTCGGGAACGGCTACAGGCGCTGGCCGAAGAAATCGACGGCCAGGCATTTGCAGTTGAGCTAGATGTGTGTAGCGAAGCATCGGTTGATAGCCTGCTTGAGCAGTTGCCCAGTGATTGGCACAGTATCGATATACTGGTCAATAACGCTGGCAGTGATATCGGTGGGCGGCAGTTGTTCCATGAGGGGAGCATCGAGCAATGGGCAGGCACGATCGACACCAACGTCATCGGCCTGATGCGGGTAACCCAGGCACTGGTCCCGGGCATGATTGAGCGCGGCGGCGGCCATATCGTCAACATTGGTTCTGTTGCAGGCCTAGCCCCTGTCTCAGGCTGCAGTGCTTATGTAGCCAGTAAGTACGCGGTTCACGGTTTCAGTGAATCACTCCGCACTGATTACGCTGGTACCGGTATTCGCGTCTCTGAAGTACTCCCGGGCATGGTGAAAACCGAATTTGCCGCAACCCGTTTTGCGAGCAGCGAACGTGGTGACCAGTACTATGAAAACTACGGTCTGTGCCTAGAGGCTGACGACATCGCCCGTGGTGTACTGTTTGTGCTCGAGCAGCCGGCCCACGCGGTGGTATCCCAACTGGTGATGGTGCCGGACAACAGCAAATAGACTACAGTGATGCCGGATCAATGAGAAGGGCCGTCTACTACAGCCAGTTACTGACGGTAGCTCAGTCAGCGACGCGGGCCTCGACGGCCAGATCATCCGGGCTAGAAAACTGGAAGATATTGTGAGAAAGGGTTGCTAATTGCACCACGCCATAAGTCATGCAATTGATGATTTGGACTAGAAAGTAATAACACAGTTTCCTTGTGTGGCGCACAACGGCCATAACAACCTTCAAGCACCGAAAATCTAACTCTCCCGTTATTCCAGTCCGCACCAATCAGCTATGCTGAGTGCCGTAATTTTTATGGCCGTTAAGTAGTCATCGATGGGAACGTATTCATCGTTAGAGTGCATGATGTCAGACGATCCTGGCCCAAAGATGACGGTCGGAGTTTCTCCATAGGAGTTCAAAAATCTTGTGTCGGCGGCTCCTTGACGCCCACTGATTTCCGGATCTCGCCCCGTTATCTCTTTAAAGTTTTTACATAGCGTAGCAACAATTGGATGGTCCACAGGAATATGTGAAGCTTCGGCATCAAACCCGACAAAGCGCACTTCCGGTGGATGATCTTTCATCCACGAATCTTTCGCTGCCGCAGTCGCGACCTTATCGACCAGGCTTTGTTTCACTCCTTCATGGTCTTCACCTGGAAGCGTTCCGATACTCCCCTTTAGAAGACATGTGTCTGGAAAGGCGCTAGGGTAGTTACCGGATGAGAAGCTGCCGATTATGCAAGGCAATGAATCCAGTGCATTGGGGTACAGAGGGTGGGACACTGTCGCGACCCTAGTATTTTCAAGTTCCTGTACCACTTGGGCAATCTGGTTGCCCAAAGTAATGCCACTTACGCCCTGGTATCGTTTTTGAATTCCCGCCGCCTTCCCAACGATCATAATCTCAAACCAGATGCGGCCGATGCAGGCGGGTTGAACTGCTAACCCACTGGTCTCGCCCGAGATTCCCGCATCCGCCTTGTATCCTCTGATCACGGTATCCAAAGTTCCATGCCCGCTTAATTCTTCGTCAATGACGAGGTTTATAAATATGTCACCCTTGGGTTTGAGACCGGCGGAAAGCATGCAATCAATGGCCATAATGAATGCAGCGACACCGCTTTTCATATCAGCTGCACCCCGGCCGTAGATCCGCCCGTCCCTTATCTCAGCTCCCCAAGGATCTACGCTCCAGCCTTCCTTACGCCCGATGGGTATGACATCTGTATGACCATTCAATAGTAGCGAACGCCCACCAGCGCTTCCTTTCAAGGTAGCTACGATGTTAGGGCGCCCTTCATATCCTTGATCTACAGGACGGTAACCGGGGTGCTTTTTTAGCTCTTCCCAGTCTGTCTCCCACATGTCGACGTCTAGACCCAGGCTCTCAAGATATACTCCTAAGTGCTGTTGAATCGCTAATTCATCGCCGGTGACACTTGGAATGGAAATGATTTTTTGCAAGAACTCGATGGCGTGATCATGTTTCTGATCGATCATATCGAGATAAAGTTGTCTCTTGTCGGCCCCCATTTCCACACCTCCTTCGTACATTTCGCGGGAACCGCGCCAAAGCCGATATTCTCTCTGAGTTGCCTATAACAACGACAACACATTCAAGAAATGAAAATTGCCTTGCCGTTTTTCATCGCAAAGTTCTATGGGTAAGAACCGTCCCACCATCACCAGTCTTAAACGAGCCTACTTTCATCAATCCTGAGATCGTTTCCAAACGCGGGGCGAGAAAAAGCAATAAATATGTTCAGAAAATAATAAATTACTAATCAATAAAAAGCACAAAATACTATCATACGTGTTATTCAGAGTTAAAAACGACAGCTCAAGTCGCAAATATAACATACTAAGTTTAGTATGATGTTATCTTTGTTACCTGCCAATGGCGGTTGTATTTTGGTTGCCAAAAATGAAGTTAAGCCCGAGGAAGGAATAGTTCACTGGATTTTTTCCAATGCGGGATGAGGTAATCGAACGCTTTGAATTGGACAGTGGTATAGCTCATGTAGGGTGAGCCGATTTCTTTATAGATTGATACAGAAGAGGCCGGTAAATGGGACACGCATCAACGTTGCCAAAAACTTACCAAAAGCTGCGAGACGAAACGGCAGTTCGTGACCGAAGCCTGCGGGAAAAAGTAATGACACTCGAAGAGGCGGCGTCTTTTGTTAGTGATGGCGAGCATGTTGCTATTGGCGGCTGCACAATGTCCAGGACGCCAATAGCTATGCTTTGGGCACTTATCCGTAGTGGAAGACGAAAACTAACTGTCTCCCGTAGTATCGTTTCGACTGAAGGCGATCTATTGTATGCATCGGGTGTCAGTGACCACATTATTACCAGCTGGTTTAGTCAGGGCATTGTTTGGGGCATTTCTCAAGTCATGCGTCACTTCACAGAGAACCATGTGGCCAAGTTTGAGGAATGGAGCCATATGTCGATGGGTTTACGTTACCGTGCTGGTGCAATGGGGATACCCTTTATGCCAACCCGTTCGATGCTCGGGTCTGGCGTGCGTGACGTGGTAACTGAAAGCGTCAAGGAAATGATTTGTCCGTATACCGATGACAAGTTGCTGCTATTGCCCGCGCTCAATCCGGATACGGCTTTAATACATGTCCAACGCGCGGATAAATACGGCAATGCGCAGTTAGATGGTTTGCAATTCATGGATCTTGATATAGCAATGGCTGCCAAGCGAGTGATTTTAACCACTGAGAGGATTATCTCGAATGACCAGATTCGGCGAACACCGGATCAGACAAAGATACCTTTCCTTACTGTCGATGCGGTAGTTGAGGCCCCGTTTGGGGCAGCCCCGCACGAGTGTTACGGCAATTACGAGCCGTTTTTCTCACATCTTGGCGCCTATGCTGAAGCAACCCGGCGGGATCCAGTGGCAGGCGTGGAAGAGTATTTGAACCGCTACTATCGGGAGCCGAAGAACTGGGCAGATTACCTTTCCCTGTTGGGGGTAACTGAGTTGCTCGATGCCTCACGTCGAGGGAGGAGTATCGTCAATGATTGAGGGAGCAAACCATACCTCCTCAGAGTTGCTTGCCATCATGAGTGCGAGAATCTTGCGAGATGGGCAGGTAGTATTCGCAGGCGTTGGGGTGCCGTTGCTCGCGGCGACATTGGCGCAACGTCTTCATGCACCAGGATTAACCATCTTATTTGAGGGCGGCGTGCTGGGGCCGTTTGTGGTACCGGGAGAGTTGCCACCGTCCACCAACGAGCAGCGGTGCACGCGTAAAGCAAATATGATATTGCCGATTACTGATGTGTTGCTGTTGCTTCAAAGAGGCTATGTAGACGTCGGCTTTATGGGTGGTGCACAGATAGATAAGTACGGTAATCTCAATAGTTCCTACATTGGTGATCCAAGCAATCCTAAGATTCGCCTTCCTGGTACCGGGGGTGGCAATGATATATCCAGCCTGACGCAGATGATTGTCACAATGAAGCATGAAAGGCGACGATTTGTTGAAAAAGTTGATTTTGTTACCAGCCCGGGGTTTCTCGATGGTGGAACCAGCAGGGCAGAGGCGGGATTACCTGCAGGAGGAATGTTTAAAGTCGTGACAGATCTCGCGATCCTCGGCTTTGATCCAGTCACCAGAGAAATGGTAGTAGAGGCGCTGCATCCAGGCGTTACCTTGAATGAAGTCCGGGATAACACAAGTTTTGATATCAAGGCAAACGGTATTGAAACAACCGAGTCACCTACCGACCGGGAGTTAAGTGTTTTGCAGGAATTCGATCCGGATCGCATCTACACTGCTTAATCTGGTTTCGGATAGGGAGTTAGGATGAGGACACCGGTGAAATTCGGCGTAGCCTTGGGTAATTTCGAGAGTTATCCCAACGTGCCGGATACCCAGCAGCTCATTAGGTTCGCACAACGCGCGGAAGAGTTGAACTATGAGTCAGTCTGGGTCTGGGATCATATTTTGTTGGGCGTTGATCCCTGTTTTCCGATCATTGATTCATTAACCCTGCTAGCGGCGTTAGCAGCTACTACACAGAAGGTCAAACTAGGTATAGGTGTTCTTGTGTTACCGTTGCGAAACCCGGTCACGTTAGTTAAACAGTTAACCAGTATCGACCATATTTCTAATGGGCGGCTGACACTCGGCGTGGCGTCCGGTTGGTACAAACGAGAATTTGATGCTGTCGGTGTTGATTTTCATCAGCGTGGAAAAATCATGGATCTTTATTTGGATATCATGAATCACTTGCTGACTGAAGACTGGGTGACAGGTGAATTTGGCCCGTATAATCTTCGGGACGCGCGAATGTTCCCAAAGGCGGTGCAAAGCCCGAGACCACCACTGTTGATTGGAGGATATGTCGATCGTGTTCTGAAACGTGCAGGAGTAAGGGGTGATGGTTGGCTGACCTACTTTTACACACCAAATGATTTCGCGACAGATTGGCGTAAAGTTTGTACCTTTGCTGAAGAAGCTGGTAGAGACCCATCAACTCTCACAAGTTGTAACCAAATTCCCATAGTTGTCGGTCCTCGTTCGAAGGTCGAGGGGCCGATGAATGAATGGCTAAATACGGAGTGGGATTTTGCTAAATGGAGTAAGTCAACTCCAGACAGTGCAATCATGGGTACACCGGGCGAGTGTCTCGAACAAATACAGGCTCACGTAGACGCTGGTGTAGACAGGATAATTTTTGTTCCCTACCGCTACGAAATGGAACAGATTCAAGCGATAGCGAGGGAGGTCATCCCGCTATTAAAGTCGTCATGACTGTTGGCAAAACATACAATAATGTAATTGCAATGTTTTTTCATTTGGATAATGTGACCAGCAGATTTGTTCCATACAGTTGATGGTTAGATAGGTAATCTAGTGACGATTTAACGGCTTTCATAGAATTGAAAAAGAGAGGGGAGTAAATGACTAAGAGAACGTCAAGTGAATTAATTGAAACATATGAACGGAGCTTAAGTCCGCTTTACGCGCAGGTAGCGGCAGTTTTACGACAGCGAATTACGGAGGGTCAGTGGAGACCTGGAGAAAGGATTTCAACACTTGAAGAGGTGGAGAAAGAATTTGGAGTAGCACGCGTTACGGTGCGACAAGCCATGGACCTACTAGAAAAGGACGGATTGATTCGGCGCTATCAAGGCCGCGGAACTTTCGTAACTGGCACCCCGCCTGCTCGTCATTGGTTACCCCTGGCGACGGATTGGGATACGCTTGTGGGCAGCATCAAAGATAATGTACCTAAACAACTACCTGTTGAGGGGTCGCCACCGGCGCTTAGGCTAGATCTAGCAGAAGGGGCAGAGGCAGCGGACTACGTATTTCTCAATAGTTTACAGACTAGGGGCGACAAACCATATGCCTATGCACAAGTACACCTAGCTCGTGAGGTGTTTGACCGATCACCAAGGCGATTTCGAACTCAGACGGCGCTCTTTGTTCTCTCTACTTTGGACGATATAAAGATAAAACATGCTCATCAGACTTTTGTCATAGGTACAGCAGATATTAATATAGCTAAAAAACTAGACATTGCACTCAATTCACCTACCGCAGAAGCCCACTGTGTGGTAGTAGATGACAGCGGCGTGGCAATCTATGTAGCGGATATTATCTATCGGGGTGAATGTGTGAAATTCGATATTAACTTGCTGAATACTGGGCACAATTTAAAGCCGTGAGTTATCAAGGTATCGGTACCCCAGTTATGCGCAGGACAAGCGATCATTTCATGGCTGATCTTGGGCTAGGCAATGACAGGTTTTTTCCCAGTCGGACGTTTCGGTCGGGCGCGGTTGATCGTGACATCTTTGACTCTTACATATTCCGGTAATGGTGTTATTGTCAAATCATCATCTACGGGAACAGGTGTTGTGCACGCATAGTCGACCGTACCGTTGATCCCCATGTCGCAGCCAAGGCACTTACCAATGCGGCATGAGGTATAGTAGGCGATCGAAGAATCGATATTTTCGTATATGTAGGTAAGGACATTCATAACGCTTGAGCCGGGTTCTACCGGCACCTCATATTCCGAAAAATCCGGGGCCGAGATATTTGGGTCAAAACGCTGTAATTTAACTTTTATCTTCCGCACCTGGGTCATGTGATCCACCTCCCGTCTGGAATGTGCCCATAATCGAAAACCCCCGCGGGCGGCTCGATATGCTTGATGACCACCGGTTTAGCTGATATCGACATCTTGCCCGCTTTTTGTGACACGATAACGTTCTTTAGCCAGTCCGTATTGTCACTTTTTGGGTGATCCAAACGATAGTGTGCCCCTCGACTTTCCTTTCGAGTCAAGGCTGCATTTGCCACCATTTGCATATAAAGAACCAGATTGGGCATCTGTAATGCCTCCAACCATTCGCGGTTGTAGATCTTCCCTTTGTGTTTGGTAGCAAGATCGGGCAAACACTGCTCCAATTCCTCAAGGCCTTTCAGCCCCTCTTCCAAGCCAGCTTGATCTCGAACCACGCCGATTTTGTCACCAGCGAGCTGCTGTAGTTGCTGCCGCATCTTGATCGGGGAAAGCCCGTTATCTTTCAATAGTGGAGCTTGACAGCGGTCGCGAATAGTTTGTAGCTTCGCCGGATCAGGAGCAACAGCATCGTGTTCACTGGCATAGGCTGCTGCACTGATTCCAGCGCGCACCCCCCAGACTTGAGTTTGGGTGACCGCATTACCTGAAATCCGGTTGCCACCCATCAGACTGCCAGTCCCTTCACCGGCTGCAAATAAGCCGTCGATATTTGTCTCGCATTGGGCGTTGATCTGGATGCCGCCGTTTTGGTAATGGCATGCTGGGCCGACCTCGACAGCGACTTTCTGTAGGTCGGGTAAGAACGCTTTAAGGTCGAACTCACCGTAGCGCCATTCGTTCATCCCGATCGGGAGCCAGCGACCACTATCTTCAACCAGATTCGCTGGCAGATGGGTCAAAGACAGATAGGTCCCACCCTTGGGTCCGCCTCGCCCCTCCAGAGCCTCTATTGCCTGAGCGATAGAATTAATATCCCGGGTCGATTTTTCCATC
Organism: Arenicellales bacterium; assembly: GCA_030754035.1. Taxonomy (GTDB): domain Bacteria; phylum Pseudomonadota; class Gammaproteobacteria; order Arenicellales; family UBA868; genus UBA12578. The sequence continues at coordinate 10,465 of JASMBC010000004.1, read as the reverse complement.
CGTTTTGGATCCCACTTCGACATGTAGCGCTCACCATTACGATTCAACGCGTAAGCATCAAGGAAGTAGGTCAATAGGAATGGAAAATCCACCCCATCCATGCCCACCGGCGACAACAAACAGTACGGAAGAAACATGGGAAATTCCATGTCGATCATCTCCGTACCAGCACGATAAGCTATCGCTTGTCCATCACCGGTGAGCTCCTCTGGGGCGGTGGTGTGGGGGTAGGGTCGAAGACCACCACCAGTCGCCATGATCACGGCCTTCGCTGTGATTGCCCAGAACTCACCGGTGTTTAGTGCGAATCCGGCTGCCCCGATCACCCGATCACCGCTCTTGAGCAGTTCGACAACCATGAAATTTTCAACCAGAGTATGGGGTGCTTTTTTCATCTGCCCTTCAAGCGCCTTCATAATTTCAACACCGGGCATCCAAACTCCACGTGGATAGGTGTGCCCTTGTGCCAATACGATGCCGTCAATTTTGGCACCCCACTCAACCAGCTCAACAACTCGATCAGGTGCTTCGTTAACGTGGATATCAACCAGTTCTTGGTTCGAGATATATTTCGACTCCCTAACCATATCCTCAAAGAATATTCTCGGACTGTCACGCAGATCGCCTTTGACACCCAGCCGCTCGGTGGCACTCGCACTGTCCATGTCAATATCTCCATCCGCGGTTAGAGTTGCCCCGCTTTTGGTCATAACGCCCTTGGTCACTACGGTAACGTCGAGACCCGCCTTTTGAATTTCGAGAGCAGCACGAGCGCCGGTTCCCTCACTGCCTATAATGAGCACATCGGTGCTGATGGCCCGGTCTACCACGTCATTCAAGTTCGGCATAATTAATTTTTCCTTCGTTCGTGATTTCTTTCTGCTACTCAACAGTAGCGCATATAGATTCAGACTCAGTTGTTCCCCATTCTGCCAGTAGTTGGTGCAACGCGTTTTTGCGACTCCTCTGAGCAATCACTTCAGGAGTTAAAACTTCTAAGGCATCCTTCGGGCAGATTTCCACGCAGGCTGGCCCTTCTGCTCGATCTGCGCACAAATCACAAATTTTGGCTAACTTAGTGTCTGGATCTAGGGCGATGACGCCGAACGGGCATGCATCGAGACAGTGGGTGCAGCCATCACAAATGTCCTCGTCAATGGCGACTAAGCCGTTTTCTGCATTAATGAACATCGCGCCGGGTAGGTGGCAGATCTTTAGGCAAGCTGGATCAGCACAGGACTGACAAGCGATCGATTTCATCTGTACCGGCTCGACGCGCACCAGACGAATTCGAGACTGAAGGACATTCATTGTTTCATCTTTGAACATGGCACAAGCAAACTCACAAAGCTGACAGCCAACACACAGAGCACTTGAGCACGTTACATACTGATATCGGGGTGAAATTGATAACTTACGCTGGTCAGTTACCAAGGTATTCGGTTCGCTGTTCATACGCCCCATCTTTTAGAGTTAATCCTGGCTAAGTATTAAGCTCTTTCACCAAGGCTTGTACCGCAGTGCCATTAGCTTTGTTAGTTATGATCTCGATAGATGCAATCTCCAAGGCATCCTTGGGGCAGATTTCGACACAGGCGGCACCATTATCACGCTGAGCGCAAAGATCACAGATCACTACTCGTTTGGTATCGGTGTCGAGAAGAACAGCACCAAACGGGCATACGTTTATGCACCACCCGCAGCCGTCACAGATGTCATTGTCGACATCGATCAAGCGGTTATCAACGTTAATGGTGAGTGCTCCTTCCTGTGGGCACACCCGCACACAAGCCGGATCGTCACACCCACGACAGGCCACTGAGACCATCAAACTTGGTTCATGGCGGGCAACACGGATACGGGACTTGAGGATGTTGGCATGCGGATCCTTCACAGTAGCGCAAGCGAATTCGCATAACTGGCATCCGACACACAATTCGGGATCGCAGGCTACAAACCGGGCCTCAGGTGAGAGCGGTACAGGTGCGGTCATGGTCACGACGGGACATCCGCTAATCCCAGGCGATCTAGCGTTGGTTGGGTCACCCTACCGTCGGCTGTCCACCCGCGGGCCTCATAATAGTCTGCCACCATAATCTCTAGCTCTTCCCTTGGGAAGGGAATGTTTTTCCCTGGGCCATCGGGAACGGATTCTTCGTGAATTCGTGGTGGCAACCGATCAAGATCTCGTGTCCAACCCTCGCGAATGTTGAATAGTTTTTTGAGATTGGAAATCCGCTCGCCTGCTCGGCGGAGTTCGGTCGAGTTCATATCCCACCCGGTCACATTGGTATAAAGTTGAGCTAGTTCTTCATACATGTCGCTAAAACAGCCCCTCAAAAACTTACAGACTCCAACCGAATCTAGTGTCACCGCGATATCTTCTTGCTTCATCGCCAGTGCTCCGCGCCCCTTTTCTGCCAGATGACGGTCGACTTGCCCTTGAAGGTCTGGTTCGTAGGCTAGCGATCGGTTATGGCACGCTCCCCGCGTGCCGACTGCAAGTCCGAGGGCGTAAGTCTTCATCCCACGTGGATCATAGCCGGCGAACTCCAACCCCTTGCCGTGCATGGCGAAGTAGTCACTATCTTTGCCTAGCGTTTCAGCAGCTCTTCTCGATCCTTCAGCTAGAAGTGCGCCTAGCCCCTCACGCTGGGCGATCATCGGGATCACGGCGACCATTGCCTCGGCGTCACCGAAGCGCAATTCGAATCCATCCTGGGCGTTAAGCAATCGCTTCTCGAAAGCCTCCATCGCCCAGGCAATAGTCACGCCAGTGCTGATAGTGTCCAAGCCGAATTCGTCACATAACTCCGCCGCGCGAATGATCGCTGGTATATCATCGATATCGCAGCACGGGCCTAGTGCGAACAGAGTTTCGTAATCAAGCGAAACTCGTGCTCCTTCATGGGGTTCTGCGCCGGCAACCCTCATGATTTGTTCGCAAGCTATGGGGCAGGCTGCACAGGCTACAGTCTTGTCATGGTAATGGCGGTATATATTTTCACCGGAGATATGATCGGCCTTGGCAAATTCGGTTCTTTGAAAATTTCGGGTGGGGAAAACACCAAGACGGTTTAAAACGAGAACGTTGCCGTTCGTGCCTGGGTGGCGATATTTCCCAGTAGCCGGACCTTGCGCAAGAGTATTTAGCTCACGGGTAACTTGATAGACAGCTGCGCTGTTGTCGACACTGACAACACCAGATCCACGTACCGCAATGGCTTTGAGATTTTTGGATCCCATGACGGCTCCCGGCCCAGTACGCCCTGCCTGCCGACCGCGATCGTTACTGATGCATGCGTAACGCACCAGGTTCTCACCCGCTGGACCGATCGATGAAACCCGTATTGCCTCATCGCCAAGCTCCTCGCGAATAAATTCTTCAGTATCGAAGCAACCTTGACCCCAAATCGCTTCTGCATTGCGGAAAAAGACGTCACTATCGTCAATGAATAGATAGGTCGGCACCTCGGCTTTTCCCTTGATGACTACGGCATCGTAACCGGCACGCTTTAGAGTATGGGAAAAAAAACTCCCAGCCATCGCATCACCAATCATGCCGGTGAGAGGGGATTTAGTTGCAACCGCATGTTTTGCTGATGCTGACACAATGGTTCCGGCAAACAAACCACAACTGAATACAATGACGTTGTCTGGATCCAGGGCGTCGACCCCCGGGGTGAGATGATCATAGAGTAAGCGTACCGCGAGTCCTGCTCCGCCAAGATAATCACGGAGTAACGATTCAGCGAGCGCTTGTTCTATCGCATTTCGGTCGGCCAAATCGACGATCAATGCCTTGCCCGTATAACCGTTCATCTTACCCCCCTACCACAGCCGACATAAGAATAAGACGAGAGCCGGCAGGCAGGGCAAAGTCAGGATCCTTGATCATCGTTTTACCATTGAGGTTAAGGATAAAACAGGGTTTGAGCGACCAGTTTGCAGCGTCTATAACAGTTTCTAGAAAAACCGGATAGACGGACGCCAATGCTTGCAGCATGTCGTAAACCGCCGCGCCGTCCTTTAACTCTAGTTCTATTTCTGACGCATCGGTGATTTGCCGTGCCTGACCAAAAAACTCAACCACCACTTGCATTATCAGTACTCTCTTTTTATCACCGCCGGCAGGCTAGGAATTACCTGCGCAGACAAATACACCCATTTGACAATAGGGTGTCGGGCCGCGCTGGTCTTGGTTAAATCAACGGAAATCTGGACGTTTTCTACAGGCAAAAATAGTGACGCGGGAAGCAATCAGTTGGGCAACGGCCTCTAGTCGAAACTTTTTTGGCGAAAAGAGCCTGTGGGCTGACGCGCCTTTTCCCGTATGTGGGCGGGGGTTATGCCGAGTTGGCGACGCATGCTACGGGTAAGTGCACTCTGGTCGGAAAAGCCGGTAGCCAGAGCAATTTCAGCGATTGAGAGATCACACGCACGTAATAGGCGTGCCGCATGGTCGAGACGCACTCTGATAAAGTAATTGCGGGGGGTACGGCCTACTGCTGTACGAAAATGTTCGTTAAAAGTGGTTGGCGATAGGCCGGCGGCAGCGGCCAGATCGGATACCGTGAGTGACTCCGCGTAACGGGTGTGGATCAATTCCAGCGCCCGGCAGATTGCGGCGGACTTCCAGCTGCGACGGAGCCGGCTGGTAAGCGCATCAATAACGAGGCCAGCCATATGAGTAGCAGTTGTTGTTCCAAGTGCCTCATTGGTTAAGTCGTGAGCTACGTATCCAACAAGGTGGCGCAATCCGGAATCAAGATTAAAAAAGGGTTCAGCAGTGGCGTTGCGCCAGATGTCTTGCGGCATGAGCCAGGCACAGTTGGTTGGACACGGAATATCGACAATGATGAAACGGTTTCGGCCTCGGGTGCGAATCAAATGGGGTTGGCCCTGGGGGACGAGTACACCCCGCTCGGCAGCGATGGTGCCTTCGGTATGGCCAAAGTCAACGTCCTGCGTACCCTCGATTGGCAACACGATCTGATGCCAATCATGGACCAAGTCCATCTGGCCGGGCTCATAATGGCGAACCGAGAGGGTCGCATGCGCGAGCATTTCAATTCCTCACCGTTAAAGTAGGGGAATATTGAGTATCTCCCATTATTCCACCTATACCGCGAAGCCATTCTTTTCCCCAAGCCTGTGTAATGCAATAGTGACGTTAACGTTATTTTTATTACGTTAACGTTATATGCATTCGATATCCGGTGTCACGATTTATCTGAAGGTGTATTGGCTTCAGTGGCTGGAAAGGGATCAGCACGAAGTCGCGCGCGATATTGAGACGCTTTTCACTGGGGTGAGCTGCGCAGACAGTACCGACGTTTTTCCAGCAGCGAGCCAGTTCAGTGACAAGGCAAAATCCGGGATATCCCGTCATTGATGACTTCATTCTTACCAGGAAGGTTATGCTGTTGGACGGGTGGGGGTTTCTTGCATACTTTAAGATACCTACCACCAAATTGATAATTGATCGACAACTGGAGAAGGTATGACTTTCACTAACCCGATTGAAGGTGGGACGATACTGCAAGACACCGTCGTTCCCGAAGGTGAGCCCTGGAGCGCCAAGCTAGCTGCAGGTGATGTGCTTCGCTTAGTTGATCTTGAAGGACAGCAGGCAGTGGATTTCCTTTGTTATAGTTTCGATGACTTAGCTGATAGGTACAACGCCGCAAACACAATCAAACTTAATGGGAACATCTACCTAGGCCAAGGTGCGGCACTATGGTCGGTGCGAGCGCGTAAATTGATGACCATAATTGAGGACACCTGTGGTTTCCATGACACGATATATGGCTGTTGTTCAGTCGAAGTCGATGATGTACGGTTCGGGAAAAATAACGGCAACGGTTGCCAGGGTAATTTTGAGAGGGAGCTCACTAAACATGGCCTGGATCAAAAAGACATCGTTGCCAATGTTAACTTTTTCATGCGCGTGCCAGTTGCCGAATCCGGTGCGATAGGCATTGTCCCAGGCATCTCCAAACCAGGAGACTACGTCAGTTTACGTGCGGAACAGGATGTCTTGGCAGTTCTATCAAATTGCCCAGAGTGCCTGAATAATGCAGCCGGTTTCAAACCGACCCCGATTCGCGCCATCATCTATTCCACATGAGCTAAGAATAAATCCACGCTATTTCCGGTGCCCCTAAGGTTAGATAAAGAGCACCGATGATGCGAGCGGCAATCGAGTTATTGGTGGGGTACGCCTGACAACTGTCCGCCTTGGGTCACATGGGAGCGAAGACCAGTTAATTTCGCGCTTCAGGCAGGCTTTTCACTAAAATTTCGTGGTATATACTGAGTGTTCAAACATACTAACAACCTATAGACAAAACCATTTAACCGCAAACGATTTTTGCAGGCTACTTAAAGTGCGCATCAGTTTCAATGCAAGGTAATCTAAAGTTATCTGAAAAGTTGGGTGTCGCCACGAGCTCATGGGTTACCACAGGAGATCGTCATGTATGACTGGAACTTCGATGTTATCTGGGATTATCGGATGGTCTACCTGAAAGGGGCCGTGATTACGCTTGAAATCAGTTTGTTGGCGGTGTTTTTTGCTGTGACTTTGGGCTTGTTTGTGGGTATCGCTCGGCAGAGCCACCGTAAACTCCTTTCCTTACCTGCTTCCTGGTACGTGGAAATATTTCGTGATACCCCGCTGCTGATCCAGATCGTCTGGATTTTCTATTGCCTTCCGATTCTCATGGGCATCACATTGAATGCTTTCTGGGCTGCTGTCGTAGCGTTGTCTTTACATATGTCTGCTTACATGGCGGAGATTTTCCGCGCAGGAATCGTTTCCGTTGACAAAGGACATATTGATGCCGCCAAGATATTGGGACTGAATTACTTTCAGATCATGCGGCGAATCATTTTGCCACAGGCCACCCGTCAAATGCTCCCGCCGCTAGTTAATAATTTTGCCGATATCCTGAAGCTTTCGGCACTGGCCTCAGTGATTGGTGTCTACGAATTACTTCACTCAATTGACAATGTCATCATGAATAATTTCCGGCCACTGGAGATGTATTCTGTGCTCGCGCTTGTGTATTTTATTTTGATTTTTCCAGTGGCTTTCGCTGCAAGGCGCTCCGAGATCTATTTTGCCCGGAGATATTAATCGATGCCTTCGACAGTTCCCGCCATTCATTTAAAAGACGTCAAAAAGCGTTTTGGCTCACTTGACGTTCTATGTGGGATCAATCTCGAAGTGGAAATGGGGGAGGTAGTATGTGTCCTTGGGCCATCGGGATCCGGGAAAAGCACCCTATTACGTTGCATCGCTTACCTGGAGGATGATTATGAAGGAAGAATTTATCTTGAGGGTGATCTGTTGGGCCGTGCTGAGCACAACGGCCAGCTAAAGCGCGTTGAAGGCGCCGCATTACGGAAAGTGCAGCTGAAGGTAGGCATGGTGTTTCAGCAATTTAACCTGTGGCCGCACAAGACCGCCCTCGGGAACATTATCGAGGCCCTTATCTTGGTAAAGAAAATGGCCAAAAACGAAGCCCAGGAGATTGGCGAAGAACTCCTGGCCAAGGTGGGTCTGAGCGAAAAATGTAAGGAATATCCATCACGCCTTTCAGGCGGACAGCAGCAACGAGTTGCCATTGCTCGGGCTTTGGCTATGCGCCCGCAAATCATGCTTTTCGATGAGGTTACTTCGGCACTCGACCCCGAGTTAGTTGACGAAGTTCTCCATGTTATGAGGCAACTGGCTGAAGAGGGTATGACGATGTTGGTGGTGACCCACGAACTTGGTTTTGCGTCTAGAGTTGCAGATCGAGTCGTGTTTATGGACCAAGGGGTGGTCGTTGAAGAGGGGTCACCAGAAAAAATTCTGAAGAATCCGAATAAGTTAAGAACCCGGGAATTTCTCTCACTGATGGCCCATGAGAAATTCTAACAAAATCTGCTTCTGGATTTTTTTCGCGACCGAAGTAGGAAGGTCGCTTTTCCAGGGGGTATAACCATGGGCAGCCGCCCATAATGACCAAAAGGAGTGGAATTATGATTAGCAAAAAAAAGTTTAACTATCGCTTCCTATCGTCTTTGCTCGCCATTATTGCAATGGTGTCTTTTGTGACGACGCCTGCAGCAGCTAGAGATATGGCCGACATCACTAAAGCAAAGCAGTTCAACATCGGGGTTGTCCCCTTTCCTCCTGATGTAATCAAAGATCCTAATACTGGCGAGTACAAGGGTATCTTTGTGGATGCCGCGCGATACATCTGCGAGACCATCGAAGTAGAGTGCGTATTCAAGGAGTTTGCCTGGGCCACATTCATTGCGGGTATACAGTCGAGACAGATTGATCTCTCTGTTGCCTCGACCTACTCGAAAATGAAAAGAGCTTTGGTCGTAAACTTCAGTCAGCCTATTTATTTTCTTGGCTACAGGGCAGTAGCAAAAAAAGGGGATACCCGGTTTAACAGTCCCGAAGACCTGAATAATGCCAGTATAACTATTGGGGTTACCCAGGGAACCGGTGAGCATGACTGGGCACAAAAAGTGGCCCCCAATGCTAAGTTGAGTGTTGTTAAGACGGAAGAGTTGAATATGCTGCAGGTCGTTGCAGGAAAGGTCGACGTTGCCATTGGTGACTCAGTTGCGGCTTATCATGCGCTCGAAAAACAGTCGAGCATAGAGGCGGTGCTTGGCGGGCGGATTTACAGCAGGAACATGGTCGCCTGGGCGATGCACAAAGAGGATACCGATATTTTGCGCTTTGTAAATACTGCGCTTAATCAGCTTATTGCCAGTGGCAAACTGGAAGACCTCGCGAAACAGTACGAGGCACCGTGGATTACTGACTTAGCTTTTTAAGGATGACCCAGAGTGCGGGGGTTCTAATTAATTACCTGCGTTGATGAACCCCCCACTCTGGCAAATTCGGCGCCCTACAGTGTGCACTTCAGCCAGAATAAGCCAGGCTGAATTGCGATTGTAGAAGCCGCCGAAGTTAGCCTGCACCTGCAGCAGTTCACGCGCCCGGTCTACCGTCATGACTTTGACTCAGGGTGGGCAACGGCCCGGTCCCGGCTGCGAGCAGCCTGTGGGGGTTTCTTGTTTTTCCTCTTAATTTAACGGTAAGAAAATTATTAGGTCATCGCTTTTATCCGCTTACCGTCCGCCAGAGTCGTACGTGGGATGTACCTGGGAATTGATTTCAGAAATCTCCCCGCGGACTTCATTACTGAAACACTACTGGAGGGGCCAAAAAAATCGATTGACTAAGAATATTGTAGCAGCGCCATCTACAATCTTTTTGATCGCGATATTTGCACCCGGATTAGCTCAAGCCGGTTCGGTGGAGTTGAAACTCTCGGTGGAATTGCCCCAAGGTGACCCGCTCAATATCATGTTTCGCGCGCTCGGGCAGTATGGCCAAGGCAGGACACCTTGAACAGGTCTTTGCCATCGACAGTGATAATTATCGGCACCGCGAGAGGTCCGTCAGAGTCAAATTTTATAGGTGATCCACGGCACCAGCGCCCGCTGATTGATCTAGTTTGAACATTAGCATATGACCGGTTTCAGGAAACGCCTCATCCGGTATCAGAGCGTGCATATGTGAATAGTAAATTCCCCCAGTCGTGAAAGCCCTGCGAAAATATACTAATCCATCGGCTCGCCCCGGGCTATCGCTTCCTGGATGGCTAGATAGACGCGCTCGGGGGTGGCGGGAGTTTCACTGATGCGAACGCCCACGGCGTCATAGATGGCGTTGAGGATAGCCGGGGTAGTCGGAATAGTAGCGGGCTCGGCCATGCCTTTGGCGCCGTAGGGCCCATTGGGATCCGCCACTTCGACGATCTCGCATTCGATCTCTGGCACGTCCATGGAGGTTGGCACCAGGTAGAAAGCAAGAGAGCCGGTCTGTGGTACGCCCTGATTAAGAATATGCTGCTCGTAAAGTGCTTGACCCAGCCCCATAGCCGCGCCACCCTGGATTTGTCCCTCTACGCCAACCGGGTTGATTGCTTTACCGACGTCAGTAGCGGAGACGATCTTGATCACTCGGACATGACCCGTTTCGGTGTCCACCTCTACCTCTGCCAGTTGAGTAGCCCAACCGTAGGTGGCATAAGCGTCGCCCTGGGACGTCTCGGGGTTCACATCTTTGGTCGTGTTATCGTGCCAGCCCAGGGCAGTACAGCGTTTGCCCAGGCGGTGCATTTCAGAAGATACCTCGGCTACGGGCAGTAGCGGCTCCGGATTTCCTGAACCATAAATCTGTCCGTCGAAAGCCTCCAGTTCTTCGGCCGGCCGGTCAAGCATTTCCGCGGCCATTCGCAACAATTCTTGCTGTAAATCCGCCGCCGCTTTCTGGACGGTTAAGCCTTGGACGAAGGTGGAGCGGCTGGCAGAGGTGGGGCCGGAGTCAGGTGTGCTCCCGGTATCAGCCGCTACCACTCGTACGGCGCCGGGATTAATGCCGAGG
>JASMBC010000049.1 GCA_030754035.1 Arenicellales bacterium | reverse complement strand
CAAGGCGAGGTAGCCGAACTGGCGGTAACCCGTGATCGCCTCGCCAGCGAAAAAGCCACCCTGGCTGAACAAAAAGCTGGCCTCGGTGAGAAACTGACTACTGTCACTGGCGAGAAAGAACAACTGGCTGGACAGAAAGCGGCACTACTGATCACCCAGCAGGAACTTAAAGGCCAGGTTGAATCACTGGAGCAGACTCACACTACACTCAGTACAGATATTGCACGACTGCAAGGCTCGCTTTCAGCCATGCAGGCGGAGCAAGCAGCGCTTGCCCTAACGGCGCAAGCGCAAGCGCAGGAGGCAGCCTCGCTGGCCGAGGCCCGCGATGGTTTATCCAAAGAGCGTGATGAGCTGACTACGCAGGTAACATTGTTAGAGGTAACGCGCGGAGTGCTGCAGACTGAAACCAGCGCACTGCGCGACGAGTTAGAAGGCCTGTTGCGTACAGCGGTGAGTACCGAGCGCGCGCTGGAGGAAAGCAAACTGACCGGCGAAGATCTCGCAGTACGCCTCGCCGAGACCGCTTTGGATTACAAGCTGACCAAAGAGGAGGTGGCATACCTTCGCGCCCAGTACGCGGACGAAGTGGCCGCGTTCGCAAAAGAGCGTGAGCTGCTTGTCTCCGCTCATAAAGAAGAACTCGATATCCTGAGAGAACGCCACTCCGATCTCGAGGTCCAGTACAACCGGTTGGTGCGGCCCGCCCGAAGTACGATCGGCCGCTTCGTGGTTGAAGTGCGCTTCTGGAAGGAAGGTGATGTACGACGTTACTCGCTGCGCCCGCGGGCAGGTATAGAAACCTCGGTCAGCGACTCAGAACTGCATCAGCAGCTGACAGCGCTGAAAGCCCGGCATGCGGATAAACTCTATACCAAGGTGATACCAGATGATAATTCGCTTACCCACGGAGAAGCGTGGAGTTTCACCGAAAAGATTCTCAACCGCTACGACTACTATTACCAGAACTGATTAACCGATCGGTTTCCCCACGATGCAGTATCCCGAAGCATTTGATGTGATTGTGATCGGCGGCGGCCATGCCGGAACCGAGGCCGCGCTCGCCTCGTCCCGTAGCGGTGCCCGCACTCTGTTGGTGACCCACAACATCGAAACGGTTGGGCAGATGTCTTGTAACCCAGCGATCGGGGGTATCGGCAAAGGTCATATCGTACGTGAGGTGGATGCACTGGGCGGCGCCATGGGCCGGGTCGCCGATGAGGCTGGAATCCAGTTTCGGCGCCTGAATGCTCGCAAAGGCCCTGCGGTACGGGCAACTCGGGCACAGGCTGACCGGGTGCTCTATCGCCAATCGATCCGCCGTCTTGTCGAGAACCAATCCGGCTTGTCCATGTTGCAGCAATCGGTCGCAGACCTCATGGTTACGGATGCCCGTGCCTGCGGAGTTATCACCGACGACGGCATTTGTATTGGCGCTCGAGCCATAGTATTGACGGCTGGCACTTTTCTAAACGGGCGTATTCACATAGGCCTCGACAGTCAATCCGGCGGTCGTGCGGGAGATCCGCCAACATTGGCGCTCGCCCACCGCCTGCGCGAACTCTGTCCGCGGACCGGGCGGCTTAAGACGGGCACACCACCACGGATTGATGGCCGCACCATCGATTTTGCCGCACTTGAGATTCAACCAGGCGATGATCCGCCGCCGCGATTCTCCTTTTTAGGTTCGCTCGCCGATTATCCTCGCCAGGTTTGTTGCCATATTGCCGGCACCACCGAGCATACCCATGACATTATTCGTGGCGCACTTGATCGTTCCGCCATGTACGGGGGCCAAATCGAAGGGGTTGGCCCACGTTACTGCCCGTCAGTCGAAGACAAAGTGGTGCGTTTTGCAGAGCGCGTTTCGCACCAGATCTTTGTCGAGCCCGAGGGGTTGCAGACCCACGAAATCTATCCAAATGGACTATCGACCAGCCTGCCGTTTGATGTGCAGTGGCAAATGGTGCGCAGCATTCCAGGTTTTGATGGTGCGCAGATCACCCGGCCAGGTTATGCAATTGAGTATGATTACTTTGATCCACGTGACCTTTTGCCATCATTAGAGACACGCTCACTCCCGGGCCTGTACTTTGCTGGCCAGATCAACGGTACCACCGGCTATGAAGAAGCGGCTGGACAAGGGCTGGTTGCTGGCCTTAACGCGGCCCGGCAAAGTCGCGGCGAGGCGCCGTGGTGGCCACGTCGCGACGAAGCCTACATCGGGGTCATGATCGATGATCTGGTTACCCGCGGCGTTACCGAGCCTTACCGTATGTTCACATCACGAGCCGAGTACCGCTTGCAACTGCGAGAGGACAACGCCGACCTGCGTTTGACTGCGACGGGCCGTACTCTGTCATTGATCGGAGATGAGCGCTGGGCGTCATTTTGTGCCAAACGCGACCTGCTAGAAACCGAACGCGAACGTCTGCAAAACATCTGGGTGCGTCCACAAGCTTTGGTGCCGGGAGAAGCTCGCCGCATCCTGGGACAAGAACTCACCCGAGAGCAACGCCTTGCAGATTTACTGCGTCGACCCGAGACTGATTATTCCAGCCTGGTACGATTGAGCGGCGCTGGCGAGTGTGTAAAGGACCCAGCCGTGATAGAGCAACTGGAGATTGAGGCGCGCTATGCGGGTTATATTGATCGTCAGCGCGATGAGATTGAGCGCCAACGCCGGCACGAGGACACGATGATTCCCAAAGATATGGATTATCTGTCGGTTCGGGGCCTGTCCCACGAGGTTTGCCAGATACTTACTGAACACCAGCCGCTAACCCTGGGCCACGCAGGTCGGCTTTGTGGGATGACTCCGGCTGCAGTCTCGTTGTTGCTGGTGCATCTCAAAAGGCGGCAATTGCGCTCCGCGGCTTGAGACGGCGCGGTGATTGAACAGGGCCATCTGGCTGTGAAGCTTGCTGGGGCAGCAAAGGAAATGGGCGTGGCACTGGATGAGCATATATTGGCCCGCTTTGTAGATTTTGTGAGCCTGTTACGCAAGTGGAACCGCGTGCATAACCTGACCGCACTGACTGATGAGCAGGAAATTCTTACGCACCACCTGCTCGACAGCCTTTCGGTCGTGCCCTTTATTTCAGGCGCCCGATGCCTCGATGTTGGCTCTGGTGCGGGCTTGCCCGGAATCGCACTGGCTTTGTGTAACCCGGGTCAGGACTGGACTTTGGTTGAAAGTCGGGGAAAAAAAGCCGGTTTTTTGCGTGAAGTAACGGCGCGGCTGAAGCTGGATAACGTCACCGTTTTCGCTGGGCGCATAGAGGATTACCGGCCCGATGGGAATTTTGATACGCTTGTCGCGCGCGCGGTCGCTTCGCTTGCTTCGCTATTCAACATGACAGATCACTTGCTTCACCATCATCTTCGATTAATTGCAATGAAAGGCACACACCCCCAGGCAGAATTGGATGCGCTGGCACCTGCACAGCGCCTGGCAGCACGGGTGATACCGGTAACAGTACCCGGCCTTTCGGCACAGCGACATCTTGTCGTCTTGGATGGATTGCCGGGCGGCCCAACATGACCAAGATTATCGCGGTAACTAACCAGAAGGGTGGCGTTGGCAAGACCACAACCGCCATCAACATTGCGGCAGCACTCGCTGCTGTTGGGTGCCGGGTACTGTTGGTTGATCTCGACCCACAAGCAAACGCGACGGTGGGCTGTGGCGTGGACCGGCGGCAGTTGGCGCAAACTGTTTACCAGGTGTTGCTCGGGCACAAGAGCGTGAGCGAGACTCTGGTTACTACCGATTCCGGGTTTGACTTGTTGCCGGCAGAGTCGGCTCTTGCAGGCGCCCAAGCGGAACTCACTGGCCACGATGAAAGCGACACTCAGCGGCTGAAATCATCGTTGGCGGCCGTTGGAACTTATGACTTTATCCTGATTGATTGTCCGCCCGCTTTGAATATTCTGACCTTGAACGCGTTGGTGGCGGCGCACTCGATCTTGATCCCCGTACAGTGCGAATACTATGCGCTGGAAGGGTTGAGCGGGCTGGATGAGACCTTTCGCCGCGTTAAGGAAAGCGCTAATCGCGATCTGATGATCGAAGGCGTAGTGCGCACCATGTACGATGGCCGCAACTCGCTGACCACTGAAGTCTCCGCACAACTTCGCCAGCATTACGGCAGCTTGTTGTATGAGACGGTTATCCCGCGCAATGTGCGCCTTGCCGAAGCGCCGAGTTTTGGCAAATCCGTGATTGATTATGACCCTCATTGTCAGGGGGCCCTGGCTTATCGTGACTTGGCGCGGGAGATGTTGGAAAAGGGTGAGTCGTTGACACCCGCGGCCCCGGTGACGGCTGAGCCGGTAGTCATTTGCAACAGGAGTGACGCATGAGTCCAAAAGCAAGGTTGGGCAAAGGATTGGATGCATTGCTGGGCGGAGCAAAGTCGCCTGCAAGCACGACCGACGGTGATCTACGCCAGTTGCCGGTGAGCAGTATCCGCAAAGGGCGCTACCAGCCACGCACCCGGATGGATGAGGAGTCTTTGCAAGAACTCGCTGCCTCGATCAGTGCGCAGGGGATCATTCAGCCGCTGCTGGTTCGTGAAACCGCCGGCGGCGCTTACGAATTGATCGCTGGGGAACGGCGCTGGCGGGCTGCACAACTGGCGGGTCTGGCCGAGGTCCCCGCGGTGATTCGCCGGGTGCCTGATGACGCGGCTCTTGCGGTCGGCCTGATCGAGAATATTCAACGCGAGAACCTGAGCCCGATCGAAGAAGCGACAGGCCTTAAACGTTTGTTGGATGAGTTTGGTTTAACACACCAGCAAGTGGCCGAGGCGGTTGGTCGCTCACGTGTCGCGGTCAGCAACCTGTTGCGGCTGTTGAAACTCGACCCCGGGGTCCGCGAGCATCTGGATGCTGGTCATATCGAGGCCGGCCATGCCCGGGCGATTCTGGGTCTGCCGCGCGAGCAGCAGGGGTTGGCAGCGCAGGCTGTCATGCAGCGCCGGCTTTCGGTGCGCCAGGCGGAACAATTGGTGCGGCGCATGCTGCAGCCCGAAGGCGCCGACCAGAACAGAGCCCGCAAGTCAGCTAAAGGCGGTGACATCCAGCGTCTTGAGGAAGAGCTCTCCGAGCATCTCGCGGCTCCCGTACACCTGGAATCACGTGACGGGAAGTCTGGCCGACTGGTGATTGGTTACAGCTCGCTGGATGAGCTCGACGGTATTCTGAGTCGTATCCGAAAATAGCCGGCGTCATTTCTCCCGGCGATCACTTGTGGCGGATACTCATGATTCTGCCGGCCTGATCGGGGCAAGGCAATGGCCGGTGCGCTGCCATCATGTGCGACAGGGTCTCGCTGATCGCCGGTAAAAAAGGCGAAGACCGGCGGCTTTCCAGGTCAACGTGGATCATCATCTGTTCACTGGTTGCGGCAAGGTAACCTTCGCCTGAGTGGAACATGCGCAGAAAATAATGAACGCGCTTGCTGTCTACATTCAGCAACTGGCAGGTCAGGCGAATAGGATCGCCCAGGCGCAATTCGCGCAGGTAGTTGATATGCATCTCGAGGGTAAAGGTAGAGGACTTTTCGCGCTCCAGGTACTGCGGCGTGACGCCCATCTGGTGCATGAATTGGTCAACTCCGTGATCAAACGCCATCACGTAATAGGCGACATTCATGTGCCCGTTGTAATCTATCCAGCTCTCAAGCACCGCTTGGGTTCCCAGATCCAGTTCTGCAGTTTCGAACGATGCTGTCATGAGGGGTCTCTTCCTGAGCGAATTTTAACCAGGGCATGCTCGATACCTTTATCAAGGTAGGCGCCGTAAAAATCCGGGATACTGGCTCCGATCATCGGCGCTGCCAGATGTTCACCAGAGCCATCGACGAATTCAACTGTCGGCACCAACGTGATCGGACGCTGATCAGCAAAATGATGATGGGTGGTTGTGCTGGCATTGAAATCGATCAGCGGTGTTGAGCTGTCAATACGCACTTCACGGAATATGGCGCGCATCTGGTAAGCCGGGTCGATCGCCATGTGGCCGAGGAACTCGGCTTTGACCGCATCACAATAACGGCAGTAGTTGGCGGTATAAAAAAGCAGGATTGGCAGACCTTTTTGCGTTGCTATGGCGCCGTCATCGCGAAGGTTTTGGGCGGGCGGCACCTCGCCGGCTTGCGCCAGCGTCGACGTCAGCACGGCCAGGGCCACAAGATGCCGAAGAAGGACTGATAATCGCATCACAAAATTATATCGTCTATTTCTGTCGAGCCAGAATCGAGAAGTGTTGGTTGCTGTTCTGAGATGCTGTGAAGCAGCGTATTGATCCCAGGGTAGTGTTTTTTGCAGATGCAGTATTTGCCAGTGCCGCTAGCCCATGACTCTCCCGCTTCGAGTCGTGGCAGGAGATGGTCTAAATCAACCACTGTGGTGCCGCCCACCACATCGACCCCGCGTTCGAACAGAGGGTCGGGCAAACAGGACGCTGTTGGCCCGATCAGCGCGATATGTGCCGCCGGATTACAGCATACCAGCACTTCATCAAGTGTGTCATTCATCAAGGTGGAGCCGGTGACCAGCACCCGGTCACAATCGACAAGTCGAGCCGTATCAGCCGTAACCGAAAAATTACCTGCACAATCGAAAAACTGCGGGTCTTTTTCAATAATGGTTAGGGCCACGTTATGGCTCGCAAGCATATCGATTAGTGGTGGAAAAAACCCTACCATGCCAACATGCTCTGCCTGTTCGAGACGCGATTGACCCAATGGATCACTGGTGAGATCAAGGGTGAAGCCGCCGATGCGAAGCAGGTGCTGACTCAGCGCGTTAAGCGCGCCCAGGCCAAGCGCTTTTGCGAAGGGGTCGTCTCCATCGTAACCGGCAATGAGATCAAGAATCGGGGTGGCCAGAATTTGAGCTGGATCACAAGCCATCAACCGGGAAAGGATATTATCGAAGCGTGTGTAGAAGAACCCGCAGCTGCCATCGGCGAGCATGATCATGCCAAACTTCTTATGTCGCCCAGCCGGGACAACCTGTGGCGGCCTGTGCAGGTGGGCCACGGGAGGCAGTTCACGACTGTGGCTCACCGTGGTGATCAGTTCAACGAGAGATGAGGACAGTGTCATGAGTTGATAGTGTCATGGGTTAAGGAGCGCAGGACGGTGGATGAGAGGCATTATTCCGAGCATCCGGAGCCGCGAGTGTATAGCAAGTTTCGGCGCCCGGGCTTAAATGATACCGGCAATATGAAGCCGGGTGTCTCGCGGGATCGGATCCTTGAATCCTGACTAGCGACCAGACTGTGTGCCGCACCAGCAACCAGCAGCTCTACTTCTGTGACTCCGCCAGTGGTGAAACCCGTAAAATTTTGCGCCAGGTATTTCGCGCCCTTAAGGCGAGGCGATAATTCAAGCTCGCCCGTATCGATGAACTGGGGGGTTGTTCTCGTTGGTATGAGAGTTACGATCGAGCCGGCAGAGCTTCCAGTCATTACAGCCGCGCTTCGTCTCAGTGGGATAGAAGTCGAAAGCCTGGATCTTTGGAACCGAGATTCAACTACTGCCGGTGTAATCCAGCTGTCGCCAAGCCTCAAAGACAGCCACAGCCACCGCGTTGGAAAGGTTCAGGCTGCGATTGAATGGCCGCATCGGCAAGGCGACTCGTTGCGTTGTTGGCGCTAACCGACGTATAGCCTCAGGCAGCCCACGGGTTTCGGGGCCAAATATCAGGGCATCACCATCCTGGAAGCGGCAATCACTGTGACGCTGCCGGTGGTGAGTAGAAAAAGTGAATAACCGGCTCGGCGATATCTCAGCTACGAACGCGTCCATACTGGTGTGGGTGTGCATCGACACGGCGTCAGCATAGTCCAGTCCGGCTCGTCGCAGTTGACTGTCGTCGATCGAAAAACCCAGTGGTTCTATAAGGTGTAATTCACACCCGGTGTTTGCGCACAGCCGGATGATATTGCCTGTATTGGGCGGAATCTCGGGTTCGTAAAGAACCACATGAAACATATCAGTCCGGCGTCAGGCGGGCTTAAAGACCGCCAGCAGAACGGCTCCGACGAGAATCAACACAGGAAACTCATTGAACCAGCGGTAAAAAACATGGCCATGACTGTTTACATCATCACGAAACCGTTTTACCAGGTGGCCACACCACAGGTGGTAGACAACCAGGATAATCACCAGAATAAATTTGGCCGCAAGCCAGACCTTGCCAGCGCCTATGCCGTAACCCAGCCATAACCACAACCCGAAAAGGATCGTTAATACGCCTCCTGGCGTCATGATGCCAAAGTACAGTTTGCGCTCCATGATCTTGAACTGGGCTTGCGTTGCCGGATCGTTGGCCATAGCGTGGTAGACAAAAAGTCGGGGCAGGTAGAAAAGGCCCGCGAACCAGGTGACCATGAAGATGATGTGGAAGGCTTTTATCCAGAGCATAGGGTCGGTACAGCTTCTGAGATCTGTGTGCACACAGGACACGAGGGCGGCGACAGATTAACCCGATACATAGCCTATGAGTAACTCAACCATGGTATCACGCATCTTGTGATCGCTTGTCAGGCATCAGAAAACGTTGTAGCAGGTCATCCAGAAAACGCCAGCCGAGCGCCGTCGTGCAAACCCAGTCATCACTCTCCTCAAGCAAACCGTCTGTTTTGGCTTTTGTTATGACGGGCTGCAGTTGCTGCCAGGCAAGCCCGGTTCGCTGTTCAAATAACTCAGGGCTGAAACCATCTTTTAGTCGCAGTGCATTTAATAGGAATTCAAAAGTCACATCATCCAGGTTCACCGGCACGGCATTGTCGATTTCCAGGCCGCTGTTGGCTTTGCCAAGATAATCACGTGGATGACGAGGTCTTGCCCAGCGGTACACGGTACCGGCCAGGGTGATCTTGCTGTGCGCTCCCGCGCCGAGACCAATATAGTCGCCAAATTGCCAGTAGTTCAGGTTGTGCCGACAGCGTTTGTCAGGCACAGAAAACGCCGAAACCTCGTAATGGCTAAAACCGGCTGCTGCCGCGCGCTGTTCGATTGCACAGCGTATGTCCCAGGCGGCCTCTTCGGTGGGCAGTTGCGGTGGATCAGCCGCCAACGCCGTATGTGGTTCAATGGTTAACTGGTAAAGGGAAAGGTGCGTGGGTTCAGCCTCGATGGCTCTATCCAGATCGGCGAGCGCGCCACTTTCATCTTGGCCTGGTAGGCCATGCATCAGGTCAATGTTGAAATTGTCAAAACCCGCCGCGCTTGCACTTGCACTTGCACAGGCTGCGCGCGCCTGTGCGCTGTCGTGAACGCGGCCCAGCGTTTTGAGCGCTCTATTGTCGAAACTTTGGACCCCGATTGACAGGCGATTAACGCCACAGTCCCGGTAGGCCCGGAAACGGCTGGCTTCGGCTGAGCCGGGGTTGGCTTCCAGCGTGATCTCGGGCGTATTGCCTAACAGATGCTCTCTTTCG
This sequence comes from Arenicellales bacterium, assembly GCA_030754035.1. Taxonomy (GTDB): domain Bacteria; phylum Pseudomonadota; class Gammaproteobacteria; order Arenicellales; family UBA868; genus UBA12578. Next base: position 595 of record JASMBC010000049.1, on the reverse strand, counting down.
AGTCGATCTAGAACCCGGCCAATATCGGCTGCGCTGAACAGACTTGGAGTCCCGCCGCCGAAAAAAACCGAGCTAAAAGATCTACCGGCCCGGAACCTGGCGGTCGAATCAAGGTCAGTCAGTAATGCGGTGATATAGCGATCAGTGGGCAGCACGCCACGCAATGGGTGGGAGTTGAAATCACAGTAGGGGCACTTGCTCTCGCACCAGGGCAGGTGGATGTAAAGGGCAAGCGGTATGTCTGGCGCTAGCTCCCTCACGCTGGCAAAGAACTGTTACGGGGTGTACCGCTTTTATAGTCGCGGATCAGAGTGGCGACCTCGTTGACCAGGCGTTGTCGAGATTCTACTGAGCCCCAGGCGTTGCGGGAGCCGACCACCAGATCGGGCAGGTTATCCGCGAGCAAGGGGGGATCATCATCCGGCGGCTTATGTGTCAGCGCGTCGATTCGGGCTGGGCCGATCTCCCCAGAGCGCAGCGCGCCAGTCAGGTCAGCCTCATTAACGATGACGCCGCGCACAATACTCAGCTCGTCTCGTGTATGTAGCGCAGGCGTTGCAATGCCCGACGTGCCCGTTTGTCTGGGCGCCCCTTG
>JASMBC010000048.1 GCA_030754035.1 Arenicellales bacterium | reverse complement strand
TGACTGCGAGTGAACACCTGGGCACCAACCTGGTCTTCAGGCCGTTTAAACCGCAACTGAAAATGGATATATGGCTCCTGAAGCCGAAAATGAGGCCTCGCTCCCGGCTGACCGATCTTTTTATTGAAACAATCCAACAAGCCGTTGAGCACGACCGTCTGTCGGTCGCGCCAAATTGGCTTTTTGAAGATACGCCAACCGCCGGATTGAGATAATCCGGGCTAACAAGATAACAATCTTCCCAGGCTACCGCTTAGATCGGACCTGCCGGATCAAGTTCTTGCAAAACGCTCCTGAATCGATCCGCTGTGGCTTCCTGTAAGTCGTGCCTGCCAGATATCGCAGATGCGGGGAACACCGTGTTAAGGCAAGACCAACAGCGATAATCGGCGATGACAACAAATCGCTACCTGGAAAAGCCCGATAGGCGGGCGTGCCGTAAGCCTTAAGGGTGGTCCGCCTGCGGGTGTGGGTGGGCGTTACTGTAGGGGTTATGGGTGCTATGCTCTAGCCCAGAATTTTCTAGCTGGGCAATATCATTGATACACGCAAGAAATAACTTTATTAAGGCGCAATGTAAAGAGCAAAAGTGGCCACAACAGTATGGTTTCTGAATGGAGACGGAAATGTCGAGTTCTATTGCGATGGCGCAGGTTTCTTCCAGCGAAATAGTACGATCCGCGATTCGTGAGGTGCAATACGATGAGGGTACCCACTGGCGGGCCAAGCTCGGGTTCATAATTCTATCCACTGATCTCGTCGGTGAAGAGAACATCTTTCGCTTGGCGCCCAAAGGTGTAGGCACCAGCATCACGCGACTGAGAACCGAAAATGATTGCACAGTAGCCAATCTTGCCCTGCACATCGATGGTATGGCCGAGGCGGCGTCGATCCTACAGCCAGAAGCACGTCCAGACGTAGTTTGTTATGTTTGCACCTCGGGGTCGATCGTCAACGGCGAAGACCGGGTGATTGCCGAAATCAAGCGGGGTGCTCCCTGGGCCCAGCCGACAACGCTGGTCTCCGGCGTTGTCAACGCGCTCCGCCGGCTGGAAGCGCACCGGATTGTGGTGGCTACACCATATCTCGATGAGGTCAACACGATGGAGGCTGTATTTCTACAACAGAAGGGATTTGAGGTTCTCGATATTCAGGGCCTGAACATTGAAGATGGTGAGGCGATGGGCCGTATTTCGCCGTCATACATCCGGGATTTCGCGCTGAGCATAGACCGCGATGACGCCGACGCCATCTTCGTGAGTTGCGGCGGCATTCGCACGCTCGACGTTTTGCAGGAGATAGAAGACGCAGCCCAAAAGCCGGTGGTTTGCTCAACCCAGGGTATGATGTGGGATTGCTTGCGCCGCGCCGGCATCACTGATGCTATTGACGGCTATGGGCGGCTCTTTACACTCGATTGGATCGATGAATCTCCTGCCAATGTTGCACAGGGGTAGGGAAGGAGTATCGAGACGGCAACAGCGATCGAACAACATGATGCCACTTAGATCTGACCTGCCGGATCAAGCTCTTGCAAGACACCCCTGAATCGATCCGTCGCGACTTCCTGTAAGTCGTGCCTGCCGTCAGTGACTACCTGCCTGCCCGATGTGATCACAGTACGAATACAGGATTGCGTGGAAGCAAATATCCAACTGTCCAGTGCATGATCCGGGCTCCGGCTGGCGAGGGCCAGATTCTGGGGGTCCAATTCAATCAAATCGGCCGCTGCGCCAACTGATATTCCGTGGCATTGCTGGCCACATGCGCGGCTGCCCCCTCTTATGGCTCGATCGAAAAGTGCGGCACCGACATGGCGCTCCGGCTCATCGACAACAACTGCACGGCGGCGCTCAGCCAGCCGCTGTCCATATTCGAGTAATTGCAACTCCCGTGCTGGGCTGGCACAGACCTGGCTGTCCGAGCCGATCCCGAAACTGCCGCCACCGTTAAGAAATGCTGGCAATGGGAAAAGTCCATCCCCCAGATTTGCTTCTGTGGCCGGGCAAAGGCCCACAATAGCCTGGCTGTGAGCGACTGCCCGTATCTCGGCAGCCGTCATGTGAGTCGCATGGATCAGACACCAGCGGGGGCCTAGATCATGTTCACCACACAACCATTCGACCGGCCGGGCATGGTAAGCAGCCAGGCATTGCTCGACCTCGGCTGTCTGCTCGGCAACGTGCAGATGAAAAGGTGCCTGGGGGTAATATTTTTCTGCAATAGCTGATAGCTCTCTCAGTTCTTTCGCAGATACTGCACGAAGAGAGTGCACAGCAAGACCCAGTCGATTACTGGAAGTATCCAACAACGTTTCCTTTATCACCTCGACCAGGTGCAGATACTGCTCGAGAGTATTACAGAATCGCCGTTGAATGCCTTCCAAGGGCTGCCCGTCAAATCCGCCCTGGTTGTATAGCACCGGCAGCAGGGTAAGATTGATACCAGCATTTTGTGCCGCAGCGCACAGGCGCTGCGACATCTCAGCGATGCTCTCATAGTGATGGCCACCGGAATCGTGGTGCAGGTAGTGGAATTCGGCAACAGAGGTATAACCTTGTTGTAGCAGTTCAATGTACAACTGGGTCGCAATCGCTTCCAGGTGATCGGGTGTGATCCTGGCGTTGACACGATACATCAGCTCCCGCCAGCCCCAGAAGTGGTCCTGGCCCGGCATGTGTACTTCAGTCAATCCTGCAAGTACCCGCTGATGGGCGTGTGAGTGCAGGTTGGGCATACCGGCGAGCACCGGGCCCTCCAGTATCCGATCTACCGGTGCACCATTGACGGCCTTGATACCTGTAATCAGGCCGTTTGCGCCGACTTCGACCACCTGGTCCGCCGCCCAGCCGTTGTTCAGACGGATTACCTTGCAATGGATGCGCTTTAAAGTGCTATCGGCCATGTTGCATTATTCAGGGACAATGCCGTCCTACAATACCGGCACGAGTTAAAGGTATGATAGAAAAACTACAAACCGGAAAACTTTCAAAAGTAAGGGCTGTTAATCAAGGCAGTCCCAGAGCGCATCCGGATCCACTCTGGCGGTAGAGATTAACTTATTTTATCTGGGTAAACGGGTGACCTCTATTTCTGCTGATACTGTCATCATTGGTGGCGGACTGCACGGGGGTTCTGCGGCCGTCCACCTGGCATCCCGGGGGGTCAGCTGTATCGTTCTGGAAAAAGACCATGTCGGGCGACATGCCTCGGGCGTCAACGCAGGCGGAGTGCGAATCCTGGGTCGCGCTCTACCTGAAATCCCCATTGCCAGGGCTTCGCGGAAACTCTGGCACAACATCCGTGACCTGGTTGATGATGACTGTGGCTTTGTGCCAAGCGGGCAGGTCAAGGTAGCTGAAACTGACGATGAACTGGCGGCGCTGCAGGCACGATCGCAACAAGTCCAGAAGCTTGGATTCGATCATGAAGAAATCATTGATCAAAAAACGCTGAGGGAATTGCTCCCTGCCATCTCTGATCAGTGCATTGGCGGCATGGTGGTTTATGGGGATGGCCATGCTAACCCCTACCGCACCACCCGTGCCTTCCAACGCAAGGCTGAGACTCTTGGCGTGCAATTTTTTGAAGGTGTCGCAGCTACACAGATAAAGCGCCATGCTGGGCTCTGGCAAATATCGACATCACGGGGCCTGTTTGAAGCACCGACCCTCATCAATTGCGCTGGCGCATGGGGCGGGCAGGTGGCAGAAATGCTGGGAGAGCGAGTTCCAGTGAAAGCCCGGGCGCCAATGTTGATGATCACAGCCCGGATGGCACCGTTCGTCAAGCCGGTGGTGGGCGCCCAAGGTCGTGCTTTGTCCTTCAAGCAATTCGACAACGGTACGGTATTAATCGGTGGCGGGCGCTTCGGAAAAGCAAATATCCAGTTAAATGAAGCCCAACTGGATACTGCCGGACTGACTGCCAATGCCCGAGCTGCCATAAGTATTTTCCCCATCATGCAAAAGGCCACAATTGTCCGCTGCTGGGCAGGCATTGAAGGGGAAATGCCCGATGGAATTCCCATTATCGGCCCAAGCAGGCAGGAAAATGCTTTCCACTGCTTTGGGTTTTCGGCGCATGGCTTTCAACTTGCCCCGGCGGTGGGGAGCATAATCGCAGACCTGGTAACTACAGGCGCGAGCAAACTGCCGATCGAACCGTTTCGTATAGACCGGTTCTGAACACACCTTGGCTAGAGTCAATTGATGCCAGTTTATGACTTGACCCCTTTCAACAGCCAGCGTACGCCAGTCAAAGCCAGCAGTGAGCCGCCAGCCATTGCCATGAAGGCAAAACCCCAGCCGGTTACCGATCCGGGTCCTGCCGAAAGGTCCAGCACCAGCCCCACCACCAGCGGTCCGAGAAAACCACCGGCGAAGCCCATCACCGAATGCATCGCCAGTGTCGCACCACGCTCACCCTCACGGGCTGCCGCGACAACCCCGCCAGTAAGCGCGGCCGAATCGCTCATGATGAGAATTGAATACAGCGCCGCAACAACCAGCACAAAGGCAAACGGAAGGGCGCCGGTAAACCCAAGTATCGAGCCCGTAAGTATTGAAAGAATCATTACCAGTGACACGGTCTGGCGACGCCCGCGGCGCAAGGCAAGGTGTGCACCGATCACACTGGCCGGCATGCCGAGCAGGCTGAATAGCGCAGCAAAACCAGCAACACTCTCGCGGCTGATGGCAGCGCCAGATGCGCTCACAGCAAACAGAAGAAACGCCACGATCCAGGCGCGATAGGCGAAAAGCTCGAAGGTGTGTCCGGTGTATCCCCAGATATAGGCGAGCGCCGGCCGGTTACAAAAAACAGGCCGGAAATCCAGGGGGTGGCGATCAGAATGACCTGACCGATCGAGCCGCTTCGGGCTAATGAGGGTGATAACCAGGAGCAGGCAGGCAGCCTGGGCTATACCTGCCAGCAGAAATACCATCGGCCAGTCAAAATGCGCGCTGAATACTCCACTGGCGTAGAAAGAAGCCGCGGTGCCCAGGCTGAAAGCGCCCAGGTACCACGGCAGCGCCTTTTGCCGGCCTGTATCGGCCAGGCGGTCGTTCAGAATCTGCAGGCCCGGCATGTAGGTTCCCGCCAGGGAAACACCGGCAATAAAGCGAAAGATCATTGCGCTGGCAAAACCGTCGGCAAACAGTCCATAGCCCACAGATCCGATAACACCGGTTGTAATGCCGAAAAGATAGATGCGCCGGGCATCCACGGCGTCGGTCAACCCCACCAGGACCGGCACCGCAACCACATAACCGGCGTAATAGATGCCACTGATCCAGCCGGCCTGGGTATTGCTGAGGTTCCACAGTGCGGTGAAATCATTCAGCAGCACCGCAAAGTTGGCAAAGCCTGCCATGGCCAACACCTGGGCAATGCAAAGGGTAATCAGCAGAACCGGGGGCGACATGCTCTGGCTCGGGGTCGACATATCCTGTCTATCTCACTCCTGATCCCGCGACAATGGCAGCAATCGGGAACTGCCTGCTCTGTCGCCGCTAGAATGACAAACCACTAGGTGAACTAATACACTTGGCGGTCGCAACCGATCTGATCCACTCAGTAATTATCCATGAGAATTACCCGTATCCGTTTATTCAAAGCCGACCTGCCGATGAAGGAAGGCAGTTACAGCTGGTCAACCCAGTCCCATGCCGCATTTGATACCACAGTGGTCCTCATCGACACCGACCAGGGCATCACCGGAGTCGGTGAATGCTGTCCGCTGGGTCCGACCTACCTGCCTGCCTATGCACAGGGAGTGCGCGCAGGCATCGCTCAGCTGGCGCCCGACCTGATCGGAGAGGATCCAATCCAGCTCGAGACGATCAACGACACCATGGATGTCCTGCTTAAAGGGCACCCTTATGTGAAGTCGGCAATCGACATGGCCTGCTGGGATATCCTGGGCAAAGTTACCGGCCTGCCGCTATACACGCTGCTGGGCGGCATGCGCCAGGAGAAAGTCATCCTCTACAAGGTCGTTACCCGCACCGACCCTGGCGCCATGGCAGAGCGCATCCCCGAATACCGTGCCCAGGGGTATCGACAGTTTCAGGTCAAGGTCGGTGAAGACCCGGCAACCGACATCATCCGCATTCATCGGGTGGCGCAGGAAATGGAAGCGGGCGAGGTACTGAACGCCGATGCCAATACCGGCTGGAAACAGCACCAGGCTCTGCAGGTTGCCAATGCTATCGCTGACCTTCCCACACAAACCGGTATTCGCCTGACTTTCGAGCAGCCGTGTCTTTCCTACGAGGAGTGCCTGGCCGTGCGGGCGCACACCAACCTGCCGTTTGTGCTGGATGAATGCATTGATAGCCTGGCCGCGCTACTGCGGGCCAACCAGGATCGCGCCATGGATATGGTCAATCTCAAGATCAGCCGCTTTGGCGGCCTGACCCGTGCCCGCCAGGCACGCGATCTTTGCGTATCGCTCGGATTGCCGATGAATATCGAGGACAGTTGGGGTGGCGAGATCGCCACCGCCGCAATCGCCCACCTCGCCCATGCCACGCCGGCGGCCTTTCAGTTTCAGTCATCGGCTTTCCACGAATACGCCACGATCGATATCGCCACCGGTGCGCCCACTGTTCATGAAGGCACCATGAGCGCCTCAGACACACCCGGCCTTGGGGTCGAGCCGATCCTCGAGGCGCTCGAACCGGTCAGCGAGCACCAGTAAATATTGCCAGGAGAACCGCTGATGCAATTTTCTGGCATTTATACGCCCGTCATTACCCCTTTCCATGATGACGGCTCGATCGATGAGGGCGGCTTTGCCCAGGTGGTCGAATTTCTGGTCGATGCCGGTGTGCACGGGATCGTCGTAGCCGGCACCACCGGCGAATACTACGCGCAGACCACGGCAGAACGCGTCGGCCTGATGCAGGCCGCCCACGGAGTCATCAATGGCCGAGTGCCGCTGATGGTCGGTGTCGGGGCGATCCGAACCGAAGACGCCATTGAGTTGGCGCAAGCGGCGAAACAAACCGGAGCTGACGCCCTGCTGGTCAACTCACCACCCTACGTTCTGCCCACGGAAAGTGAAAATGCCGCGCATGCGCTTGCCATCGACCAGGCCGCGGGCCTGCCGATCATGCTCTACAACTATCCGGGCCGCACCGGTGTCAACATGGGTGAGGAATACCTGCGGTTGGTAAGCGCTTCAAAAAATTTCTGCGCCATCAAAGAATCTTCGGGCGACATCAACCGGCTGCACCTGCTGGCCAACGACTACCCCAATATTCAGCTGTCTTGTGGCGCCGATGACCAGGCACTGGAGTTTTTCGTCTGGGGAGCCCGCAGTTGGGTATGTGCGGGGGGTAACTTCGCACCCGAGGCTCATATCGCGCTGTACCAAGCCTGCGTCGTAAACCAGGATTTTGAACAGGGCCGCAAGATCATGGCCGCAATGCTGCCGCTGTTGGCCATACTGGAACAAGGCGGCAAATTTGGCCAGTGCATCAAATACGCGAGTGCGCTTCGCGGCCTGCCGGCGGGCCCGCCACGAAACCCGCTGGCACCCTTAACTGAGCAAGAACAGCACGACCTCGCCCAAGTGATCGAAAAAATGAACGCTGATATCAAGGCGCTAATGGGTTAATAAGAATAACCCCACGGCAACACCCAATTCCGAGAACAAAGAAGATGAGTGAACATTATCGAGTGGTAGTCATTGGCGGCGGCGTGGTCGGCACCTCAGTGCTCTACCACCTTGCCAAGTTTGGCTGGTCGGACGTCTGTCTGCTGGAGCGTTCAGTGTTAACTGCCGGCTCCTCGTGGCATGCCGCCGGCGGAGTGCATGCCCTGAATGCCGATCCCAATATGGCGGCTCTTCAGGCCTATACCATCGACCTGCTGTCCCAGATCGAGGCCGAGTCCGGGCAGGACATTGGCCTCAGCATGACCGGCGGTATTTCTGTCGCCTCGGCACCGGCCCGCTGGGAATGGCTGCAATCCGCCTACCGCGTTTTCCAGACCATCGGTATCGAGGATTGCCATCTGATCACCCCTGAGGAGGTCAAGGCCAAATGCCCCATCATGGACACCGCCGGCGTGCTTGGGGGTCTATGGTGTGACCGCGAGGGGTACGTCGATACGACGGGCACCGTACATGCTTATGCCGGCGCAGCGAAAAAACGCGGTGCCAAAGTCATCGAACACACCAAGGTCGAAGAACTGCAACAGCGTGCCGATGGCAGTTGGGACGTGATCACAGACAAGGGGTCGGTTCATGCCGAGCACGTGGTTAATGCCGGCGGACTCTGGGCCAAGCAGGTTGGCCGCATGGTCGGCCTCGAGTTACCGCTTTCCCCACTGGAGCACCACTACCTGCTGACCGATACCATTCCCGAGGTGGCTGCACTCGACCATGAACTGCCGATGGCGGTAGATCTGGAAGGCTTCACCTATATGCGTCAGTACCAGCAAGGCATACTGGTCGGGATCTACGAGATTAACCACAAGCACTGGAATATGGACGGGGCTCCCTGGGACTACGGCATAGAACTGATTCAGGAGGATATCGACCGCATCTCGGATGAACTGGAAATGGCCTTCACCCGCTACCCGGTGCTGACCGAAGTGGGTGTGAAAAACTGGGTCAATGGCGCCTTTACCTTCTCGCCTGACGGTAACCCGCTGGTCGGCCCGGTCAGCACAGTGCCCAACTACTGGCTTGCCTGCGGTGTGATGGCCGGCTTTTTGCAAGGTGGCGGTGTCGGTAAAACGCTCGCCGAATGGATGATTCATGGCGAGACCGAGGCTGACGCCTGGCCAATGGATATTGCCCGCTACGGTGACTTCACCTCGAACCGCGAGTACATACGCCAAACCACCGGGCAGTTTTATTCGCGGCGTTTTATCATGACCTATCCTAACGAGCAGTTGCCCGCCGGGCGGCCGCTTAAAAAAGCGCCAGCCTGGTCCGCCATGGACAACGCCGGTGCCCAGTGGGGCTGCAGCTGGGGTCTTGAAGTGCCGCTGGTTTTTGCCTCAGGTGATTTTTCGGAAACGCCGACCCTGAAGCGCTCCAATGCGTTTGAGATCGTGGCCGAGGAGTGCCTAGCTGTACGCGAGGGCGTAGGGCTTATCGACATCAGCGGCTTTTCGCGGTACGAGATCACGGGGCCTGCGACCGAGGCCTGGCTCAGCCAGCTCATGGCCGGCCGCCTGCCAAAGCCTGGGCGGGCTCGCCTGGCACCGATGCTGGCACCGAGCGGACGCCTTAAGGGAGACCTTACCGTGTTCAACTGGGGTGATGGCCGCTGGTGGATCATGGGCTCGTACTACCTGCGCAACTGGCACATGCGCTGGTTTCATGATCACCGCAGCGAAGGCGTAGAAGTGCGTGATATCTCCGATGCCACAGTGGGTTTCGGCCTGGCCGGACCCAAATCCCGTGAAGTGCTCGCCGCGCTCACGCCCCAGAGCGTTGATGGCGATACCTTGCCTTTCATGGGCTGTACCACGCTGGACGTGGGCCTTATCCGCGCCCGTGTCGGACGGCTGTCGGTCTGTGGAGAACTGGGCTATGAGATCAACTGCGGCGCAACGGAACATATTGCGCTACGGGAAATGCTCCTAGAGGCCGGAACAGCCCACGGTATCCGCGAGTTTGGCTTCTACGCCATGAACTCGCTGCGGCTCGAAAAAAGCTTTGGTATCTGGAGTGCCGAGTTTACCCAGGACCGGACTCCGGGCATGACCGGGATGGATCGCTGGATTGACTGGGCGCGCGATGATTTCATTGGCCACCAAGCCGCTGCCCAAGAGCGAGCGGACAACAACGTCGATCAACGCCTGGTGACCCTGGAAATTGACGCCGACGGCGCCGACGCTTCCGGCTATGAGCCGATCTGGCAGGGCGATCAACGGGTCGGCTTTGTGACCTCGGGCGGTTATGGGCACCACACCGGCAAGAGCCTTGCCATGGGCCTGCTGAACACCAAAGTCAATGAGGGTGATGAACCGCTGATGGTCGATGTGGTCGGTCAACGACGCGGGGCCGTGACATTAAAAGAGCCAGCCTGGGACCCTGCCGGAGAGCGGATGCGTATCTAAGCAAGTTTGTCCGCCACGAACCGATTCGGGTCAATTCAATGCCGTCAGATCAATTACGTGGGCGACGTGGGCGATCGCGCCGAAGTAACGCGAGCGAACCGCACCGAACCAAGCCTCCGTGGCAGCACCTGAAAAACCCCTACCCGCCGATCGCCCAGTTCAGCGAAGACCATATAGAGGCGATCCACCAGACCTCGCTCACCCTGTTGCGCGACAAGGGCATCAAAGTACTGAGCGCCGAGGCCCGGAAACTTTATGCCCAGGCGGGCGCACCGGTAGTAGATGACGAAACTCTGATGGTGCGCTTCGATCCCGACATGGTGCTCGAGACCGTCAGCCAGGCACCTCAAAGCTTCACGATGCATGGTCGGGCACCGGAACACTGGTTCGAGGTTGGGGACAACAACCTGGTATTTGCCACCGTCGGCGGGCCGCCACATTACTCAGACCTTGAAGGGGGCCGCCGCGCAGGCACCCACGAGACT
>JASMBC010000047.1 GCA_030754035.1 Arenicellales bacterium | reverse complement strand
ACCGGTGCGGGATCACGCGGCGTTTTATGAAGGACCGCTCATTGATGGTCATACGCATCTGGATCCGGGATCGAGCAAAGCTTATCGGGACGATATGCTGGCGGTGGTTTCACAGGGCATTTTGGATGGCCTTGTGTTGATGCCCACCCCCAATCATGGGCGGTTGGATGGTGGTACCGGATCGGTAAAGCAGATGGCTGGTCTTGCTGCGCAGTCGGGCGGTGCGATCAAGACGCTTTGTGGCAGTAATGACTGGAACACCTGGATGGGGCAGCAGCTCTCGGTATCCGATTCCGGCCTGGAAAAGCGTAGAGGGGAACTTGAGGCCCGGATCGCCAGCGGTGCCTGCAGTGGTATTGGTGAGATCGCAACCCGCCACTTCGAGAAGTGGTCCGGGCAGGCGGTGCTGACAGTGGATTTTCGCTCACGGGCACTGCATGCCCTTTTTGCCATGGCACAGGATCACAAAGTACCGATTGATCTGCATGTGGAACCCATGGATCGTGGCAACAGTCATGAGCAGGCGGCGTTTGCCGAACTCGATGAGATCTTTAATCGTTATCCTGATATCACCGTCATCCTTGCGCACACGGCAATGACCAGCGCTGCCAATGTCGAACGGCTGATCACCCGCTATCCCCGGTTGTATTTCAGTATCAAGGCAGTGGGCCGACACAAACACTGGTACAACCTTGAGCCGGTCAACTTCTCCAAAAAAAAGAAAGCCTGGCTCTATGAGGACTGGGCCCAGTTACTGGAAGGTCATCCCGACCGCTTTTTTATCGGCAGTGATTACAAGTTTGCTCGAAAATTGAAAAATTCACCCGGTGGCAACAAGTCTGTGAAGAAATACACCAAGTTCATCAAGCGCTATCGTGGCTTATTGGGCAGCCTTGATCCACAGGCGGCGCGACAGATCGCCTGGGATACGCCACGCAAACTGTTCGGCATGGAGTAATACCGGGTTACTGAGGATCGTTTTCAATGACGATGCTGGCTACAGCATTATCCACCGGGATCCAGCAAATCTGGGCCGAAGTCTCGCTGGCCCTGCACCAGGGCCCACGCCCGGTCACCGGGGCTTGCCAGAAGTCAGGGACGTTAACTCAACTCCAGAAAACGCTCGAGTTCCGCTTCCGTAATCAAACTGCGGAACTCCCTTTCCTGGGATTTCCGACCAGCAACGAACGTGGTTACGAAGGGTTCGCCAAAACATTCTGCGGCGAACTTCGAGCGGCTGAATTTTTCAATGGCCTCGCCAAATGTTTCGGGTAAACGAAGTTTTGCAGGTACCTTTTGCAGGTAGGCATTACCGGTTGTTTCGGCCGAGGGTTCTATGCGTTGCTCAATTCCATATAACCCTGCCGCCAAGGTACCTGCAAGAGACAGATAGGGATTGGCATCGGCTCCTGGTATCCGGCACTCAACCCGCTGCGAGGCGGCCGAGCCCGTAATCGCGCGCAAGGCGGTCGTACGATTTTCCTGACCCCAGGCGACGCTGGTCGGAGCGAATATGTCGGGTACGAAACGCTTGAAAGAGTTTAGGTTTGGTGCCAGCAGAAGAAGTATTTCAGGTAGTAGTTTCTGCAGGCCGCCAATGAAATAACGCATCGTATCGCTTATCCCGCCTTCCTTGTCAGGATCATGGAACACGGGGTTGCCTTCCAGATCACGCAATGACATATGCACATGACCGCTATTGCCATCAGCTTCATTACTCCAGCGAGCCATGAAACTCAATAGTTGCCCACGGCGCTGCGCCACTGCTTTAGCAAAGGTTTTAAAAATGACGGCGTTGTCGGCGGCAGTTACTCCTTCTGAATACTGCAGGGACGTTTCAAGTTGGCCGGGAAAACCAATTTCTTCATGTACCGCTTCTAGGGGAACCCGCATGCAGCGCATGGTATCCATCAGATCGGCATAAAAGTCAGATCGTACTTCCTGGCGTTGCAGTACGCTGTAACCTTTGTGCGGTACTGTCGATTCGAGGTTTCTGTAGCCTTTCTGCTGGGCACTAACTGCCGTCTCGTTAAACAGGGCGTACTCGAACTCACAAGCGTGGAATGCGCGAAAGCCCATCGTAGCGGCTTTCGCCGCGATTTTGCTATACAGAGCCCGCGGACAAAATGCTGAACCTTGAGCACCGTGGCTCACCATGACAAACAGGTTTCTGTGTATAGGCTCCCAGGGAATCTCACGAACGGTTTGGGGAATAACTTCTACGGTAGCGTCTGGAAACCCCGTGAACTCGTCTGACAATCCCGGGACATCAAGAATCACGTCGGTCGGGTCCAACGCGAAAATAACTGGAGGCATACCGAAGCCATGGTCGAGTGCCCCAATAAACTTGCCGCGAGCCATGTACTTTCCGCGCAACAAACCCTGCATGTCGGGCAACGCCACGGTGACATGATCGACATCCCGCTCATCAATCAGCTTGCGAAGGTCATCACAGTTGCGTACTTGGTCAGATTCCATCAGCTCCTCCTTCAGGTATTGCTACCCATTTTATTGTTCATCTCCTGAGCCGGGCAAGAAGGCGGTCTGATGCTGTGGCTCATGCCAGTTTCCGGCTTCGATCGGTATGATGACCACCTGGTTGGACAACCGGCCGGTTGGCCGGCGGGTAGCTGTATTTGCGAGATAAAGAAGTTGTTTCGGGTAAAAATATCACAGGGTGCATGGGCAGTTCAATGCCATTCGATATCGAACGAGTAGGAACAATGCTCTCTTCGACAATGTTGCTCAGTCAGTTCACCATAGCGTGATATGCGAAGAATTGGACTTTCGATAAGGAAAATATGATAAAAAGAGCGATAAAGTTTATACCGTTCGATATCGAACGAGTGGGGCAAAACCGGCTGGAACAGTTTCGTGCCAGGGGCCGGGACGATATCAACCAGCAGCATGTGCGGGCGACAGCAAGGACGCTTGCCAGATACGGGCACGGAGTTAACCGCCCGATCATAAGGGCCAGCAACATGGCTCATCGAGAGTCGAGGTGATCAACATGAAGTTGGACTGTGACGTTGTCATTATCGGTGCTGGCCACAATGGTCTTACTTGTGCTGGCTATCTGGCAAAAGCCGGGTTCAAGGTGAAGGTGGTAGAACGCCGCAGTGTTGTAGGCGGCTCAGTTGTGACCGAGGAGTTCCACCCGGGTTTCCGAAATTCGGCCTGCGCTTTTGCGGTCAGCCTGTTGCAGCCGCAGATAATCCGTGATCTGGAATTGTCGCGGTACGGCTTGAAGATTGTTGATCGCAGTGGAGGCACTTTTGCGCCCCTTGAGAACGGTGGGTATCTTTCGCTGCCGCGGGACAAAGATCAGGCGGTAGAGAATATTTCTGTGGTATCAAAAAGTGATGCCGGGAAATACCTTGAATTTCACGAACAGTTAAGGAAGACGTCGCTGGTGCTTCGATCCACTGTGCTGGAGACGCCACCCAATCTTGGTGGAGGTTTCAAGGACCTGCTGACAGCCGCGATAATCGGGAACCGGCTGCGTAAGCTTGATCTGAAATACCAGAGGATATTCAGCGACCTCATGACCATGAGTGTAGGTGACTACCTTAACGAATGGTTCGAGTTTGAGAATCTTAAGGGCGTTTATGCTTTCGAGGGGGTGGTCGGGCATCTTGCCAGCCCTTACGCACCAGGCTCCGCCTACGTACTGATGCATAAGTATTTTGGAGAAGTGAATGGCATTGTTGGGGCCTGGGGACACGCGATAGGTGGCATGGGTTCAATCTCCCAGGCAATGGCCAAATCCGCCCAAGATAAAGGTGTGGACATTCAGGTCTCCACGGCGGTTGCCGAGATCATCGTTGAAGAAGGCTCGGCCCAGGGGGTGGTTCTTGACGACGGCAAGGTCATCCGGGCCCGTGCCGTAGCGGGTAATGTGAATCCGAAGATACTGTATCTCGATCTGGTGGATCGCGGAGTTCTCGATTCCGACTTTGTTCGAGCTCTTGAGGGCTATCGCTGTAGATCAGGCACGTTTCGTATGAACATTGCCCTCAGCGAGTTGCCGGCATTTGATGGCTTGAAGGTGGGTGAGGGCCTGGAACTCATTACCGGAACTGTCGAGATTGCCCACTCACTGGAATACCTTGAGCGTGCTTACGACGATGCGAAATACGGTGGCTGGGCAAAGAAGCCGATCGTCTCAATGTGTATGCCATCGCTTATTGACGATTCGCTGGCACCGCCAGGCGCTCATGTTGCCAGTTTATTCTGTCAGCACTTCAACCCGGAACTGTCAGGGGGTAGAAGCTGGGATGACGTTAAGGAAACAGTTGCTGACCAGGTCATTGATACCATATCCCAGTACGCGCCAAACCTGAAAAATGCCATCATTGGCCGTTCAATTCTGAGTCCGTTGGATCTTGAAAGAGACTACGCTCTTCCCGGTGGTGATATTTTTCATGGTGCGCTGGATCTGGACCAGATATTCAGCCTGCGTCCGGTGGCCGGGTATGCCGATTACCGCTCGCCCGTAAAGGGTCTTTATCTGTGTGGTGCCGGCGCGCACCCTGGAGGTGGAGTTTCAGGGGCGCCAGGTCATAATGCAGCACGGGAAATAATACGCGATTTGTAAACTGCCTGTGAATCCCCGGCGGCACATGGAGCACTATCGGGAGCTTTACATCGAATCTCAAGTGATTCAGGGGTTCAGACGTCCCAGTATCTTTGCTGTCAGTGCGCCCGAAGCATCGCAACCGCGTAGCTCGTAATACTCAGGTAACATCTCGTCTGGACGATTAACACTGCCCTCAGCCGGGCCGGCCTTACCCTCTGTGACCAGCGGGGCGGCTTTCTCGGGAATGCCAAAGTTAAGCCATCCATAATTCGGCCTCGACCATCTGGAAACGAGGAGATCCCGATGCAATGGACTCCAGGAGCGATGGGTTATACCTCGTTTTCCAGAGTGTGCAGCAGGATGCGCAGTCCTTTGGCCAATCCGGTTTTTTCATCTTTTGATAGATCTTTGGTGATGATCCGTTCGAGGGCGTTGACCTGGGGGTAAAGGGTGCGCACGAGATGCTTGCCTCTGCGAGTGGATCTTATAACAACCCTGCGCCGATCCCGAGTATGTGCTAGGCGTTCAATAAAGCCCAGGCGCTCAAGGTTGGTAACGGCGCCAGTCAAGGTGCTCTTTGAGATACCTACTTCTTCCGCCAGTTGGTATGCCTCCATTGAACCCCACACCCAGAGCACCCAAAGTGTGGTGAAGCCGGTAAAGGTCAGCTTGTACCGCGCCAGGATCTCCTGCTCGTAGCGGTTGCGCATAGCCGTTGATGCACGAAAGATGTTATGCACCACATCAATAGCAGCAAGATCCACGTTCAGGTTCTTTACCCGCCTGCGTATGTCTCGTTCGGCTCTTACTGGAGATGTGTCACGGGCCATGTCGTTAGAGATGCTCTGTTTCCTGGTGCATCCGGAGTTGCCGATGACAGCATTCTACTTTGCTGCTGGCTATGATGATGGCAAAAAAAATCGTGAACATAGGGAGAGTTTTTCAGGGAGCGACCACGGGGCGGATAGGGGTGCCATCGCTGAAGCGCGAGAAGCGAAAAGGCGTAGGGTCCACCAGCGGCGTATTGCCGGTCACCAGGTCAGCAGCCAGCTGGCCGGCAGCCGGGCCAATGCCGAAGCCATGGCCGGAGAAGCCGGTGGCCAGAAACAGCCCCGGTAGGGCATCGACAGCAGAGATGACCGGAATTGCATCAGGGGTGGCATCAATCAGGCCTGCCCAACTTTCGGCTACTTCCAACTGGTTGAAAAAAGGAAAGGTCTCGGCCAGGTTCTTGCGCGCCCTGTCCAGCGCTCCTGACAGGGGCTCGGGATCCAGGATCCGGGTGGTTTCGAAGGGTGAGATGCCGTCCAGGGACCAGCGCCTGGATTGTTGCCACTCGTCCAGGAACCGCCTTGAGAGCCTGGGCCGTAAGTGTGCCCTGGCCAGCCAGGCGAGCGGCAGAAATATTTTGCCAAAACGAAAGGAATTTGGGACGATCTCAACGATAGTTGGGCCGCGGGTCTCGGCAATAGAATAGCCGCCATCCAGGCGTTTGCGAAAAGAAACCCCTGGGGCACTGGCCGAAAGTTCAGGGCCATCGGGTATCGGTCGAGTGCGCAGAACCGAGGAAATCACACCGAGTTGGGGCAGGGTGAGGTCGATGCTCTTGCAAAAAAGTCCGGACCACATACCACCGGCCAGCACTACCGAAGAACACTTTACTGAACCTTTCTCAGTGACCACAGTAGAGACGGCTCCAGTTGTTGTCTCGATACCGCGTACCGCGGTGTTCTCCAGGATAATCGCGCCCTTCGCCTGGGCAGCGCGGGCCATGGCCGGGGCGGCGATCGACGGCTCGGCCCGGCCATCGGAGCGGGTGTACAGAGCCCCAGCCCAGTGCTTGGTACTGCCGGGCAGCAGCTCGTTTGCTTCTGCAGCAGAGATGATGCGCGAATCAACTCCGTAGGGGCGGGCGTGTTCCAGCCATGTTTCCCGGGCCGAGACATCCTGTTCGGTTTCTTCAAGGTAGACCACCCCGCACTGAACAAAACCGGTGGCGCAGCCTACCCGTGCATCCATTGCCTCCCAGAGCCTGGTCGATTCGACCATCAGTGGCAGTTCACGGTGGTCGCGGCCCTGTTGTCGGACCCAGCCCCAGTTGCGACAGGATTGCTCGCCGGCAATAATGCCTTTCTCACACAGCACCACAGCTATGCCCCGCTCGGCCAAGGTCAGTGCTGTTGCAACGCCAATGATGCCGCCACCGATGACGACGACGTCCGTCGTGGCAGGCAGTTCGCTGTCGGAGCTGATCGAATCTACCTGTGGGGTCATCACTGTGTCTTAGCGGCGGTGGATGAAGCTGGCCGTGTTACCAGGTGAACGGCTTATCGATACCCGCCATTTTTACCCCAGTGAATGCGGAGGCCTCCATAGACAGTGCTCGCAGATCTTCTTTTTCCAGGTTGTGGACGCTGGATTTTCCGCAGGCCTTGGCCAGTAACGAGATTTCCATAGTCATGGCCGTAAGGTATCGCGCGACCCGTTCCGAGGCTGCTGCCACGTCTATGCGGCTTTCCAACTCTGGATCCTGAGTAGCGACGCCGACTGGACACAAACCGGTGTGGCAGTGGTGGCAGCGGCCCGGCGAGGTACCCAGGGCCTGGTAAGACTCCAGATAACGTGGCGAGTTACAGCCCAGTGCAATCATCGATCCCAGCCCGACCATGACCGCATCCGCGCCTAACGCCAGACACTTGGCAGCATCAGCGCCAGAGCGGATTCCACCGGCTGCTACCAGTTTGACTTCGTCTGCTTTGCCACAGTCCTCCAGCGCTTCGCGTGCAGCGGGGATAGCCGACATAGTTGGGATTCCAGTATGATCCATCAGCAGCTCGGGTGAGGCCCCGGTACCGCCTTCGGCGCCATCAACCACGATCACGTCAACCCCGGCCTTGGCGGCAATCGCCACATCCCAGCGTGGCCGGGTGGCCCCCATTTTGAGAAAGATCGGCACCTGGTAGTTAGTGGCCTCACGCAGTTCTTCAATTTTGATCTGCATGTCATCTGCGCCAAGAAAATCCGGGTGGCGGACGGTGGAACGCTGGTCTACCCCGGTGGGCAGTGAGCGCATGTCAGCTACCCGATCAGAGACCTTCATGCCGAGCAGCAGGCCACCAGTGCCGGGTTTGGCACCTTGCCCTACTACCAGCTCTATCGCGTTGGCTTTACGCAGATGTTCCAGATCCAGCATATAGCGCGACGGCGTCATCTGGTAAACCAGGGTCTGTGAGGCTCGCCGCTCATCCTCGAGCATTCCGCCTTCACCGGTGCAGGTCATGGAGCCAACTTTCGAGGCGCCGTAACCCAGTGCCGCCTTGGCTGGTGCCGACAATGCGCCAAAAGACATCGATGCAATGTATATCGGAATGTCGAGCTCAAGGGGCTGCTCAACCAGTCCAGGACGATCACCCAGCACGGTTCCGGTATCGCAGCTCTCGCGGTAACCCTCAAGGGGCAGACGGGTCATAGTTGCGGGCACGAAAACCAGATCATCAAGAGTTGGAAAACTTTTGTTAAAGGTATTGAAACCGCGAATCTGGTAACGCCCCAGCTGTGACAAGGCGTGGATTTCCGAGATCGACTCAGGGGTCCAGCGGATTGAGCCACCGCGGTCATAGGACGAAGGTATTCCAGCCGGCCGATTCTCGATTGCGCCATCAGCAAAGCCGATCAGTTCTTCTGCGGCGGGCTCGAAAGGATATTCCCAGGGTGTTTTCAGATCATCAGCCATGCGCGTGCATCCCGGCTTTCAAAGTGCCATAGTCGTTGGGCCGAAACTATTTTTTTCCAATCCCGGCCGGAGCCGTCAAGCCCATGTTGAGCCAGCAATGCTTCTACCGATTCGACTTCCACTGAATCTGGCTCGATTATCTTGCTGTCTACACCGAGGGAGCCGATCGGGCCGTCCACCCATACTTCACCTCCCCATAAAGAGTCTCCCGCAGCATCATCGGTACCCCCGAGCGCAATGATGCGCCCGGCATGAGCCATGAAACCGGACAGGTAGCCAATGGAGCCTTCAACGATGATGTCACCGCCTTTCATGGCCACCCCGCAACGGGGTCCGGCATTACCGCGAACGTGAATGCTGCCACCTAGCATTGAGGCTCCTGCGCTCATCCCCGCGTAACCATCAACCGTGATGTGGCCAGTGGCCATGGCTTCACCCACGCCCCAGCCACAGTCGCGGGTTACGTGGATACGTGCGCCATCGTTGAGCCCGCCGCAGTAATAGCCGACACTGCCCTTGAACAGAATATCGGCGCCAGCGGGCAGGCCCACACCCAGGTTATGGCGCGACATTGTGTTGCTTACAACAATCGGCTTGCCGGCTTGGACCTGGCCGCGGATATCCTGGTTAATTTCCCTCACGGGCCGGTCACCGGCGGTGATTTCAACGCGCTCAGCCATGTTTTTTGAGCCCATAGATAGTTATCCTCCGGCCGCCGGCAGCACGTCCCAGGTAGTTGAATAGCCCGGCCCATCCAGGTTGGAAATCGGCACTTCGTCGGTGTAGAGCTTGCGCACCGCCTGCTCTTCGGTCGCGGTTGCCATTTCCTGCTCGTGAGTGAAGACTGCGAGAGGCTTGATTGCCCACCTGTCTTTGGCCATACCGATTTGAGTGGGCGTGGAAATGATGTAGGTGAAGACCCCGTCCAGTTCACCTACCGAGGACTGAAGCGCTTCTTCCAGTGTCAGGCCATGGGATAACCGGTCCGATATCCACACAGCAATGAGTTCCGAATCATTTTCTGTCAGGAAGGTATAGCCTTGGCGTTGCAGGCGCGCCTTCAGCCCGAAGTAGTTGGTGAGCTGGCCATTGTGAACGATGGCGATATCCGGGAAGGGGCGCGCCCAGAACGGGTGACTGGCGGTTGGCGAAACCCGGGATTCGGTAGCCATGCGGGCATTGGCAATGCCGTGGCTGCCAACGAAGTCAGTGATACTGTGTTTTAGCGAGACTTCGTGAGAAATGCCCAGGTCTTTTACAATCTCGAGTGAGCGCCCGACTGACTGAATCTCTATACCTTCCTGCGTGTCGGCATCGGCCAGCCAGGCCCGGACATCCAACTCGCTGACTATCATTCTGAGCGAGACGTGCCGTTGCGCAGTGCTATCCCAGCTTGGATCTTCAATGAAATCGCTGCCGTGTGCCCGTAGTGTTTGTGAAAACTCATCCAGTGTCTGATCCAAAGAGCGCCTGTCAGAAGCGACACCGCGGACTATGTAACTGTTTTGCCGTGGCTCCCCATAAAGGGCAAAACCGGTCGAGTCACTCCCGCGATGGGCCTGAGCCTGCATGAGGGCGACAAGATCGACACCGATCAGCCCGGGCTGTTCAAGAATCCGTCCGGCGATACCGCACATCAGAATCCACCCTCTTTTGTTCTATGTTTCTCTTTATATGTCGCAAACTGGCCGAGCCACTGGAAAAGTCGAATCGGCC
Source organism: Arenicellales bacterium (assembly GCA_030754035.1). Lineage (GTDB taxonomy): Bacteria > Pseudomonadota > Gammaproteobacteria > Arenicellales > UBA868 > UBA12578. The sequence goes on along the minus strand of JASMBC010000047.1, from coordinate 575 downwards.
CTGTCGCTGACAGTATAAGAGAACCAGGTTTGTTTGGTCTAGAGTCAGTTCGTAGTCGAACGTTTTTTCGTTCGAAACAGAACAAATCCTTGCGACACCCAGATTTCCTATGATAGGGTGCCCCCAACGCCAAAAAAGCATCAAGGCTAACAGCGCAAGGCCCATTTTTCCGGGCGCGCCGACTGTCTCCGGCAATAACATAAACAGCTGCGACGGTAAGAGGAGGAACTCATGCTGACGCTTGTCATCGGCGCCAACGGCAAAATTGGCCGACTGGTCTGTCAGCAGGGCAGTGCGTCGGGAATGCAGTTGCTCGCCATGGTGCGCAACGCAGAGCAGGTAGAGGATCTTGAAGCGCTGGGGGTCAAAACTGTTGTTGCAGATCTGGAAGATGAATTTGCTCACGCATTCGACGGTGTCAGCAAGGTCGTGTTTACCGCGGGGTCCGGCGGCCATACTGGTGCTGACAAAACACTGATGGTCGATTTATACGGCGCTGTTCGAACGATAGAGGAAAGCAAGCGCCGTGGAATCGAACATTTTGTCATGGTCAGTGCTCTGGATGCGGATCACCC
>JASMBC010000046.1 GCA_030754035.1 Arenicellales bacterium | reverse complement strand
GGATGAACGCTGTGGACATGATTGATACGTGGCGAACATCCGAGATGACCGAGATGGTGATCGGCGCGATAGGATAGTTGAAGTAAACGATTGCATAATATTGACCCAGAAAGCCAGCCAGCGGGTTTGCAAACAGAGGCAGAGTAATGACTGAAAACTTTTTTAATCTTGACGATCTTTCACAGGGCATTGCCCGAACTCTGGCCCAAGGTGTTTCGACCAGAATATTTCCCGGAGATCAAGCAATGTTGTCCGTGGTTCGACTCGAGCCTGGCAGTCAAAGCGACGAACATTCCCACCCGCAGGAACAATGGGGCGTGATTCTTGAAGGTAGTGGCGTGCGTATACAGGACGGCCAGGAGCATGCTGTTAGCGCTGGTGATTTCTGGCGCACGCCAGGCGAAATCGTCCATGCATTTCGGGCAGGGCCAGGCGGGGCCAAGGTGCTGGATGTCTTCAGTCCGCCGCGGGAGGAATACCGAGCAGCTGGATCTGGAGTTGGTTCAGAAGGTGCCTGATTCTCCTCTTCTGAATGTTAAAACGCGCAATCACAGGTCTGGGCTGGGCATCACTCCAGGACCAAGTATTGGGACCGGTACGTTACGGATACTGGGTAAAAATTATCAGACCGTAAATTGCGCTAGGGCTTTGTGAACGATGGCATTCACCTGATTAGGAGTATCTGTCGATACCTGTTAGCTCAGTCGAGTAGCAACTCACAAAAGGACAGCACGATTCATGAATGGTTACCAATCCGATGCGGCTTCTGCCGGGTTCTATATGCCCGCAGAGTGGCAGCCCCATGAGCGTTGCTGGATGGCATGGCCTTGTCGTAGCGGTTTTGACAGCCCGGCAACACGGGAGAATTACGCGCAGGTCGCCAGAGCAATTGCACGCTTTGAGCCCGTGACGATGGTGGTACGCCCACAGGACCGGGCAGCGGCGCAATTAGCACTGGGTGCGCAGGTCGATTGTCTGGAATTACCCATAGATGATGGATGGTTTCGTGACAACGGTCCAAACTTTCTGATCAATGATGCTGGTGATCTGGCCGGAGCCTGCTTTGACTTTAATGCGTGGGGTGGTAACTATGCGCCGTTTGATGCCGACGCTGCGGCGGGTCCGAAGGTGGTCTCACATCTGGCTGCACAACTTTTCCGATCACCCATGATTGCCGAAGGAGGAGGCATTACCGTGGATGGTGAGGGCACCCTGATTACTACTGAAACCTGTTTTCTCAACCCCAATCGAAACCCGGGTTGGAGTAAAGGCGAGGTCGAAGCGGGGCTGTGCCGCATGTTGGGCGTGAGTAAAGTCATCTGGCTGCCTGGGGATCCGACCGAGAGCGAGACCAATGGCCACGTTGATGGCATCGCAGCGTTTGTCGGGCCTGGCCGGGTGTTGCTCGAAGCGGCTTTTGACAACGCGCATCCGCGCTATGATCTTCTGATGGAGAATCGTCGGGCACTTCAAGGACAAAGCGATGCCCGTGGGCGACCGCTTGATGTGATTTTTATCGAAGATGCCTGGCAGTGCGAAAACGGCGAGCGTTTTTGTGCCTCGTACATTAACAGTTATCTCGCCAATGGGGCGGTGATTATGCCTTGTTATGATCTGCCCGCCGATCAGCGTGCCAAAGCTGTCTATGAACAATTGTTTCCACAACGCCAGGTGGTGCAGTTGCATATCGATAATATCGCGCCCGGCGGCGGCGGCATTCATTGCATTACCCAGCAACAGCCGGTTTCGGCCAATACTGGTACGGGCGTTTCCAGATGAGCAAGAATCAACTCCTATCTGAGCGACACTACGACATCCACGTATTTTGCTGCATCAACGAGCGCGAATCGGGCCACCCGCGTGATTCATGCAGTGCGCGGGGTGCCGGCGAGCTGCAGGCGTACATGAAAGTCCGTGGCAAGGTGCTGAAACTGGGTAAACGCGTTCGAATCAATAAGACGGCTGTCTCGACCGCTGTGAGCTGGGACCGGCCATGGTGATTTACCCTGAGGGAGTTTGGTATCACTACCAAAGCCGCGAGGATATCGACGAAATTCTTGAGCACCATGTGATCAGCGGTAAGCCGGTTCAGCGGTTGATGCTGCAACCGGGACAGAGCGTGCTGACGCCTGCTATGCCACAAACCCAGTGACCGTTAAGGTTTGGCGCATGCGTCGTTTAGGCGACTAACTGTATTAGGGTCGCGATTGTGTCAGTATCTGCGGAATATAGCTTTCCCAGCCAATAGTCATCAGGTGCACACCGGGACTGACCGAACGTAGTTCGCGGATAGTCTTTGCGGCAATCTCAACGCTCACCCGTGCAATCCGATTCTTGTCGTCACCCGCATCAGCAATTTGCTGGATCAAGGTATCTGGAATATCAACTCCGGGGATGCGTTCGTTCATATAGGTCGCCATCTTTACCGATTTGATCGGGATGATTCCGGCCAGCATCGGCCTGGGGGAGCGAGCTTTGTCAAGAAACGCCGCATAGGCCTGGACATCGTAAACTGCCTGAGTCTGAAAGAACTGTGCCCCGGCATCGATCTTACGATGCAGATTGTCGATCTCCATATTAGGATCACTTGCGCCGGGATTTGCCACAGCGCCGGCGAAAAGCTGTGGTTTTCCACTCAGTTCATTGCCGTTCAGATCAGTTCCATTGTTCAGGGTATGTACCGCCCCCAGCAACTGGGAGGCAAAAAGATCGAATACCGGTTTGGCATCGGGGTGATCACCGTTCTTCGGCGGGTCGCCACCCATGAAAACCATATTCGAAATGCCAAGAGCCGCAGCACCGAGGATACTGGCCTGGATCGCAAGGCGGTTTTTGTCGCGTGCCGTCATCTGCACAATCGGTTCGATCCCGTGATCCAGTAGTAGATGACCTACCGCAACCGGATCCATGGCCATACGGGCGGCGTGGGATTCAGTCAGGTTAATGGCACAAACATGCGGCTTAAGCAGAGCCGCCTTATCCAGAAGGGGTTCCAGATTTATCCCCTTGGGCGGTGTCAGTTCGCTGGTGATTACAAAATCGGATGATGTCAATGCCTGGGAAAGGCGGCTCATACTGATCATCTCCAATGAAAATGCGTGGTGGGCGAAAACTCAACCGGCGGAAGTCGCATCATAGAGCCTGAGCCCCATCCGTCAACTATCTGATCCGACATTGAACTGTTTATGGCCGCCATAAAACATCGTTCTGATTGGGGCCACTGGTGACCTCGACAATCTCCGGTAAAATCGACCTCCACTGCAACGTTCCACCACAAGGCGTGCTTGCGTTGCGGTGGATTTTCCTGTGCGGCCCGGATTATGAAAAAGATTGACAAGATTCTGGTAGCGAACCGAAGCGAAATCGCGATTCGGGTTATGCGTGCTGCGGCCGAACTGGATATTGCCAGTGTGGCTATTTATTCCGAGGAAGATCGTTTTGCCCTGCACCGGTTCAAAGCGGCAGAGGCTTACCGTATAGGCAAGGACTGTTCACCGGTGCAGGCCTATTTACAGATCGACGAGATCGTACAGATCGCAGTACGCTCGGGTGCGGATGCAGTCCACCCCGGTTATGGGTTTCTCTCAGAGAGTCCCGACTTTGCCAGAGCCTGCATCTCGGCAGGGCTGGTGTTCATAGGGCCATCACCTGAGGTGATGCGTCGTCTGGGAAACAAGGTTCAGGCGCGCGCCCTGGCACAGGAGAACCACCTGCCGGTGATGCCGGCGACCGATGCTTTGCCCTCAGATTCAGCTGTCGTTCGGGCGCAGGCAAACGCCATCGGCTATCCACTGATGCTTAAGGCCTCGTGGGGTGGTGGGGGCCGCGGTATGCGGGTTATCGAAAGTGACGCCGAACTCGATGTCATTGTCGATATCGGAAGGCGCGAAGCGGATACTGCATTCGGCAATGACGAGGTCTACCTTGAAAAGCTGGTACGTCGGGCGCGGCATGTCGAAGTACAGGTCCTCGGAGATCAGCAGGGCAATCTGGTACACCTGTTTGAGCGAGATTGCACAGTACAGCGCCGTAACCAGAAAGTGGTCGAGCGTGCTCCGGCGTTTTTCCTGACAGATTCGGAGCGTGAAACGATTTGCGAGGCCGCACTGCGTTTGTGCCGGGGCGTCGGCTATTACAACGCTGGCACAGTGGAGTTTCTGCAGGATGCTGATTCCGGCGAGTTCTACTTTATCGAGGTGAATCCACGCATCCAGGTCGAACACACGGTTACGGAAGAGATCACCGGCATTGATATCGTAAAGGCTCAGATCCGAATCGCCCAGGGTTGTACGATCGGCGCTGACGAATCCGGGGTTCCACCACAGCAGAAGATTTTGCTGCGCGGCCATGCCATGCAGTGTCGTATTACCACGGAAGACCCGGAAAACAACTTTATTCCAGACTATGGAGAAGTCGATACCTACCGCAGCCCTTCGGGTTTTGGTATCCGTCTGGATGCCGGCACAGCCTACAGCGGCGCACGGGTGACTCGCCACTATGATTCGCTGTTGGTCAAGGTCACCAGCCGGGGCAATACACCGGAAGAGGTTATCCAGCGCATGCTTAGGGCTTTGCACGAGTTTCGGGTACGTGGTGTTAACACCAATATGCCTTTTTTGATCGGATTGCTTAGTAACGAAGATTTCCGCCGAGCCGATTACACCACGCGCTTTATTGATAACACGCCGGATCTGATGTCGTTTCCACGCCGGCGGGACCGCGTCACGCGCCTGTTGCGCTTTATTGGCGATATCACGGTTAACGGTAACCCGACGGTCAAGGGGCGGCGGGTGCCGCAATCACCGCGCGTACCGCGGGTACCGCCGGTTGGCGAACAGCCACTGCTGCCGGGCAGTTGCGACCGATTGGCTGAATTGGGTCCGCAGGGGTTTGCGCGCTGGATGCTGGATCAGCCACAAGCCCTGATCACCGATACCACTTTCCGAGATGCCCATCAGTCGCTGCTGGCAACCCGTGTGCGCAGTTATGATCTGATCGCGGTGGCCGATGCCTATGCCCGGATGCTGCCACAGTTGCTTTCGGTTGAGTGCTGGGGCGGGGCGACCTTTGACGTCGCGATGCGCTTTCTCAACGAATGCCCATGGCAGCGTCTGGCTGCACTGCGTGAGCGCATGCCCAATATTCTCACCCAGATGCTGCTTCGCGCCTCAAACGCTGTGGGCTATACCAATTACCCGGATAACGTGGTGCAACATTTTGTCGCCCAGGCTGCTGCTGGTGGCGTGGATGTGTTTCGTATATTCGATTCTCTCAATTGGGTTGAGAATATGCGCGTGGCCATTGATGCTGCTGGAGAGACTGGCAAGTTGGTCGAAGGCGCGATCTGCTTTACGGGCAATCTCAGCGATCCGCAGTGCAGCAAATACAACCTGGACTATTACCTCAATCTTGCCCGCCAACTGGAAGCGGCCGGCTCACACATCCTGGGCCTTAAGGATATGGGCGGACTGTGTCGTCCGCAGGCTGCCCGCGACCTGATCGGTGCCCTCAAAAGCGAGGTATCCATTCCGATTCATTTTCACACCCACGATACCAGCGGGATCGCCGGCGCCAGCGTGTTGGCAGCGGTAGAAGCCGGAGTCGATGCGGTTGACTGCGCTATGGACGCCATGAGCGGGTTGACCTCGCAGCCCAATCTAGGGTCCATTGTCGAAGCCTTGCGTCACGGGCCACGCGATACCGGTCTCGATGCCGATGCTATCCGCGAATTGTCACGTTATTGGGAGGCCGTTCGGGAAAATTACACTGCTTTCGAGGGTGAGGAGCGCTCCGGTGCTTCAGAGGTCTATGTTCATGGCATGCCGGGTGGGCAGTACACTAACCTGCGTGAGCAGGCGCGCTCGCTGGGGCTGGCGGATCGCTGGTCCGAGGTGGCGCACGCTTATGCGCAGGTCAACGATCTTTTTGGCGACATCATCAAGGTAACGCCCACCTCAAAAGTGGTCGGCGATATGGCGTTAATGATGGTAACCAATGGCCTGACCCGACAGAACATCGAGGATCTGGACTATGCCGTCGCCTTTCCTGAATCCGTGGTGTCATTATTTCGCGGCGACATCGGTCAACCTTACGGTGGCTTCCCCGAGGCCTTGCAGAAGAAGATTCTCGGCGGTGAGGCGCCATTGACCAAACGCCCAGGTGAGATCTTGCCGCCGGCTGATCTTAATGTCATGCGCGAAGAAGGTGAACAGCAGATTGAACGCCCATTGTCGGATGCGGAACTGGCGTCTTATCTGATGTACCCGCAGGTTTTCACCGATTATGCCCAGTCCCGTCGACAGTACGGCGACATGACCGTGGTGCCGACCCAGGTTTTCTTCTATGGAATGGAATCAGGCCAGGAGATCGACATTGAGTTGGAGACCGGCAATACGCAGATCATCCGGTTTCTGGGCTTGAGTGAGCATCATGACGATGGCCTGCGTACAGTATTTTTTGAAGTGAATGGTCAGCCACGGCAGATCAACGTGACTGATCGCGCTTATGAAGTTAGCCGTCCAACGCAGCCTAAGGCCGACCCCGCTGACCCAGGCCAGGTGGGCGCACCGATGCCGGGTCTGATCGTGCAGATCAACGTGGCATCGGGCGACACCGTGCAGGCCGGCGAGGTGCTGATGATTATCGAAGCAATGAAGATGCAGACCAGCGTTCGCGCCGAGCGCGACAGTACGGTTGGCACGGTAAAGGTGGAGCCTGGCCAGCAGGTAGATGTCAAGGATCTGCTACTGGAGCTTGACTGAGCCTGCCAGTGTCGGGCGGCTTTGCTATGCTTGCGTCTTCAACTGTCCACACCAATAGATCAGACGCTTGAAGGCCGACATTGTCATTATCGGCGGCGGAATTATCGGCTCCAGTATCGCCTATCACCTCCGGCGACTGCCCGGTTCAGGTACGGTACTGGTGCTCGAACGCGACCCGACCTACACCAATGCCGCTACGCCGCTCGGCAACGGCGGGATACGCCGGCTTTTCAGCCTGCCGGAAAACATCCAGATGGCAGGCTATGGCCTTGTGTTTTACCGTAATTTCGCACGCCAGATGGTGCTCGCCGACCAAAGTGAGCGTGTGGATATCGGTTTCAGAAGGCAGGGATATCTTTTCATCTCGGATCGCGGCGGGTCTGCACAGATGGAGACTAATTTCCGATTACAGGAGGAGATGGGTGTCGAGGTCGAACTGCTGCAGCCGGCCGCATTGCAACAGCGCTTCCCGTCACTATCCATCAGTGGCATCGATCTTGCAGTGTTGTCGGATCATGACGGCTGGATAGATCCTTATGCGGCGTTGATTGGGTTTCGCCGCAAGGCAACTGAACTGGGTGCGCGCTACCTCAAGGCGCAAGTTACCGAACTGATGGCAAAGGGCCCGGCAGTGCGCAAGGCTATACTGGCGGATGGCAGCACTGTTGAAGGTGACGTGTTCGTTAATGCAGCCGGCGCCTGGTGCATGGAGCTTGCGGCGACCGTGGGCCTTGAACTGCCGGTGGAACCGATGTCGCGGGAGAGTTATTTTTTCCGCTGCAGTCAGCCGATCGAAGCGCTGCCCTTCATCAAGACTGAATCCGATCTTGCTTTTCGTCCTGAGGGCGGGGGCTATGTTGGCGGGGTGCCGGACTGGGATGAGCCGCCAGGCTGGAATTTCAACGTATCGCCCAGCCGTTTTGAGGAAGTAGTGTGGCCAGCCCTGGCGGGACGAATTCCATCAATGCAGTCCGTCAGGCTTGAGCGCAGCTGGCGTGGACACTATGCTCGCAGCACTCTGGACTATTCGCCTATTCTGGGCGCGTGGACCGGAGGCCTTGAGAATTTTTTTCTCGCTAACGGCTTTTCAGGTCACGGCATAATGCATGCCCCTGCAGTGGGTCGGGGCCTGGCCGAACTCATAGTCCAGGATCGTTATGCCAGTATTGATCTTGGTTGTTTCGGTTATGAACGCATCCGGGCAGGGCGGCCCTACCGGGAACAAGGCATCGTCTGATAACCCAAAGGCGGATCCTGTTGCCAGCGTTCACCTCTTGAGTTAGCGTGCAGTTTACCGAGGAACAACTGCCAAGTCTGAGGAGCCCCTATGCCCCGTATTTTTGTACTGTTAGTTGGTTTTGGTGCGAGTTGATGTATTGCTGGGAAAAACAACAACCCCGAATAAGGAAAGACAGTTATGGGACCATTGAAAGGTTACCGCGTTGTTGAGATGGCGGGTCTCGGGCCTGTGCCATTTTGTGCCATGTTGCTATCGGATATGGGCGCAGATGTCGTTCGTATCGATCGCGAAGGTGGCAATAATCCGCTGGGGCTTAAGGTTGACGTTCTGAACCGCGGCCGGCGCTCGGTGGCGCTCGACCTTAAATCTTCGCAGGGCGTGGCGACCTGCCTGGATCTTGTCGCCAAGGCTGATGCCCTGATAGAAGGTTACCGCCCCGGAGTCATGGAGCGCCTTGGTCTTGGCCCGCGGGAGTGTCAGGCGCGTAATCCACACCTGGTCTATGGCCGCATGACCGGCTGGGGCCAGGAAGGTCCGCTGGCGGATGCGGCCGGGCACGATATCAACTACATTGCTCTAACTGGCGCCCTGTTCGCTATGGGTACCCGCGAGTCTGTGGTGCCGCCACTCAATCTGGTGGGAGATTTTGGCGGCGGGGCACTATATCTGGCGTTTGGAGTCGTTTGTGCCATGCTTGAGGGAAAATCGTCGGGTAAGGGGCAGGTGGTTGATGCCGCGATGGTTGATGGGGCCGCACACCTGATGACTATGATGTATGGCCTGAAGCATAACGGGCTATGGGTTGACCATCGTTCATCTAATCTGCTGGACGGTGGTGCACATTTTTATGGTGCTTTTGAGTGTGCGGACGGTGAGTGGGTAGCGATCGGCTCCATTGAGCCGCAGTTCTACAAACTGTTGCTGCAGGGTGTGGGCATTGACCCCGGTTCTTCAGATGCTTCGCAGGAGTCGGCCAACTGGCCAAAGATGCGTGAGCGCCTGCAGGCAGTATTTCTTCGGCAGCCCAGAGCGCACTGGTGTGCGCTTATGGAAGGCACCGATATCTGCTTTGCACCGGTGCTCAGTATGAGCGAAGCTCCGGAGCATCCACACAATGTGGCCCGTGAGACTTTTGTTCGAGAGTTTGATGTTTTGCAGCCGGCACCGGCGCCACGGTTTGCGCGTACTCCGGGTGCAATCGCCGGCCCACCGCCAGCGCCAGGCGAACACACCGCCCAGGTGCTTAAGGAATGGGGAGTTGAATAAGAGCGCCGGTGATATCGAGCATTAGCACAAGTCGGGAAACTTAAATTAACGCAACAGCACGCGGGGGTTGGCCATCGGTGAACTCCTGTAGCAGAACTAAAGGAGCTATTCATGATCTCTTTCGAAGGTAAACGCGCCATCATCTCTGGTGGCAGTCGCGGTATTGGTCTGGCTATTGCCAAACGCCTTGCAGCCGATGGCGCCAGTATCGCTATTTTGGCCAAGACCACCGAACCACACCCGAAATTGCCTGGGACGATTTACACTGCGGCCGAGGAGATCGAGCAGGCCGGTGGTACGGCGCTACCGATAGTCACCGATGTGCGCAGCGAAGATGAGGTCAAGGCCGCGGTCAACCAGGCCGTTGATGCTTTCGGAGGCTTGGATATCTGTATTAACAATGCCAGCGCCATCTCGCTGACCAAGACGGCCAAGACCGAAATGAAACGCTTTGATCTCATGTTTGCGGTTAACGTTCGCGCCACATTCATGTTGTCCAAAGAGTGTTTGCCTCATCTGGCTGAGGGGGACAACCCGCATATTCTCAGTATGTCACCTCCGCTGGATATGCAGACCAAGTGGTTTGCCCCCTCGGTGGCGTATACCATGTCCAAGTTCGGTATGAGCCAGTGTGTGCTGGGTATGGCCGGGGAGTTCAAGTCCAAGGGTATTGGTGTGAACGCCCTGTGGCCTCATTCAGTAATTGCCACTGCCGCCATAAGCAACGTGGTTGCCGGCAGCATCGCTTTTCCACATTGCCGCAAGCCTACGATCATGGCTGACGCCGCGGCTGTGATTCTCTCGAAAGATAGCCAGGAATTTACTGGCAATTTCTGTGTGGATGATGTGCTGTTGGCCGCTGAAGGGGTTACCGACTTCAGCGTCTACCGGGTGGATCCGGGTAAATCGCTGTGGAGCGATTTCTTCGTACCTGATGACACCCCCGAGATCGAACCAGTGGTCATGGCAATGAACCCAGGCGCCTAGGCATGAGATTTTTGGTTGTAGCTTAGTGTCACTACTGATACGAAACGCCACCGTGATCACGGTGGATTCACAGCGCCGCGTGATGGAAGATGGCGCGGTGTTCGTTGAGGGTGACCGTATCGTTGATCTTGGTGCGACCGACATTCTTGCTGAAAAATACGCCGGTGCCGATACGGTCGTCGATGCCCGGGGCAAGGTAGTGCTACCCGGTTTTGTCAGCGCACACAATCACGTGGGGTATGCCGTCTTTCGCGGTCGGGCTGAAGATATCGGTTATGCACCCACGCACCGGTTGTATCTGCCGATGAGTGGCATCATTACCAGTGACGAGCGCCAGGTCATCGGCGCGCTGGCAGTAACAGAGCTGCTGCGTGGCGGGGTGACTACGATTCTTGAGATGGAAGAAGGCGCTGAGCTCTTTGCGCCTTTTATTGAAAAAAGCGGCATGCGTG
>JASMBC010000045.1 GCA_030754035.1 Arenicellales bacterium | reverse complement strand
GAGCAGAGCTATTACCGCTGATGTTAAGGCATATGGGGCATGGGTGTGACCCAGGCCAAGCGTGAAGGCTCATGTAAGGAGAATCAGCAGCTGAACAGGCTGGTGGCAGACTTGGTCCTGGACAAGGCAGGGTCTCGCGTTGTATGCCGACGAAGTGCGTTGGCGACAGAAGGCGAGACAAGAGCTCGGCGGGCCGTTGACTGAGTATGACCAAGCCCTCAAGCGTACAGTAGGACTGCGTTTACAGGAGCGCTTGGACGCCGAGCAGGCGGAGTTCGTGGCTCGTTGTAAATCAAAGCATCAGGATATTTCCCTGAACTTCTGATAACCCAGAGGCTGGTGGTTGCTCTGTGGAGTTAAGTTCTTATGCCTAACGAATTTCGGTGCGGTAACTGAAACTATCTGCCCGGCCGCGGGTGATGCGAAACTCGATTGGGCGGTTGCCCTGGGTATAGGTCAAGCGATGTAACACCACCAGTGGTGCGCCAGGGTCGATATCGAGTGCGCACGCTGTATGTTGATCTGCGATCTCAGCAGTAAGAGATTCCTCTGAGCGGATGATAGGAACTCCGAGCTGGTCTACCACTACTGCATACATCAGATCGGGGATATGAACTTCCTCTTTTTCAAGACCTGGGACCATCGACGCAATCCACCAGCATTTTTCGATCAGTACCGGCATTTCTTCACGATAACCGACACGCTCGATGTAGACCATTTCGCATTGCTCAGGGACTTGCAATTTGTGACAGATCTCACCTGGGCCCTGGCGCAGTTCGCGCACCGGGGTTTCCTTATGGATCCGTACCGGGTTACCACTGTGGGTACCATAGGAGAAAAAGCGAAAAAGACTGTTGTTGAAATCGATTCTTGATACGTAGGTGCCTTTGCCCTGGTGGCGATAAAGACGCCGTTCTCGTACGAGATTCTCTATAGCTTTTTTGACAGTGCCAACGCTCACATTGATCTTATTGGCTAGCTGAGGTTCGGAAGAAATCAGGTCGCCAGGTGCCAACTCGCCGCTGTCGATCTGCTGGCGCAGGTAGTCTTCTACGACCCGGTAGAGGGGTTTAACCGGAGCTGCAGTGACGGGAAACGCTGATTTCTCAGTAATTTCGGCCTGAATTGGTTCAATTTTGGGCATAATTCAACACATATATATGAGTTATATTACTTATATAAATAGTATATCGTGATTGGCGTCCACCCGCCATCAGAGATGTCAGCGGGAGCCCCTGGAAAGGCTTTCGCCGCAGGAGGAGCAGGAATTGGAGTTTATTCAGTTCTTCGGCGATGTACTTACACTCGAGATCATGCTCGTGCTCGTATTGGCGACCGGTGCCGGTCTGGTGTTGGGTGCGATGCCTGGCCTCAGTCCAACCATGGCCGTTGCCCTACTGATTCCATTTACTTTTCATATGGATTCGGCGACGGGTCTGGTTCTTCTCGGAGCGGTGTACACGGCGACGGTCGCTGGCGGGGCGATCAGCGGCATTTTGGTAAATATACCGGGCGCACCCGCCAACATTGCCACCGTTCTTGACGGACATCCTCTGGCCAAACAGGGCCGTGCATCCGAGGCATTGCACTACTGCTTTATTAGTTCGTTTATCGGTGGTGTCATCGGGGTAGTGGTGCTGATCTTTTTTACCCCGCCTCTTGCAGAACTGGCACTGGCCTTCGGCCCAGCCGAACTGTTCTGGATAGCTATTGTCGGCGTGACCGTCATCGGCAGCGTTGGTTCCAAGTCGGTCGTCAAGGGGTTGCTCTCTGGCGCAGCGGGACTATGGATATCGACTATCGGAATCAGCCCGATTTTTGGCGAAGCGCGTTTTGTGTTTTCAGATCATGTGACGGGCGGTGTGCACGTGGTGGCAGCGCTCATCGGTTTGTTCGCCATCCCGCAGGTTTTTCAGTTGTTGGTCACTGCCCGGGAAAAGAATACTGGCAGTCTCTATAGTCTGGAGAGTCACCGCCTGATCGACTCGATCAGGTACAACTTACGGCGCTTCAAGGCGCTCGCAGTGGGCACGGTTTCCGGTGTGATCGTTGGCATCATCCCCGGTGCGGGCGGGCAGATTGCCGGCCTGGTGGCCTATGACCAGGTTCGCAAGTTCAGTGACGATCCGGATCGTTTTGGCAAAGGTGAGCCGGACGGGGTAATCGCGGCTGAGTCAGCGAATAATGCGATGGTGGGCCCCTCTCTAGTACCTCTGCTGACGTTGGGCGTTCCGGGTAGCCCGACCGCAGCAGTATTACTGGGTGGGCTACTGATCAACGGCCTGTTTCCTGGCCCGGATCTTTTTACAGTGCACGCGCAGGTGACCTGGACATTCATCGGTTCACTGCTGATTGCCCAAGGACTGATGCTTGTCCTGGGGTTAGGACTCAGCCGTACCAGCAGTTATTGGGTGATGCGGGTGCCGAGCCACTACATGGCGGCGGCGGTAACGGTACTAGCCGTAATTGGCACCTACAGCATTCAGAACAGTTATTCGGATGTGCTTGTCATGGCCACTCTGGGGGCGTTGATGTATGTAGGCAGCCGCTATGGCTTCAGCGCTGCCCCGATGGTGCTGGGCATCATTCTGGGGCCTATCGCTGAGGACAACTTCCAGATGGGTAAGATGATTGCGGAAACGGGGGAGGGCATGTTCTCCTACTTTTTCCTCGGCACTATCAATATCATCCTGGTCACCCTTTGTCTGGTCTCGATCGTTTACAGCGTCCTTGCCGAGGTGAAACAGCGCCGCCGGGGTGGCACTGTCGTCGACGCGGGTGTTGATCGCAGTCTGGCCGGAGGGCTCGGCGCCGCCGTTTTGTCCTTGATTGTTCTGGGTGCCGCGGTTTTTTCCGGCAGTGGCGAGGCTTTTTTCTTCCCCCGGCTGCTCGCTGTCATCATGACCGGGCTCTCAATCGTGGTGCTGTGGGACGGAATCCGCTCGCTGCGCAGCAGTGATGTGCGAGAGGCTGCGCGCTGGCGTGATATCGGCGCAGGCAGCACTGTTATCGTGGGCTACCTGATTGTGCTGGAGATGCTGGGTTTTTACGCATCTTCTTTTCTCGCGTTTGCTCTTATTGCGTTGTGCTACCTACCGTTACGAAACCGGCGCAGTGTCCTCATGCTGGCCTCAGTAAGTGTGGTGTTTATTGGGATCGTCTACCTGTCTTTTGAGCACATGCTGCAGGTCATGACGCCCAGAGGAATCCTTTTTTGACACAGTTTCTTTTCGTGGGGTCCTTGCTCCCTTGGTTGACGGGGGTGACACGGGTCTCATGGAGTACCCGTCCCAAATGGGACAAACCCAGTCCTACAAATCAGGAGGTTGAAATGTCAGTTCTGAAATACATTGTTAAGGCCGGTACCACAGCACTGGGTGCGTTGCTGCTGATGGCACCAATCCAGGTTGTCATCGCTGAGGATTACCCAAGTGCCCCGGTACAGGTGACCGTTGCATATGGACCCGGCGGCGCTACCGATTTTCAGGCCCGCATCGTGACGATGATGGCAGGTAAGGAAAAATACCTGAACATGCCTATTGTGATCTTCAACAAGCCCGGAGCCGGTGGCCAGAAAGGCTGGAACTGGTTTGCCGCGAAGGCAAGCACAGACGGCCACCAGCTTGCCGCCTATAACGTGCCGCACTTTATCGCGCAGTCGATTAAGTTTGATACCAAATACAACATCAATAATCTGGAGCCGATTGCTAATTGGGGCGCAGACCCTGCAGTGCTGATTGCCCCCAAAGACAGTCCTTTTAACTCCGTAGCCGATGTGGTTGCCCATGCCAAAGCCAATCCCGGCACTATCACCGTAAGTGGTGCCGGCCTGTACGTGGGGCATCACATTGCCCATCTGCAGTTTGAAAGGGCTGCTGACATCAAGCTCAAATATATTCCGGCGGGCGGTGGTGTTAAGGCGATGAAGATGGTGTTGGGTAATCAGGTGATGGCTGGCTTTAATAACCTGTCAGACGCCTATCGTCAGGGTGATCGGATCAAAATTCTTGGCGTAGCCGATAACCAGCGCGAGGCGATGTTCCTGCCGGATGTACCGACTTTTAAGGAGCAGGGCGTTGACGTGGATGATTCCAGTGTGAATTTCCGCGGTATCATGGCGCGAAAGGGCACTCCGCAGGAAGTCATCGATTTTCTGGCAGAGCGAGTCCACCTGATGTTCCAGGATGGAAAAGTGGCCAAGAAGATGAAGGCCGGTGGTTCGCCGCTGCGTATCATGACGCGTGACGAGGTGCTGGCCATGTGGGCAGAACGCCAGCCCTACCTTGAGGATTTATTGAAAGGCCTCGATTAAAGCTTTTTATGTTTGGTGTGCCGGCAGCCTAGGCTGCCGGCACACCTGATTTTTTCAAACCACTCGATTCTTTTTTGATCAGACTGTCATGAACCCTGACGCACTCATTAACGATCTCATCACCCGTGCCCGTGAAGCCCAGGCAGAGTATGAGAAGTTTGATCAAAGACAGGTTGATGATGTGGTGGCGGCGATCGCCTGGACCGTCATGGAGCCTTCGCGCAACCGTCGTCTGGCCGAGCACGCTGTACAAGATACCGGCCTGGGCGATGTTGACCACAAATTCAGTAAGAATTTCCGGAAAACGCTGGGCTTGTTGAGAGATCTCACCGGCACGCCTTCGGTGGGGATTATTTCTGAGGATACAGCGCGGGGTATGGTAGAGATTGCCAGGCCGGTAGGCGTGGTCGGGGCAATTACCCCGTCTACTAATCCGGTGGCTACCCCGACCAACAAGGTCATGAATGCGTTGAAAGGGCGTAACGCTATCATTCTGGCACCCTCGCCTCGGGGTGAGGCAGTTTGCGGTGAGCTGATCACACTCTTCCAGAGCGCGCTCGAGGCTGTCGGCGCGCCGCCCGCCTTGGTTCAAAAAATGCCGGCACCGATGAATAAGGCGGCCACCGAATTACTGATGCGCGCGGTTGATCTGGTTGTCGCGACCGGGTCGCAGAACAATATCCGAGCGGCTTATTCCAGCGGAACGCCGGCAGTTGGTGTAGGCGCAGGCAACGTGGCTGTTATTGTCGACGAAACGGCTGAATGCCCGGGCGTAGCTGAGAAGATCCTGGCTTCAAAAACTTTCGATAACGCGACCAGTTGCTCTTCAGAGAACAGCGTGGTGGTGGTCGATAGCGCCTATGATGCCCTGGTGGCGTCCCTTGAATCTCGCGGTGCCCTGATGCTTGATGTAGACGCCAAGATGGCCTTGCAACAACTGATGTGGTCTCAGGGCAAACTCAATCCCGCCGTCATTGCCCAGCCTGCGGAGCAGATTGCCCAGATGGCAGGCATCGCGGGTCAGTCGGGCAAAGCGATCGCCACGCTGCTGGTGTCGGAAACCGGTACAGGACCGGGCTACCCTTTTTCGGGCGAGAAACTCTGCCCGGTGCTGACCATCTACCGGGCAGCAGATTTTGATGCCGCGCTTGCCCAGGTAGCCAGAATCTACAGCTATCAGGGTGCGGGACATTCGGTTGGTATCCATACGCAGAATCCCGATCGGCCGATCAGGGTCGGGCTTGAACTGCCGACCTGTCGGGTCATCGTCAACCAGGTGCACTGTTTTGCCACCGGCGGGAGCTTTGATAATGCCCTGCCGTTTTCGCTGTCGATGGGGTGTGGCAGTTGGGGCGGCAATAGCATCAGCGAAAACCTCAATTACCGGCATTATCTGAATATCGTCCGGGTTGTCACGCCGATACCGGCCCGGGAGGTCTCGCCCGAAGACCTGTTGGCGGATTACTGGTCGCGCTATGGAAAGTAACGTGTCCGGGGAATTTGCTGCGCTGACAGACTGTCGCGAACTGACGGTGCGTCGGGTGATTGATGATGGAGCGGCAGCACATCCCGACAGAGTTTTTGCTGTTTTTCCCGAAACCGGAGTTGAGCTGACCTGGGCACAATTGCGAGAGGGTGCGCGTCGTCTGGCAGTACATTTAGCGTCGATCGGGGTGGCGCCGGGCGCAACCGTGGGATTGCTGGCGGGCAACGGACGCTTGGCGCTGGAGGTTTTTCTTGGTTGCATGTATGGCGGGTTCACCACGGTGACTTTCAACCCGGTGGCGGGTCAGAATACTTTGCGGTACGTGCTTGGTCACTCGGAAGTCAGCATCCTTTTTACCGACGAGGCCAATCTTGAGGCCGCGCACAGTGCCCGTGCCCACGACCTGCCCGAAGTGGCGGTGTTGTGTGCGAGCACGGACCAGGGACTTGATCTGCCATCGGCTGGGTCTGCGGAACTGGCTGCGCCGGCCCCGCAGGACGATGCGCTTTTAATTTATACCTCGGGGACAACCGGACGGCCAAAAGGCGTTATTCATTCTCATACCAGCCTGCTGGCGGGAGGTGCCAATACTGTTTCAGCCCATCACCTGTGTCCTCAGGATAGCGCGTTGTGCGTGTTGCCACTTTGTCATATCAATGGTCAGGTAGTGACGGTGATTGCACCGTTGTTGAGTGGCTCCTCGGTCGTGATGCCGCACCAGTTTCGGGTATCGCAGTTCTGGAACTGGGTGACCGCTAACCAGTGCACCTGGTTCAGTGCGGTGCCTACCATTATTTCTTACCTGTTGGGCTTAGACGCAACAGGTGGGCCTGCGCACGAGGAACTTGCCTCGGTTCGCTTCGGCCGTTCTGCATCGGCACCCCTGCCGCCAGCTGTGCACGAGGCATTTGTGGCGCGTTTCGGTATACCGTTGGTCGAGACTATGGGTATTACCGAAACTGCGGCACAGATTTTGTCCAATCCACTGGATCACGAGGCACATCGGATCGGCTCACCGGGTAAGGGCTGTGGAAATCAGGTTCGTATTGCCAATGGTGATATTGTAGTGGATGGGACGCACGTTGAAGCCGAGATACAGGTCCGAGGCCCCAACCTGATGCGCGGTTATTTGAAAAATCCTGAGGCAACCGCGGCCGCATTTACGACCGATGGCTGGTATCGCACGGGGGATCTGGGCTGCATGGATGATGAGGGTTTCATTTTTGTCACTGGCCGTATTAAGGAGTTGATCATCAAGGGTGGCGAGAATATCTCCCCGCGGGAGATTGATGACGTGATCTACCAGTTCCCCGGGGTTCTGGAAGCCGCAGCGATCGGGGTTCCGGATACCCGCTACGGGGAAGAGGTCGCGGCTTGTGTGGTGCCCAGTCCCGGCGCCTCGATCGTGCCGGAGGCGCTACGCCGCCACTGTGAAGAAAAACTGGGTGTTTTTAAGACACCGAAAGTGTTTCATGTGATGAATACCCTGCCAAAGGGGCCTTCGGGAAAGATTCAGCGTCTTAAGCTTGTTGACGCAATCGGTGAGCCGGACACAAGCGCTGTTTAGATCTCTGTTGACCCTGGGCCAGTGACCACGGGGAAAGCATGAATAGTCTCTTCAGTCAGTGTGAGGTGCAGTGCCTGCGCAGTTTGTTGACGCTGGCTGCTAGCGCCAAACCAGTGACGACGGTAATCGTCGGTGCGGGACATCCAATGGTGAGCGACTGTTAGTCAGATCCTTTTGACATAAATATAAAGATATGTTTATATCCAGATATGAAATTCGTAAATTTGACAGATTTCGTCGAGGCCGTGCGTGCTGTGGCGGAGCCGACACGTCTGCGAATCCTGGACGTGTTGGCCGACGGGGAGCTCACCGTCAGCGAATTGTGCAGGGTCCTTGCGATGAGTCAGCCACGGATCAGCCGGCACCTCAGGATTATGACCGAGGCCGGCGTTTTGACACGTCAGGTGGAAGGCAGCTGGGTGTTTTATCGCTCGGCGTCACATGGCGAGGACCGGGATCTCGCGGCGGATATCCTGGCCCATTATCCGGCCGCTGATCTACAGCGGTTGCAGGACCGGGCGCGTCTGCGCACCGTACGACAGCAGAACAGCCGTCGCGCCAAAGCCTATTTTCGCAAGGTAGCCCGGGACTGGGACCGGGTCCGGGGACTGTACGTGTCAGAGGGCCAGATAGAACAAGCGGCGCTCGAAGTTCCAGGAACGCGGGATGTACGCTGCATGGTGGACTTGGGGACTGGCACCGGGCGCATGTTGGAATTGTTTGCGACACAAACGGTAGATGCTGTCGGGGTCGACGCCAGCCGCGAGATGCTGAGCATAGCGCGGGCGCGGCTGCACCAGGCAGGTCTGGGCCATTACCGGCTGCTGCAGGAGGACCTGACGGGAACCAGCCTGGCGGATGGGTGTGCGGACGTTGTCACACTACACCACGTGTTGCATTTTCTGGACGAACCGGAACTTGCAGTGCGCGAAGGCGCTCGCCTGCTGGCCGCGGGGGGTGCGTTGATCATCGTGGACTTTGCGCCCCATGAGCTGGAGACATTGCGCAGCGATCATTCTCATCGTCGCTTGGGTTACCACGACAGTGAAATCCGGCGTTGGATCGAGCAAGCGGGCCTTACCGGTTTTGCAGCGAAACATCTGGCTGCAGATGACGATGCCCAGGCGTTGACCGCCGTGGTCTGGCATGCCCGGCGTAAAGGTCGGCGGAATGTCCGGCGCGAGGCAGCATGAACAGCAAGCCGGCAATAACCGGGGATGCACTGCGAGCCAGTGTCGAAGAAACAGCCGGGAGGTTGGCGGGGCGGCCGCGGCCGGCGGTCGCTACACTGCGCTCGGAGCCAGAGATTTCCTTTGAGTTCTTTCCGCCAGCGACCACCGGGGATGAACATTTTCGCGCCACCTTGGAGGCTCTCGACCCACTGGGCGCGGATTTCATGTCGGTGACCTATGGTGCCGGTGGCAGTTCGCAGGAGCGGACCCTGGCGGCGCTGCAAGCCATCAACAGTCGTTGTCAAACTCCGGCCATGGGGCATCTCACCTGTATCGGCGCAAGCCGAGACAGCGTCCTTGAAGTGGTAGACAGTTACGCAGCCGCGGGTATTAATCGCATCCTTGCGTTGCGTGGTGACCCGCCCGCCGGAACAACTGAATTCGCAGCACATGCGGACGGGTTCGATGGTGCCGTGGATCTGGTAGCGGCAATTGCGGGCCGCGGCGATTTTGATCTCAGCGTCGCCGCGTACCCGGAGAAACACCCGCAGGCGCGCTCAGCGGCCGCTGACCTCGATCACCTCAAACGCAAACTGGATGCCGGTGCGCGCCGGGCGATCACGCAATTTTTTTTCGAGCCCGATACTTTCCTCAGTTTCCGGGACCGGGCAGCGGCTGCAGGCATCAGCGCGCCGATTATTCCGGGAATATTGCCCGTAATGAACCTGCCGCGAACGCTGGCGATGGCCCGTCAGTGCGGCACAGCAGTGCCTGCATGGCTTGGCCAATTATTCCAGGGGCTGGATGATGCCCCACAGATTCGCCAGTTGGTAGCAGCAACGGTTACCGCGGAGTTGTGCACGCGCCTGCAGGATCAAGGAGTGCACCAGTTTCACTTCTACACGCTGAATCGGCCTGAACTCACCTGGTCCATTTGCCACATACTCGGGCTGCGTGCGGCAGGCAGTGGCAACGTCGCCGCTAATCTGAACCAGAGAATCCCGGCAGCGTAGGGGTTTGTTGGCCTTTTCGGCCAGCGGCAGTGCCGGAATTTCGGTGCAGCTGATGGTTTTTTTTTGCCTGGCGGCTAGAATCAACCGCTTCAGTGCAATTTTCTCAGGTGAGGCGAGCAATGAGTGTGGTCAGTCGCGAGTGGTACGAGCAGTACATGATGCCAAACTACGCGCCGGCCGCACTGGTACCGGTGCGGGGGGCCGGCTCCCGGGTATGGGACCAAGCTGGCCGCGAGTACGTTGATTTTGCCGGTGGTATCGCCGTCACCGCGCTAGGCCACGCCCATCCGGCACTTGTTGCAGCGTTGACTGAGCAGGCCGGTAAGCTTTGGCATACCGCCAACGTTCTGGTTACGGAGCCGGCGCTTGAGCTTGCCAGGAGGCTGGTAGAGGCAACCTTCGCCGAGAAGGTCTTCTTCTGCAATTCGGGCGCGGAAGCGAATGAGGCCGCGCTCAAATTGGCCCGGCGCTATGCTTGTGACCATACCGGGGTAGACAAGGACGAAATCCTGGCGTTTGATAACGCTTTTCACGGGCGCACACTCTTTACGGTAAGCGCCGGCGGGCAGCCGAACTATCGAGAGAACTTCGGTCCTTTACCGGGGTCTATCACCCACCTGCCATTCAACGATATTGGCGCGCTGGAGGCGGCCTTTTCGGACCGGGTCTGTGCAGTGATCGTTGAGCCGCTTCAGGGCGAAGGCGGGGTGGTCGCGGCTGACAAGGATTTTCTACCAGCCATCCGTCGTCTCTGTGATCAGTACCAGGCGTTGATGATCCTGGATGAGGTGCAGACGGGAGTTGGGCGCACGGGCTTTCTGTACGCATACCAGGCCTTCGACACGGTGCCGGATATTCTGACCACAGCCAAAGGCCTTGGGGGCGGGTTCCCGGTTGCTGCCACACTGGCACGAACCGAGGTAGCTGAGTCGCTCGCGGTAGGCAGCCATGGCAGCACCTGGGGCGGAAATCCGATGGGCTGCGCAGTGGCAAATACAGTGCTTGGAATCGTCAACACGCCCGAGGTGCTGGCTGGGGTCGGGCAACGACGGGCGCGGCTGGAGGCGGGCCTGCGCCATATCGGTGATAAACACGGAGTATTTGCGGAATTGCGTGGGATGGGTTTATTGATCGGCTGCGCGTTGAACGAGCCCTGGCAAGGCAGGGCTCGCGAGTTTCTGCAGGCGAGCCAGGATGAAGGGGTTTTTGTTCTGATCGCAGGTGCTAGTGTGCTGCGGTTGGCACCCTCGCTCATCATTCCGCAAGACGATATTGACGAAGGGCTGGAGCGGCTTGAGCGGGCAGTTGCCGTCGTCTGCGCCGGTAAAGCGTAGACTGTGTCGGAATCCAACTGAACTCTATCGTCAGTTTGCATTGGGTAGCGATGATGCCGAAATTGAAGATCAGAGTTGGAATAGCACTAAAGCAAAGGAGCGAACATGGCTAAGCAGGTCGTGGTAGTTGATCATCCCCTGATACAGCACAAGTTGACGCTAATGCGCCAGCGTGAACAATCAACCGCGGGGTTCCGCCAGTTGTTACGTGAGATCTCGCTATTGCTGGCTTACGAGGTAACTCGAGACCTACCGCTTACTACCATGGAGATCAAGACACCGCTGCAGCCAATGCTGGCGCCAGTATTGGCGGGTAAGAAGCTTTGCTTTATCTCCATACTAAGGGCCGGGAATGGCCTGCTGGATGGTATGCTGGATTTGTGTCCCTCGGCGCGAGTGGGCCACGTGGGTCTTTACCGCGACCCCGAAACACTGGCAGCGGTTGAGTACTACTTCAAGGTGCCTCAGGACTTGAATGAGCGACTGGTGATTGTGGTCGACCCTATGTTGGCTACTGCGAACTCAGTAAATGCAGCCCTTACAAGAATCAAGAGCGCTGGGGCCGTTAATATAAAGTTCGTCTGCCTGGTTGCGGCACCTGAAGGTATTGCGACGGTCTCTGAGGCCCATCCGGACGTACAGGTGTATACCGCGGCAATAGATGACTGCCTGAATGATCACGGCTACATCCT
>JASMBC010000044.1 GCA_030754035.1 Arenicellales bacterium | reverse complement strand
GGTCATGAATGGTGTCTTTTGGGTTTGTCATTGTGACTTTCGCTGGCTTCATGTACCGTTGCTCGGGCAACTCTTATTGAGAATTAATTCTCCAAACTTATCGGCTGGGCAGTAGCGATCTACCACCCATTTTCATATCGACATTAATTGTAATGCCTCCAGAAACCAACAAGAACGAAGATTACTACAACGCGACCATTGCGAAGATCACGCCGATTGCCGATGGGTTGTCAATCTTCCACCTTAAACCAGATGAGCCTATCGGCGGACAATTGCCCGGGCACTATGTCAGCATTGGTCTATTCGATAAAAGCCACAACAAGCTCGTTCGCCGGCCCTATTCCCTCTCGCAGTCTCTAACATCTGACCCCGACAGTAACCTGCTCGAACTTCTGGTGATCCGAGTACCTGAGGGTGATTTGACTCCGGCGTTGTTCGAGCGCGACACCGGCGACCGCCTGTTCATTCGACCCAAAATGCTGGGCACTTATCTGTTACCCGAGTTGGATGACGATATGACCATTATTTTTGCATCGACCGGCACTGGAGTTTCTCCCCACATGACCATGCTTAAAGCATGTGTGGATAAATGCCGCCAGGTTGTGATGATGGAATGCGTGCGCTATAGCGCGGAGTTGGCCTATGCCAGTCAGATTCAGGCTTACGCGGCAGAGCGCTCCAATCTGCTTTACCTGCCACTGGTAACGCGTGAAGGTGGGGCAAAGCGTTACATACAGGAATTTTTCAGTGAGGGCATTTTAGAGCAAGAACACGACATTAAGATCGATGCCGCACATACGCACGTATTCGCGTGCGGCAACCCGGCAATGATCGGTATTCCCCGTGAAGATCGCAAAACCGGCGCCCTTTCTTTTAATGTAAAAAACGGCCTGGTCGAGGCCCTCATCCAAAAGTACGATCTCAGCATTCATAAACCGAGAAGACCCGGCGAGATTCATTTCGAGAAGTACTGGTAGCCCCGCCCAGAACAGCCCCGGTTGGGCCGATTTACAGTATTGCTTGATTTTTTTATTATAACTATTATACTAGTTATATGGATTACTTAAAGCACCAGCGATCATGCTGCGACTGAAAAAGGCTGCGGCAAGTTTTGCTGCAGTGGGCTCGGAACCTCGACTGGCCGTGGTGATGGCTCTGGTCCGGGCGGGTCATGAAGGATTATCTGTGGGCGACATACAGGAACGTCTGGCGATCCCTGCATCGACCTTGGCCCATCACTTGCGTTTTCTGCAAACAGCAGGCCTGGTCGCCCAGCAACGACGCGGGCGCACAGTTATCAATCGCATCATGTTCGACCAGATCGAGGCGCTCTCGGCTTTCCTGCTACGTGAGTGTTGTGCAGAAGAAAAACTTACAAAACAAGCTGCTGCAGGTGGTGGAACCATATGACCGAATTAACTATGCGCGCTATCGGGGTCGCCGGACGCCAGCGACTGAATACAGCCTGGACCCTGATCGCGATTCTGCCACTGCTGGTGGCCGTGACAGACCCGGACCGCTTCTGGCAGATCATAGGGTTTGCCGCTCAAGCGCTTTTCGGCACTGTTCCCATCATCGCCATTGCGGTCTTTCTGATCGCTCTCTTGAAAGCGACCGGTGCGGAAAATCTGGTAGCAAAAGCCTTTGCTGGGCGTGAATTACGTATGATTGTATTTGCAGCGCTGGTTGGAGGGTTGGCCCCATTCTGCTCGTGCGAGGTCATTCCCTTCATCGCTGGTCTGCTGGCCGTTGGAGTGCCACTGGCCCCGGTTATGGCCTTCTGGTTGTCGTCACCTCTTATCGACCCTCCGGCGTTGCTCATCACAGCCAATGCGCTCGGTTGGGATTACGCGCTGGGCAAGACTTTCGCTGCCGTGGCGATGGGCCTGGCTGGCGGCGGCGTAATCTGGCTGCTCGCTCGCCAGGGACTATTCGCTTCAGTACTTCGCAGTCGTGACGGGGGTGGCTGCTCAAGTTGCAGCACGGCACCCTTTTCAGGCACTAGCCAATGGCGCTTCTGGACAGAGCCGGCACGGCGCGAAATCTTTCAGTCCGAGGCTATAGCAAACAGCCTGTTCCTGTTAAAGTGGCTCACCCTCGCCTACCTGCTTGAGGCACTGCTGATAACCTATATACCCGCCGAGACGATCGGAAGGGTGGTTGGCGGCGGCGGTTTTGGCGCCATAGTCATGGGTGCACTGGTTGGGGCACCCGCTTATCTCAACAGTTATGCAGCCCCCGCCCTTGTGGCCGGGCTGATAGAACAAGGCATGAGTAGTGGTGCCGCAATGTCGTTTCTGGTTGCCGGCGCCATCAGTTCTATTCCGGCAATGGTTGCGGTGTGGTCACTGGTCCGCTGGCCCGTTTTTGCCTCCTACGTGGCTTTGGGCTTCGCCGGTGCAATCGCCGCGGGATCCCTATTTCAGTTTGTCACATAGATCCAAGGCAAACAGTTCCGGAAACTAACTGTGGATGTAGTGCTGCAACTGATCTATCGTGTACTGCTGTTCCGCGATAATATCCTTCACCAGATCGCCGATCGACACAATGCCCGTCAATCGTGCACTGTCATCCAGTACCGGCAAGTGGCGAACACGCCGTTCGGTCATAATGCCCATCGCCTTGTCGACCGTTAGAGAAGTATCGACACAGATTACCGGGCTGGCCATGATGGCACCTACCAGCACATCGTGCGATGACAAGCCTTTGAGAATGACCTTGCGGGCATAGTCACGTTCGCTGAAAAGACCTACTGGTCGATCATCTTCCAGCACTACCAGCGCGCCTACCTCATGCTGCGCGAGCAGGGCCAGGCTGTCATAAACCGTTGAGCCAGGGCTGGTAATAAGTACATCACGACCTTTCAACTGCAAGATCTGCTCCAGTGTTTTCATCTCGCTAACCTCAGAGTCAAAATGACTTACGAAAAGTATTACAAAGGTGACTCTTAATTTCAAATCGACCCGAAAACCCGGTATTAAGACCCATAAGTCCAGTCCTCAGGCCCAATAAGCCCGCAACGCAACAAAAACCCCAAGCACGCCCAGAGCTACGAAAAATACCTGGCGAAACACAGATTCCGAAAGGTGCTTACGGATCACTTGGCCCAGCAGCATCCCGACCAGTCCCGCCGCCACCCCAGTTACCGCCAGGCTGGCAATGGCCTTTGGAAAAAGACCTTGCCAGCCAAATACACTCGCTAGGGCCAAATTGGCAAGGAGAAGGTAAATCCCCATGGCCTGAAAAAGCGTCTGTCGATCCAGGCGCAGTGCGTGCAAATATCCCATCAGGGGAAAAACCAGAACACCAGTCAGGCCTGAAAATACACCAGTCATCATCCCAGCCACCGGAGACAGCCACTTCTCACGGTGACCCGGCTCGGGCGGCTCCCAGGACCAAAGGCCAGTGCCGCTATACACCAGGACCACGACACCCAGCAGTACCGTAGGCCAGCGTGGGCTAATCTGTACCAGAACGTTGGCAGTGAGCCAGGTAAAAAGCGCGCCGGGCACCAGGAGCAGCCATAGCCGACGCCAAAGCGCAATAAAGCGCCCACCGCTGATGGCCTGCCAGAAGTTGGTTGCGATCGCAGGTATCAACATCAGTCCGATGGCATCAACCAGGCCATAAAGGGGTGTTAGCAGTGTGATCGATACCAGTGGCAAACCGAAACCCACTACTCCCTTAACGGTGCCAGCCAGGATGAAGATCAATCCGATTGTGACGTAGAGTTCAATCGCATCCATGATTAAAACAAAACACTCAAATTATGATTACCCAACCCACCAACAGCATCGTGCTCATACCTGTTACAACGCGCAGTCGGTTTGCATGATCAGCAAACCTAGAATCGTGCTGATTCTAACGTTTCGACAACCCAACAAGGTTATCAAAGATGTTTTCTTTGTCTGAGGGCGATACTCCTTGCAGGCTACGCTGGGTGTCGCCGATAAGATGGTCAGGAGTCATTACCCTGGGTAGACTTTCTCACCACAAACCTTGCCCAGTCAATCCCATCAAAGTGGATCGCGTAGCACGATCACTCAGATAAACACTGCTGTGGAACCGATGAAAGATACTGTACTGCCAACTGGGCAACCCAAGGCCCGGGCGCGCAGCATGCGACTGTGGCACTTTACGGTGCTGGTGGTGCTTGGGATTATCTGGGGTCTTTCGTTTTCCCTTGCCCGCATGTCTACCGAGAGCGGCATGCACCCACTGGTAATAAACTACTGGACCTGCCTGCTTGGCGCACTCCTGCTGCTGCTGTACTGCGCTATCACCCGCCAACCCGTGCCATTGAAAAAAGAGTTTCTTTTTCTGTACATCGTGTGCGGCCTGATCGGCTCGATCATCCCCGGAACACTGTATTTTTATGCCGCTTCTCGTATTAGTGCCGGCGTACTGTCGATCACCATAGCGACTGTGCCGCTGATAACATTTATTGCAGCTGCAGTTCTGCGCATTGAGGCAATGTCGTTTCTGCGGGTCACCGGCGTTCTCTTCGGGATCATCTCGATTGCCCTGCTGGTGATGCCCGGCACCAGTTTGCCCAACCCGGCTGATGCGCCGTGGGTACTGGTGATGGTAGTGGCGGCAAGTTGCTATGCAGTCGAGAACCTGGTGGTTGCCTCACGCACGCCACCTGGCCATAACGTCTTTGTCATTGTTACCGGGATGTTGATCGCCGCCACTATCATGCTGACGCCCATCGTCTGGCTATCCGGCACTTTTGCGTTTATCTCCTGGCCCCCGGGCCGCTCAGACTGGGCAATACTCAGCATGGCCGGTATTACGGCAACTGCGTATGGTGGTTTCTATTACCTGGTACTTCGGGCGGGGCCGGTATATGCCAGCCAATGCGCATACGTTGTAACGCTCGCCGGTGTACTGTGGGGCATGCTGATCTACGGCGAAGCACATTCCGCGTGGATTTGGGCCTCGCTGGCTGTCATGATCGTGGCACTCACTCTGGTTAAGCCGCGCGAAGACTCAGCGGCAACTAAATAGCACCGCCACGGAGCCACACTAAGCTCCATAGTGCCAGAAGCACCACTCCCGCATAAATCGCGAACCCGGTTACCATGTTGCGGATGCGTCGTGCATTCCGGCGAGCCTGAACTTTACGCAAACGAAAACCCTCGATTGGGGCCACCAGCGGAACAAAGCCTGACCCCGGGGAATGCGACTCGTCTGCTGGCGAGCCAATGCGGATATAAACGCCTTCGGATAACTCATAACAGGCATCAAATTCGCCAAGCACCAGTCGAAACACCGCTTCTGGCAAATCAGGTATGGCGGCCTTGAGGCGGTGCGCTACCTGCTTTCGGTAGACCGACCAGTTAGGATGAACACCATCATAAAGACGGTCTGGCGCCTCTTCGAGTGCATTCTCCATCCAGCTCACGGCCGCATTTACTTGCACTTCAGTTCGATCACTGCGTCGGTGAAGAAAAACTGCAACAGCAATTATCCCCAGACCTACCCAAAGCGAGTGCTCGACCAGCGCAATCCCAATAGCTTTGATAGTTTCAGTCATCGCTTGCTCAGTCTGACGACACTTTACATCGGAGGGTGCAAACCTCGCTCCCTAGTTCATATACATGGCCAAACCCGATCTGATGATTCGGGCGAAAAAGCCGCTGTCGGTCGTGTCAGTTGATCTACATCGGAGTATATTCCTGGCGCCTGTATTTAAGTTTAAGAACTCCCCGACCACAGCGCACAACTTGTCGCTGGAGCATGTCCCAAGTGCGAGGAAAAATAGTGTAATGCCTGACACTAAGCAGCACCTGCAGGCGCAGCTTCAATCCCGAAATTCTGGTTCTTCACGCTCCAAAATGACCAGAAGTTCATCAAAATGCCGGATCCCCTGCTCGGGGTAGGCATCCAGTTGTCTTGCGGTTCTCTCGGCGACATCGTCAGGCAGGATACGCAGCGGCCGACCAGTTTGTAGCGCCTGGATGTAGTTGCGCGCAGCACGCTCAAAATAGTACAAACGGTTAAAGGTTTCTGCGACGCTGTCACCGATCGTCATGATACCGTGGTTACCCATGATCATAGTCTTATGGGACGGGTTGGATAGCAGTTGCGCGCAGCGCTCTCCTTCACTGGTGAAAGCCAAACCCCCATACTCATTATCAATCACATAGCGGTTGAAGAATATTGCCGTATTCTGGTCAATCGGCGGCAGGCGACTGTCCGCCAGGCTCGCCAGGACCGTCCCATACTCTGGGTGTGCATGCATCACGCAGCGGGCGTGTCGACAATGACGATGAATTGAGCCATGCAATCCCCAGGCCGTTGGGTCCGGCGCATTAGGCTTTTCCATAGTCGTAAGATCATCAGCATCAAGTAACAGCAGGTCGCTAGCCCGGATCTGCGAGAAATGCACCTGGTTTGGATTCATCAGGAAACGGGTGCCCTCATCGTTCACTGCCAGTGAAAAATGGTTTGCCACCGCCTCGTGCATATCCAGGCGAGCTGCCCAACGAAATGCGGCCGCAAGTGCCTGGCGTTGCTCGGCATAAGGCGGCTCAGTGCTTATCGATTTGATTTGACTTGACATTTAACTAACCCAGGTAACAGTCACAATGGACCAAATCGCCCTGGTGTCATGAATCCGGTTGCTGCCAGCCCTGACCGCTGCCGCAGCGCAGGCAGCGCTGATTCATGAACACCTCGTCCCAATCAGCATCAGCGACCATGTAATCCAGAATGACTCGCAACGCCTTGGAAGTGCTGCGAAAGCCATAGGTCTCCTTTGCGTATTCCAGCATCGCCACAGTATCTTGGTGTAACTCCACCTCAAGAGTGGCTTTCTTGCCCATCGCCATATCGCATATCCTTAAAATAATTCTTAAACGGGGATGTTATCACCCGTGAGTCCAGCAGGTCATTCCCAGCCAAATGGCCTGTGGTTGTTCCCGGGAATTGATATACCGACCTGGTTTGCGTCATTATTGTCGACCTGCCAGCAATTTACCCAAGGAGTACAACTTGGATCTCACTCACGTTGACTATCAGCGCGATCAGGCAATTGCCGTGATCTGCCTGAACCAGCCTGATTCAGGCAATACGCTGTCGCGACAGATGGCACTGGATCTACTGTCCGCCGCCAGCGAAGCGCAGAACGACCCACAGGTACGGGCCGTGGTTTTCAGCGCCCATGGGCCGATGTTCAGCTTCGGTGGGGATCTCAAAGAATTTCGGCGCTTTGGCACGAATTCGGAGCAATTGGTCACCGTTGCCGATCGATGGCACGAAGCCCAGCACTGCCTTTTGACTATGCCCAAACCAGTCGTAGTCGGTGTCAATGGCATAGCGGCTGGCGGCGGCGTACCGATGACGCTGGTCGGTGACATCGTTCTGGTAGACGAAACTGCCCGTTATCGACTCGCCTACACTGCGGCGGGACTCAGTCCTGACGGCGGCTCTACCTGGCTGTTGCCTCGGCTGATTGGATTGCGCCGCACCCAGGAACTCATTTTTGAAAACCGCGAGCTCTCAGCGATCGAAGCTGTTGAGTGGGGGCTGGCGACCCGTACCGTTCCTCAAGGCACTGCTCTTAAAACTGCCATAGCGTTGGCGCATACCTTTGCCAAAGGGCCTACCCAGGCATTCGCCTCGGCTCGGCAGATGCTGCACGCCAGCTTCGGCAATGACTTCATGACTCAAACCGCACTAGAGACGCGGGAGATCGGCGCCAATATGACCGGGCGTGATGGCCAGGAAGGGCTGGAAGCATTTATCAACAAACGCGCGCCGGTTTTTTCCGGAAGCCAATAGGAGCTCAATAACCGTGACTATTGAATTCAATTTTGCCGGCCAGAATGTGCTGGTCATAGGCGGCAGCAGTGGGATCAACCTGGGTATCGCCCAAGGTTTCGCCAGAGCCGGGGCAAACCTCGGTGTAGTCAGCCGGTCCCAGGCAAAAGTGGATGCCGCAGTGGCGCAGCTTTCAGCTGATGCCGCCCACGCGATTGGCTTTAGTGCCGATGTGCGCGATTACGAGGCAATCGAATCGTGCAGTCGGGACTTCAGTGAGCGTTTTGGTCCCATTGATGTGCTGATCTCGGGGGCAGCTGGCAACTTTCCGGCAACCGTCAACGCAATGTCAGCCAACGGCTTTAAGGCGGTAGTCGATATCGACTTGCTCGGCACCTTCCATGTGATGCGTTCGGCCTACCCCTACCTTCGAAAACCTGGCAGTGCCGTCATTAATATCTCTGCGCCCCAGGCTTTCCAGCCTATGGAAATGCAGGCCCATGTATGCGCCGCCAAAGCCGGCGTCGACATGGTGACCCGCGTGCTGGCAATGGAATGGGGTGGGGAAAACATCCGTGTCAATTCGATTGTTCCCGGCCCCATCGCTGATACTGAGGGCATGGCACGGCTGGCTCCGACCCACAAGATGCAACAAGCCGTAACCGCTTCCGTCCCCCTGGGCCGCCAGGGCACCACTGCCGACATCGCCCAGGCCGCCATGTTCCTGGCGTCACCCATGGCGTCTTACATTACTGGCGCTGTTATCCCGGTAGATGGCGGCTGGTCATTAGGTGGGTTTGCCTCGATGGGCGCCTCACTTAAAGACCTCGCCCAGAACTGATCCCTTCCAATAAAGAATGGCCAAAGAGTCATCTCATCTCGACCCACGCCTGGCGCGAAACTATGGCGAAAAAACCAGCGATGATTTTCGTGCGGTTTACCGTGAGTGGGCTGACACCTATGACCGTGATCTCATTGATGAATTCGGTTATCTCGCCCCGCAGGCGGCAGTTGCCTGCCTGAAAACGCATCTGCCTTCACTGAACGCCCCGATTCTGGACATGGGCTGCGGCACCGGCCTTGTTGGGAAACTGCTTTTTGACGCTGGATACCAGATAATTGACGGCCTGGATCTTTCTTTCGAAATGCTGGAAAAGGCCCGGGCACTGGGGGTTTATCGCTCACTGGGCGAAGCCGATCTGACAGAGCAACTGACCCTGGAACCGGCCTACCAGGCCGTCATCTGCGTTGGGGTCTTCTCACACCAGCCCAGTCAACCCTTTGATCTTGCCCAACTGTTTAGTGCGTTAACCCCCGATGGAGTACTGGTGGCTACAGTCAACGGCAAGGGCTGGAAAGAAATCGATTGGGAGGCTTTACTGATACAAAGCGCTGAGAAAAACGGCTTTCGTATCGAGTCTGTATCCGACATACCCTACCTGACCCGCCAGAATATTCCAGGAAAGCTGCTGACCCTTCGCCCCTGAGCCCAGTCCACTTAATTCCTTAGCGGATCGGCAAAACTCCGGCCATCCGACATCGTCCGCGTGTGGCCGGCGGTTTTGCGCTACCGCAAAGCGTTCGTGTTCCCGTATGATCGGGCCGCCTTCAAACAACAGTCAATAACCCGCTTCTCGTGACACTTGTTTCCAACCGGCGCATCGGCGTGCCTTTGGTACTGGCCGCCGGTATTTTCTGGAGCACCTCGGGCATCCTCTATCGACTGATCCAGGAGGCTACACCCTGGCATGTGCTGCTGTACCGTTCGCTGGCACTGATGCTGGCGCTTGGCTTGTGGCTGGGCTTTCGCTACCGTGACGCCCTGGGGCAAACACTGATCGAAACCGGCTGGTCTGCCTTGCTGGGCGGGCTTTGTCTGGGCACAGCCTTTACCGGCTATATCCTGGCTCTTGAGCACACCACCGTTGCGAACGCCATGTTTCTGCTGGCCAGTGCCCCGTTTTTTGCCGCCCTGGCTGGACGCATTCTGCTGGGTGAACGCATCGCCATTTACATGTGGGCCGCGATGATAGTTGCTGCCGTGGGCATCGGTATCATGGCCGGCGAAGAACTCTCGCTTGGTAAAGGCCGCGGTGAAGGCTTTGCCCTGATGGCCGCGCTGGGTTTTGCCGGACTGACAATCTCACTACGCACCCGAGCCGGCACAGACAAACTCATCACCATTTTTGTTGCGACTGCTGTCGCCACACTTTACGCACTAACCGGCATAGGCCTATCCGGGTCTGGCTTTGCGATCCCCTGGGTCGATCTGATTAATTGCATCGGCATGGGCTGGTTCCAGATCGGGCTGGGATTCGCCCTGTTCACAGCCGGAGCCCGTCACCTGCAAGCGGTAGAACTGACTCTGCTATCCATGACTGAAGTTATCGCTGGGCCGATTATCGTCTGGATAGGTATTGGTGAGATCCCCTCCCAGCAATCACTGACAGGCGGCGTCTTGATACTGACAGGAATCACGCTGATGGCGTTGTGTGGTGCACGGGCAAAAAGCCAAACACCGCCATTTGAACCACCGGTATCCTGAATACCGCGTATTGTGAAAGCTTAGTGAGGAGGGAAGCTTCTCACCCACGCATCTTGTCAAACGCCTTGACCTTCGGATCAATCGGAGTCGATGGCAGACGGCGACTTGCGTAGACATTGGCCTTGGGCTCAAACCAGCTCGCATCTTCGATAAGGCCCACCCGCACACCCCGCCGATTGGGTGTTTTGGTGTTTTCGGTGTAGACCTGTGATCCACACGATGGGCAAAAGTGTTTGGTAATCGTATTGCCGGTGTCACTTAGATGCTGGTGGGTATGGGTTTCACCCGATACCTCGAACTCGTCGACATCAACAAAAGCGAACGAAGCATAAACGCCGCCGCCGGAGCGCCGACAATCATCACAGTGACAGTTAGCCTGAAACATTGGTTCAGCACTGCAGTGAAACTTTATTGCACCGCATAAACAGTGCCCGGAAAACTGATCAACCATAGCGCGCTCCATTCGAACTGGCCACACCTGACTCAGGTGAACCGATCGTGATTACGGGCAGTCTAGTCTAGGCTTAAGCTGCGGATTTGTCTGTATCAGGTGAGCCTGGAGTCAGAAACCATCAGGCACCCGACTGCCAAAAACCCGAATCGGAAACGACTGCTATGAACAGTACAAACTACCGCCTACGGTAAAGCAGGACTTGCTGGTACCGCTGACAGTCTTGCAATAGGTACTTTTCCCAACTCTCTCACAACTCACGATCGATGCGTCCGGTTTGCCACAGTACTGACTGCCCGAGATTTCGAAGCAGCCCGAGACAGATTTGCTGGGCGCAGCGGGGGGCATCACACAACCGGCCAGAGGTAGCGCTAGAACTATAAGGAATTTTTTCACTGGATGAACTCCTGGATTAATAAGGGGGGAGACTCCTAATATAAAAATATTATGAAAATCCCACAATTCAATCATTTGATGATTGCCATTGGAAAACTTGACGCCGTTGCTTTTGAGGCGCATGAATCCGCACTTCGGGCCATGGAGTACTTGCAAGCCGGCGCCTGTCGCTCTTTGATGGAAACCCTAGATGCGATGAAAAAGCACGAAAATCTCTCTTCGGAGGATAGAAGACGCTAACTGATCTGATCCTGCTCGATGCAGTCACTGCCCTTTATGTCGGTTACAGCCGGTTCATCAAACTTGCCGACGAGTGTTTGCCGGCTGAGTTTCAGCCAAGAAATGATCGCGGAATTCGAACTGATCAAACCGACCCTGATCATCTTTTCCCCCAGGCCGGGCGCTGCCCGCGCAGGTGATGAGGGCAGTGCTCGCCACTGTTCAGGACGACCGTCATTTTCTGCCAGGTGTCTGCCATCGTCGCTATCAGGTCCGACCCATGTTGGCGATCAAGTCTCGGACGCTTCGGCCCG